>RDYN01000170.1 GCA_004293365.1 Oscillatoriales cyanobacterium | reverse complement strand
AGGAAATGCTCAAGCATTCTATTAAGTTATTAATACATTACTTAAAATTTGATGATATTCCCATTCCTGGGGCATTCATATCTTGATTCAGCAACGCCTTTCTTTAATGTCCAAGACGCGTCCCACCTCAGACAGTTGAACTAAACCACGATTGCGGATGATTTGTGCCGCAGCAACATCTCGATGTGTGATGTATCCACAATGGGGACAAGAATGAATCCTGTTGCTTAAATCTTTCTTGCCAGTGTGAGTGTCGCAGCTCGGGCAAACTTGCGACGTGTAATTTTTGTTTACTTCATCGAAATATACGCCGCGCTTCCAACACACCCATTGCAAAATTGAGACAAATTGCCCAAAACCAGCATCTAAGGTGTGCTTGCCCAACATTCCTTTTGCCAACACCCTAAAATCAATGTCCTCAACAAACACCATCCCAGCATCATTGCAAAGTTTATGAGCTAATTTAAAATGCCAGTCTTTGCGGGTGTCTGCAATTCGTTGGTGAAGTCGAGCAATTTTCCGGGTAAGTTTATGGCGGTTGTTTGAGCCTTTCTTTTTGTGCTTTAACCTGCGTTGCAGCAATTTCAGCTTGCGATGCAGTGTCTTCAAAAATCGAGGACGTTCAATCAATTCACCGTCAGAAGTTGCTGCAAATTTGTCAAGTCCCAAGTCTATGCCAACCGGATGACCCGATGGCACGGGATTTGGTACGCTGACATCACACTCTAGGATCAACATCACAAAATATCCAGACGCTTTGCGAACAATCCGAGCTTGTTTGACAGCAAATCCATCTGGAATTTCTCGCGATTTGACATATTCCAACCATCCTAATTGAGGCAGCTTGATTTGATTGCCCCGCGAAAGTTGACCTTTCCCTAATTGCGGATACACAAACGAACGCATCCTGTACCTGTTTTTGAATCGTGGAAAACCCATCTTTTTGCGAGTCATGTCCACAAAAGCGGTTTCCAATTTCCTCAAAACCTGTTGCAATACTTGAGCATTAACTGTTTTTAATTCAGGAAATTGCTCTTTTGCAGCAGTAAGCGACTTGCATTGTATTGCCCAATTTGGATAAGGTATGTCTACTGGCATGATGTATTCAGAGACGACAGAACAAGCATTAACAGAAGACTTGCGAGAGTTAAGCCAATCTTTGCGTTCTCTCAGAGCAAAATTCCACACTTTCCGACACAGGGTTAAAGTGTGTTCGATTAGCTGAATTTGCTCATTTGTAGGCAGCGCCTTGTACTCGTAAGTGAGCGTTAACATCGTTTAATCGCCTCCTACTAAATCATACACGATTTAGTAGAGGTATGCCGGAAAAAAGATAAACGACGGGTTAAAACACTCGGAGGTCACGTTTCACCCTCTCCTTTAAAGGCAGAGGCTCTCTTCCGCATTGTTTCTGGTAGAATGTAGCAAGCCAGAAATTAAGAATCGCCCAATGGTTTTTCACCCTGACTTTGACAATTCCAATGCCCAACAAACCGCAGTAAACCCACTTCTGAAGTACCTCCAACACCAATCCCCGGAGGTTCTAGCCCGCATCGCCAAGTCCGCCAGCCCAGAAATCAAAGAAATTATCACTCACAACGTTCAAGGACTTGTCGGTGTCTTGCCTTCAGACAATTTTAACGTCCAAATTACCACAGACCGCGAAAACTTAGCAAATTTGCTAGCTTCAGCGATGATGACGGGCTATTTTCTCAGACAAATGGAGCAGAGGATGTACCTAGAAGAAAATTTAGCAAGCACGAGTTCAATTAAACCAAACCCTACCAAAGACAAGTAAAAAGAGCGACGGGTTTGGCAAGCCAGAAAGATGAAACTTGTTAAAAAAATAAACATTCCTGGACGGACAGCGAATTAAGAGACCGGGTTTTTAATCCTAAATTCCTCGCGATACAGGGAGGATTTTGATAAAAAAACCCGGTTTCTGCGTCTAGGACTATCCAGCATTAGATTTATTTTTCATCTCCACCGCTTGAACTTAACCACCTGTTGGACTCCCCGATATGGGAAAAGCACCCGGACGTACTTTAATTTTCTGAACTTGACCGAAACGGTTAATTTCCACTTCGAGTTCTTTGCCGACATTCGTGTTTTCCACCCGTTCTTGCACGTCCCCGGGAGTGTTGACCGCAATTCCGTCAATTTTTTGAATGACATCTCCGGCGCGCAAGTCGGCTTGTCTGGCGGGGGAATTTTCCACGACTCGGGTCACGGCTACGCCTTTATCGATCGTAATTTTATTATCGAGCTGTTTGTTGACTTCTGCCTTGGTGGCGGGAGTCAAGCCGATCATTTGAATGCCGAGATAGGGATGTTCGGCTTTTCCTTTGGCGAATAACTGATCGGAAACTCGTTTGGCGGTTTCGATCGGAATTGCAAATCCCAAGCCTTGAGCGTCGGCGCGGATGGCGGTATTGATGCCAATTACTTCGCCTTGGTCGTTCAGTAGCGGGCCGCCGGAATTGCCGGGGTTGATGGCGGCGTCGGTTTGGATGAACCGGACTCGCTTGTCGGGGATGCCTACTTGGGAACTGGTTCTACCGGTGGCGCTGATAATGCCCACAGTTACGGTATTGTCGAGACCTAAAGGATTGCCGATCGCGATCGCCCACTGTCCCGGTACAATATTGTCCGATCGGCCCAAAGCCACCTGCGGCAGTTCCTTGGCATTAATTTTCACCACAGCAACATCCGTCAGCGGATCGACGCCCTGCACCTTACCCTCAAATTCGCGGCCGTCTTTGAGCGTCACCTTCACAGTATCCGTCCCGGAGACAACGTGAGCATTAGTCACGATGCGGCCGTCAGCAGTGAGAATAAACCCCGAACCAGTACCGCGCCTGACTCGTTCTTCCTGCTTGGGCAAATTGTCCCCAAAAAACCGGCGAAACAAAGGATTGTTGAAAGCTTCGGGGACTTGATTTGTCACCTTAGTCGATGCGTCAATCCGGACTACAGCCGGGCCGACTTTTTCGGCTGCTTCAGCAATAAAATTGGGATTGCTGCGATCGACTGCGCGATTTTCCTGAACGGGAGGAGACACATAGGAGGGGATTTGCTGGCGCACCACGGGCAAAACAGATCCGGTTTCTAGATTGTTTGAGCCTTGTAGATAGCGATTCCCCAACCAGCCGATGCCTCCCCCAACAGACAGCAAAGTGACATAAAGGGTCAACTGCTTAAAAGATAAACTCATATTTAACAACTCCCGCTGAATACCTCATCCCCGCAGACAGGTTCCCAATCAAGCATTTTTGTCTTGGCGACGGTTCGGAAGCGGGGCGGGGCGTACCGCTTCCTTTCCTAAGATAGCTAGGGCATCACGGGCAAAAATTGCCTGATTAGCCAAGAGCGACAAAAACTAATAATTCTCATCGTAACTTGGCTTAGCCTGGGATTTACAAGTCACGGGCTAAGCCAAGCTTTCAAATATGGGGTTTCGCTAGGCTATATAGTTGTCTATTGTCCGAAATGAATACTTTTTTTGTACTTAATGACTTTTAAACGCTGATTTCTGGTTGTTTGGGCACTTCTAAAGGTCGATCGCCCCTGTTGAAAAAACGGCGGCAAATCTTCCTCCCGGTTCGCCTTTAAAAAACCCTAACTCCGCCCGCGATTGTCCGGGGTCTGAGTCAGGGATCGATCGGTAGGCTACACAAAAAAAACTCGGAGCAAACTAAAGTTACGGGAGATAAACCTTAGGATTATGGGACTTTATGCGCTTTTTTTGTAGACTTAAATACGAGATGAGTGGAATATGAGTGGAAATCGCTAATCGTTAATTAACTGAGATTCTTAAATGGCTAACCCATAATGATTTAAAAGCTAAGCCCGTGGCGAGATTTGAACTCGCGACTTCCTCCTTACCAAGGAGGTACTCTACCCCTGAGTTACACGGGCATAAAAGATTAAAAATGCTAAATTAAAATGTTTGACTTTTAATTTTCAACTTTTAACTTTTATGTGAATTGTGGTGGGCCGGGCTGGATTTGAACCAGCGTAGGCGTAGCCAGCGGATTTACAGTCCGCCCCCATTAACCGCTCGGGCACCGACCCATTTGTACCCACAGTTAAACATCCTAGCAGATTCTTCTTTTTTTGCAACATGACATTTGAAAGTCTAATCATTAAAAGCTGAACCGATAAGTTATATCGTGTCCGGTCGATTACAATAACAAAAACAGTTCGCGCGTGCAAGTCCTCTGCCGGGAAGCGGACTGAAGTCCGCACTACGAACCTTGCGGACTGAAGTCCGCACTACGAACCTTGCGGACTGAAGTCCGCACTACGAACCTTGCGGACTGAAGTCCGCACTACGAACTTTACAAGAAACCGGGTTTTTTACCGAATCTGAGGGTTACAACGACTATTTTGGTAAAAACCCGGTTTCTGGCCACCTCTGCGTCTAGGATTCTTATAGAACCCGAAGTCTGGGCTCAGCGGAAATTCCTACTTAATTAATTCGCCGGTTTCTTGCAGGGAGTGCAGGCGGCGGTAAATGCCTTTTTGGTTCAAGAGTTCGTCGTGGCTGCCAACTTCGACGATTTTACCGCCGTCGAGTACGACGATCGCATCGGCTTCGCGAATTGTACTCAGGCGGTGGGCGATAATTATGGTGGTGCGCGTACCTAAGATGTTCTGCATGGCTAGCTGGATCGATCGCTCCGACTCATAATCCAAACTAGAAGTAGCTTCGTCAAAGATTAACACTTTTGACGAAACCTATGCTATGCTCATTAAAAGCAAGTCCTTACTTCAAGCCCTTGCTTTGGTAAATGAGAAAATCTAGACCATGTCTAGAAAAACTCTAGAAACCACAGAACCTTGACAAATCAATAGTTTCAGGAGAAACAAGCTATGTACGCTAGAAATAAAGCTCAAGCCGCTTGTGATGTTAAAGTTGCAATCGATAAGGGCAGTATTCGCCTATCGTTTCCTAAGCGGCATACACCCCTCTGGGAATTGATGGATGGTAAATCACTCAAGGGCAAGCCTAAATACCTGTATTTAGGCAAAGCAGGCTTCAGTGCAAGCAACCCTGATGACTGTAAGCGAGCAGAGCTAATAGCATCCCAGATGGAAGCAGATTTAGACCATCCTGAATGGGACAAACTGTTTGACCGCACCCTTGAAAAGTACGGTTTAGCAGGTTTATTAGGTGGTAAGTACACCAAATTAGCTGATGTACTGCAACTACCTGGTGCAGTACAGGCTACGCCCGAAATCACCGTCGGGGAGATGTGGGATGCGTACCTCGAATGGAAAAAGACTGTTGTCGAAGAGACAACGTTTAAAGAAAATTTCCGTGGATTCTCTAACGCACTCAAAGGGCTTGTTTGGGTTGCTAGCGACCACAAACATCATCAGGGAAATAACAATCTATCAATACTTACTTGTGACAAAAAACTCGAGATTCAGTCAGGGATTGATGCTATTACCCTAAGTGCAAAAAGATACTTAGTAACTTGCCTCAATGAAGCTTTTGAATTCTGTAAATCGAAAGGTTTGATAGTGAATTCAGTTACTGAAAATCCTTTTAATACCGGGAAGTACGTTACACCTATTACCACAACACAGCAAAAATACGCTAGCAAAATAGTAAACGGCGAGGAAAAAGAATGGCATGAGGTACAAGATGAAAAATCGCTTGAGCTTGACCGCCGTGCTTTCACGAAAGATGAACGTGATACTATCATTAAGGCTTTCTACGAATCCGAACGAATTGCTACTAAAAAATTAGCACCCTTGTTTGAATTCTACTTTTTAACAGGATGTAGAACATCAGAAGCTCTATCGCTTACATGGAGCGATATTGACCTCACAAGAAACACAATCAGGTTTAGCAAGTCCTTGGGTTCGTCAACAAGAAAAGTCAAAGAAACCAAAACAGGTGAAGCGCGCTTGTTTTATTTTAGCGAAAATTCTCGATTGAGAGAGTTGTTATTGGAGTCGAAAATCACCACTGTTAGTACATTAATTTTCCCTGGTAGTCACGGGCGATATCTTCATATTTCGGCGGTATCGGATGCGTGGCTAGGGAAAAAAAGTTCAAAAATTCTAGCAGATGGAACTCGAAAAAGATACTATACGCCCGGTGTAGTCACTCAGTTAGTCGAAAAAGGTAAGATATCGGGATACTTAAGTCCTTATCACACCCGGCATACGTACATTACGCTTACAGCACACGCTAATGCTCACAATAACAACGCATTACTCCATATAGCAACCGCTTGCGGTAATAGCGTTGACGTTATCCTCAGACACTACTTAGGAGTAAGCGAGTCGGTGGGGCTAACAGAAGTCTAAGTAAGAACCCTACCCCCTCTAACCAGGGGGTGTTTTTTTGTCCATTTTCCCTCTGTCCTCTTATTCCCTAGAGTAAGTCCCTACTTTAGCTCCCTACTCTCTACACCTAACCCGCCCTAGCCCGGCGGGTTTTTTATTGACTGTTCCCTCCCCACGGTTCCCGGTCTGGACGTAACAAACTTAGAATCGAATGACGTAACAAACTTACGAGAATCGAGGTATGTGCATGATTCGATTAAAGCGATCGCTCAATAAAAAAACCGGGAATTACCCCGGCAATCCACCCTTACAGAACGTCAACAACCAAACTTTTATTAGCTGGCAATTTCTCTATTAGATTCCGCCATAGTAG
>RDYN01000208.1 GCA_004293365.1 Oscillatoriales cyanobacterium | reverse complement strand
TAAGGCTCGACCAACTGCCCTCAAAAAGTTGAATTGAGCAAATTCTTGTTTGGCAGTTTCTTGAAAGCCTGCTGGAAAAGGAATGCCTCCATTGACTGGACCTAGCAGAAAAGGAGTATTTTGGCAGATACTAACTACCTTAAACGCATACCGCGGCATCATCGGGGTAATTGCATGAACTATATCATAATCTCCGTTGAGTATTGGCAACTTAAACTTTTGATACACTTGCCGATTAAATTCTTCATAAATTGGATAATTTAGAGCATTATAAAGTGGCCAATTTATTTTACCGTTCGCGGTAATTTTTTCTACTACTTTGTAATATTGCGTGGCAAGCTTTCCTTCTTCAAGATAAAATACTTTTTCGTATTCAGGGTGTTTTTGAAGAGCGGATTTATTTCTAGCATGGGTGACAAGTGTTGCATCTACTAGCTTGCTAATTTGTTCAACAAAATTGTAACCCACCAAAGGTACAGAGGCCCATTCAGGATTGCACTGCTCTACAATTAGTAAAACTTTTAATTTTTGGTCGTTCATTGGTTAGATTCCTTTGCTGACGATCGATGGATATTTGGAAGTTGAGTTTTGAATGGATTAATCGATATGAAGCGTTTTTTCCCGATGTGAGTGTCTGCTGTAGAGGTTAATGGAAAAATCCGCCTCTACATCAACACCCGACCTGGAAATACAGGGGAGAAGTTCCAGAAAAAACAAGTTAAGTTGATGGTAACTGACCTACTTAGTAGACTTAGCACTCATTGTAACTTGCTCAATTGATGGGTTTGATGTCTTGTATTCGATCGAGTTGCTGCGCTGTCTGAGCAACCGGCGCTGGTGAAACATCATCTAACCCTGCAATTGAGGAAAATTCCCCAGCACGCAAGATATCGCATAAAGCGCAGCATCCTTGGCTGGCAAATTCTGCTGCTGCATCCGGTGGTAAATGCGGTAGGCAAGTACGGGGTAACCGATGGGTAACCGCAAGCTCCAGCCGCGTGTGAACCAGGCTGTGCACCATGCTAGCACGGGCAAAACGAGCTGCTTGAGCTTATAGTTCCCCTCGGATGTCCCCATCGCCCATGATTTCCAATACTGCACCAGTTTGAGCGGCGACGGTGGCAAAGGCTTCCAGGAGCAAGTCTACACCTTTCCAGCAACCACGTCTCTATGTTGCGCGATCGAAGTATCCGGAAGTAGTTCAGCCGCAGCAATGACTCGCCCCCGAACTTAGTTGAAGCATTTTGACCAACAATTGCAATTCGCATAAATTGTTTTCCACCCAATAAATTGATTGATGTATAGCCTTTCTCTTAAAGGTTCGCGGACCCATTTTGGCATGAAAAGCTTGACACGGTAAGGGTTGCAGCATACCTCGGCATACCTCGTATGGGAGTTGGAAAAGCTATTGAGGGACTTGCGTATAAATAAAATCCGCGCCATGCAATTGTATTCTAGAAGAACCAACCAAAGGATTGCTATAGTATTAAGCTGCAACCCCTAAGCTGTTGCGCGTTTAAATTGTATATTTGGGGAACCGAACAAAAATCTTCAAGTTCGCGGCCCCTGTTCTCCTCAATTACCACAGACAATCTAGATGTACAACAGCTTATTTAGAGCGAGCGACATTTTTAGCCTCAATAATTTTATGATAAATTTCAACAATTTTTTCTGCTTTTCGCTCCCATGCAAATTCTTTGGCTTTTGCGATACACTTAGCTGACATACCTTCCCGCAAGCGATCGTCTTCGACTAAAATCTGAATTTTATTTGTTAACTCCTGAGTAAGATACTCTCTAGAAGTTGGCTCTATTTTGAAACCAGTTTCTTCAGTTACGTATTCGGCGATACCG
>RDYN01000169.1 GCA_004293365.1 Oscillatoriales cyanobacterium | reverse complement strand
CGGTTGGCGGCATGACGATTAATTCTCCGTTGGCGTTGCGTTCTAGTTTCAATTCTGGGTGTTCTTCGCACAGTTGATAAAACTGTTCGGAAGTTAGTTGGACAACGGAATTGAGATTTAAGGTGATAGCAGTCATTGTTATTTACCTGCTGTGTGTATGAACTAAATTAAGAACTAAAAATGGGATGATTCATTTTTAATTCTTAATTCTTAACTTCTAATTCTACTGCAATTGTTGGAGGCGCTTGAGGGCGTCTTGATATGCAGTTGTTCTGCCGCCTTGCTTGTAAAGTTCTGCTGCTTTTTGAAAGTCGGCAATTGCTTTGGGTTTTTCTTCTGTTGTCAGGTAAGCTAAAGCTCGGTTGTAGTAGGCGTCGGCAAAACCGGGATTGGCATCGATCGCCAGCGTGTATGCTTGAATAGCGGTGGAACCGCGGGTGGGTTCGGGTTGGGGCAAGCTGGCGGTAATGAAAGTACGGGCATTGCCGATATTAAAATGCAATTCTGGGCTGTATTTAGGATTGAAAGCGAGTGCTCTGTTGAAATCGGCGATCGCCTCCCAAGCCTCTCCCCGATCTAAGCGCGAAAGCCCTCGAAAATAATACGCTTGGGCATCTTGCGGATTTGCGGTGGATACCGGGCCGCTAGTTGTGGGAGTATTGTCTACTTTTAACTCGGATTTGTTGATTCCCGCAGCCGCTAACTTGGCGATAAATGTATTAATGGGAACTGCTGCATTAAATCCAGTTTTAATTGGTGCGACTTCGCCGGAACTGATTTGGGCAAAACCGAATTCGCCTTGTCCGTGCAAACCGATGACTCGGCCTTCGGAGTCAAAAACTGGCCCGCCGCTCATGCCGCTCCAAGTGACGGCTTGATACCGCAAAGTGTAACCTTCCCGGCGATCGCGCGGGCGGCTGGTAACGAGTCCGGGAGACATTTCGGGTTCTCGTTCGGCGCCGAAGAGTCCGCCCGTAGCGGGATAGCCGTAAACGAAGATTTGAGTGCCGATGACGGCTTTGTCGGAATCGGCGATCGTCGCCACTGGATATTCTTCGGGACTTTCAAATTTTACTACTGCTAAATCCGGATCTGTTGGGGCTGTTTGCAAGCGGGTGACGGCGGTGGCTGGATAGTTTTTGCCCGCCGACGTGCGAACTGTGTATTTCACGTCTGCTTTTTCTACGACGTGATTGACTGTTAAAACTGTGTAACTTTTGCCGTTTTTGGCAATAATTACCCCGGAACCGTCTCCGAGGGAACTATTGATTTGTACTGTCAGCGGCCCGGCGATGCTGGCTACTTCTTGGGGAGTTTTGGCGATCGCCGGTTGGCTGATGACGATGGTTAAGGCTGCGGTGGTTCCTGCTAGCAAGGTGCTTAAGGTGTCATAACGAGAAAAATTCATATTCATGGCTGTTGCTAATTTGTAGTTGGGTATGGGAGTTCGCTGCTGGCGGTGGTTTGGGCTTTTTGGGTTTTTAGTTTGATTAATGTTTTGACGCGATCGGCGATCGGCTTTGTTCTTTACTGATAATTTTACTCGCTATTTTGTTCCGCGATTCCCTATCTCGACACTCAGTGGTAGGGTGCGCACTGCGCACCTTCCTAATCTCAACGTATGTTCCCCAACTTACTTGTTAATAAAACGCAACAATACCTGACTCGAATTCGGTGCTTAATTCTTCCTTAGTCATCGTTCCCCGTGCGACTTGCATGACTAAATCATAAGCTCGATCGTCCGTCAAATTCAGCGTGAACCATTCAAACGCAAAAAGGTATCTGCCACGGCAAAAGCGGTTCTCTTATTACCATCAATAAATGGATGATTCATTGCTAGGTGATAGAGATAGGCGGCTGCTTGTTCGCTAATTGTTGGATGCAAAAGTTGACCGCCAAAAGTTGCTTGAGGCTGAGCCAACGCTGACTCTAACAAGCCTTCATCTCTAACGCCGGAAGTGCCGCCAAAGCTAGAAATTTGGTCTTCATGAAGTTCTAGAACTTCATCTAGGGAGATAAATCTAGGAGTTTGCAAGGCGACGGTAAACCTCCTCTCGTTCTTTTTTAGATGCTAGATAAGCGTTCCAAACATCACTTTTATCGGATTTTTCAGGATGTTTTGCTTTGAGGGCTAGTACAAACTCAAGCACTTCTTTTAACATCGGTTCGGGTACTTGGTCAATTTCTTGCAGAAGTTGGTCTTTTGCGGTCATGTTTTCTCCTAGTTATTTTACAACCATTTTATCCTAATTCATCAAATTATTGCGACCTATAGATTAACTGGTTCCAAAGCTCTGCCTTGGAACCGAGATCCAGAGGCTCTGCCTCGGCCCGAAAAAATGAAAACGGCGGTTGAAACCGCGTCTATACAAACGAAGTCTGCCTCCGCAGACTGAAGAGGAAAGTTATAAATTTTGATGTTTTGTTGCCCATTGGACGATCGCCTCAGTCAACCCATCTAACGTATATTCTGTCGCTTCTAGGTCTAACTTGCCCAATAAATTCTGGCAGCTTTTGGAGGTTTCCGGGCCGATGGATGCGATGCAAATGCTTTCTAGCCAATCCTCAGACAAGGAAAATTCGGGAGTTGTTTCGATCAGGTGGCAAAAGTTGTGTACGGTTTTGGAACTGGCAAAGGTTATGATATCTACGGCTTGATTCTGGAGTGCGTCTAGGGCGATCGGATCGATTGTTTCGGGACAGCAAGATTGGTAAGCTGGTGCTTCGATTACTTGCGCTCCTTTGGCGGTGAATTCTTTGACTAAAACTTCTCTCCCGCCGCTTTCTACTCGGGGAAATAAGATTTTGCAGTTTTGCAAGTTGTCGGGAAAGTTTTCGACTAGGGAATCGGCGACAAAGTTGGGTGGAATAAAGTCTGGTTGTAGCGAGTGCGATCGCAAACTTTCTGCTGTCTTTTTCCCAACTACTGCTATTTTAATGCCAAACAAGCTCCGCGCGTCTTTGCCTTTTGCTTGCAATCGCTGAAAAAACCAGTCTACGGCGTTGTGGGAAGTGAGAATTAACCAGTGAAAGCTTGACAATTGGCCGATCGCGCTATCCAACGGTTCCCAACTCGAAGGGGCGCCAATTACCAAGGCTGGCATTTCGATCGCGCGGGCTCCTAGTTGCTGGAGCCGATCGCTAAATTGACCTGACTGAGAAGCTGCGCGGGTGACTAAAATCGTTTTTCCGGCTAGCGGTTGGCTGTGGTTAGCGGTGACAGGTGTATGGCTCATGTTTGTGCTTTCGGGCTGGATTAAAAATTCGCGCAATCTGACTACTTCGCCAATGACCATGACGCAAGGCGATAGAGATTCACCTGTTGTTTGCTGTACAATATCGGAGAGTGTTCCGATCCAGATTTGCTGTTCGGGGCGGCCGCAATCTCGGATAATGGCGATCGCAGTTTCGGGCGATCGTCCGTGTTTTTGCAATTGCCAAATTATCTCATTTAAATTGCGTCCTGCCATCAATATTACCAAAGTTTCTATCCGCACCAAAGCTTGCCATTCTAGCGCATCCGGTTCGTGGGCGCTCATCACAGCAAAACAGCGGCTCATCACCGGATCTGTGAGGGGAATTCCTGCTAGTAAAGGTGCGGCCAAGGCTGAAGAAATTCCCGGCACGACTTCAAACTCGCACCCGGCTGTTATCAATGCTTGAATCTCGGAACTGGAGCGACCAAAAATAAACGGATCGCCGCTTTTAAGTCTCACTACTTGTTTGCCTAGTTGGCAGTGTTCTACCAGCAAGCGGTTAATTTCTTGCTGCTGGGCGGAAGGTTTGCCGCCGCGTTTCCCGACTTCTATTTTCCGACAAGTTGCTGGGATTAATTCGAGCTGCGGGATGTCGATGAGGGCGTCGTAGATTAAGACTTCGGCTTGGGAGAGCAGTTTTTGCGATCGCATTGTCATCAAGTTACAATCTCCGGGCCCCCCACCGACTAGATAAACTTTTCCTTTTGAGTTTTTCATAAGTCATCCTCGATAGTATAATTTGATTAATATTGCTACTCTATAGTAAGGTGCGCAATGCGCACCCTACAGTATAGTCAGCATTTTATTTTAGAATACAAGCTATTTATGCAGATTATCACCATCACGGCCGCCGATGCAAATTACTTTGAACTGGTGCGAGGTACTATTTTATCGGTGCGGGAAAAACCAGAGGGCGCTAATGTGGCGATCGGCTTTTTCGATCTCGGCTGCACTCCCGAACAGTTGCAGTGGCTGGAAACACAAGTTAATATCATTCAAAAACCCGATTGGGAATTCAACTTTCCCGGCAAAAATGAAGCGCCTCACTATCTCAAAGGACTTTTAGCCCGTCC
Organism: Oscillatoriales cyanobacterium; assembly: GCA_004293365.1. Taxonomy (GTDB): domain Bacteria; phylum Cyanobacteriota; class Cyanobacteriia; order Cyanobacteriales; family Microcoleaceae; genus Microcoleus. Next base: position 2,410 of record RDYN01000169.1, on the reverse strand, counting down.
GTTTCTGCGCCGTTACTTCCCCAAGTTTGACATCTATCTGTGGATAGATGCTGATGCTTGGGTGCAGGATTGGCAAGCTGTGGAATTATTCGTAAAAGGCGCTGCAAAACGGGGTTTGGCAGTTGTTCCCGAATTAGATAGAGGCTATTATTTAGCTTACGGCAAATTGCCTTGGTACTGGGAATTTGTTTATCGCGATTATCAAGCCGCTTTTGGGGAAGAAGTTGCCAAACAGTTGCACAGCTATCCAACTATCAATGCAGGTATCTTTGCCCTGCACAAAGATGCGCCGCATTGGGAACTTTGGGCCCAATATCTGGATGAGGGATTGCAGCGGCACGTTTCTTTGATGACTGACCAAATAGCCTTAAATCGGCTGGTTTACGGTACTGAAATGTTCGATCGCACGGAGATGCTGCCGGCGGGCTGCAACTGGAGTTGCAACTTCGGTTTGCCCGTCTGGGACAAGCAGCAAGCTTGTTTTGTGGAGCCGTATTTGCCGCACGGGGCGATCGGCATTCTGCACATCACCGGTCACAAGCACGACTTAGTAAAAATAGCAACAACCGACGGCAATCAAATAGAAATTAGTCTCCGCTACCAACCGATCCAACAGCCAGTATCCCCACAATTAAAATCAGTACAACCACAATCTGAAATCACAAACAATACTTTGTTACCCACCGGAGATTACGTCTCGCCCGGACTAAAAAATATTCTCCCCGATGCGTACTTTCCCAACATGATTGTGGGCGATACTAATACTTGTCCGTGGCCGTATCTGCGCCGGGAAATCAAGCACAATTGGTATGTCGATCGCCGTGCTAGTTCAGTCGGATTTCTCAGCCGCGACGAAGCACACATCCTTTACAATACAGCCCTGCAATTTGCAGGTAAAAAAGCCTTAGAAATCGGCTGCTGGCTGGGTTGGTCTGCTTGTCATTTAGCCCTCGCCGGAGTTGAGTTAGATGTCGTCGATCCGCTCTTAGAAAGAGAAGATATTAGACAAAGCGCGATCGATTCAATTCAAGGCGCTCTCAATGCCTCTGGCGTGCAAACTTCCGTGACACTAATACCCGGTTACAGCCCTCAGAGAGTAGAGCAATTAGCAAAGGATTTGAACCGCAAATGGTCGTTAATTTTTATTGACGGAGAACACGAAGGTGATGGGCCGTTAAATGATGCGATCGCCTGCGAAAAATTGGCAGAAGAAGATGCAATAATTTTATTTCACGATTTAGCTGCTCCCGCTGTGGCTAAGGGTTTGGATTACTTGAAACAAAAGGGATGGCAAACGGTAATATATCAAACAATGCAAATTATGGGGGCTGCTTGGCGGGGGAATGTCGAGCCTGTAAAACATCAACCAGATCCCAATATTTCATGGAATTTGCCAGCTCATTTGCACGGTTATTCAGTCAGCGGTATTTCAGTTAAAAAAGAGTTTACAAAACTGAAATTGCCAGCCCTACAACAGGAAAATTGGCAGACACTTATTGACAGCAGCAAATCGTCAGTGCAAACTTTTCCTGCAAACTTTAAAAATATCTTGTCAATTGTGCGCCCCTACACGCTGCTTAGCGAATCGAGACTATTTTCTCTGTATTGTTTGACCAAGCAAATATGTGTGGAAGATTTGCCGGGAAATTTTGTAGAATGCGGAACTTGTAAAGGCGGTTCAGCGGCGTTAATCGCATTTGTAATTAAACATTACAGCCGCCGTCCGAGAGTGCTGTATGCTTTTGATACGTTTGAAGGAATGCCCGCACCTACTGAGATTGATAAACCTCAGGGAATACCTGGAAATCTCACCAATTTTGGCGAAGGAACTCTCCAAGCTGCAATTAGTGAAAATTTGGATAAAATCTGTGAATTGCTGCAAGTTACAGATATTGTTGTACCGGTTAAGGGATTATTCGCCGAGACTTTACCCAAATACAAGTCAGCCATAGGAAGTATTGCATTTCTGCACGCTGATGGAGATTGGTACGAGTCAACAATGGATATATTTAATACGCTTTATGACAGCGTTATTGCTAGCGGTCTTATTCAAATAGATGATTACGGACACTGGGAGGGTTGCAAGCAAGCAATACATGATTTTGAGAGGATGAAAGGCGAGTCATTTTCTCTGCATACTATTGATGAAACAGGAGTGTGGTTTCAAAAGTTGAAGTAATATTAAGTCCAGGTTCGTAGTGAGGACTTTAGTCCTCTCTCTGGGATGAAGAAGGACTGAAGTCCGAACGATCAAACCAGGTTCGTAGTGAGGACTTTAGTCCTTCTTCATCCTATTATCTAAAGCTCCCTAATAACCCACATTCCGCAGATGTGGGTCGGATTTTTTTATCAGTTGTGAAAACTTGGAAGCCAAACGCTTTTGGGCTGAAATTATGCAGTGTTAGCCTTA
>RDYN01000028.1 GCA_004293365.1 Oscillatoriales cyanobacterium | reverse complement strand
AAAAAACATTTCTGAAATTGTTCCGGATTCAGGCGAGAAAATACTCGCGCAATTGTGTCATGGGAAGGTATGCCATTCGGCAATTCTAAAATTTTTTTTTTAACCATTCATATTTGGCTCGTCCATAACTTTCGATATCCACCCATGTATCAGCACCGCAAATCACGGCACAAATTGAGAGGGTGATAATATCAATTAATTGATGATGTCTCGTCCGCTCGACTATTGGATCTTCTAGGTCAGAAAAATGGTCGGCGATGGTAATTTTAGGTTTGAGTTTAATACAGGTAAACCCTAATTAAATAATTTGTAGTTACTCAACAATTCTTCTCCAATATACCATATTCTGTTAACATTAAATTTAGATGCGTTCGCCCTGGCCTCGGGGGCGATCGCTTTTTACTATCTAATGATTCGGGCATCGATACGGTTGCCGATTTTGAAGATGGCAAAGATTTGCTGATTCTCCGTAATAAAGTGACTTTCTCGCTGTTGGCAATTACTGAAAGTAATGACATAACTCAGATTAGTTTTGCCTCAACCGGAAAAGTTTTTGCTTCTTTAATTGGAGTATCGTCGAGTCTGATTGGTGTCGCCGATTTTGCCTCAATCTAGTAGCAAGTAGTCGCAGATAACTACGGTTATCTGCGACTCTCAGAGATTGGGGCTAATAATTAAAAATTAGAGAGTACATATACTTACCAGGAATTGTGAGAAATTGCATCAAATCTCCGGAATAAGCCTAGACTTGGACGCAGACATATTCAGTAGAATTATATCTATATTGCCACGACGTTCACAAATAAAGATGGCTATAGTTATACTTACTGATTTTGGCAATTTTTGAGGGTATGAAATCCCGGTAAATAGGGGTTCAATACCCTCTTGCTGCTAAATGCGTAGCGTGTTATGGCCAGAGGATCTCGGAGGAATTATCGTGAACCTAAATTTAGATACTATTTTCTCACCGCTGATGAACCCGGCCCTGAATGAGTTTCAGGCTTGGGCTTTGGAAAACCCCGAGGAGGGCCTCAGTAAAACGATGCTGCCCGCGATCGCCCTGATCGAGGGTTTAATTGCCAACGAACCCACCTATTTGCCGGCAAAACGGCTGGCTTTCGGAAATAACTTTTGCTGCGCGGGACAAGTCGTGATGGGAGAGTTTGCCACACTCGAAGAAGCACTCACATCGCCTCAGGCGCGCGGATGGCGGCTGGGTACTTCTGTCCTCGATCCCGATCTCTCCCCCAACCAAGATGTCGGCGGTAGGAACCTTTTCCTGCTGTCTTTGTCCGATCGCGAACCAGACGGTAGCAGCAACCACGCAGCATTCCGAAGCTGTATGCAGAAATATCTCTTCAACAGCGCCACAACCGATCGCCAAGAAGACGAAACCAGCAGGCGGTTGCTCGATCGGCTGGCTGCGGATTATATTGAGATGCCGCACGGTGCGGGGGAAACATTTTTTACCGATGTCAGGCGCGGCTGGATGGGATTTTTAGTTCCATACCTGCACTACGTAATTTTTGGGATTAATCCAGATGACAAGTCTGCGATCGAACTTCTCACCGATTTACATTACATCCGCCAAAGCCCCGCGCACTACTTCGCCGTCGCGGGCAGCCTGCTGCAAAGCCTGAACCTGTTTGGACATGGGGATTTGTCGGCTTTAATCGAGCGCGCGGCGACTATCTACGAAAATTCTCCCGCCTTAGCCGACTTCGAGGTGAGCTCGGAAAACAACGGGATGACTAGGCGGGAATTGGCGAAGCTGATGACAGCGATTATGGGGATAGCGGGACTGCAAGGCCCCTTGCACCTCGGTTACACGGCTATGGGATACCGCCCTCTCCCGGCGTATAAAGGAACACAGACTGCCCAAATTAATCCGACGGATTTTTGGGACGATCTCGATTTGGACGATCGCCAGTCGATCGAGCTTTTCCTCCTGGAATGCGGGCGCCTCTGGGCTCCGGTGAGCGCCACCCACCGAGTCGCGACAGAGCCATTTACCGCCACGGTAGGGGGCAAACAGCGCACTTTCCCCGCCGGCACCAAGGTACTGATACCGCTCAGTCTGGGGCTGCTTGACGGCAGTTTCTGGGGCTCTACGGTGTACGAATTCAACGCTAAGCGGGAGAATTTGTGCCCTTATCATATGGGTTTTCATGCGGTGGGCGATCGGAGTGCGGGACGGATTTGCCCCGCTAAAGATATCGCACTGAAGATGCTGGTGGATGTCATTAGTACCGTTGGCAAAGTTAGGCGATCGTCCGCACCTAATTTGCAGCAGTAATTAATCGAAAAACCAGGTTTGATCCTTCGGACTTCAGTCCTCTCTTCTTGTCTGAAGAAGGACTAAAGTCCTCACTACGAACCTAATTTTGATTATCTAACTGGACAGGTTTGATCCTTCGGACTTCAGTCCTCTATCCTTGTCTGAAGAAGGACTAAAGTCCTCACTACGAACCTAATTTTGGGTTGTCTAACGGGACAGGTTTGATCCTTCGGACTTTAGTCCTCTATCCTTGTCTGAAGAAGGACTAAAGTCCTCACTACGAACTTAATTTTGGTTATCTAACTGGGTGCGAAATGTAAACACTTTTCGAGGTTAAATAATACCATGTTAATCGAAACAAAGAAACTAAAAGATATCGCAACTTGGATGAAAGCAGAACATCCACCCGAATTCCCCGAAACCCTGCAAGGTATCTTCTTTATGGACGGGAATATTTTACCGGACTATTGTCTGACGATGTACAATTCAGAATGGAATCCCGAGCAACTAACGTTATTACTGCGGATTTATGAACCTGTTGTCTGGACATTTCATTCATCAATGGCGGGACGGATGTTACTTTATGCCGTCAAATTTTCTCGCTTCAGCTACTTGTTCCGCTTCTCGGATGCAACTTTGCAGCACGGGCACATTACGCCGATCGCGTTTGGATTGTCTGTACCGCCGTGGATTATGGATTTTTTGATCGATCGAGATCCGAACACTCCGAATGGGGATATCTGGGATCGCAGAAACTCGTTTTTCGGCAGACCTCCTGAAAAAGGCTATACACTCCGCAGAGTTGTCAACAAAGATAGCAGCCCCACATCAGCATTTTCAGATTTTTTGTCGAAAGTTGGCACTGATTGTTTAATTATTGCTCAAGAGTGAAAATATTTAGGACAACTACAAAACCCGCTTAATTAGGCGGGTTTTTGCGATCGCACCGATTGAATTTGAATCCGCGACTGGGATTGCGATCGCCCGAGTCACAGCAAACTTCCCGGAAAACAACCGATTTGGGCGATCTTGACAGTATATTTTTATTTATTTGCATAAAAATTCTGGGATCTGGGGCATCAGTGGAATTACAGACAAAAACCGGGTTAAGAGGTTGACGATCGCGATCCAGATTAAAAAAAATGTTAAGTTATGTAATGTCAAGATACCAGGATCATCTCATGGGTAACGTCCAAGCAACTTACAAAGCTACGGAAAAAGCCTTTCATATTGAGGGATATGAAAAGATCGACTTCAGCTTGCTATACGTGGATGGAGCCTTTGGACTTGAGAACTCTGAAATTGCAGAGAGCTACCGTCAGTTTGGGCGCTGTTTAATGGTCGTAGACAAGACAGTCTACGGTTTGTACGGCCAGCAAATGCACGCTTATTTCAAGCATCACGAGATTGACTTAACTGTATTTCCGGTAACAATCAAGGAAACAGATAAGACGCTGCGGACTTTTGAGCGGATCGTTGATGCGTTTGCAGACTTTGGGCTGGTTCGCAAAGAGCCTGTTTTGGTTGTTGGGGGTGGTTTAACTACGGATGTGGCTGGCTTTGCCTGTTCCACCTACCGCCGCCGCACTAACTATATCCGAGTGCCCACGACACTGATCGGACTGATTGATGCGAGTGTCGCGATCAAAGTAGCCGTCAACCACGGTAAGTTAAAGAATCGTCTGGGTGCTTATCACGCTTCTGGAAAGGTGATTCTAGACTTCTCCTTCTTGAAAACCCTGCCTGTGGATCAGGTGCGTAACGGCATGGCAGAGTTGATCAAGATCGCTGTCGTCGCCAACAGCGAAATTTTTGAGCTGTTGGAAAAGCACGGCGAAGCACTTTTGCACACTCACTTCGGCTACTTGAACGGTACGGCAGAGATCCGGGAAGTGGCTCACAAGGTCACCTATGATGCGATTAACACCATGTTGGGGCTGGAAGTACCCAACTTGCACGAGCTCGATCTCGATCGCGTGATTGCATACGGTCATACCTGGAGCCCTACCCTGGAACTAACGCCGGAAATTCCAATGTTCCACGGTCACGGTGTCAACATTGATATGGCATTCTCGGCAACGATTGCTCAGCAGCGGGGCTATATTTCGATCCTCGATCGCGATCGCATTTTAGGATTGATGAGCCGCATCGGTTTGGCGATCGACAGCCCTTATCTCACCTCTGAATTATTGTGGAAAGCCACAGAATCCATCAGCCGGACGCGGGATGGTTTGCAGCGGGCCGCAGTTCCCAAGCCGATCGGAAGCTGTTTTTTCATCAACGATCTGACAAAAGATGAGTTGGATCGAATGCTGGCAATCCACAAAGAAATTTGTCGCGGCTATCCTCGCGGTGGAGATGGTGAAGATATGTATATCTCGCTAGAGACGGCTAGCGCTGCGATCGCAGCAGGTGTGAAAGCATGACAGTAGCCCCCAGACCAGTTACACCGCTAGGCATCCTGGCGACCAAACTAGAGTATCTCACACAGCAGATAGAAGCCTCAGATAGCGTTGATGCAGATCTGAAGTCACAATTGCGACAAGCCTGTGAGTTAGCAAGCGGGTTAGATCCTTACATCAATAGCTGTACAACGCCCGAGTCACCGGCTCTCGCAGCCCTGGCCCGGCGCACCCAAGCAGAAGATTGGAGCCAGCGGTTTTCCGACAGCGAGACTGTACAGCAGTTAGAGCAAGAAATGCTCTCAGGGCATATCGAAGGTCAAACTCTCAAATTTTTTGTGCATTTAACTCGGGCGAAGCGAGTGTTAGAAATCGGTATGTTTACCGGCTACTCTGCCCTCGCTATGGCCGAAGCCCTGCCCGATGACGGCGAAGTCGTTGCCTGCGAACTAGATGCCTACGTGGCCGAGTTTGCTCAGCAATGTTTTAAAGAGTCGGACCACGGTCACAAAATAAGAGTCAAGGTTGCACCGGCGCTGTTGACTCTCAAAGAGTTAGCCGCTGCTGGTGAAGTGTTCGATTTGGTCTTTATTGATGCCGACAAGGCTGGATATGTAGACTATTTGAACTTGTTGCTAGACACCGATTTGCTGGCACCCAACGCTTTGATTTGTGCAGACAATACCCTGATGCAGGGGCAGCCTTATCTATCAGGTGAGGCTACTGCTAACGGGCGCGCGATCGCCAAATTCAACCAAGCAGTTGCAGGCGATCCTCGGATCGAGCAGGTACTGCTTCCGTTGAGAGATGGTCTTACCCTGATTCGCCGAGTCTAGGTGACAATCCGACACCGAACACTCAAATAGGTTTGTAGTGAGGACTTTAGTCCTTCTTGAATGCGGAAGGGAGTCCTCACTACAAACACTCTTACTTCAATTTCATTCATTCCCTCTCAAGTCTTGAAATTATCTGCGTCGATATGCGTCGATCTGCCTTAAATCTGCGGTTGACTTATCAATCAAAAATTTATGCAATAAGCCTAGGTAATTAAGAGGACTCGCATTCCTCACTACGAACCAATTTTATTCAGGGTGATAAGGAAAGCATGACGCAAAAAATTTCGATCGCAACAATGCAGCCTGAGCCTCAAACAATGGCAGGTAACGGGCGGCTGCGGAATTTAGTAAAAACAGTCGGAACTCTCTTGTTGCTGCTGTTGGTGCTACCGCTGAATGTCGCTGTAACGGCGATCGCCCTGCTGGCGGCAATTCTAGTTAAACCGTTTCAGTCTAGGACAGCCGCGGCCAATCCTCAAACGATCTTGGTCAGCGGCGGCAAGATGACCAAGGCGTTGCAGCTAGCTCGATCGTTCGATCGGGCCGGCCATCGGGTGATTTTGGTCGAATCACACAAATACTGGTTAACCGGGCATCGATTTTCTTGGGCAGTCGATCGTTTTTATACAGTACCGAATCCTCAATCCAAAGACTACATTGATGCACTTTTAGAAATTGTCCAAAAAGAAGCGGTAGATGTTTACGTACCAGTTTGCAGTCCAGTTGCCAGTTATTACGATGCTCTAGCTAAACAGGCACTTTCGCCTCACTGCCAAATCCTGCACGTCGATCCAGAAATGGTTCAGCAACTAGATGATAAATATCAGTTTTCCGCAGTCGCAACATCATTAGGTCTTTCTGTACCTGAGTCCTACTGCATCACAGGGCCGCAGCAGGTGCTTGATTTTGATTTTTCAGGGCAAAAGCGCCAATACATTCTCAAAAGCATTCCCTACGACTCTGTACGCAGGTTAGACCTGACTAAACTACCGTGCAATACACCCGCAGAGACAGCGGCATTTGTCAAGGATTTGCCTATCTCCGATCGCAATCCTTGGATTATGCAAGCGTTTATTCCCGGACAAGAATACTGCACCCACAGCACAGTCCGCGATGGGGAACTGCGGCTGCACTGTTGCTGCAAGTCGTCAGCATTTCAGATAAATTATGAAATGGTGGAGCATCCAGAAATCGAAGCATGGGTGAGGCGGTTTGTGGGCGGTTTGAATTTAACTGGGCAAGTTTCCTTTGATTTCATTCAAGCCAATGATGATGGACGCATTTATGCGATCGAGTGCAACCCCCGCACTCATTCAGCCATTACCATGTTTTACAACAATCCCGATGTGGCAAAAGCTTATTTAGAAACAGAGCCTTTGCCTGCTGTAATTCAACCGCTCGAATCAAGTCGCCCAACTTATTGGATCTACCATGAAATTTGGCGGTTGGTAACGCATTTGTGGTCTCCCGTTGAGACAGGGCGAAGGTTACAAATCATTGCTAGCGGCAAAGATGCTATTTTTGAGTGGTCCGATCCGCTGCCATTTTTGATGGTTCATCACGTGCATATACCATCCCTCTTGCTAGGAAATTTACGGCTGCTTAAGGGCTGGATTCGGATTGACTTTAATATTGGTAAGCTTGTCGAATTGGCTGGAGATTAATTATGTCGGTATTGCGTGTTTTGCATTTGGTGGGGTCTGCTGTTGATGAGTTTTACGGAGATTTATCGCGCCTTTATGCCGAAAATTGTATTGAATTCACCGCCAATCCAGCACTCTATGAATTTCATATTGCCTGCGTTTCGCCCGTAAGCGTTGCCCGCCCCTACGGGAGGCTCATCAACGAAGAAAAACTCCAATGGCGGTTTCCGAAATCTCTGAGTCGCGAGGATCTCGCCGCCGCCGATCCGATGTCCTTAGCCGAAGCAGTTCAGGTTCTGACAGCACTCAAAATCGATGTGATGTTACCGCAGATGTTTTGCGTTCCCGGGATGACATACTATCGAGCTTTGTTTGATTTGTTGAAGATTCCCTACGTGGGAAATACTCCTGATGTGATGGCGCTGACTGCTAACAAAGCGAAAGCAAAAGCGGTTGTGGCGGCAGCAGGTGTCAGGGTGCCCGAAGGAGAATTGCTTCGCGCCGGAGATACTCCCAAAATTCCTCCTCCCGCAGTGCTCAAACCTGTGGATGCAGATAATTCTTTGGGGGTAGTTTTGGTAAAAAATCCCTCTGACTACGACTCTGCTTTGAAGACAGCATTTGGTTATTCGGATGAAGTATTGGTAGAGTCATTTATTGAACTCGGCAGAGAAGTCAGATGTGGCATTATTGTTCGGGATGGTGAACTTGTCTGCTTGCCGCTGGAAGAGTACCTGATGGACAAAGATGAGCGGCCGATTCGGAGTTATGAGGATAAGCTCAAACGAGATGAAAGTGGTGACTTAACTATGGTTGCTAAGGATAATAACAAATCGTGGATTGTCGATCCTAGCGACCCGATTACAGAGAGGGTTTGGGATGCTGCTAAAAAATGTCATGTAGCCTTGGGCTGCAGGCATTACAGTCTGTTTGATTTCCGCATTGACTCCAGGGGGCAGCCTTGGTTTTTGGAAGCGGGGCTGTATTGTTCTTTTGCTCGGACGAGTGTGATTTCTGCGATGGCAAAAGCGTCTGGTACTTCTCTGGATACGCTGTTTCAGACTATGTTAAATAACGCCGTTTGAGAGAAGCAAGCATGGGGCGATGGGGCGATCGTACAAGCTAATCGGGCATTAAGTCGAAAACCCTAATTCCCATAAGGTTTCAATGGGCGCATCTCGTTAAAAATTTGCAAGGTTAGATGAAGAATGTAGCAATGAGGCCACCAGCCATCAGGGCAAGTACGTGTTTTCATCCAGGGCTATGAGGGGGTTCAAGAGTGCCGGGGCGCTCTGGGGCAACAACAGTCACAGACTGACATTCTGTCTGACTCAAATAACCGTAGAAACGACAAAACCTCCTCAGAGAGAAGGTTTTGTGAATCGGAGCGACACGATTTGAACGTGCGACCCCCACTACCCCAAACCTTAAGTATCTATCCTGTAATTCTTAGTGGATAAGGGTTGTGGGTATTCTCAATAACGGCGATAGCCGTTTTATCGATCGATGGGAAGTTTTTGAGGTAATTCTTCCAAAAATAGATGCTAGTGGCGGCTACATCATGCCTACCGCCACTAGCGAACAACTCTCGGCATTGATTAAGAAAGCCAATGTGCGGTGGCGGAACTACAACCAGAGCAGCGATCGGGACTGGACGAGGGATGAACTTGAAGAATGGATTCGGGTCAACTTCCGTTACATACTAAATTAGGTACTTTTGCTTATTGCATTTAATAGATTAATTATATTAAACTTCTATAGTACAGAAATATCAGAGGTGCAAATTTGCACTCCTACTCTGATAGAAGAATAATCGATGAACAAATTACAGCTTTTTTTCGAGATTTTACGGGAAGAGGGTGTCCACATGATTGAGAAAGGTAGCACTCAGTCAGCTATGTCTGATGGAACTCCGTATCTTTTGCTAAAAGTCCAGGATTTAGGAAAGTATTTTGACTTACCTAATCCCTCAGATGCTTTCAGGTCTTTAGCTAAGCGTGAAAGAGAGCTTAAATTCTTAGAGAAGGTTAAACAACCAGTGGGTAGGCCTGCATTGTATGTAGCTGAACCACTTTTTTACTCTTTTTTGCTTGCTCCCAATAATCAACATCCCAAGGTTCAAGCTATTCAAGAATGGATTTTTGGGACTGTTTTGGATCATATTTTTCAGGATGGTATGTACACGCCAGAAATGGAGAAAAAATAATGTTGCACATTTGGAAAAATCAGGAAATTGAACAAAACAGTAAAGGTTATGTTTGTTTAACAGACATGGCAAAATCTGAAAATACTACGATCGCACAGTATTTCAGAACTAAAAATGTAATTGACTACATTGATGCTTTGTGTTTAGATTTAGGTATCACAAAAGACGAGTTAATCTTTTCAGAAAACCAAAGCAATTATCCTAAAACTTGGGTACATCCTGAAATAGCAATAGATTTTGCTAGTTGGGTATCTATTCCTTTCCGTATTTGGGCTAATCGAGTATTGCGTCAAGTTCTTACTAATGGCGGCTACATCATGCCTACCGCCACTAGCGAACAGCTTTCGGCATTGATCAAGGAAGCAAACGCAAAAATCTTAGCGATGTACAAAAATCGCAGTGTCACTTACAAACTGAACAAGAAGACGGGTATAACAACGATGACAGTGTTCAAGGGTGGGGTGAAGGAGTATCAGACCGATTTATGTAGCTACTCAACCCCGAGTCTAGTTAACCCGCAAGTGCTGATTATGAGAAGTTTCTACTCAGAGCTAGACCGTTGCACGATCGACATCGACTCTCCAATGAAGGAAGCCTATGTCCGCTGGCGGAACTACAACCAGAGCAGCGATCGGGATTGGACGCGGGATGAACTTGAAGAATGGATTCGGGTGAACTTCCCACTCCGCTAACTAGATATCATCGAAAACCCAGCCGATCGTCAATCGCGATCATCTGTTTTTTTTTCGCGTTGTTCCAAGCCCTCCAGTAAAATCATGCGAACGATCGATGCTAGCGACTGCCCCGGTTCCGCAGCCTGAGCCAGCAGCCGATCGCGCAGCCCCGAGATATCGAATGTCAGCCGATCGCGTTTGTCCCTGCTTCCCTTTTTCTTAGTCATCTTTCTACTATATTCTGCGACTGTACGGAAATCTTGCATAAAATATTTAGTATTTGTATTGACGTAACATCCATGGGATGTTACAGTCAAGAAATCCTGCAAACACAGAACTAGGTTGGTGTTACAGCACCAACCTAGCTTTACTCAGCTTCCGCTGAGCAGGTGATATTTCTGGAAAGAAACACAACATGATTTTACAACCAACACACGCAGTAACGATCGTTCGCGCGTACAACCCGGATATCAAAATGCAAGTACGGGGCAGAACTGTAGAAGAGGCGATCGCCAGAACTAAGGGCGGTGCTCGCGATATGGGGTACTGGGATTGCACGGCAGTTGTTCCAAATTCTGATGCAGCGCCACCGCGAGCTGGTGGACGTTAGGTTTATTTTTTTAGGTGTCTGTGAGCTACTTTTGTGTCCGAAATAAATGCACAAAAGTAGCTCGGCAAGTAGCTCACCATGAACGACAAAGCAAATGCAGTAAGGCTTTCTGAGATTTTTGATTCAGACGGTAACAGCTTTCACCTTACCGACGATCAGATTTTAGAATTTGGTGGCATTCCACCAGAATATCGATCGCCCGAATCGTTCAAAGCCCGTCGTGTTGTGCGATCAAAAGTTCTAAAGGCAATAAAAGAAGGCAAGCGGGAGTGGTGGACGCGAAGTGAGCTCAGGCAAATCCTGGAACTGCGTGCCCAATGACTGAGGCAACATTCAAACGTCGGCTGGAACTGCTGGAGTTATGCCCCGAAGTTGATCGAAGGTTGTACGGGCGCAGATTTTCAGATTTTTTGAGGTGGTGCTTGGTGGAAATCGAACGAATTTATCAGCAGTTCGATCGCAGCACCGAAAAGACCATCGAATATCTAGAAAATGTTGGACTAGAAACAGCAAACTATTTTGAGGAAACACAGAATGATTACGAGAACAGAAGCTAAATTTCAATTGGGATTAACCAAAGTTGCTGATATCACCAACGTGCGGAAAGCATTGGGTCACAAAGATTGGCAGAATTCTCAAATTGACGAACAGGATATGGCGGAATTAAAAAGATATTTCGATTTAGTGCGATCGATGTTAATGGCTCCGAGTGAAGCGATTTTGCAGATTGCTTGCGATCGAACAGGAAGTCAGCAGGCACACAATGAAATTAACCCAGAAGCTATTAACGAACAAGTCGGGGAGCCTGAAGAAAAAGGTGAGATGACTGTAGCAATTCAGTCAATCATGACTGAAGCAGCACTAGGTTTGACCGATGCTGGAGCAGCAGCAGCCGAACAACTGGTCGATGTTTTCACCTATTCGCTGGCAACTAATTTGGCAGCAGCACTTTCCAATCGAGTCGGCAATATCCGTAGCAATTTTTCAGCTATCGGGAAAATCGTGGCTTCAGTGCCGATCGACATGAAAGGTGCAAGTTTGCCAGGGGAAAAAAAACCTCAACCCAAGCAAATCGGGATGTGGTCGGAATAGATTTGTTGCTGTTGGGTGAGGATATTGTCAACGAAATTCTTATTCAGCAGCAGAATCGGCAAGCTCAGCAAACCAAATTATTTCTTTTGTTTTTGTTGAATTTGCCGACAATAAAACTGTCACATGAAATAGGTGACATGGAAGTTTTGATGTTGTGTTGAGTTGAAAATCAATGTTGCTAAGAAGCCCGATCGCGTCAATCGCCGATTACATTCACGTCAAGAGATCGAAATCTCAGCCTGCCAATCTCAACCAAATTCCGCTGCGATCGATAGCGACTGATAACTGGAAATTGATTGTATTTTCAGGAGTCATCGCAACAACTGCAACCTTTGCAACAATTGCAGTGTTTCTGCCAGTACCTTTTGCTGTCAAAACTTCAGAGGCAAAAGTTACGCCTAAAAGTTCAGTAAAATCGAATGTCACTGAAAAAATTGGTTTACTGGATTTGTGGACAAAAAAGCTGAAGCTCAATAAGTTTTACTGGATACTGGCGATCGCAGTAACAGTATGGCTGCTTAACAAATACGAAAACTAGGAGAAAAAAATGGCAATTGTAAAATACGATGCTGGTAAATTAGCTGTAAGTTCAAGCCAACAAAAGACATTGTTTGATGCAGTCAAAAGTTTTGGATTTACAGACACAATTTTGCAGTCTTTGAACGACCATTACGCCGTTGACATCAGCAATATCGCAAGCTGGACTAACGCAGATTTTGCCCGGTTTGCCGATGTAGCGGAACAATTTCGGGAACTCAGAAAGTTGATTCCCAAGATGAAATCTCAATGGCAAGATATTGTGGACGGCACTGTTGAGTGGTCTGAAGCCCAAGCAGAAATGGTCAAACAGGGGTTTGATAGTGCTAGAAAAGTTAAGAAGTCTACGGTTGATATGGCGATCGCTGAAGCCAAATTTTTAGCTCGCAACGGAGTTCAAGATCACAGACTTGAGTCTAAAAAGACAGTCATCGAACATCAAGCTACAGAAGATAAACGGTTAATCGATAGCAAAGAAATTGTTTTTCTTCAACAAGCAACAGATAAAGTTAACGCAGCTTTTACTAATTTCCAGGAAAGTATTGCTGCTGGCATAGCTTCTGCTCAAGAGATCGAACAGTGGAAATCAGAATTAGTTGATGAGTACGAAGCGGCTAAACTTTTTCTTACCTACGGCAGCGATGCAGAAACTCATCCCAAAGTTGTGGGCGGTGGTTTTGGTGTTGGAGGCAACGATCGATCCGATCGCCCTAAAACTTTCATAGCATCAGGTAGCCAGCAACAGCAATTACCGACAGGTCGTTCACCAGACTCGATCAGTTTTTCTTGGTCGGGCAACATTGCTAAAAATGTACTGGGTACAACCAAAAAAATCGGCGGTGGAATTGCCAAAGGAGCCAGCAAACTTAAGAAATTCTTCAGTTAAAAAACATGGAAACATCAAAAACTAAAGAATCAGTTGAACTTTTAGAATTGCTCGATCGATACGATTGGGCAACTCGGGGAATTTTTTTCTCGGCTGGAATATTAGCAGCCAACATCGGGCGGGCATATCCTGAATTATTGCGGTTATCGATCGCCGGCACTTTCATCGCAACCGGAGTAATTTTGTTTTATCCACCGCGCAGTTCTACCGAGAAATCGCTGTGGCGCAGCGGTGGGATTGCACTCTTCTTGGGGTTCGCTGCACCGTGGTGGGAATCGCTCAAATATGTCACAATCCAACACATTTTGATTGCTGTTGGGGCGATCGCACTTTTTCTAATGCTGCTCGGGATGCTAGGAGGCAACGATGACTAGCCCTACAGGAATGATGGGTAGTCTTATCGGCGGTTGTTTGGCGATCGCGCTGTCGATCGCCCCGGCATCAACGAAGAATTGGTCGATCGTTCGGCTAGTAGCTCCGGTTGCTGCGATTGGCTGCTTCCTCAACCGCAAGCAATCCCTCAAAAATGCGATCGCCCAACAGCGGGCGATCGACAGCGCAATTGCCGAGAAGAAACAGCAGCAGCGGGAACTGGCAGAGGCTACGCGCCCGATAATCATTCAAGAAGAAATCGATAAACAAACTGCTCGGGCAGCAGCAGCGGTGAAAGATTTTGCCCTTGATGCAGACAAAGCGCTGGCAACTTCGATCGCGCACAAGCACCCCGAATGGGCACGCCAGCAAGTTGCTGATGCCAAACTTCGCCATGAACAAGCGTTGTTGGAAACTGAACAAGTAAATAAGTCAGAGCCAGAGCCGGAAACAGAAGAACTGATAGTCGATCGATCTTCATTTCCGTTTGGGGTAGAACTGCCGATCGTCCCTGACTTCGGGGTTAAATTTTTTGACTGGGCAGACTTTCGCAACCAACCGGAAAATTACACCCACATTCGCGCCGTCGCTCCGACAAACGGTGGCAAAACAATGTTGGTTGATTGGTTGCTAGATGTCTTTCCGTCCGAGAAAAAGTTTGTGGTCAGCATCAAGCGCAAACCGCATCAGTGGCGTTTTTTGGATGTTGTAGGCGTACCAGAAGATTATGTTGCCATTCGATCGGAGATGCTGAAACTTCAGCAAGAACGCATCGATCGAACTGTACTGATGGCTGATGGAATTGATTACCCCTATTGGTCTGTTGCATTTGACGAGTGGAAGGCGATCGCCAAGAACATCAAAGCGATAGTAGAAAATAAACAGGTTATTTCGCCATCAGCTCGCGATTTGATGGGCGAATACCTCACGCTTTGTCGCGAGCTTAAAATCCGTATTTTTGCTTTAGCTCAAGGTAGGCAAGTTATCACTTGGGGATTGGAAGGTGAAAGCGATTTAGCCGAATGCTTCTGCTCCATTTATATGGGCAAATTTGCAGTTGAGGAGTGCGAGTCTTACTGCAATCGCTTTCCGAAAGATAGCGAAGAATATACTAAGTATCAAAAAGTTAGGGACTATTTGGAATCCTTTGGTAAACGCAGTGCTTGGATTAGTTCTGAGGTGGGAGAATTCCCGGCGATCGTCCCCGATCTGAGCAAGTGGCAGCGGGAGGATGGCGGTTTTGCCACAGTTAGCAAAGCCGATCTATCTCCTGAAATAGAACCCCAACCAAAGCCCGAACCCAAGTCACAAGTACAAACTGAACCAACCTCGGAAGAACTTTTAGAGGTAGCTAAAAAGCGATTGCTAGACGCTTGGAATGCAGAGTTTTTGCCTATTGATGACTTCCCCAGTTCTGAAAGCGATATGTTCGCTGTGGAAGTACAGCCGGAATTCCCAAAAGCCTTGCCAGAAGAGAATTCTAGTTTAATCGCTTCCCCTGCTTCCACACTTCCCGAGAAGGAACGAACCAAGGCTTTAGCGCGGGTTTTTGGGCTGATGAGGAAGTACAGCGTGCCAAATGCGGAAGTGGAAGATGCGATCGAATTAATCCCGATCGACCCTGATAAAGCTTTGTGGTTGAGCCTCAAAATTCTCCAACTTGGGGTGACTCAAACAAGCACAAAGATATTTATGAAAGGTAATAGCGGTAGACCGTTTCTAAAATCTAAAGAATGGTATAGTTTACTTGAATCAAAATTTGGCAAAATAACTGATGAAAAATAAACCTATTTTGAAGGGCGATGCGCGACAAAAACTACGATCGAATCAAACACAGCGCAATGATTATGTCCCTGGTTTTGTATATATTGTATATTCCAGAAAATATAAGTGCTACAAAATTGGGCTAACCAGATACATGACTGAAAGATACAACCAGCTTAGCGAAATCTACGAATCTTTAGATTTTATTATTTGTGTTGAAACCAACAACATGAGGCAGCTTGAACTTGCAATGCACAGACGCTACGCTAAACAGCGGAGATATCTCGATCCAAGTTTGAACGGATTTACTGAGTGGTTTAAATTCAATTTAATCAAAATTATTGAGGTTAAGTTGGTTCTCAAAATTATGTGCAAATGGTTTGATTTTTTGGATTTCTGGGATCGGTTGTGATTTTTGACTATATTAAAGTTTTATTTGCTACAGTTAAAATTCAGTATTTTCACTTACAAGATATTGGTTAAAATATGTTTATTGAGTGAGTGTAAAATTATGAAATACATTCCCGATTTACCCGATTCTTTTGTAGAAAGAGTTAGGGTATTAGAAATGAAAGTAGAAGCTTTAGAAGCTTCTCATGCCACCCATAAAAATGAGACTAAAAGAATGATAGAGATAACTAATTTATTTAATTGGTTGCCAGGAAGTCCAAGATTTTTTGTGTTCTTTATCCTAACTGTAATTTTCTTGAGTTCGTTGACTGCTGAAATTTTGCTCAAAACTACAGGAAGCGATTTAAGAATTCGCCGTCATCTAATCGATATTTTGGAAATTAGAGAGAAGCGAGTCAGTGATTAACCATAAATCATAAGTAAGGCAACACAAATTTGCTGTGTTGCCTTACTTATTTTCAATTGCTATTTGTCGTAAACAAGTTTGATTTTTGCTCCAGGACCCGCAGGGCTAGAAAAAACATAAAGTTTATTGTTGTGAGAAAAGTGCCGAGATTGGATTTTTGCGCCGTAACTTCCTACTTTGCAAGAAGGACTTTTCTCTTTGCCACTAGGAACAAAAGCAATCGGATTGATACTGCCTCGGGATATCCCGTTGACCGAAACAAGCTTTGACAGAGGGTAAGATGCAGTATTCGATAAAACCACGTAACCGCATTTATTGACTGTAAGCGTTCTTATTTTAGTTGTTGGAACAGGTTTTTTGGTTTTGGTGCCGGAACTGCTTCCGGTTCCAGAATTAAAACTGGAACCGGAATTAAAGTTGGAGCCGGAATTAAAAACAGATTTTGTGTTGAAACTCATAGTTTATTTCCTGGGATAATTGTAGTTGTGAATATGAAATTTGGATCGGCTTGATAGCGCCGATCGCTTTTAATCACATTCATAAATTGAGCGTGACCTGCGCGAGTGCGCCCGACCAAACATCCGGCGCTGGCTGTGTAAATATCATTTTGGGGATGATCGTACCCGTGATGTTGATTGATGCCAAAGTTGCCTTCATAAATATCATCCCTAGTCCGTAGCATATCTCGATTGTAATCCCGGTGTACCTTAACCCAATCTACTTGAACTAGAGCTTCATGAGGTTCGCTCATCCCGTGAATGCCAACCTGCCATGCCTTGTACTGACCGAAAGCAATGCGCGCTGCACCGCTTGGATTCATCGGATTGTCGGTGTAATAGAATCCCGGTTCGGTCGTTGCTTGCCACTTGCCGCTGACGATCGGCACTTTATCGTTAAATTCAATTACCATCCGCACATCGTTAAAGTGGTTTGGTTCGTCGCCATTTAGCGTGCCATCGGTGTTCATCCCCTCAACATAAACAATATTTAGCTCTCTGTTCCCCCGAAAAATTTGATATTTCCGGGCTTCCATGTACTGAATAATTTTAGTGGCTAACATTCTATACTCCAATAAGTATACAATAATTATACAATCAATAATAGTGCAAAGTAAAAAAAATGAAAATATTATCGATCGACGGTGGCGGGATTAGAGGAATTATCCCAGCAATGATTTTGGCTGAAATAGAAAAGCGGACAAACCGGGCTATTTGGCAGATGTTCGATCTGATTGTGGGGACTTCAACGGGGGGGATGCTGGCTAAGCGGGCTAGTTGCGCCAGCCGACAACGGGTTGGAAGCATATTGTTCGATCGACCAATTAATTGATTTGTACCGCAAGGGAGAAAAAATATTTAAAGAACCAGCGATCGAATCTTTCACAAAAATAGATGATTTAACTAAACCGAAATATTCATCGAAAGGCAGACAATTTGCGATCGATGAGGTGCTAGGGGAAACAACTCTCGATCGAGCGCTAACAAATATTTTAATTCCCGCTTACGATATTGAATCTCGGATGCCAATATTTTTCGTAAATAACAGTGCCAACACACAAACAAGAAATTTTCAGAAATTATCGGATGCGACTATGGCACAAGCGGCTATGGCAACGACCGCAGCACCAACTTTTTTTGAGCCATACCAATTGGGGGGTTATGCGTTAATTGATGGTGGAGTTTTCGCTAACAATCCTGCTAGCTTTGCAATTGCAGAATGTTTAAGAATTGCGAAAAATATATCAGAAATTACTTTAGTTTCTTTGGGGACAGGAAATTTAACTCGCAAATATTCGGGCAAAGAAGCCAAAAACTGGGGGATGTTGCAGTGGCTCGAACCGCTCATAAATATCATGATGGACGGGATGAGCGAATCTGTGGCAATTGAACTTGAATATATACTGAAGCCACAGCAGTATTATCGATTTCAATCTTCGCTGACGATCGCAAATGATGATATCGATGATGCCAGTCCCCAAAATATTTTTCAGCTTGAGGCACTGGCAAAATCAATTATTTTGGAAAAAGGTCGAGAATTAGATGAGTTGTGCAGTCGAATTTGCTGATTGGTTAGATTGTTAGTTTTTTAAATTCGTAAGGGAGAATAAAATTTGGTTCTGACCAAATGCCACGTTTTTTACGATTGGCATTAGCTGTCTCGGTGATAATTCCTCGAATTACAGCTAGTTCTCTGGTGCTGTATGAAAACCTGTTAAACGGAAGGTAAGTAGCTGCCATTCCGGCTTTGCAAAGCTGGATTTGTACGTTGTTTGCTGCTTTTACTGTTTCGAGGTAGCAGTCGCAAACCCACCGATTGAATGAGTCTTTTTCGATCGGAATTGTGACGATCGGTTTACCAGCTACTAAATTCGCCAAAGTTGTTTTAGCTTTTTCTGCCCACTCCCAATGTTTCAGGATTCTAGAATCTGTACTCGATTGTGAGTTTTTTCTAGATTCAGGCGAATCAATCCATTGCAGTCTTGCTTTGAATTGTTCGCCTTGAAAATCAAGATTCAAAGTATCGCCATCAAAGATAAACTTTGAATAGCAAAGATATCCAGTACCAGCTACTATCATTAATTAATCCTCAAGCTTAACTTATTTTAGGCTATTCTTGAGGATTAATCAAGCTAAAAATGATTGACGAAAATAGGTTATATCCAAATCCGTTTAACTTCTTATATCGCTTGCCCTCAACCGATTCTAGCACCCGCCAATGTCCCTGTCCCCAGTGAATACTGGCGAGACAAATGAGTGCTTTTGTCTATTGGTTTCATGGCTTCAGCTTTTTAGATTGCGTTTAAAAAAAGTTCCCAAGGGGGAACTTTGATTTACTTAAAATTCGTCTTGATTGTCATCGTCAAGATAAACACGATCGATACCGTGTCTTGCCTGCCATTCACAAGCTAAATCACTATCTGTAACGTTAAAATCTTCCTTTAACTTGGCGAAATCGATTTTAGCTTGTGAAAATGCTTGTTCGAGGGTTGAACTAATTCCCCAATATGTGCCATTTTCGATCGAATATGTCCAATCTCCTGGGTTGCCATTACTCCAATAGGATTGCTCAAGAAGTTGCTCAAATTCGATCGAAACGCCGTTAAATTCGATAAACATAAAAACTTCGCCTTCAATTGAAAGATCGCTTCCTTATCGCGAAGCGACCTTACAGCTAAGCTTTATGGAAACTCTCGAATTTTCAAATCATCGGGAAATTCATCAATATTGCCACCTTTGCGGTCTTTAAGCCTAATCACTCGATGAGTTTCTGCAATTCCAGCAATATAAGGATTGGATTCTATGGGTGTAGACCCAAGTTGCTTCACAAATACCGCTGTTTCCGACTGCTTGCATTGCCGGACGATCGATCGAATCGAATCAACATGACAAGGACGTGCACCGGGACCGGATTCACCCCCGGCAATTATCCAGCCCAGCATTGATTTACTGATTCGGTGTCCACCATGAAATTCGCAAGTTTGGCAACCAGAACAAAGCCCAAGATACTTCCGTAAATCGATCGACTCCAACAACGGTTCGCAGCTCAAAAACCGAACGGCTGCCGGGGTTTGCGAGAGTGATGGAATGCGATCGTCCGCAGCTTTTTGATTTTCCACACTTGTGCCCAACCAAATGTTTGGTATTGATCGATCGGGCAAACCAAGATTCTCAAATAATTCTAGGAATGCTTCCTGTGTTGGATATTTTCTCAATATGTGCCTGGGAAAATCAGCATCTTCCCAATAACAGGACAGCAATGCTTGGTACAAACGATATCCTGTAATTCCATCTAAATACTTTTTCATCCGCTCCGGGCGTTTGGTCAGGATTTGAAAAGTGTGTTGTGGTGCGATCGCCATATAAGCAAAAGCTTTGTCAATCCATTCATCGGGCACCCATTCACCAAATAAGTCAGTCATCGAGCCCAAAAATACTTTCTTGGGCGATCGTATTTTCAGCAATTCTTGCATCACCTTTTCGTCAAAAATCAAATTATCTGGCGCTTTACCTGTGTAAGGCAATTTGCTGGCGAATTTGAAATAATTGCTTTGGTTCTGTGTTTCGCTATAACAATTCGCACATCCTGGACTCACTTTATAGCACCAGTGTCCGCCGTGACTGCCATCTTCACGAATTAGGTGAATGGGATTACAAGTTAAGTTCGTCCATTCGATATTGCTCATGATTTTCTCCTTAGTTTGCTTGACATAAAAAAAAGCCGAGGATTTCTCCCCGACTTTTATGGATTACTTACCTTTGATTTGTCGGGTAACTGGGCTTGATGCTAATTCAATAGCCTCATCAGGAGTTGAGCCCATTGCCAAGCACAGTTGCTGATTCTCAACTAAGCGTTGGTCAACACAATGCCCAATTCCGCGTTGGTCATCTTCAAAGATTTGGCGTGCAGCTTTGACAGCAGCTTCTTCAAAGGGAGTTGCGATCGGGCGAGTGCTAGTCACAATTGAGTAGTAAGTGCCATAGTTGCCTTCACTTTGCATCATCTCAAACCGAAAGATGTTATTAAAGTAGGCTTCAGATGCTTTTGTTAGAGCATATTCAGCATAATTAGTCGGCATTCCTTCAGTTACCCAATTATTGAATGCTTCCCGTCCAAATGTTTCCACCAATCCCTTCAATTTGTCTTGTGATTGACGATGAATCAGAAAAGTTGACAACTCTGAGCACTTTTCATGAAAGTGAGTTTTCATCTCACCAGCAACGGGGATTCCCCAGATTTCTGTGAAAGACTCGTTTTCGTAATGAGGTTTGAAAGTGAGAGTTTTCTGCCCGATCGCACAAATCGCCATCTCCACAAAACTGCCACGAGTTAAACCAGCTTTCTCCGCTTTGGAACAGTTCATACCTTTGGTATCGCCTGTGACAAAGAGGCCAAAATCTTTACTACAATTTGCTCTGTAACGACTAGGGAGACCTGGAATACGAAATGCAAAGCCGTCAACGATGATTGGGTTCATGGTTATTTTCCTGTTAATTAGTTTTTGATTGCGGTTCTATTCAGCCTTACCGCATTTTGGCGAAGAAAATCAACGCCCGAAAGCGAAGCACTACTTTACATAAACCGCCAAACTCGGTACTTTATGCTCGGTCTTTTTGAGTGCGATCGCCCGCTGCTTCCGAAGCGTTTCTAGGTAGGGAGAAACCAGAAGTGTTTCTTGTTTTGCTTCTGCTGCTTCTATCATTTCTGTGAGTTCTTGGATGTAAGCTTTGTTGTTTTCGATGGCGGTTGCGTTCGATCGACACAGTTTATCGTACTCGCGATTGATATCTTCATCTAGTCGCACAACCGAGGTATTTTTGTCGTCGTAACGGTTGCGTAAAACTAACACAATTTTAGCATTCGTATCAGAAAAGACTAAGCTTTTACCGTTAACTGATGTTTCGGATTCAACAATATCGAAAGCTTCGAGAATTGCGTCAGCTTCGATCGATTCTGCTTCAGCTTTTAGTGATTCGATCGCGCAACGAATTTCGGCTAATCTTTGTAGGTGTTTCATGGTATGATAAGGTAGCTTTAACAGATTTGATACAGCGGTTGCTAGCTTGAACAACCGCTGTTTTTTCTAAACTTCTGCCTGTACTTCTGCCAATTGATTTGGAGGATTGAAATATGCTGCCATTTCTTCGTAGTAAGCCTCATCTCGCTGACTTTCACGCCAATCGGCAAAATGTTCTTCCATTTCTGCGGTAGGTTGTTCAAATTCTAGCCGATCGTAAGGCAAGGATTGATAGAACCGCTTTTCACCTTTAATGTGAAATTCTGCATCAGCCTCAATGCACTCTACGTGGTACATAAACCAGTTGTAGAAAGCGACTTTAACTTCGTCTGAGGTGAATCGATCGTCAATAAAGCCAGTGCCAAAAAGACGGTTTACAATTGCATCAATGTTGATATCGAGTTTATCCAACATTTGCTCAATGATTTCTTGGGTTGCTGTGAGTTTCATGATTTACCTGCTAAATACAAATCACCCTCTAAAAGCGAAGCATTGCTTTGTTTTTAGAGGGTGATTTTGTGTTAACTATTGGCAAAAGAATTCAGCAAGTAGAGCAAAGTACCAGCTCCAAGGGCGGTATAAGTAGTCGGCAAGTATCCCGATGACGTTCCGTCCCGCAAGCTACGCACAATCAAATAGCTTTCGGTGTCGGGGATTCGATCGCAGCTTGTGATGTCTCCGCGTTCGATCGCAGCAACTGCTAACTTAGCAATTCGATTGTGGATGTGAGCGGTGATTTTCTTGTTAGATTTCATGATTTTGGTGTTGTTGTTACTGGAAACAAAAGCAAAGTTGTTTCGGTGGATTTGTTACTGATAGCGCTCTGCCTACTGGGTTGATTTGAAAAACTTGGAGGTTGTTCGCGATCGCCAAATCAATCACATCACCAGGTCCGCCTCGATCGGTTTGTCTTTCAGAATCCCAATGGAATCCAGAATTAATGCTCAGACAAATATCCGATTTTCGTATCATGTGGCGCCAAGCAATCGCCTTAGAACCGTGAAAACCTTGAGGATACAGAATCACTATTTGCGGTGCCTTCTCTAGCTGTTTGCGAAATCGAGAGCGCTGTCGGGGTTTCCAGGGACGATCGATATTTGGATGAGCCAGTACAGCAGTCCAGGGCAATCGGCGATCGATGAGAATATCGGCAACTACTTGATCGAAACCGAGCTGCATACCGCACAGAAAATGACGGGTGTTTTGTTCGATCGCCAAATCAATTAGGCGATCGATTTCTTTGCGGTAGTCTTTAGTAATCCAGTAGTTGCCAG
This sequence comes from Oscillatoriales cyanobacterium, assembly GCA_004293365.1. Classification (GTDB taxonomy): domain Bacteria; phylum Cyanobacteriota; class Cyanobacteriia; order Cyanobacteriales; family Microcoleaceae; genus Microcoleus. The sequence goes on along the minus strand of RDYN01000028.1, from coordinate 37,919 downwards.
TGAAAAAAGCTGTGATGCGTTTTCTCATGGGAAATTAAGCCCCATTAAAAAGGGGCTTGGCGCGAGTTACAAATGGTCGTCAATCGTTCTGAAAGAATTGCTTTGAGGGTTGTAAGCAAAAATTAGTTTCTTGGCTCGCAAAGCCATTTTAAGAGTTTGGTAAGTTCCGCCGTTGCTTCGACCATCCCACACTGCCAAGCACAAATCGGAGTGCTTTACCATGTAAGCATTGCGTTCCATCATGCAGGTGGGCGTGTAATTTTCAGAAATGCGTATTTCAGCATCTGCCGATCGCAGCAACTGCCAGTAAGCATTCTGATACGGCTTTGACCATTTGATGCACTGGTACGGACACGGCGTGATTGCTTTCCACGGTAAATTGCGATCGGTCAATATTTCTGCTGCTAGCAAATCTGTACCTATCGCCATTCCTGAGAAAAACTCAGTTACGCCTTGAGCGATCGCCATATCAATCAGTTTGTTGATTGGCTTAACAACTGATCGCCCTACTCCTCGGTGTCCTGTGAAAAATGCTGTGTTGTATTCCTTGATTTCTGCTTGAGCGTGGATTTCGCGATCGACAGCAATCTGGTAATCAAATAATTCGAGTGGTGAGTACATGAAAAATCAATGAAACATCACCACATAAAAGCGAAGCATAATTTAAGCTTGAATTTCCCCGACGATTTTGCTGAAAGCTTTTCCTAGTTCAGTTAAATGACATTTCTTTTCTTGCCTTCGATCGACCAATGTAGATTTTATCTTTGCCGATAAAACCATCAATCTTGCCGTTGACAACTTGCATTACATTCTCCGTTAAGTTAAAAAATGGTTTTCTAATTGTAAAAAAAAAGCCTTAGATCCTAATTAGGATCTAAGGCTTTTTTTTTACAAACTAGCTAAATAAACGAAAAATCGTTTAAACAGCTCTGCCGATTGGATATCGTGGCTGGATAAAACCCATAAGGTTATATCATTTTGCTTGGAAGTTTCCGCTATAGAGCGATATTGTTCAAGCTGCCAATACCCCATATCTCTTTTCTGTTTGCGATCTAGAAGAGAGAAATCAGTGTTAAGCAATATCCAAAGATATTCTCTTAACTTGTGGACTGGCATATCAAGATTGATATTCGTCAGTCCACGTCGCATTTTGTCTGCCCACGAAGATAAACGGATATCTGTTCCGGCATAACCAACTACAAAGTTAGTTTGCCTGAACAATTTTTGTTCATCTTCAGCCATAATTGTTGTTTTTCCATTGTTTACATGGAAGAAATCTCCGGTGGAACTTCTGATATCAAAGATTTGGCGGGATTCTTTGATATTGCGAATTACGATGGTCATGATTGAAACCTCGGGATAAGTGGACGAGCGAGAAATCTCACTCATCACTCTTGCCGAAGGCTTGACTGTAGGTTCCAATGCAAAAACTAACTGTAGGTTAAAAGATTGAGATACCTACAAGTTTCGCTCGCACAAAACTTGTAGGTATTACTAAATCAAATGATTAGATTTTGATAACTCGCGTCAATTTAACTCGATCGATATTGGCTTTAGTGCCCCGACTGCAACCGTCCCAAATAGCCAAACCGTAATCGGCTATCAAACACATAAACTTATCCCTGGCTTCATAATTGCCGTTAACGCTTACAGCCGGATAACCGTTAGTGTTTCTCGGTTTCCCGAAAGAATTATACTTGGCATAATAGACAACAACTTTCTGATACTTGCGCTGTCTCAGGTATTGTTGGACTAAATTGTCTACACCGAAAGCATCACCGATTATGATGTCAAAGTTTTGTGCGATAATGCGATCGATAGATTCAACAGCTTCCTGAGGCAATACTTGAATTGAACGACTGCCAGAAATTAATACTTTGGTCATGCTTTTCAGTTGTAAAAGGTCATTATTTTATTGCGAAGCTTGATATTTAATGGCTAAAGTTTAATAAAAAAGATTCTCAACCTAGGAGGCTGAGAATCTTTTCACTAAAACACTTGGCGGATTGTGAGGTTTAAGCGGCCGTTATTCTTCAACAAGCCAGTGGGGGCTGTGTTGGGAATAATGCGTTTTACTCCATGGTGTGCTAGTCTGCTTTCGCCATGAAGAACCAAGATGTCGCCCGATCGCAAAGTAATCGATTGCAAAGGATCGGAGCGCAATGTGCCGCCGACAACAAACTCGCAATCGTCGCCGAGACTGATACTGATAATAGCTGGCTTGAGATTGCTCTCACTATTATCTTGGTGAACGCCAAGTTTGCCTGTTTCCGGTCGGTAGTAGTTTATCAAACAGGTTTCAGGCTGGTATTCTGGTTCGCCCGCCCGAAGAGCAATCTTAACAGCTAAATCAATCAAAGTGTCAGGCATTGGTGGAAATGGGTTTTTATTCGGCTGCAATCGATCGTACCGATAGCCATTTATATCGGTAATCCAGCCAACCTTACCGCACGATGTTTGCTGACAATTTAGCGGTTGACCGCTTCTTGGCATTACTTGCGTAATAAAGGGAGCGATTGTGGCAATTTCTCGGCACAACTCAACTAATCTGAATTGTTGCTCGATCGTCAATATTTGTTTGAGGTGTAGCATTTGAATCTCCGAAAGAGTTATTACTTGACAGCGAAGCTTTTTTGGGGATAAAAAAAGACAAATCAAGGATCTAGATCGCAATCTAGATCCTTAATTTGTCTACGGCAATGGGAAATAACCTTTCGATCGGTTAAACTTCCACAAAGTGATACTAAACCTTTCCGGGCTTAATATCTCACTTACACCATGGATCTGCTTACAATTAAACTCAGTGATATCGCCATCACCAAGGTTATACTGCAAACCGTTACAATCAAACACACAACTGCCAAGATTTACGCCTCTAGCAGTTGGTTGACCGTAACTGTGATCTCGATGGGGTTTAATCAACCCATTACTTGTCAAATTCCCATGATCAAAATGGAAACTTAACAATCCAATATCACAACCCGGATATACTTTCTGACAAAATCTTGCGATCCTGTCATCTTTATATCCGTTGGATACTTTGCCATTGCGAAAATCAACTTTATGGAAAAGCCATAAATTCAATCTTCCATCAACATAATTCGATCGATCTATCTCACTATCTGCAATCCTGGCTCGACACCAGGATCTCAAATCTTCGATATTTCTCGGATCTACTTTATTGATAATTTTCACTCTGAGTCTCCACAATAATTGACTGCTACTTTATTGCGAAGCCTGACTCTCGGTATAACAGAAAATATTGCGGTTGCTGGCTATCTAGCTCGCAGATTGCAGAGAAAAAAAATAGATTGAGAGAGTGTTCGATCGGCATTTTTGAATAAAAAAAAAGCCTTAGATCCTTGGTAGAATCTAAGGCTTTTCTTTTAGTGGAAATCGGAAAATGCAGAGGATATTAACTCTCGACAAGCTTCATCGAAGCTTTCGCAAGCAGCATACCCGTCAACACTGTAATAGCAAAACCAACCAAGTGGATAGCCGGTTTCAGAAGCCAACCTATCATTCAGTTCAAAAATGCCCGCTCCACGAAGTGTTATCTTTAAATAACCTTCGTCGTGGGAAATCATTAAGAACTGGTCTTTAGGCTGCGCTAACTTCTTAAAATTTCGCAATTCTTCGGAAGTTAGCGAATCTTTCAGTTGCCCAAACGCAGCTTCGAGGTTTAGTTGTTCCTCAGAAACTGGTTCGTAACAAGCCTCATTTTCTCGTTGCTCAAACTTCTTCATGGCGAAGTAAGTTCTTACAAACTGGCGAGAAAGCATCGGTCGGCGAGTGCGCTTGATAATCATAATGGTCACGGGGAAAAACAACGACATTTTTGCCGAAGGCTTGACTTTTGCCGAAGTGCAAAATATTTCAATGGGACGATCGAGAAAAATTAGTTTGTGATGCAAAATCGATAGTAAAAAAAAAGCCTTAGTTCCCAGGAGGAAACTAAGGCTTTTTCATTTAGAAGTCGTACCGATCGTCAGCAACATTAGTCGCCAAGTTTGGTTTCTTGGCAGTACCGTTCAATTCATTGCGACGAACGTAGTGTTCGGTTCGCACCGCCAACAAATCCTTGATTTCGTATCCCAAATCTTGAGCAAATTCGACTACACCTTCGTAGTCTAACTTGTGAATGGGATGGGCTTTCCATTCAATGTCAAAGGCTTCATAAGCTTTATAAGCTACATCTTTGCCTTTGACTTTATTTTCTTGCTTGTACGCATCCCAAGCGATAATTCTTACAGCATCGCGCAATTGAGATGCGCGTTTCTCGGTAAAACTGGGAATATTGATAGTCATTTAAAGTACCTCTACGAGTGAATTGAAAAAAAATTGGCTGACATTTGAAGCGAAGCATTGCTTTTTTTTGCAAATGCCATGAGAAAAAACGTCAAGTTTCTGAAAACAGAAACTTGACGTTTAGCAATTAGAATTCGCAAGGTCTATGGCTTGGTTCTTCTACCAATCCATAACTTGCAGGAAATACTGATATCCGATCGACAGGATCTTCTTCAGAATTGTAAATCGCCACATCTTCTTCGTAGCGCTTGACTAAGAAAATGTGATGCAAGATTGCTTCTGAAAGAGTAGCAAACCTTTTATACCGTTCCCCGTAACTATGAAATTCTGAATAAACTTCATAAGGTTTTACGAAAAACGATGGAGGTCTGGTATCGACAACAATTGTAGTTTCGCGATCGTATTCTACAATTGTCATTACTTCAACTTGATAGGCTTCCATGTCATCACCAAAATATAGAACAACATTTTTGCCGCAGGCTTGCCTCTCGGTCAGAGCAGATAGATTACCGATTACCAAAAGATTCCAATAAAATCGACAAACTTTATGCACCAAAAATGGGCGATCGAGATGATGTCGATCGCCTTACATTCTTACGAATCGATTGGAAAATCAATAACCGAAGAATTTGCCATCAATCCGCAGTAATAGTTTTCTCGAACAAACAGCGCTTGTTCGATCGACATCCCAGAAATCCATAAATATTCTCGAAACTGACACCAATCCATCCAGACAAACGGTTGCTTGTACCACCAGGAATAAAACTCGGCATGAGCTTGAGTTGGATTTTGTTGTCTGAGTTCTGGGTTGAAATTTTGCCAGAACATTATACGCACTGCATCGCGCAGTTTGAGGGTAAGCTGTTCGCTATTTCGATCGACGTGAATCATGGTTTCTCCTGTTTGGTTGTATCGCCCCAACAAACTTGGGGCGATAAATGTAAAAAGCTACTTCAGGAGTATTGCCATGTAGCTCACAAAATCAGCATTTAAACCGCGAACTTTCAGCTCCATTGGAGAACCAACAACCCGCTTTGATTTGCGCGGTTCTTCTTCGTTACCCTGAAAGTAACCGCCAGCTTTCTTGAGAATAGTTTTGATTTCCGTTGCTTCTGCGATCGAACTTACACCCACATAGGTAATGAACGACTCGAAACCTGAATCTCGATCGGGCGCTTCATTCCAGTCCCAAATATTGTTAACCGCACCGCAAATTGTAATTTGATTACTCAATTTTACAACCAAAAACGAGCCATGCTGACTAGATTGTAAAACTTGTCCTTCGATTCCTGCAAACAAAATCGTTTCCATTTGTGTAACTCCTGCAAAATAAACAGCTATCGATCAAGTCATTCGATCGATAGCTGTGGTTGTTAGTGAAATTGAGGCTAGATATGTTTCCAGGTGATACCGTTTTTTATGTCCCAAATGGTTGTGGAGGTAACTCCAAAGAGTTTACCTATTTTTCCATTATTCAAGCTTCCTTCAGCCAGTAAAAGTTTAATTTCCTTTACTTGTTCTGATGTGAGTTTAGTTTGAGGTAGCTTGTCTCCTCTTGCTTCTCTATTTTTGCGGAGCATATCTTGGGTATTATCTTTGTGAGTTCCTAAGAATAGATGCTCAGGATTAACACACGTAGGATTATCGCAAGAATGGCAAACAAGCATCCCTTCAGGAATTTGACCATGATGAGCTTCATACATTAAGCGAGAAGCCATTAAATTTTTGCCCTTTCCCCCTGGACTTGTCTTCCTTAAAACAGGATATCCATGAGATAAAGCTAAGTTTGTCAACCAACATCCGTCCTTGGTGATGATATGACTTTCCAACCGTTCGTTAATAGGTTTTATCTCGTACTCACGGGTTGCTGTATGAGAAGAATCTAAGAAAAGGTGTTCAGGGTTTATACAACCTGGGTTTTTGCAAGTGCGAAGAACATACATACCATCAGGTATTTCCCCTTTGTAAATTTCATAAGCTACCCGATGAGTTGCTTTCATCTTGCCTTCAACATTTATTTGTGTGTGACCGTTTTTGAGTGTTAGCAAATCTGTTAACCAGCATCCGTCCTTGGCAATGATATGACTTTCCAGCTTTTCTAAAAGTGAGGTTTTCTTGCGTAGTTTATGAAACATAATTAACGGTAAAATAACGTCAACACCTAAAAGCGAAGCATTAAATTTATTGAGTAATTTAAGTGCCTGTGACAGCAATCCTGTTAGTCACCTTTAGAACTAGGTAATTGCCGTGCAGTGAAGATTTCAACACTTCGCATTCTATTCCAGCAAACTTGATACTTTCCATTACATTTACCAAAAAACATCAACACTGCAAAGCGAAGCATTGATTTTGTTTCTGATGTTTCTGGAAACAAAAACACAATTTGTTTCTGAGATTTGTTTCTGAAGTTGAGGGCGATCGATAGTCAATTTGTGGCGTTCGATGGCGTTCCGCCCCGCAAGCTACGAGATAAATTGTAATAGAAAAAAGCTATAATGTGAAGCATAAAAACCCCCTCGCGAACTGGTGCTATAACACCAAGGTTCCAGGGGGAGTAACCTACATCAGAGGTCACGTCATGGATTTTAGCATTGAACTGGCAAAAAGTTTGATTGAATCTACCGAGCAGTTTCCAATCGATCTAGAACAAGCATGGGTTTGGCTAGGATATACCCGAAAAGATTCAGCACTCGACACGCTCAAGTCCTACTTTGAAGAAGGTGTAGACTTTTCCGCCTCAAACCGGAAAAGCCCTACAGGTGGTCGTCCCAGCCACTCTTACCGTTTAAGCGTGAATTGCTTTAAGGAACTCGGAATGCTGGCTAAGACCAGTCAAGGCAAGCAGATTCGCAAATACTTCCTTGAATGCGAAAAAATTGCCAAGTCCAAAGCCGCACCTCGCCCCGTAATAGGTGCATACATAGAACGAGTTAAGTCAATCTACGAAAACAGCAGCAACGTCCCCAAGGGTTACTGGACAGTTTTGTCTGAAGCATCAGGATTGTTGCTGTGGGTCGAAACTGTACTTAAACTACCCGTTGATAAATTTGATTTGATGGATGGGTCAATCGGCACTCAGTGGGCAAAATATCGCGCTGACAAAAAGTGGGCAGTCGATCGCAAACAGTACGATTACCAGTTTCCCGATGGTCGCAAGTGCAAAGCTTGGAGTTACCATCGCTCAGAAATGATTGAATTTCGTGCTTGGCTTGATGATGCGTACAAACCCAATTTACTGCCTGTTTATTTGGAAGGCAAATATGGGGCAATGGTATACGTTGACGCAGTTGCTTGAGTAACCAATTGAAAATAGAAAGTCCCGATCGTACCGCCGATCGGGACGAAAGTTTTAAGACATTGCAGCTCTAATTAAACATCTCATTGCTTCATCAAGATTATCTGCGTAGCCCTCGACGACACACGAGGTAAAACTTCCATCAGAAAAAGGGATAGGGTCTGGACGGTACCACAAGAATGAGTTTTCACCCCTTTGAATAATTCCACCTTCATGCAGATGGATTTCCAGCCGATCGCAATCTTCTACTATTGCGCCTTCTTGCGAAGAAAGCGTGATTCTCTTCATTTTCATTTTCACTCTTCCCGAAACAACCCCTTTATTGCGAAGCTTATTTATGCTACAATTGAAAGAATTATTTCACAGTAATATGCAATTAAAATGTATCGATTTCTTTGCTGGAATAGGTGCGTGGGAACTAGCTAGCAATTATGCAAATTTGATTTGTTCCCAAGTTCAATTTAGGACGATCGAATTTATTGAAATCAACCCGCAAGCTCAAAAAGTGTTGCGATCGCACTTTCCAGAAATTCCAATTTATCCAGATATTCGATCGTACAATGCAATCCCACATAAAGCTGATGTACACTTCATCTCGTTTCCTTGCACCGGCACGTCAGCAGCCGGCACAAAAACAGGACTCGCACACTTTGAATCAAATCTCTGGTTTGAAGCGCTGCGGTGCATCGTTATCGGAAGACCAACGTTTGTGGTTATCGAGAACCCTGCGGGAGTTATCGATCGAGGACTTCGAGCGGTTGTTGCCGGACTCAGTCTGGCTGGCTACGAGGTTGAAATTGAAATCGTCAGCGCGTCGGAGCTCGGTGCGCCTCACGAGAGGCAAAGAGTATTTGTCATTGCCTACGCCGACAACCTTGCCTTACAGCAGCGGAAAGGGTGGATCTGCTGGTCAGAATCGCTTGGAACTGATATTGAAACAGCAAGGAAGATTGGAGCGCGATCGGAAATTAAACCCAGCTTTATGTCTGTGGATGCTAGGATTCCCAGCTACTTGGCTGGAGTGCATTATGAAAACTGGTGGAGAATGAATCCGCCACCAGTCAACCCCGGATTAAAGCGTAGAACGCCTGGAAGACGAGAAGCAATAAACCTTGTTGGTAGGTCGATCGTCCCTTTACAGGCTTTCGTGGCATTAATGCGTGTCCAGTTTCTGGCTAATTTGATAGAATAATTTAATTGATAATGGAAAAAATTTATGGCTGAAATTTGGATAGGAAAACAAATTCTACCGATTGTCGATACAGTACACGAGGCTATTGCTGGGGGGCGCGATTGGTATACGAGTTTGCCTCACATCAAATTCATAATGGAATCTCCATATTTTGCCAACGTGAAAGAAATATTAACATTGGCTGCCAATTTAGGATTGACTGTAAGTGAAGTTGGTAAAGTATTTTGCGAGACAGTTTACGGCATAAATCTTGCTCGCAATTCTAAAGTTTATCAAGCAAATTTAGCGGGGCGCGGTTTGTCGATTTTATCGAGCATTAAACCGAGCAGCAGCGATAAAACTATCTATGAAGCTGCGGTAAAAGCTCACAATGAAACTCTGGATTTGCCGAAATTATCTGTAGAACTGGCAAAAATTGAAGCGGAAATTAGTTCGATCGAGAAAGAATTTGAGCAAGCTAAAGATACCATGCAAGCTTGGAAAAAGGAAGCACTTGGTAATTTAGAGTCAGCTAAAAACAAACTAATTGAGGCAATTAAAGACCTTAAAGGCAATCGTAGGCGTGGAGCTAAAGTCCAACTAGGTCGAGCTACCATGGCAGAAACAGCTATGAAAACAAATCAAGTGCCATCAGTGTTTGCGTCGGCAAATTTCTCGATTCGATCAGCACTAAGTTGGGATATTAGTTCATCAACCAAATATGACATTAGTTCATTAACCCAAAACAATTGTGTAGCGAATGCGATCGTACCCGTACTCCCAGGAGCAGGCGGGATAGTAGGTGCGGGTGCAGTCATTGGTTCGATCGCATCTTGGTTGTTAAGCAGCTTTTTTCTCAAAGGATTAGCTGGATTTCCCATGCAGATGCTGGATGCTCTCAAGCATACAGTTACTTCGATCGTCCTTAAAGTTCTCGGCAGCAGCGGTGCAAATGCCTACCGATTTTTAGCTGCATCTGTTATCAAAGCCGGCAAAAGTTTAATCCCAGTAATTTTTGCCTCAACCGGAATGTTCTCCGCTGCTTGGACTTTTTTGATGCCCTATGCTTTGCCGATTATCGGTGCAGCAGTAATCATCATTGCTGCCATGAAACACAAAACAGAACTCGGCAACAATTTATATGTATACGGGCAAAGTACAGACACTGTATACTCGCTTGCTACCGCTCATCTCTACGATACAAACAGACAAGAAATGCGAGAGCAATTGCAATTAATGGCAACCACATTAATTACTGAATCAAGTTATAGCTTTAAAAAATTGTACGGAGTTGCTGCTAATGATAAAGGTAAACCAGTAATGGTTTTAAATTTGTTAAAAGATATCCAAAATCCATTGTCTATCGTAGGAGAAGAAGCTCTAACAGAACTTGTAGGAGGAGATTTTGCTACAATAATGCAAACAGCTCTTACTCTTTTTTAAAATGGCTAGCGATTGGAATAACAACCTAATTGATGTTGATTCAGTTACTGGAACTGTAACTGTTATTTCAACTTGGAGTGTCTGGGATTGCAAAAAGAAGGAATGGAATAAAACCGTACCTCCAGTAGTTTTGCGAAATACTATGTTAGGAGCGCTTTATCCAAAACCAGAAGACAGATTCTGTATTGGTGAAATATCAAAAGAAGATACAAATCCTAATTTGCTCGCACCCTTTACTCCGCCAGATTCAAAGAAATTTTCGCTCGATTTAGCAAGTAACAGCCGAACTCACGGACGTTTCACTTTCAACATGGAAGAAGTGGGGCAAGGTTATTACGGCAGCGCGCAAAACGAGCAATGGAAACGAATTATCTACGGTTCGATCGTTCATACCGGATGCAAACAATTAGTTTATCGAAGAATCAAGTATATCGTCGTCGATGATACGCGCAGAAACGAGAAGGGGCAGTTGCAGGATGATAAATTGCACCAATGGCACTGGAATACTGGAGACAGCCACGCCAAAGGTAGCAGCAGGCTGATGAGCTTTTTGGGAACCGGGCAATTTGAACTCAACGAAGACACTGAATTGGATACGCCGATTCAATTCCGAATGGTTGTGCGAGACAGTTGGGTAGGTAAAGGGACGATCGCCTACAATTCTCACCTTGACACTATGTTGGGCGGAGAATACGATTTAGTGATTCCTGTAAGCTGTCTCAAAGGCAAAAAACCTGCATTTGGGGTACATGAAGATGTTGTGCTTATGGGATTAGTTTTTGAAGGGGAAGAACGAGTGGCTAAACCGGGATGGATGTTTTTCCAGTGGTTTCCGAAAACTGCTTTAACAAGAAGTAATGGAATTTACCCGCCGATTACAACTGCTTTGCGATCGAAGTGCGAAAAGCTAGCTAGTGCATACAATTCTATCAAAGATTTAGCAGAAATTCTTAAAGTTAGCCAGGAGAAAAAAGACGAAGACTTGGTAAATCCCAATGCAGATATCATCGGCAATGAAGAGCAATCGGAAGCCGAATATATCAGTCCGTTAATCAGAATTATTGAAGTTGACGTACACGGCGTACTGCTACTGCATCCGTATATTGTTCGCAAGATTCAAGAACGCTTGCAGTTGCAGTGGTTGGTATTGGCGACAGCAGCCGGAGTGCGTTTCTATTCAGTGATGTGCCAGCCCGATGAGACGCTAGATTTCTACTACAAAGACGGTGCGCCCGACGGCAGAAAAGTGATGTGCGCGCCCGATTTCAAACCGGGGTTTTACATAGTATTTTGCAATCCCATGCGACACTGGGGAGATTGTCAGATATGGGAAAACATTCACACGGGGCCCTACAAAAATGGCACCGGATTGATCGCAGCTACTCGCAAGCAATTGCTCGGACTTGGCAGAGATACTGATGGCGATTTTATGCAGTTGATTTCTGTTAAGAGATTTCCAGCACTGGCGTCCGCGATCGCAGAATTTGGCAAACCTCCAGATACCGAGAAATTCCCTAAAATGGCACTGCAAGGGAACATGAGACAAATTGCCATCAATTCGATGAACAACAACACGGGTATTGCTGCTAGCTTGCTCGGGCGCGCTGCTGCTGCAAATATCGAACAGCATTTCATCGATATCCCCCCGGGCGGACTGCAAACCCAAACTCAAAATATGAGGATTATTGATTTTCTTTCGCAGCAGATTCAAATTGCTGTTGATAGTTTAAAATCCGCATATCCCAACAATGTCAACGGGTTAAATGCTGTTACAAAATATATTGATGAAGCGGTTGGCAAAGATAATATCCCTTGGTTGAAAGGCTTTAAAGATAAAAAAGTTTATGCTGAATATCCGTGTCCGGTAAATCCAGATGCGACAGATACAGTAAGTGCGATCGTAAAATTGGTTAACAGTCATTGGAAAAAACCAGATTTAGCAATTACTTCATCGCCTGTAAGTTTCAAATTTTCTTTATTCAAGTTATACCCAGAAAATGAAATTCAGCAGCAGATGGCAAATGAAGTACGTTTTGATTATGCTAAACAAATCAATGCTGCAATAGAATGGAAAGAAGCTAACAATGGTGATACTTCAAAAATTAAAGAAGTTTCTGCACTTTTCAAATCAAAAAGAGATGGGATTTTAGCAATTCAAAGACCTGACGGCAAAACTTACAGCGCTGAAACTTGGGCTGCTGCTTATTGGCAGGTATGTCATACGAGTGAAGCTGGTTCAGCAGGCTTGGTATTTTTGCTGTGGATTGATGAGATTATTGCAGAATTGAGCACTACTACCAGAGAAATCCGAGGCGTAGTTGTAGTTTACGGTTTGGCAAACAAAACTAATTCTTATCCGTTGGGATGTAAAAGCGGATGGATGTTCGATCGCCAGCCAAGTGAAGGTTGGGGAGGAATTCTCGTTAAAACACGAGTAGTGTGGTGGCAAGAAAAGGATGCAAGCGGTAATCCTATTGGCTTAAAAAAGATGGGCATTGATATGCTTCACCCTACAGCAAAAAAAATCACTGGGTACAATTTTTTGGGATTCGTCGATCCCTATTACGCCAGCAAACTTCAAATAGGAGAAACGCGCGATATGCGGATTTACACTCACAAGGTGAAAAATGGCATTATTACTGAGGCATTTTTGTTCGATCCAAACATGATGACAGTTGCCGAAATGGAAGATTTTGTCAGAAATCCTCCCAACAAAAAGGAACAAAAATAATTTACTGTGATGCAAAAATAACTAGCTACTGGCAAAAAATCTGCGAGAGTTGCCAAGCTAATAACTTTCGTGCATAATAAATTTATGCGTCTCTGTCTCAATCAATAGTTTTACATGACACCTCTAACTGACTACGTAAAAAATTCGACTGGCTTCGGTGAAAGTACGATCGCTGCGGTGATGAGTTCTGCGATCAGTTTCATTACTACTTCGCTCCGCAGCGGGGAAGAAGTAAAAATCGAAAATCTGGGTATCTTTAAAATCACCGACAAACCGGAACGTCAAGGGCGAAACCCCCGCACTGGCGAGCCGACAACTTTCAAAGCTTCTCGGAAACCCAAGCTGAGTTTTAGCAAAAACTTTGTCGGTTCGATTCAACCCGACCCTGCTGTAGAAGTTGCTGTGGAAACTGCAACTGTTGCAGTCAGTTTTCCACCAATCCCCGCCGATTTGCTAGTTGATGTGAAAGCACAATTAGAATTCATGTGGCAAATCAAAGCGCCTGACAATTCCTTTGTTGAAGTTCCTTCCTCTGAGCTGACAAATTGGGGAGTAACGGCAAATACCCCCATTTACTCTCCGGCTACAGGCTGGAAACTAGCAGGCAAAGTTCCCGAACTTGTTGGGATTGTCGTTTAGTTGTAAACTTTAATTGGTAGATGCACCCTACAAAAAACCCGACTGTCTCTGATTCAGTCGGGTTTTTTTGTCCAAGCATTGTTTCAAATAAACCGAGAAAACACTGGATGCCGCAAACTCCCGGCTGCGGTAACACCCAAATAAATCACTTCAATATCTTTGTCCAGATAGTTCGACTGATTTGTCCAGACGTTTGATCGCTGCAAATCAGTTAAACCAGTTCCGACTTTTGCACTGACAACCCGATCTCCTATTAATCCCCGGATTAACAAAGCACCCAGAGATTGGGCGTATTTGCCCGTACCTTTAGTAAATCCGACAATTACGAAGGAATCTTTGACAAAGTTTTTGACTTTGAGCAAATCGTTCGATCGAACTCCTGTATCTGTATAAACCGAACTCGGATTCCGCAACATAATTCCTTCATCCGACAATCCGCTGTTCTTCACCAATTCAGCTACTGTCTGAATTGCTCTTGGTGTATTTGGGGTGATTGAGTGAGGCACATAAGTTACTCGTCCTGTTTCGGGGAGTGCGGATTTTATCAAATCAAGCATTGTGCTGGCTGATGCTGTGGGGTGCGCGATCGACCCGGCAGCAAATATGCGATACTCAACTCTCAGTTTTTGATTGACATCAAACTTTTTAGAATCGCGTACTATGCCAGAAATCACGTCAAACTTCTCTCCGGGAATGTAAAGTTCGCCGTCCAAGAATGCCAAATTGTTGTTCCGACAAGTTAGCAAACAGATTTCTTCGATCGCGTCAAACCCAACGTAGCGAGTTTTTTGACTTCGGCTGATTAATCCGCGATCGGGTGAGTACAAGCAGCGAACACCGTCAAGTTTTGGACTTGCCAGCCATTCAGAATTGGGGTAGTTTTTGCTGGGGCTGTAAGTGTTGGCAAGTTGAGGAAACATTATTTCTGCTATAATAAATTTAATCTCAATTATAGCTTTTTTATCTTATGACTAACGAACAAATTGCGTTACTGACTAAATTATCTGAGTCTGGAACTGAAGTTAAGGCAATCGTTGAATCGGCAGAACAAACCACGCGATCGATTCGAGCTGGCAAACGAGCAGTAAATACTGTTGTACCTATCAAAGCTGGTGAAGAAGCGACTGTTAGCTTTATGAAGATTGTTCCCGCTGCTGGTGAAAAGGCTGTTGCTCAAGACTTTGAAATTTGCATTCGGATTGGCGGAACCCGTGTTTGTGTTTCGATCGACTTTGATGCAATGACAGCTTAGTTAGTTGCTGATTTAAACGCTAAAACCAATACTCCCCCGTTTTTGATTGATAAAAACGGGGAGTATTTTTCATTAGCTAGAAAACATTCGTTTTAGATTGCGAACAAAATATTAATGTGGCACTGCACATCTGCATCAGTTGGTATATCGATCGCAGGCTGTAGAGCAATTTGTCCGTTAGACGCAGCAGTATAGGTGAGATAGCTAGTGTAAGTTTTACCGCCTGTAGGAGCAGGAACAGTGCTCGTGATAGGTATCATCACGTTATTCCCAGGTACAAAACTAGCAGGGACGCTTGCTACTTGCAAACCAAAACTATGATTTGGTTTCTTGAACATTACTGTTCCTGCTAGTTGTACTAAATCGCCAGCTTTACGGATTCGCAAATTTCCAGTCATCCCCGCAACTAAAGGAATGTTTACCCAATTTGCAGGCCAGTTTGCTGTTCCCGCTGCGCCAGTTGCGCCAGTTGCGCCAGTTGCGCCAGTTGCGCCAGTTGCGCCCCTTTCACCGGGTAAACCTCTGGGGCCGACATCTCCCTTATCGCCTTTGTCGCCTTTTAGACCTTGCAAACCTCGATCGCCCACAGCACCTTTTTCTCCGGCTGTGCCCGTAGCGCCCGTAGCGCCAGTAAGTCCTCTTAATCCTTGCTCACCTTGAAACCCATTTTCTCCGCGCAATCCCTGAATTCCAGTATCGCCCTTGTCTCCCTTGTCGCCTTTGTCTCCCTTGTCGCCTTTGTCTCCCTTGTCGCCTTTGTCTCCCTTGGGACCTGGGATGGGGGTCGGGGGGATGGGGGTCGGGGGGATGGGGGTCGGTGAAACGTTGACAGCTAAAGAACTCGTTTCAAGGACGACATCTCCAACAATTAGCTCTGCTTTAACCTCGCCAGATTCTGGAACTGAGACGTTAAAGGGAGAGGTGGTGTCCTCTTTGATGATTTTTCCATTCAAAGTAAATCGGACAAATGAACCGGGCGGTCTGTTTGTGATATTTGCCGTCACCATATTTAGCGGCTTAGCTTGAATCAAATTCACCACTGGTGCAGTCAATTTCAATTCAAAACTAACTTGAGCGGTCGATCGAACTGTGACTGGAACATTCCCCGGATGAATATCCTCAACTTCAATCAAGTGCATCCCTGCTGCGGGAACTGGGACATTGAAGGCATATCGATATTCATTAACTCCATTAACAAGCTTACTTGTCGCCGTTGCATCAGTACCTACGATTGCGCCGTTGAGTTTGAAACGAACATCGGTGTTGATATTGCTATCGGCAACTGCTGTCACTCGCACAATATGCGGAATTAAGCTTGCTGAGATTATCTGGTCTGGTGTCGGAGAAGTAATTTTAATTGGCATATTTTTAAGCGTTTAACTGTCAGGTTTTACAAACTATCCCGCCAGCGTTGCACATAGGCTGGCAAGATAATTATCAGGTTTGAACGAGCAATGTTTGAGCGACAATCATTTCGCCGTCACTGGTTTCTCCAGTGATGAAAAACCCTGTGTACGGATCGGATGCGTCTGCCACATAGCAAACTTTCGGATTCGTCAGTTGCTTAAAAGCACTGTAAAGCTGTACCAAAAACTCGGATTTCTCGATCGGTCTTTCCAAAGTTTCTAATTCAGCCATTGCGCTAGAAACGTCTTGAGCTGCTGTTTGTACTTCAAGCAATGCCTGAATAGCCAAAGGCTTAAATGTTTCGTCGAGCGTCTTGCATTGAATTGTGCGATCGGGCGCTTTGTAAGAACGAGCATCCGGGTCTGTTTCCCTTACCGCTGCCCGTCGCATATTGGCATCGCGTCCGAGGATAGCAGTATCGGTCAGAACAGTTTTCGATCGAGCAATCTTAAGAGGCGAATCGCTCTCGGATTCGGGCCAGTAGTTATAATCTACAAGAATTTGACGGAGGAGTTTCGATGCCAAAACTGCTGTTAACATGGAGATTTTAATTGATAGTTACTCCAAATAGTTTAGCACAGATAAAAAAAGATTAACCCTTTTTAGAGTTGGAATTAAACCGTATTGACTGGCAACTAATGCAATTATAAATCAAGCGGAAAATGTCAAAGTTCTCCCAGTATTTGGATCTTTCAATTTGTGTTTTATAAAAAGCAGGATTAATTCTTTCGTAATTCTGACATCGTTCGTGCAGCAATGAATTATTTCTTGGCATTTTCCTTGTTGCCAGAGCTTTGGCGCCAACTCACCCGAGCCAGTTTTAGCAAATCCGTTAGCGCGGGCGATCGCATCCAACTTATAACTGTGACCCTTGGGGCAATCTTGCCAATTAGTCGAACCGTAAGCTGCAAATCTTACCTGTTCTAACAAATCAAAATTTGTAGCGACTGCGATACTGTTTGCAGCGCACAGCACATCGTCAAAATTAGCCGAGTTAAAGCCACAGATTTTACTGCCTATCTTCTGAGTTGAGTAAACAAGTTCTTGAAAATGTGTCACATTTGGGTGAACAAAAGTATAAGTACGATCGCTTTCTAATTCGATCGCACAAATTACGGCAATTCCCATGTTCTCAAAATCTTTCCAACCACCGCAGTATTGATATCTATCGCCGAATCTGTTGAAATAATCTTCCCCAACATCTAAGCTCACAATTTCTATTCCTTTGGGAGGAATGCAGCGGAGAATTTCGCAATTGTAAACTATGCCTTTCATATTTGTCTCCTTGTGTAGTAAGTATTCTGCGTTGGTAGGATACGCAGCCCCCATCAACAAACTTATTTATTCAAAACTTCGTTCATTGTTTCATCAAACGCTTTATCTGTTGGTTCATCAAGCATTCCGATCAAATACAACCATTGCAATTGTATATTCCGTCCGCCACGACATATTTTTTGATTATTGGCAGAGTGGCAAAAATGCTGTCCATTACCTAACAAATTCTTGTAAAACATTACCAAATCTGATTCAGGCAGAATCAATGGTGTTTCCCCAGCAAAAGGGCAAGTTTTGCAAGGTTTGTTTTGAACCGGATAAGTCCGTAAATCGTTTCGATCGAGTTTCTTCATAAAATCGAAACCGGGAGCAACCCGGCGATACGCTAACTAACCACACCAGACCGAAGCTATCAAAAGTTCGCCATGCCTGTCTAGGTATTTGTTGACAAGAAGGGTAAAGCCCTCCTCTGGAATTACACAAAGTAAATCAGCACGATGCAAATCACAAGGCGTATTAAACCCACGACGCGCTTTGGGGCCAACAAAAAACCATTTTCGACCCCAAGATACACATTTTTTCTGTTTCATTTGATTTGATAAAGACCCGGGAGCGACCCGGCAAAACGCTTAATAATTAGTTCCGAGCAAGTCAAACAAATTCGCAGAAGCAAACATTCCTGTTCGTTAATTTCCTGGTAGATTTCGCTTAGGGATTGAATTGCATCGCCAAGGGTTATTTTAAATTCTGATAATCCTCTTCTTGCTGCCCGATCGGATAAGCTTCTTCCTGGTACTCGCCTAAATACTGGTCAACTTCTTGCTTGTCTTTTTGGCTTAGGATGTTGATGGCAACACAAACGGTTGTTAGTGCCAACCCTACAATCAGAGCTTTTTCTAATTTTTTCATGTTGAGAGCCGGGAGCGATCCGGCAAAACATTTATTTACCGCGAATCAACCGTATTTCTGTTTTCACAATTTCAGTTTGTCGCAAGGTTAGCAAACCAAAATCCTCTTTCGATTTGTTTGTACCCAAAACCAAAACTTGACCGTGAATTACGTTTCCCTCCGCAGTTAAGCAAGTTGGATTCTGATTCTTAAGTAAAAACTCATCATCGCAAATCAATGTGATTGATTTGTCTGAAAAGCTTTTGTAAGAAGCAACTTCTATGTAAGCTGATTCATTTTCAACTCCTACTAGATTTTGCATTTCCTTGAGAGTTAGCATTTCTTTAGCTTCTCGAACTTCAATGCCATTGGAATTAATTAAAACGTAAAACATGGTAGTTAATCAAAAAAATCAATTTTTCAAAGCGAAGCATTTATTTAGTTTCGCTTTAATTTGCCTCAAGCCCATTTACCAGCAATTATCTTGACTGTTCCATCTTCTTCAATTTGAGATTCAATTTCAAATCCCTGAGATATTAGGGCAGCGATCGCATTCTCTCGTGCATACCAAGGCAGCAGCGCCTTCATGAATTTCTGAGCATCGCGTTTGCTGCCGTCGCGGGTTAAAAACTCAAATTCATCGCCAATAAGTTTGAAGCCAAAGTCGTAACCGCCTTGGTAGTTTTGCTTGCGCCTTACCACAAACTCGGCTAACTTGCTGTTACCGAACGGGTCGTGAATTTGAGCGTTGCGATCGAGATGCGCTCCTGCAAGAATGCCATCAAGTTCGCTGGCAATCATTTCAGTCAGAATTTTTTCGAGTACGATCGGATTCTCGATCGTGGTTTTGATGTGGGTCAGGTGGGACATCATTTTCTCCTAAAGTCAGTAATTCGGACAGCGGACGAGAAAAATAACGAGCAGCAGCAAGAATTTGGCGAGTGCATCTAGGACATTCATAAGTTCTGCCGACTGGTAAATTATTATTGCAGCCAGGCATTTTACACTTCAATGATTTATCCACAAAGTTTCATCCTCAGTTTGTTGATTTGCTTGGTCGTTATATTCAGGCAAAAGTTCTTGCGATCGAACTTCACCCAAAGCTTTCTCCAATTCCTCAGTCACCGCAGTACAGCTAGTGCCTGAAGCCACAACTTTCTCATTAATAGTGCCATCTTTGTTGACAGTAATTTCGATTTTGTAGTATTGCATTGTTTGCAAGTAGCCGGGAATCAGTATCCGGCAGACCCACATATTCCGACTCTGAGGTGATATGTGAGTATTTGTATGGAATCAGAGCCACAAATCGCCAACTTGGGTTAGAGGTCGATCGGCTTCAAGTTTCTGGCGTAGAGATTTACGGTGATATTGGCGATGTACGGATGCAGTACAAACAACCAAGTTTTCGGGTGAATTGTTGGTTTTATCCTCGTCCATGTGATGCACTATTTCACCTGGTTTGAGCGATCGACCGAGAGTTTGTTCAGCAATAATACGGTGTAAGTAAACAATTTTGTAGTTCATGGCTTAAAGTAAATTGGAAACATTGCATGAAAGAAAGCAAGGCGACCTCCTAAAACGCGATTATTTATGGTGGCGTACCAATCGTGCTTCTGATTTGAAACCTTGAAAAAATGTCATTTCAGTCATAGTTTTCAGTTAGCTAAAAATCAAAGTCTGAAAGCGAAAGCATTAATTCACTTTAAATCTTTAATTTGGCTGGGGCATTTGCCAATCCCACAATCCTTGATAACCACGTTGAGAAATGGGTTCGATCGCCCGAACATTCTCAAGTTTCCACGCAAAACGCCCAATTGACCAATCACCACCCGCTCTGTGTCCGATTGAGAGCTAATAAAAGTTGCATTCATCCGAATACAATCTGTCAGATTGGCGATCGCCACAACAGCACAAACGAGGTACTTCAGATTCAGTAATTCCTAGCAGTCTCAAAATCGGTGGTCATTGTGAAACTTTTTCGCTGCGTGAATTGCGATCGTACCTTTGTAATTTGTCTGCCATAAACGAGTCTCGTAATGTTTGTGTTCACTGGCAATCAGACTTGCCCAAGGTTGGTGAAGACTGATAGCTTTGATTAGATTTTCCATTTGCTTTTTACTTGTTTTTGCTAACGATAGGTTCTGTATTTTCGGTTAATCTTTGAGTAACCATTTTGTTAACGCCAACAAAATGGTTACTTTTCACAGAAACTTAGCTATCAACCTCAGCTCCCCAACTATCCCAACCATCACGTTTCGATCGAGCAAATAACTCAATCCTTGAACCTCCCAGTTTTTCAGCTAATCTGTCGGCAACTGTCCAGAATTCTGAAGGTTTTTCAGAATGGCGCGATCGATTGGCAAAGATTGTGTTAGGAATGTTGGTCAATCCATAACTTGTAAAACTGCCAGGTTTCCCTGTAGTGGCTACAAGGAAATGCTCGGTACAGTTTCTTCCATAGTGACCAATCCCAAAGTTAACTTTAGGCTCTTCCTCGGTGCTAGCTTTGATGGTTTTGAACCAAGTAAAGATGGATTTGTAGGTAAAACCCCATCGTTCCAAGCACCGAAAACCAAGCGGTAAATGGTTGTTTGTGACCCACAGTAAAAGGTATGAGTTTTGATGTGCGATCGCCCCGATCGGCAAATTCAAAATCTGTTCATCGCTCATTGCCGGATAAGGACAGCGCCCCCTGTGAGTCGCATCGGTTTCTCGGAGGTTGTATTGCCACGGCGGGTCTACAACTATCAAACTATAAGTGTTAATTGATATTGGAGGAAGATTTGGTAATAATTCTTGGGCAATCGCTAGTTTTAATTGCCCGGTTTTGTCTTCAGCTTTGTATTTCATTTTACTTCCGTGTTAAATAAAAATAGGCGGGAGCGACCCGCCAAAACGCTAATTAATTGACTAAAGTTTGCTAGCGATGCGCTACGCGCCCGCAAGCTACGAATACGCCAGCAAATAAATTGGGTCGTTGCTCTTAGGCTCCAATCCTTCTTTTTGGTCTGAAACCGCCAAAGCTATTTTGAGTTGCTGTACTTGCGTATACGACGGCAACTGGTAAGCTGGATGGTACGCATTAGCTGCTCGATCAAACAAGTTATTTAAATCAGCTTCGTATTTCAGAAACTTAATTTTGTCAACTATCATATCTTGCTCCTAATTCCTAATGTGGTTAATTGCCCAATAAATCAAAAGGATTTCTCGGGGCTTCTGGCAATTCATCAAGTTCGCGATGCAGCTCAAATAAAGTTTGAGCTGCATCAGTCAAAACCAAATCGTTTAGTGTTGAGAAATTTCTTGACTCTTCAATCTCTCATAAAGGTAATATCCTTTACAATTAATTTCACAGATATGTTCAATCAGTTCTACAATTGTGAATCCATTTAAAATCCAGATATCATCGTCTGGTGTTCTAAATTTCCAGTCAAATCTCGTAAACATAGCACTTTCTCCTTACTACTGGCAAAACTTCAACAACTAAAAGCGAAGCATTACCGAAATATCTTTTCGACCTTTTAACGCCTTCAAGAATATTAATCAGTTTTTTTTCACCAACAATCGCCAAAACTTCTTGCACTAATTCTTGCAGTTCTTCTGAAAGAATTCCGCTAAGCTCCCAAAGTGTTCCATGCTCAAAAAGGAGAACTTTTTCAAGTCGATCGATTAATTCAAGGCTCGGTAAAGCATGATTATTTTCTAACTTTGAGATGTAGGTATTGTCTACTCCCAATTGCTTAGCAAGTTTTGTCTGAGTAAATCCGAGTAAACATCTTTTGTGGACGATCGCCTCACCCAGCGATTTGATTTCAATTTGCATTTAGTACCTCTGAATTACGTTGCCATTGCGATCGAAATGCAAACCGTGTCCGGGGCAATAAGTTTTATCATCCCCGATTGATACAACGTTAAAGCCTTTGTGAGGGCAAATCCCATTAACTAACTTGCAGTTTTTGTACTTTTCTTCGAGAATTGCTTGAAAACTATAAGCCTCAGACAAAATTGGGGTTTCTCGCAGGCAAATCATTGGTGATGTTCTTCGATGTTTGACATCACTTTCCAAACAAACATAACTGCCCCAATTTTGCGTTTTTCGGTCGTATTGTTCAAAAAATACGTCCACCAAGCGATTGCTCCAAAACCTGAAATCGTAGTGGAAATGTGCAGGCTCAAATCCCAAATCCTCATCTGTGTGAGCTTTGTATGGTAATACGGGAATCCAAATTAACTCATGCAAACCTCGCGTATCAACGCTCTTCGGTACGGTTCTAACGCATTCAACTAGGACAGTATCGCCAATCTGACAATCATCGTGCTGTGTTTTCATTGTTCGTACCAATTGATGGTTACTAAGTTCAGAATTTGTTCTTGATGTGTTGATTGCTTTACGTCATTCATGAAAGCTTCGGCAGAGACTCGATCGTCCCAAATCTTAGCTTTTTCAAGTTCAGTTACCCATCCGAGCGGTGTATCGGTCAGCCAAATGATTTGACTGTTTTTTGTTGCTTCACCAATCGAGTAGGAAATGTAGCAAATCGCGTACTTATACATTTTAATCCTTCCAAATTAATCAACAACTAAAAGCGAAGCACCATTTTTACTTTTGCTGATTTCTTGAAAACTTGCTGATTTAGCGCCCGATCGTACTGCCCAACTTTTCAGCGCTTCAATCTGCGGTTGAGCAATCTTAGCTAGCGGGACACAATAGTGAATAGCTGTCAGTATATCCGCCTGCGTAAATGCTTCGTTCCTGGAAAAGGCATTTTGCATTGCTTCATAAATAGCTTGCTCTATTTCTGCACCTGAAAAATCTTTGGCAGCAATAGCTAATTTTTCCATATCAAAATGACCAACAGCACTCCCGCGCAATCTCTCAAAATGGACACTAAAAATCTGCTCGCGTTCGATCGAACTTGGCAATCCTACAAAAAAAAGTTCATCAATTCGCCCCTTGCGAATTAATTCGGCTGGTAAAACTTCAGTTCGATTGCAAGTCAGCACTACAAACACCGGTACCGTTTTCTCTTGCATCCAAGTAAGCAGCGTTCCGAAAACTCGCTGGCTTGTACCAGAATCGCCATCGTTGCCTGAAGTGATATTTGCGAATGCTTTGTCTGCTTCATCAATGAACAGAACACAGGGTGCGATCGCCGAAGCTAATTTAATCACTTGCCTGACATTGCCCTCACTCTCTCCCACGACACCGCCAAACAACCGCCCAACATCCAATCTCAGTAACGGCAATTTCCACTCCGCAGCAATAGTTTTAGCCGATAAACTTTTACCCGTTCCCTGAATGCCTGCCAGCAATACGCCCTTGGGGCTGGGCAAACCGTATTCGCGGGCTTTGTCGCTAAAATTGTGCGATCGCATTTTTACCCACTGTTTGAGATTCTCCAAACCGCCGACAGATTCTAAGCCGACTTGGGCTGGGATAAATTCAAGAATCCCAGTCTCTCTTATCGTTTGTTTTTTCTCCTCGATGACAGCATCGATGCTCGTTTCATCCACTTTCCCAGAACGTGCTAAACACTTCGCTAGTACCCGCGAAATGCGACACCGACTCAATCCCTGACAAGCTTTCAGCAAATGTTCCCGTGATTCACCAACCAACTTGATTTTAGCTCCAACCAGCCGATCGACCAATTCCGAAATCTCCTCGATGGTAGGCAAAGAAAAATCCACAACCGTCGTTTCTTCCCGCAGTTCCACTGGCAGACGCAGTTGGTCTGAGAGAATTACTAACGTTCGCCGATCGCGACTAACCTCTCTTGCCAAATTCTTAATCTCGCGAACAATGGGCAACTGGTTAGCAGCAATTTGACCGTTACTCCCCGGTGCAATCAGAGTCACGATATCTTTCATTACAAAAATTGCTGCTGTTTCCGGCGCTGCTTTGATGACTCGTTCCAGGGCTTGCATCGGATTTCCCTTAGCAGTATTCGAGTCATTCCAGCCTCTGGCAAAATCCCAAAAATAGATTTGAGCTTTTTTGGCGATCGCTGCTGCACATAGCGTCTCTTCTGCGGTTTCTTCCTCCGGCGATACTACCCACAGCAGCGGGAATCTCGCCGATAACATCAGGTTAATTTCTTCTAGCATTGGATCTGGTTAGTAATTGATCTGGTTAGTAATTGATTTGTTTAGTAACTCAGTAACGCTGTTCGTTTTTGTTACTGAGTTACGTTTCTTGTTTTTGTTTCTTGTTACTGGAAAGTATCAGAGAAACTGTGTTTCTGCTTGCCGTCAATTTCAATCTCGTTGGCATTTTCGCAGCACATCATTCGCAGCCGAAGCGGAATGTTGTTGCCGTTGCCTAGCTGGTTGTGCAGCCAACCGATGCACTCGTACTCTTTGCCGACCGTTGAATGATGACAACCCATAACCACAAGTGGTCGGTTGATTCCACACAGATTGCCAGTATCATCGGCGATCGTGTTACTCAAGTTTATATGTTGTTCAAGGCTGTAATTGGGAATATCAGTCACTGTTGTTGATATTTTCCACGGACAAGTTTTGCATTGCTTAGTTTGATTGAGTTTCATAAAATTCTGGGTGGAATGGTCTCTACTTTAAAGCGAAGCAGTAGCTTTCTTTTTGCCTTTAGTTTGAAACTCTTCAAATTCCGCAAGTTTAGCTTTCAATTCCTCGATCTCTTTTGTGGCTTCGTTCAAGTCGC
This sequence comes from Oscillatoriales cyanobacterium, assembly GCA_004293365.1. Classification (GTDB taxonomy): domain Bacteria; phylum Cyanobacteriota; class Cyanobacteriia; order Cyanobacteriales; family Microcoleaceae; genus Microcoleus. Next base: position 12,828 of record RDYN01000028.1, on the reverse strand, counting down.
CTTGGAGCGTTTCGTTTTCCAGCATGATAGAACTCACGTCAACATCAACCTCTAAAGACCCCGTAGATTTTTGTTGGGTTTGCAAACGAGTAATGGTTTCATTGGCAGACTTTAGTTGCGATCGAACCTGTTCCAATTGAGCTTCGACAACTTGCTTCTCACCCACAGCAGCTTGCAGGTTCTGAGCCTGAGAGTGCAGCGATGATATCTCCCGCTCTCGCGCTTCAAGTTGTCCGTTGATTCTGGCAATTTCATTCAGTCGATCGCGCGACGCAGCTTCATTGACAGCAACTTCCGCCAAACGCTTTTCAGAAATTGCCAATTTAGCTTCTAATTCGTTGCGCTCTGCTTGCAGCAAATCTAGCTGCCCTCGAAACTGTTCAGAATCTGCTAGCTGCTGTTTGTTCAGATTCATGTAAGCTTCTTTAAGTTCCGATCGTTGCCGATCGTATTCTGACTTATAGAACCCTATTTCCATCTGCAATTGAGGAAAATCCTTGAGCTGCTGGCGCATGATTTCATTTTCAGTAGCCAGAGATTTCATGCGATCGCCCGACACGCTAGTATCAGCTTTTTGATAAGCCAGCCGATAGCCAGCGATCGCCATTTGCCGAGAAACTGCCAGATATTCTTCAGGAATATCGCCTTCTTCCAGCAAACCGTCATCAGCAGTTTCGATTAATGCTGATGCCAAATCCTTCTCCGATCGAGCCTTCACCGACGACAGATTGTCAGCCCGCCACTCTTTCAGCAGCTTGCAGATAATATCCGTACTGCCTCCGATGCCGTAGATTTCCTTGAGGGCTGCGTTAACACTGCGAACTGCAATCCCAATTCGGTTTTTCTGAAGTACAGCGCAAGCAAAATCTACCATGGAGCGGGTGATGCCTGCATATTGGTAGGCGCGATCGAACTCAAATCCTGTCAAATCCAAGGTCTGAAACGTTGTCGGTAGTTTAGCCATTTTTAGTTCCTGGTAAGAGCGTAATTTCCGGTTCTTGCTTCCTCAACTGCACCCAGCGAATCCAACGCCATTTCCTTCAAGAAAATCTCAATTGTTCCGTAACCGCTGTCGAGGGCGATATATTTCAGTTCTATCCAAAGAACGACGTCTAAATTGATCGATCGTGTAACCTTTCTGTGTCTCAATTTTTCTGCACTTGCAGCAATTTTTTGACAAGAAAGTTCTGCACTTTCTGATGAAGCAATGTTGTGTTTGACCATCTTTAAAAATGTTGACTGTTGACAGTAATTAAAAACCGGGTTTTTGCGACAATAACGTCAAACAAATCTGTTAACCCGTTTTTTTGGTAGAAGTTTGTACTGCGTATCTAGAGCCCGTTAGTTGTCTTCTTGTGGGCATTGGGTGAAAGTCCAGAACTGTGTTAGGAGTAGCCGATGTTCAGTCTTTCAAGCTAAGATTCTCTAGGAAGTTTTCGATAGAGTCAAAACCTAATTTGGTTGCTAAATTTTCCAATCTTTCCCAAGATTCTAAAGACAGGGTTAGAAATCTTTTCAAAGTCAGCTTTGAGGCGATTTCGGGATCGAACTCGCTGTCTAAAAGCAAAAAACTGCGTTTTAGCAAACGGGTATAACGCACTAAATTCAGAGGAGGCTTGTAAAAATCGATTAGGATAATCTCGTAGGCGCGAGCTAAAGTCTTGTTCGTCAACAAGAAATAAGCAACTCTGAAGCCTAGATAATTTAGCTTCAGCGACAGCAAACGATGATTTCGATCCGTTAACCGAGTTCTTATCGAATTAGAATAACCTATGTACTGAAGCACGTTATTTGAGTCAATAACAAAGTAGACACCGCATTCGTTAGGCAAAGAAGCTCGATTGTTAAACGGTACTGATGGAAGTCTCAGAAAGTCTACTATTTGCGAATTTTGACAAAAAAATTCTGCACTTCCTGATGAAGCAGTGTTGTGTTTGGTCATGAAAAAAGCTCGATTCTTGAACGACACTCGCCAACATCACAGCCCTAGCAGATCGTTGATTACTGAGGCTGCTAGTTCTCAGGGTTTTGGGCTGTGGTTTTTGGTTATGAAATTAAGATAGCGCCTTATTGCTAATTACGCAATACGCAAAGCGTAAGTTTTAATTAAATGTAACCGTAGGTTGGATTTACGTCAACCTACCAATAACGACTAGCGAGAAACTACCCTGTTACCCTCAAAAGCGTCTATGAGTATATCTATGTCACATTGATATACCTCCATCATCCGTTTGATTTTAGAAGGTGGAATATGGGGAACCTTACCAGTTTCCCAGTTACTAAGAGTTGCTTCACGAATGCCCAAAAGCTCCGCTACCTGCTTTTGGGTTAAACCCAATTTTTTACGAAGATCCACGGGACTTAAGGCTCCCTGTTGTTTTTTTTCGACTATTACCATAATATAATAGAATTACGGTTAGCGCAATACGCAATTCGTAAATTAGCTAAACAATCAGCGATCGAGGTCGAACTGAGCCTCGAACTCGATCGCCAACACCATTCTCGCAGCCTTCTCAGCAAAATCACCCAAAATCGGAATCCCGAACGCAAAACCGCCGTCGCAGCCCTTAGTTTTCTGTATAGGTGCAGTTTTCCTGCACATTCAAGCGCGGGAAAACCAAGCGGATTCCGATCGCCGAATTGCTGCAACTCGTTCAAAACCATGACAAAAAATCCAGTACGGAGTATCAAAAATGACCAGAAACGAAATGAGCAAACTGAGAAAGTCAATAATGCGAGAGAAATCGACACGCAATTACGTATTTTTGCTGCAAAACGAGAAAACCTGCATCTGAGGTAATCGAGGAAGCGTTAAAAAAAATGTTCGATTTAGTTGAGAATCCAAAAAAATGAAAAGAACAACAGGATATTGCAATTCCTGTATCAAAAGGACTGGCACTGCAAAATTCAGAGAATTGCAGAACGGGATGTGTGCTGATTGTGCAAGGATTTATCCAAAAATCACTGTACCTGAAGACACAGATATTTCTGATTTGGGTAAAAAGACTGCCAGTAAATCTGTCGAATGGAGCGAAGAAGAAACAAAGCTAGCATCCGTTTTTGCATTGCTGCAATCAGAAGGCATTGGGTGTCACTGGCGCTCCGCTGCTGCCGATCGCTGCGGTTGGACTTTGGATAAAGTGAAAGTCGTATTTGCCCAGCTACAGAAAAAAGGTGCTGGCTTAGTTGCAGTATCGATCGAAAATCAATTGCTAGCATCTCTTACAAGTGAATTCGCTACTGCATTAGAGATTTGGGAAAAGTTTCCCAATTTCAAGTACGACTGGATTTACACAAACCTTGAAAAGTTGGCAAAAACCAGAGTAATTGAAAAGCAAAAATCTTGCGGTGGTAAACCAAATTTGTACCGGCTCAAGGAATTTGCAAGAGAAGGTTGGTGTAAAACTAACTTTCATAAAGACGGCAAGCGCAGGTTTGGCTTGCTAACTGGTGGCTTGTGCGTCGAATGCTGCGGGAAAACGTACAGCGATGAAATAATTCGATTGGAAGCAAAACTCCGGGAATTAGAAGAGTCTCGCGATCAAATAAATTGCGAAATCAAATCACTCAAAAAGAAAATTGGGAGATTACAGGCAAATGAAACTACTGATAGTTGACACTGAAACAACTGGATTGAGCGAAGATTCTGAAGTCTGCGAAATGGCTGCGACTTTGTATTCCGTAAATCCCAAAGGTGCGATTGCCTCACTTTCAACATTGTTGCCAATCGCTAAAAATGCAGCACAATTAATTAATGGAATTTCGCCAGAACTTTCGGCATTAGGTAATCGAAATCCCGACGGTTTTAACAGACTAGCAATTCGATCGAATTATGCTGTTGCATTTAATGCTGAATTCGATGGAAATTATTGGGAAGTAAATCTGCCGTGGATTTGCGCGATGAAGGATTTCGACTGGGGCTACCACAAAGAGCGTTTTACCCTAGTTGAACTAGCTTTATGGTTGGGAATTGGAATTGGTACAGCACACCGAGCTGGTGATGATGTGAGGTTATTAGTCGAATGTTTCAATCGTTGCCCAGATTTTGAAACCAGATTAGAAGAAGCGATTGTACGATCGCAATCGCCAACTTTAGAACTAAAAGCAATTGTCAGCTACGACAATCGCAATCTAGCAAAAGAGGCTGGTTTTAATTGGGATGCAAATCAAAAATTGTGGCTTAAAAAAGTCAGGGAATGTGATTACGAAAGATTTGTGCTTTCAATTAATTTTGATACTCATATTTTTCATAATGGCGATCGTAACTTTGTAGTTTTTCAGGAATCAAGTAAAAATGATTAAAACCGATCGCGAACAAGCAACAACCCATCTGCGATACCTCGGCTACAATCGCAGCGAGGGCGTATTTCTCAGATTTTTCTACCACAGTTCAGATCCGCGCAAAGATGGCGACAAAGGGCGCAAACTTTCTAATCTCAACTGGAACGAAATAGAACGCCACCAAAACGACGGTCGCGGAGTTTACGTGGTGGTAAACGGTAATAGCGGAGGGCATAGCGACGGCGAAATCAACCAGTGCTGCGCTATTTTTTGCGAGTGGGATGACATCCCGATCGAAGAACAATCTTTAAAGTGGGAAATGCTGGGATTTGTCGAACCCACTTTTACTGTTTACAGCGGGGACAAATCCATGCAGCCGTACTGGGTTTTCGACGAGCCGATCGCCCCCGAACAGTGGCGCGAACTCCAAGAATTGCTAATTGCGGTAATGGGGGCGGACAAAAGCAACAAAAACCCTAGCCGGGTATTTCGGCTCGCTGGGGGCTGGCACGTCAAGCCGGGGCGCGACCCCGTGAAATCTGAGATTTTGCAGGACTCGGGAATTCTTTATAACTGCGGAGATTTGAGCGATCGACTTCTAGCTTTGGTTCAACCACACTCAGACTCGCTCGAAGAACCAGAACCATTCGACAAAAAACAAACTTGGGCTCATATTAAAATTCCGGTGCCGATGGCAGTGCCGCTTGAAGTTGGCTTATCTCGAAAATCCAGAGAAGCGCTGAACGGTGTTTCTGCCCTGCGAAACACAACAATGGCAGCGCTGGCTCGCGATCTAATTGGAACGGCTGCCGAGTTCGATCGACTCGGACAAATAACCAGCGATGGAGCTTACACATTATTCACTGATGCCTGCCGTCGCTGTGCCACTGGTGGTGGTTGGAGCGAGAAAGAATGGGAGACAATTTGGCTATCGGCATCATCAAAACCTCAAGTTTCCAGCATTTCTCACAATCTTTCCCCGGTCGCAGTGGAAACTTGCATCAAAATCTGGTACTGGAAACAGACCAATCCTACTACTGCAAAAACTCACGCATCAACCGACTCTCCCGCAACAGAAAAATCGGTTCGCTCAAACAAACAACTCCTTGAATCAGACGACAAGCTTATTCAAGATTATAACAAAGTTGTCAAAACTTTTGGCAATCGAATCAGGCTCAACAAATTATCAAAGAAAATTGAGGTTGACGGCAAACCTGTATCGCTCGATCGGGCAAAACTTCAGCTCGCAATCAGGCACAACGTGCTGCTTAAATCCGGCAGAGAAGATATCCAAGATATCATCGCAGAAGTTGCCGAGCAAAACGAATATTCACCAGTTGTTGAGTATTTGCGATCGCTACCAGTTGTAACAGATACTTCAATCCTCGATCGCATCTGCGAAACTTACTTCGGGGTAAGCGGAGAAATTTACACTACATTCGTCCGAAAAACTTTAATTGCAGCAGTCACCCGAGCTTTGAATCCCGGCTGCAAAGTAGATACAGCCTTAATTTTACAGGGCAGGCAAGGGTACAGAAAATCTACCTTTTTTCGGATTCTGGCAGGGGATTATTTTGACGATTCAATGGGTTCGGCATCCGAAAAAGACGAGCGATTGAAGCTTCACCGATCGTGGTTCATCGAATGGTCGGAGCTTGAGCGCATCTTTGGCAGAAAAGATGCCAGTGCTGCGAAAGCTTTTGTAACTACTAAAACAGATCTGGTTCGTCCGCCCTATTGCCGGGATATTCAAGATTTACCGCGCCCCAGCATCATCGTGGCGACCACAAATCAAGATGAGTTTTTAGTAGATCCAACGGGTGCACGGCGGTTCTGGATCATTCCCGTTAGGAAGAAGATCGATACTGTCCGGCTTGAGAAGGAACGCGATGCAATTTGGGCAGCAGCACTGGCTGCTCATAAATCAGGGGAACTCTGCTTTTTGAACGACGATGAAGAACTCGTTGCCGAGGCGATCGCTGCTGAATTCCGCACGTCCGATCCGTGGGAAGAGTCCATATCAACCTTCATTGAGAATCGCCAGTGGATTCGGGTGTCTGACATCCTCGACCATTTGCAAATTGACCTCGATCGCCAAGATCGAGCGCACCAAATGCGGGTGGCTTCAATCCTAAAAGTCATGGGATGGAGCAAGGGTGTTCGGGTAATGGGCGATAAAAGGGTGCGAGTTTGGTCTCCAGAGCCTCCGGATCTACCTTTATCACAACCTGATCTACCTATAGATCGTGAGGTAGATCCGAAGGTAGATCCTATGAAATCCCTTGCACTGTCTGGCGTTCAGAACCAAGGTCAGCAGGTGTCACCACCTGATCTACCTAAAAGTCAAGAAAAAACTTTTTTAGTTAAAGACAATGAACTTGTTCGGTTGAAGAAGACATCAACCGAACAAGCAAAAATATCTGATGCCGTGAAGAATAGTTTGGGGGTAAAGGTAGATCAGGTAGATCAGGTAGATCCAAGTCAATCGCAGCAAGGGTTTGAAAATACACCACCTCAAAAAAATGAGGTAGATCAGGTAGATCCGGAGGTAGATCCGGAGGTAGAGCGCATTGAAACAGAGCTAGTAGAGTTCATCCGATCGGCAATCGGCTCTGACGACCGAGAAACCGCGAAACACATACAGGATGTACTTCGCGAGGTTTGCGACTTAGGAAAAGCCGATAGAGAGCGGGTGTGGGGCGCGCTGTCGCCGACCGAGCAAGAAGCATTTAAGAAATTGGTGAAGTCGCCGATCGATCCTGACGACGCTCAGAAACTCCGAGACATTGCCCTGATTTTCTGGGAAGAGCAGTATCCCGATCAGTTGCAGAGCTTGATAGTTCAAATATTCGGTTGGGATGCACCAGGTCAAAAATACAACCTTGAAATTATCAAAAATTGGCTTGCTGGGGAATCAGAGCTAGTGCGCGATCGAATTAAGAAGCTAATTGAAATTCACCAATCACCAAAATCATGAAACCAATAGAACTAACGATCGAACAGCAATTTAAGCTTCAGGTTTATTGCCAGCAACTCAAACAGATTAATTCGCTCGAAGAAGCACGGTTTATGCTGTTGGAGCTTTTACGAATGCAAATGGTTAAGGACAATATCATCAAGGATTTGCTTAAAAATGACTAATTTTTGCGATTCCAAAACCGCCGAGGAAATTCTGAATTGCTCTAAGAGAACGTTGATAAGGTACAGGCAGCAGCAGCGGCTTTTGGAAGGCATTCACTGGGGGCGAAATCCCAGCGGTAAGGTAGTTTACAATGCCGACCTTATCAAAAATCTAGTGATGTGCGGGGGGTCGATCGAACATCCCGACCACGAAAAATTCATCCAGCAGTATCTGGATTCTCTGCCGGAGAATCAGCCGCGACAGAAAAAAGGTCGGGCAACTGCGGCGGTCTGACAGCTCCGACGTAGTTCTCGTACATCGTCCGGAGATTGTGTCCTGTGATTTGCGCCAGTTCTGCTGGGTTCATGCCTCGATCGAGCGCGTGGCTGATTAGCGTATGCCTGGTGGTGTAAGGTCGGCGATACTCTATGCCTAGTTTGGCTAGAGTTGGCTTCCAGTATCGGTTGTTGAAGTTTTTGGCATCTATCAAACTGCCTTCTACACTGGTAAAAATTGGCGATTGTGGCGCAGTTTCGGGCGATCGCCGAGCAACCAGCATTTGTTGCAATCGAGGTGTTAAAGCCACCGATCGGGCTTTGTTCCGCTTGTCTCCCTTGCGAGATTTTTCATCGCTGGCGCTCTCGCCGATCCAAATCTTCGAGCAGTCAGCCGAACAGTGCCGCCAAAGCAATGCTGCTGCCTCACCAGTCCGCAAGCCGACGCCAAACTTGAATTCTACATAATCAGCATAGTGCTGTATCTCAGGCTGCGAGCGGAATTCACGCATTATTTTGCCAATTTCTTCGGCAGTAAACGGCTGCGGTTGTTGGCGGGGTGGCAGACATACTTTGATGTCTAGCCACGGATTTTCGGAGCCGATCGGCAGCAATTTTTTCTTGATTCCCCAAGCCCAGCAAGCCTGCATCATCGCGATTCTTTCCCGCACAGTCACGGGTTCGAGCCGATCGCCCAGCCAATTCTTGAACTTTTCTGCTGTTGTTTCAGAAACACCAGAAACAAATTTGTTTCCGAAAAAATCAAAGATATGTTTTTGTAACCCAGTGTATTTAGTGAGTGTTTTGGGACTGAGATTGCGCTGTTTGTAGGCTTTGAAGCGATCGAACAGTTCAGTGACAGCGATCGAGCTTTGTTTTTGAGGTTTGTACTTTGTCAGGGTTTCATCAAAATTGTTGCTAGCGATGTCAAGTTCGATCTGACGGGCTTTGATTTCGGCAGTTTTGCGGTTGATGTTCGATTCTGGCAGTCCGATATAGAGCCAGAAACGCTTGCCATGCCACGACCAGGCGAGTCGGAGGCGATCGCGAAAAACCTCAATTCTTACAGTCCCAGACACCGATTCTTCCTTTAAAGCAAAATTTAATTTAGTCAGCCACAAAGCTGAAACCCTGACTCTGACTGATATCGCTGTTTTATCGCAATCCTTGTCAGGGCTGACTCAAATAACCGTAGAAACGACAAAACCTCCTCAGAGAGAAGGTTTTGTGAATCGGAGCGACACGATTTGAACGTGCGACCCCCACTACCCCAAAGTGGTGCGCTACCAAGCTGCGCTACGCCCCGACAGCTTTAACAGCTTAGCATAGAATTCCTGAAAAAGTCAAAAAACTTTTAAAACTTTTGCCGCCTGCACCAAACCGGGCGTCGCAGCCGCCGGCCAAAAACCCTCGCAGCGACGGCCAGCATTCAAGATCAACTGCACGCTGTAAGCTTCGGGATAGCCTTCTAACTGCACCCACAGCAAGTCGCTTTCGGCTTCAACGGCGATTTTTTCCTCGTCCATTAACTCAGAGGCCATTTGACTCATGGTGGCGGCTAATTTTCCCAACAATCGGCAAAAATCGTTTAACTCAGCCTCCGTAAGTTCGATCGCCCAACCCTCCCCAGCCACCAAACCCTGAAACTCCTTCGCCTCTGGGTTCCATCCCAAACGCCAGCCAACACCCGTCTTAATTACACGTTCCATCGATCGATTTTAGATTTTGGATTTTGGATTTTAGATTGATTGATTGATTGGGTGATTTTAGGACTTATATCATGTCCGGTTGATTATCATAAGAACAACGGTTCGTAGTGCGGACTTCAGTCCGCTCTTCGGTTGCGGACTGAAGTCAACGGTTCGTAGTGCGGACTTCAGTCCGCTCTTCGGTTGCGGACTGAAGTCCGCACTAAAGACCAGTCTGCGGTATTTCCGGGGAAGTCTCGCGCCCTTGTGGTTTTGTCCCCGCCGCCGGTGTGCGCCCGCGCCCGGAATTCTCGGTAAAAACATCAACCAAAGCTTGAACCAAAGCATCCCGCTGTTTTCTATTTAAACTTTGAATAGCAGCGCGATCGCGTTCCATCGGATTTTCTCGCAAAACGTCTTTTCCCGGATACACGCCTTCCACCAAATAATCGGGAGTCGCCCCCAGATAGTCGGCTAAACTCAGCTTCCAATCAAAACGGTAATTCGGCGGCCTTCCTTTGACAAACACGTGATATCGAATCAAGCGCCCGACTAAAGTATTGTTGGGATCGACTTTGCCCGTTTCCTTAGAAATGTAGTTATTCTCGATCGGCAAATCCGGCAATTTTTCATACACAAATTTCCACGCATCTTGCGCCCTCAATTGCTGTGGCGCCGATTGTTGAGCAACCAGTCCTCTAGACCCAGAACCACGCAGCAGCGAAGGTTCCAAAGCCGACACACTTAATTTGCCCGATTCCAATACCCCACTCAAAAGCGTGAAAATCGCCACACTCAAAGTAACTAACAGAAAACTGAAGCCTAGCTTGAATTTCTTTTTCACAGTTTTGACTATTTCAAAAATAGAATAATTTCATAAACTTACTTGCCAGCAGATCTCCTATTTAATGATTTACGAAAATCAACTTGGTTTGGAGCATCCCGCTTTGGTAAAAATAGTTTCTTAGGAGTGCTGTCCCGATCGCTTGCGTATATAGCGGTTCTCAAATAAGTGAGGTATGCCCTGCGCGGGCCTATGCCCAATGCCCGGTTTGGCCTATGCCCATGCCCTACGAGCACCGCACTGTTACGCTCGAAAGGCTATATATTTCTAGCTGCCTTGCCTATATAAAATAAACCGACTTTATCGCTCAAGCGCACAGTCAAATTTGAGAAAGTTTTGAGTTTTAAGTTAACAAAAATTGCTCGCAATTCACCGCTCAAAACTCAAAACTCCCCAAGTCTAAATATCTCCGATAATTTCCGGCTGAGTGAGTTCGTCCGACATCTCAAATATCGCCCGCATTACAGGTTTCATCATTTGATGGTCGTCCATATTCTCAAAATCTTCATAGCGGCGGCGTTTGGCGCGGTTCGCTACCTGCACCGTAATTCGATAGCGGTTGGATGCAGCAGCGATTAACTCTTCCGCCCGACGGGTTAGCTGAGTTGAATCGAAGGTGGGACGCTTTACCATGAGATTACCTACTTTATCTAATGTTACATTCTAGTCTAGTATGCGAAGATTCAAAATTACTAACTGAGTATCATTGCTTATGCAGGCAACAACAGCCTATTCCTTTGGTCACTTGCATCGGGTAAATTCTCATCCTCTCAAATTGGTTGCTTTCGGTGACAGCTTAATCTACGGTTTCGGCGACGGTGTAGGCGGGGGTTGGGTGGAAAGATTGCGGCGCCAGTGGATGTTAACGGAGAGTGCAGGACACGTTTTATACAATTTGGGCGTTCGGGGCGATCGCACCTATCAAGTCGCCCAGCGCCTCGAAAACGAGTTTCGGCACCGGGGCGAGCTCAGAAACCGCGTCCCCGATGCGATTATTCTTTCCGTAGGCCTCAACGATTCAGCGAGAGTGCAATCGCCTACCGGGCGCAGTTATACCGATTTTGAACATTTTAAAACTGTTTTGGATAATTTGTTAAACCTATCGCAACAACTTTGTCCGGTGATATTTGTTGGGATGGTGCCGGTGGATGAAACCAAAATGCCTTTTCAAGATTGTTTGTACTACAATCACGCCGACCAATATCGGTACAAAGAAGCAACAAAATTAGCTTGTTTGCAACGGGAAATTCCCTATTTAGATATTTTTGATAAATGGATCGATCGCGGTAATATTTGGTGGCGTTCTTGTCTGACTTCGGACGGTATCCATCCCAATGCAGCGGGTTATCAATGTTTATTTGAAGATGTGACAAGTTGGGAACCGCTACTCGCTATTAGTCATTAGTCATCAGTCATTAGTCATTAGTCATTAGTCATTAGTCATTAGTTATTGGTCAAACAGGTCATTGGTTATTGGTCAGTGGTTATCAGTCCAGTCTAGGATACACAGCTAATCAAGAAACCGGGTTTTTTTACAAAAATACTTCGTCGTAGCGCACAGTTGCGGTAAAAAACCAGGTTTCTGGATACCCGTGCGTCCTCTTCACTTACCTGAAAAGCGATATTCTGCGACCATACATATAGAGATTCTGGGCAATTCCCCTATAAGTTCCTGGTAGATAAGGAAGATAAGCAACATAAGGATTTTAAGGAATTTAAGCATTTTAAAAGCGACCAACTCGCATCAAAATATTTATTTTAAAAGACCGTATCTTCCCCTCGCTACAAATAAAAGCATTTAATAATGATGACATCACTGAGCGCAAGAGCAAGCTAGGCAAGAATCAATCAACGATAAATAGCCGGACAAAGGCTTGCTTTTTTCTCAATAAAAAACTTGTGTAAATTGGAGTATCAAAAATGTCTGTATTTCAACGCATTAAATTCGGCACATCTGTTATATTAGACCTCTTGCAAAAGTCCTTTCAATCAAATTTTGGAACGGGCTCTCCGGCCCGTTCCACAAGAAAAAAAATTTTGTAGAATGGGCCGGAGAGCCCGTTCTACCTATTTTTGCAAGAGGTCTATTAACATTGGCAACCGTTGCCGGAACCGCAGCGCCGATGCTGACTCCCGCGCCTGCTGTTGCTCAAACAGCTTTTTCGGATGTTAGTAATAACTATTGGGCAAAAGACTTTATTCAAGATTTGTCAAAAACAGGAATATTTAGACAGCAGCAATACTTCCAGCTCTTCCTAACCTGATTTCTATCACGACTCTAGCAAAGCAGCCATTTTAGGTGCTTTTTAGCCCTTACTGTGACTCGTTTACCTACCTCCAGTGTCTCTCGTTTGTCACTTCACCACAAGCAATCTCATCTAGCAATATTCTAGAGCTTGGTAACTGCCTACAAGTTGTCTACATACTGTCTATAATAAAAAACCCGCCGGGCTAGGGCGGGCTAGATTCTTATCCTAAAGTAGGCTCCTAAAGTAGGGACTTACTTGCTATAGCGATCGCAATCATTCGTAAATTAATTAAGGGTTGGAGCGAGCAGCAGTTCCATTGAGTGTTGGTTCAAAAATACCAAATTTGTGTAACTTGGGAAAGTCAAAGCTT
>RDYN01000168.1 GCA_004293365.1 Oscillatoriales cyanobacterium | reverse complement strand
CACTTGAATACCCCATTTCTCACCTCAATTTACTCAAATTCACCTACTCTGCCTTGATTCTACGCTATCGCCCAAAGATCTCAAATGGGTTCTATAGGTTTTGCTGATAATCTGGTCTCCTTCGGTCATAAAATTTGGGTAAACTTTCCAGCCATCTGTTACATAAAAGTAGCATTTCCATTTACTAACAATAGCCCATAGTGGTTCAAAACTTTTGGCGCTATGGTCGCCTAAAACCCATCCTAAAATACCTGGCTTAAAATGGTCTACCGCTTTCCACAGCGAGGTTTTATTTTTTTTTACCCACAAATGTTTGTAATTAATCTAATTCTCCCACTTCGGGATTGGTTTCTGGTTCGTAAAAATCTGGCAAGAGTTTCCCGGCTGATTTTACCCAATTAATGATTGTAGTATGATGCACATTCTTGACTCTTTCAATTGCTCTAAAACCAGGCCACTAACATACATTTTTAGACATTCACGTTTGACTTATTCCGGATATCCTCTTTGAGGCTTATAATTATCTATAAATTGTCTTTTGCATGAAACAAAAATATAATTCTGTTTGCCTTTTTTGTGGCCATTCTTATTGATGTGAGTTGAATTGCATGAGCGGGCATTGCATAATATTTCTTTTAAATGTGTGCGATCTTTGACGCTCGGAGAACAACTTCATCATACCATAGTTCAGCAACGCCAAATAGGACTTAGCACTCCGACAAAAAAAACCGGGTTTTTTGCCGAATCTGCGGGCTGCAACGAGTATTTTTGTAAAAAACCCGGTTTCTGGGCCCCCAGTAAGTCCTATTTAGAACGAACATAAAAAGACACAGAGCCGATCGAGTAAAAACTATTCACCAAAATCAACAATACTTTACCAACATAAGAGTTGACAAAACCCAAAACGCGGAAAGTAGACAGCAGCACTAACAGCATTTCAACTAAAGAAACAATTGACCCGTAGTGATTCGGATCCCAATAAGAAATCGGACTGATAAAACGGTAATTGCTGAAGGGAAAAAAGTGCCGGTGAGCGTCATCATTATGTACAGGCAAATCCCCCAAAGAGTGCAAAATTATACTCAAAAACAGAATTTGCACATTTTGCAAACCTAAATAATAAGCAATTAACCAACCGATCGCCGCCAGGGGAATCGAATGAAACAATGCAACAATATTTTGGTTCAAAGGCTCATAGTATGCTTCCGACCAGATTTTAGCTTCCGGCAAGCGAGCAATGTACTTCGCCCAAAAGTAAAATAAAAATATCGGGATATCGGGTAAGATTCCGCCTGTAACTATCAGCAAATTAAACTCAGAGTGCTGAACTCTACCGAGAATTGCGAGATTGATAATTGCGTGACTTGGTGTTTTCATGAGACAAAAATGCACCATTGGTTTGTAGTGAGGACTTTAGTCCGTCCGGAGAGGACTAAAGTCCTCACTACGAACGTTAGTACGAACCTACAAGTGAGGTTGCAGTCGATCGATCAACTGCGCCGGCTGCAACACTCCCTCAATGCGATCGACCTCAACACCATTTTTGAACAGCACCAAAGTCGGCAAAGCATAAATGTGAAACTGCGACGCCAACTGCTCGTACTTATCCGTATCAATCTTAACAACCATCAGCTTATCTTTCGTCTGACCGCTCACCTGTTCCAAAATCGGCACCATCATCTGACAGGGCCCGCACCAAGTAGCATAAAAATCTACCAGTACCGGCAAATCGGAGCTCGATAGTAACTCCTCAAAACTGTTGAACTGTTTTTGAACTGCCATCTTAAAAATCTGGTAAAGGGACGCCCATTATACCCGAAGGCTTAACGAGTAGGGAATTGTGACAACTCAATTACTGTCAACTTAAGACTAAAACCCTTGATAAATCTCGCTTTTAATCGAGTCCCGATCCCCCTAAATCCCCCGTATAGTCGGGGGACTTTGAGTGCTTCCGGTTCCCCCCGACTATACGGGGGGCTAGGGGGGATCTAGGCTTTAATCGTCAGACAGTAGACCGGTACTACATTTGACCTGTTGGTTGACACTAATACTCAAAACTGAACTCGGTAAGTCAGTATAAATTTTTTTGGTTCTGGATCGATTTTAGTGCAGAATTCTGTGAGCGTAGATTTGCGAGGACACAATTATGGAATTATTGCCAGAGACATATCAGCGATTGCGGGGTCAAGTTGCCGTTGTCACCGGTGCATCGCGGGGAATTGGGCGCGCCGTGGCTTTAAGCTTAGCAGCAGAAGGCGCTAAAGTCGCTGTTAACTATGCGAGTTCAAGCACTGCGGCTGATGAGGCGGTAGCAGAAATCATCGCAGCGGGCGGAGAAGCTGCGGCCCTTGCAGCGGATGTCTCCAAAACTGACCAAGTGGATGCACTCATCAGTAATGTCATGGAAAAATGGGGACGAATTGACATTTTGGTGAACAATGCCGGCATCACCCGCGATACTTTGCTGCTGCGGATGAAACTGGAAGATTGGCAAGCCGTGATTGATTTGAATCTCACCGGCGTATTTTTGTGTACAAAAGCTGCCAGCAAAATCATGTTGAAACAGCGCAGCGGCCGAATTATTAATATTGCTTCGGTTGCCGGTCAAATGGGAAATCCCGGACAAGCTAATTACAGCGCGGCGAAGGCTGGAGTAATTGGATTTACTAAAACTGTGGCGAAAGAGTTGGCCAGCCGCGCGATTACTGTAAATGCGGTTGCACCGGGATTTATCACTACAGATATGACCAAGGATGTCAAATCTGACGATATTTTGAAGTACATTCCCCTGGGAAGATACGGCGAAGTTGATGAAGTTGCGGGGATGGTGAAGTTTTTGGCGGCGGATGCGGCGGCGGCCTATGTTACGGGGCAGGTTTTTAATGTTGATGGGGGCATGGTGATGGCTTAAGAGGGATTGTTTTAACCGCAGATGCACGCGGATGAACGCGGATATGTGCGGTTATGAATTTATCTCAAATCCCTGTAGGTTGCACATTGAAGTCCTTCGCGCTCAATTCCTTAAATTATCTGCGTTTATCTGTGTTTGTCTGCCTAATATCGGCGGTTTTTGTATAAATTCACATCCCAAATATTTTAAGAATCCAATTCCGCACCGCAGCAAATAAACTCATCAAATTCTTGACAAAACCCTGCCAAACAGAACTTTTATCAATCTCGGAAATCTCCTCGATTTCTACGGGCAGCGGCGGCATTCCGATAACTTCGTAAAGCGGATATTCGCCGCTCTTGCCAGGGATTTTAACTGATACGCGCTGGTTGACGATCGCCAAATCCTTGATTTCCTGATAAGTCTCCTCGGAAATCAGCAAACTTGTTCCCACTTGCTTGTTTGCAGCTTCAATGCGGCTGGCCAAATTCACCGCATCCCCGATCGCCGTTACTGTCTGATTTTTCTGGGCCCCCAGATTCCCCACCACCGCTAAACCGCAGTGAATCCCAATCCCAATCCGCAACCGGTGACGGTATAAAGTCTCAAAATAGGGATTGAGTTTGTCCAATTCCTCCAGCATCTCCACGCCAGCCCTCACGGCTTGTTCCGCCGCTTTCTCTGAGTTTTCCAACCCAAACAGCGCCATAAAACCATCGCCCATATAATTATTGATCGTGCCGCCGTTGCGGTTGATAACATAACCCATTTTTTGGAAATAGCGATTTAAAATATAAATTACATCGTAGGGTAAAAGCGATTCTGCAAATGCCGTAAAGCCTCGAATATCGGCAAACAAAATGGCAATTTTCTTTTCTTGCCCCACAGGTGCAGAAATCAAGTTTCCGGCCATTTGGTCGTTAAAGGTTTCTAAGTCTTCAGAATCGATCGCCAGCCGGCGCAAAATCACCTTCCCGCCCGCCACCTGCGTCTGACACGCCAGCCTAATTTCGGGTTCTAGGCGCAATTTTTTTGCGAGCTCATCTTCCGCTGAATTGCGGGGCGAGCAAAACTCTAAACCTTCGACAATTAACACGCGACAAGTCGAACACCGGGCGCTGCCGCCGCAGGCGTGGGTGTGGGGAATCCCCGCACGCAGGGAAGATTCCAGAATTATATCGTCGTCGTCTATCTCGATCGTGCGATCGTCCGGCAGATAGTGAATCTCTGGCATATGTGGCGTTTCTAGCTAAGTAGCGAAGCATGGAGCGGACATCTTTTATTGCAGCGACTCTGTATGCAAACCCGGTTTCTCGACATTTTTTCTGCATTACCTGATTCATCCAGTATAAGTGGCGATCGGCACTTGCTCCCCGTGCCGTGAGCTCAACCGCCAAACTCACTCAGCATTAAAATCGCGATCGTACCCTGAAAACACCTCAATTCAAGCTTCATTAAAGCCTGTGAAATCAATCTCAAATCTCCCATCTAAAATCCTAAATTGACCGACATAATTCTTAATAAATTTATGATAGCCTAAAACCCAATAAATGCGTTGTCCAATCGGCGTCAACCGCCATATATTTTGAGGGTTTTGCAGGCTTTTTCGTTCTAAACCTTACTTAGTAATAGTTTGAGCTTTTTTGCTGCCTAACAACCACAAAATTTGTGTGAGATAGAATAGCAGTATCTTTAAAACCCCTATAACCATGAGTTCATCAACAGCCCTACAAAACATCGAACAGCACATCCCGCTCCTGGGAAATATCCATCTCAAAAGTCCGATCGCCTATCGAGCAACCCGCATTGCAGTCAGTGCAGTTAACGCGGTGCAAATGGCAGTAGCAGAGTCTTATATCAACGGCTTAGAAGTACCGGATTCTGTATTGCGAGGTCTTTTTGATACCTGTATGCCCGTCTTCTTTAAGTATTTTCCCTCTCTCCTCGCACCCTACGAATGGGTACTCACAGAAACAGAACATACAGCCGAAGGGCCGCGGGATTTAATGAAAATTCAGTACGACTTACCTCAAGCCATGCTGAATCCCATGTTAGGCGAGAGCAAACTGATTTATCCGAAATACAGCATGGGATTGTGGGAAAAAGGAGCCGCCAACCTGGAACAATCGCAAATGCAGATGATTGATGATGTGATTGAAAAGCTAGAGATTCAGGATGGCGATAATATTTTAGACTTTGGCTGCGGTTGGGGCTGCGTTCCCAATTACATTCTTTCCAAATTCCCCAATGTCCAGTTTACTGGCATTAACCTCAGCCACCATCAATGCGAATATATGCGTCAAAAAATGCAAGACCCAGAAAGCTACCTTAGTTCCGGTCGATTTACCCTATATGAAGGAGATTTGAACGAGGCCCAATTTGAGACAAAATTTGACAAAATTATCTCCATCGGAGTTTTTGAGCATATAGGCAATTTAACGAAAGCTTTCCACAAGCTGGCATCTTTCCTGAACGATAATGGCAAAGTTTTCATTCACATCATCACAGTTCGCACCCCTAACAATATCTCCAGCGTTTTCACCCACAAATACATTTTCCCCCACGGCCGTTACTGGAAATACGATGCCGTTCCCAGCCACAAGAAAGACCTCAAAACCATCAAACAATGGTATATCAACGGTTACAATTACTCTACAACCTTTGCTAATTGGCTGAAAAACTTTGATGACTCTCAGGCGGCAGTCAAAGATTTTGACTACGGCATCGGCTATGCCAAATTCCGCAGAATCTGGCGGTTTTACTTGATTTGGTTTGTTGCTAATTTCGCCAGTTGCGATGGTGAATATAACGGCAACGGTCAATATTTAATGGTTCATGCCTAGTCGCTGACATTCCTGGACGCATCAACCGAACCGGGTTTCTCAACACCCATAATCCGTTAATTAGAGAATCTCATCTGTAGGGAAACGGCACTGCCGTGTCCGGCGGGGAGTTAAGACAATAACAGATAATTGTTGCTACGGTTATTAAACGTAGCAACAATTTTTAATTTTTGGTATCATTGACAATTTTAGTCTATAATTAAAGTAGTGGGACTGCTAAAGAAGCAGACTTTTTAGTTGCTACACCAACCTTTGGCAATTTCAAATTAGAATCTAAAATTGACTGATGTTACAAAAAGAAGAACTGTTAAAAGGTATCGAAAACCGCGAATGTGTGGCGCGGGCATTAGACCAGGCTGAACAAGCAATTAAAACTTGGGAAGTTACTCTGACTGATTTTTTGTCGCCGCCGGAGTTGGCGGACATTCTGACGGTGTTTAAGCGCTTAACTGATGTGGAATTAGTGGCTTGGGGTGGCTACCCGCAAGCTGAAAGGCAAAGAATTGCGATCGCCCGATCGGATATCCCGATCGACTCTGGGAGTGTTAGCGTTGCTGCGGTGGAGATAGCCGGCAATTTCCTGTTTGACACCGCTAGCCACCGCGACTTCTTAGGCGCCATGCTGGGTACGGGGATTGTCCGCGAGAAAACTGGCGATGTGATTGTGTTGGGGGAACGGGGCGCGCAGGCGATCGTCATGCCCGAAATGGTAGAGTATCTGGAGATGAGTTTGCAGCAAGTGCGATCGGTTCCAGTAAAAACTCGGCGCATTGAGTTGAGCGAACTAAAAATTAGAGAACCCAAAAAGAAAGAAATGACAACCGTTGAAGCATCGATGAGATTGGATGCTGTTGCTTCTGCTGGATTCGCTATGTCTCGCAGCAAAATGGTTGAATTTATTGACAGAGGGGACGTGCGAGTTAATTGGAAAGACATCACTCAAGCTAGTTATAACGTTAAGTCGGGAGATTTAATCGCTGTTACTGGTAAGGGAAGATTGGAAATTGGGGAAGTTATGATTACTAAAAAAGAACGCTATCGAGTGCAGTTAACTCGATACTTGTAATTTTGACCACCTCGCCACCTTTCAAAGAAACCGGGTTTTTTACGAGATTTAGGGCGATAACCAATTATTTCGAGAAAAACCCGGTTTCTGGTCACCTCGTTGAACTCAAAGAAACCGGGTTTTTTACGAGATTTAGGGCGATCCCGGTTTCTGGCCGCATCGCCACCGTTTAAAGAAACCGGGTTTTTTACGAGATTTAGGGCGATAACGAATTATTTCGAGAAAAACCCGGTTTCTGGCCACCCTATCCTTTATTCATAAACAGCTTGGCTATCGAGTTTACCAAAAGTTCTCGCGGCATAAATCGGGGCATATTTACGATGATTGGATTTGGGAATCCGCCAGTCACGACGTTAGACTCATTTTTGTCTAAAGCTTTGAGTGCATCTCGCACAACTTCATCAGCGGAAACGAGTTTTTGCCCGCTACTAGATGCCAAACCTTCGGGAAATTCTGCTGCTTTGAAAAAGTCCGATTCTGTTGGACCTGGACAAAGTGCTAAAACCCGAATTCCTAAATCTTTGTTTTCCGCCCAAAGTGCCTCGCTGAAACTCAACACAAAAGCTTTACTTGCCGCGTAAATTGATAAATACGGCATCGGTTGAAAGGCTGCAATAGAAGCCACATTGATGATACTTCCCGATCGCCTCTCCCGCATTCCCGACAAAAATAAGTGCGATAGTTCAACTAATGCTACAATATTTAGTTGCAGAATTCCTACTTGTTTGGCTAAAGGCCGATCGCCAAAAGCGCCATAATCCCCAAAACCCGCATTGTTCACCAGCAAATCAACCGTCCAACCTTTTTGAACAACCGCATCAAATACAGCAGTTGTGGCTCCTGGCGCAGTCAAATCTTGAACGATAATTTCGACCAAGATATTGAATTCCTGTTGCAGTTGAGCAGCTAGCTGCTGCAATTTGGCTTCCGAACGAGCTACCAAGATTAGATTGTGCTGGCGTTGGGCTAATTCGGCGGCAAAGGCTGCACCAATTCCGCCAGAAGCACCGGTGATTAAAGCAGTTGGCATGAAGTTAATTTTGATTGTTTGATTTGGGCTTTATATATTTTAACAATTATCTCGTATATCAGCCTGTAGAATAATTAAAAGGGAATAGGTGAGTTTTATGGGGCGTCTTACCGATCGAGCTTTTGACATTTTACGGGCCCAAGTTGACAAGTGCGCGGCTGATGATGCTCTAGCGGGTGCAGTGTACCGCAAGATGGTGATGAAGCGGCTGGAGAAATTGCGATCGCAAAACGGCACTTTCGCATCCAGAGAAGAAATCCGCGATACCTTCAAAGACGAATTTCCCAATTTCAGCGAAGAAGCTCTCAAAGCTGCTGTCAAAGCCAACCGCGCCCCCGGATTATTCGATAAAATCCTCTTGGCGGGCGGTTTGCTGGGCGCTGGGGCGGGGGTAATTTGGCTGATTAACCTGCCTTTTCCGATGATTCGCTGGCCCGTGGCGAACACCATGCCGATATTATTGTTGCCCAGCTTTATCAGTATGGATTACAATTACCGACAGGCGATCGCCCTCGTAGAACAATCCGATCAACTGGTTAACAAAGCTACGGCTGCGGCAGATTTCGACTTGGGCGAAACAAAAGTAAAAGAAGCGCAAAAACACCTCGATGCTTTGCCGGTGTGGTTCCTCGGCTATTACCCAAAGAGGTACTGCTCTTTTTCCCGCTGCACTTGGCGGTTTACACTCGATGAATTTGAAGCCGCCCGCAAAAATATCGGGCGGATGGATGTTCAAATTTTCCAGCAAAAAAATGCTTTTACTGAGTTAGATCGAGTCGAACAAACTCTCAACGCGGCGAAACAGCAGTACCAGCAAGCAAAAACTGCGGTGGATAGACAAAAAGCGAGTGGAAATTGGCAAAGTGCGATCGATCGACTCAACCAAATTCCCGCCGAAACCCTCGCCGGAAAAACAGCTAAGCAAAAACTTCAAGCAGCAGAAAGAGACTTTCAAGCAATGGGAGGAATCGCCACCGGTTCCGTGCGCGCCGACAACTTAATTGAAGCAGCAAAAGAATTTGCTCTTTCCGCCGCCGTCGCCTCTCAAAAACCGCCGCATCCAGCCGCCCAGTGGGAGCAAATAGCAGGATTGTGGGAAGAAGGAATTAACCGACTGAAAATGATTCCTGTCGATAATCCGGGCTATCTCGACGCTCAAACCAAACTCGCTGAATATCAGAAAAATCTAGGAATTTCCCAGATTAGACTGCAAGCAGAAAAGGATTCTGAAAAAGCTTTGCAAGAAGCTAAAAGCTTGTTGGCAAATTTGCAAAATAACTTAAATTCTCCCAGTCAAAATTCCGGTAACTCCCTCGGACAATTGCAACAAATTATCAATCAATTAGAATCCGTAAAACCTGGGACAACAGTTTATCCTGAATCGCAAAAATGGCTGCAATCTGCTCGCAAAAAACAGCAAGAGTGGCAAAAATAATTAGGGCTTGCTGAAAAAGTCAGAAAACAGCATTTAGAAAGATGAGTGAATTTGAGCTGGCATCGGCAATATAAGTTTTGTCAATCTTGTGATGGCAAA
>RDYN01000027.1 GCA_004293365.1 Oscillatoriales cyanobacterium | reverse complement strand
GTAAGGCTAACACTGCATAATTTCAGCCCAAAAGCGTTTGGCTTCCAAGTTTTCACAACTGATAAAAAAATCCGACCCACATCTGCGGAATGTGGGTTTAATCGGAGAGAGGGACTTCTAGACGCAGAAAATATTGACAGTGAGGGCAGTATACACCGACATGATTTTCTGCGTAAATCCTGACTTTATTTCAGTTCAACGTTGACAGTAGCAGACATCCCCGGTGCAATTCGCGATTCATAGCCTTTAATGCTTTCGGCATCAAACACAACTTTCACCGGAATCCGCTGCACTACTTTGGTGAAGTTTCCCGTGGCATTGTCGGGAGGCAATAAGGAGAATTGAGCGCCAGAAGCGGGAGAAAAACTATCGAGACGACCTTCAAATTTGCGGCTACCAAAAGCATCTAATTTGATTTCTACTTTTTGGCCTGGTTTCATGTTTGCTAATTGCGTTTCTTTGAAGTTAGCAATTACCCATAAATCGTTACTGACGATCGCCATTAACGGAGTTCCCGACTGCACCCGCTGCCCCACTTCAACCGATTTGCGCCCGATTTGTCCGGCGGCGGGTGCGGTGATATTCGTGTAGGAAAGTTGCAGTTGAGCGTCTTTCACCGCAGCTTCCGATTGGGCGATCGCAGCCGATCGCAGCATCATACTGCGATCGGCTAACCTTAGTTTGTTCGCCCGTAGCTTGCGCCTGTTGCAATCCGCCCTTCGATGCAGCAAGTTTGGCTTCAGCGGTGCTGATACCTTCAGAGGCTACAGCGACTTTAGCTTGGGCGCTGGCGACGGCGACTTGAGCTTGCGCGACTTGAGCTTGGGCTTGTTTTACTCCTTCTCTTGCTTGGGCTACTGCTGCGATCGCTGCGGTTACGCCTTCCTGGGCTTGGGCTAACCGCGCTCTAGCTTGGGCAATTCCTTGTTGGGCTGCGGTGGTTTGGCCAACAGCTACTTCGTAGGCGGCTCTCGCTGCGTCTAATTGCTGGCCGGCGATCGCACCTTCTTGCTGCAAACTTTCGTACCGTTTATAATCTGCTTGCGTTTTCACGAGATTAGCTTGCGCTTGCACTAACTGAGCTTGCGCTGCGGCAATTCCGGCTTCGGCTTCCGTCACTTTAGCTTGGGCTTGGGGAATTCCGGCTTCAGCTTGGGCGACTTTGGCTTGCGCTGCGGGTACGCCGGCTTCAGCTTGAGCGACAGCAGCTTCGGCTGCGGGTACGCCTTGTTGGGCTTCCCTAATTGCTGCTTGGGCGGTGGAAATGCCAGCGTTGGCGGTGCCGATATCTCCTTGGGCTTGGGCTGTTTTACCTTGGCTGGTTTGAGAGGCTAGGGAAATATTCGCTTGGGCTGCTTCGGCTTGGCGGCGGGCGTTTTCTAAGGCTGCTTGGGATTGTTGCAGTTTAACTTGGTAGTCGCGGGGGTCGAGTTTGATCAGCAGTTGGCCCGGTTTTACTTGTTGGTTATCTTCTACTAAGACTTCGCCGACAGTACCGTTGATGCGGCTGCTGACTTGGTGGATGTGTCCGGCTACTGTGGCGTTTTCGGTTTCTTGGTGGATGGAGGCGTATTGCCAATAATTGTAGCCAAAGCTGCCCGCGGCGATCGCCCCGATGCCCAGCGCTGCTAAAATTATCGCTTTCGGGGCTTTTTTCTTCGGCGTTTCCGGCGCCGGCAGGGGTGCTTGGATTTCTGTTTCTGGGCTGGTTTTTAGTTCTGCGGGGGCGCTGATTTCTGTCTCTGGCGCGGGGATGACTGGTAGGCTTTTTGCTATGGTGTCGTCGATCGGCTTTTCTAAGAGGGCTACTGCTTTGCCTTTGCCGTTACCGTTGAATTCTTCTGGGTTGATTTCGTTTGTGCCTTTCATGGTATTTGACTCCTGATACTTTAGTAAGATGTCGTTTGGTTAGGGTACGTAGTTTTTATTTAGTAAGACTGCTTGTTTTAAGAGTGCGTAGTATTTTTGAGTTGTTTTTAATGTAGTTGAGGTAGATGCTGCTGCGCTTCAGTCGAAAGAGCTATTTGTTGGCGGTTTAGGAAAGATTGACGATCGCCCGATCGATCAATTGGGAGAAGAGTTCTCGATCGGCTTTGGAAATGCCAGTCATTGACTTCTCTCGGATCTCCGCCACCAGCGGTGGCAGCACGTCTTGCAGTTCCCTGCCTGCATCCGTTAGCCAAATTCGCCAAATCCGCCGATCGCGCGTGTCTCTCTCGCGGCGGACTAAGCCTCTTTCTTCCATGCGATCGAGCACGCCTGTGAGTGTACCGCCTACCTGTTGCAGTTTGTCGCCAATGCTGGAAGTTGGCAAGCCGTCTTCTTGCCACAAGCAGCACAGTACCAACCAGTGAAATGGTGTCAGCCCAAATGGTTCGAGTATCTCTTGCAACCTGCGAGTCCCTAGCTGCCCTAGCAGTTTGATGCGGTAGCCCAGGCTGTGGGGGGCGAGAACGTCGTGCCACCTAGCTAGATATTTGCGATCGACTGTGGATGTAGTAACCATCGGTTTATTACTTAGCGTTCGTATTATTAGTGTAAGATGTTATTTGGGAGCTGTCAAGGGCGGAAGTAGGGTTTTTTGGTTAGGGCAAATGCTACGCTCAAACCGAGAATCCGCCGGGGGTTTAAACCCCCGGCTCAAAGCACAAGTCGGTTGAAACCGACTGAAAAACTCACGCTGAATTCACTTTTTTACTCCACTTTTAGTGGACTTTAGCTATGAGTCAGGGGTTTCAACCCCTGGCGGACTCAAGGGCGGAAGTAGGGTTTTTTGGTTAGGGCAAATGCTACCCTAAAACCGAGAATCCGCCCGGGGTTTAAACCCCGGGCTAATAGCTCAAGTCGGTTGAAACCGACTCAAAGACTCAAGCTGAATTCACTTTTTTAGTCCACTTTTAGTGGACTTTAGCTGTGAGTCAGGGGTTTCAACCCCTGGCGGACTCGCGGACTCGCGGACTGGCGGACTCGGGGGCGCACTCCCAGACTGTGGCGCTGCGGAGGATGTGTAGCTTTCAATACTATTATCGATCGCACCCTCAACCCCCCAGCGTGCCGGATGTCCTTCTGGGGAAGTGTGTTTACAATTCTTAATTGTTCTTAAACTAGAAAGAGTAAATCTAGTTTGCGATCGGAAATTTATGTTGCTTCCAGCGGACAAACGCACCAAGTTAGACGATACCGACGACAATTTGTTCTATGCCTATCCCCGGTTTGTGACGCACGTAGACGAGGGATTCATTCAGCAACTAACCGATTTGTATCGGCAACGGCTGAAACCGAATACTCGGATTTTCGATATGATGAGCAGTTGGGTGTCTCACTTGCCCGAGGAAATGGAATTTGCCCATGTCGAAGGACACGGCATGAATGAAGAAGAGTTGGCAAAAAATTCCAGACTGAACCATTATTTCGTGCAGAATTTGAACGCAAATCCTAAACTGCCGCTGCCGGATGCAGAGTTTGACGCCGTTGTCAACTGCGTTTCGGTGCAGTATTTGCAAAACCCGGATGCAATTTTTGCCGAGATTCACCGGATTTTGAAGCCCGGTGGCGTAGCAATTATGAGCTTTTCCAACCGGATGTTTTATCAGAAAGCAATTGCGGCTTGGCGGGAAGGTTCGGAGGGCGATCGGGTAAAATTAGTCCAGGGTTACTTTGATTCTGTTAAAGGAGCCAACATACCCGGATTTAGCAAGCCGGAAGTAATTGCTAAACAGTCTAGCTTGCCGAGTTTTATGCAAAGGCTGGGAATGGGAGGCGGCGATCCGTTTTATGCGGTAGTTGCTTACCGCCAAAGTTAGAATTTTTAAGGTTTGTAGTGAGGACTTTAGTCCGCTGATTTTTTTGAGGACTAAAGTCCTCACTACAAACTGAGACCGAGTTACAATCTTTAGGTGAGAATATATAGAACAGTTGCTCCTAAAATATGGAAAACCAACTTTTGCAGCCCATCACAGTCTATCCAAATATCTCTCACTAAAAACCCTGTATTCGCGGCCTCAGATATCCAGTAGAGTTGATTCTTGAATTACTTAGCTCAGCTATGAATGCTAAAGAAATTATAGATTGATTATGACGATTTAGAACATGAAGATATTTATGCTGCTATAGTGTTTGTAGTGAGGACTTTAGTCCTCATAAATATTTTATGACTAAAGTCCTCACTACAAACCTTTGTACAGTAATGATCGAGTAGGTAAAACCTTCAGATGAAGCCATATCAGCAAATAGCGATCGACGAATGCGGCGAGCCTTTAGTGCAAATTCCACCCGAACATTTTGCTTTTGAAATACCGCACCCTTATCAAAAGCTGGGTGCTCCCTATCACAACAGCAAAGCAGATTCGCCTTACTATTTGCGGCAAGGAGTTGTAGATAGTTTAGTCGCAGCTAAAACGCACCTACAGCAAAATCATCCTAATTGCAAAATCCTGATATTTGATGCTTACCGGCCCGTGGAAGTGCAGCAATTTATGGTGGATTATACTTTTAATCAAATTGCCGTAGCTCAAGGCTGCGAATTTCCGGTTTGCGAAGACAAACGCCAAGTAATTATAGAACACGTATATCAATTTTGGGCTGTTCCGAGCATCGATCGCGCGACGCCTCCCCCTCACAGTACAGGTGCAGCTTTAGATATAACTTTAGTGGATGAAAATCATCTGCCAATTGATATGGGTTCTGCGATTGATGAAATATCAGAACGTTCTTATCCCGATTATTTTGGTAATAGCAAGGAGCCGCACCAACAAGAATATCATCGGCGCAGGCAAATATTAAAAGATGCGATGAGATCGGCTGGTTTTCAGCAGCATCCTAACGAGTGGTGGCATTTTTGTCTGGGCGATCAAATGTGGGCGTGGTTGACAAATCAAAACAATAGTGGTAGTCAAGCGATCGCCCGATACGGCCGCTATTAAAAGGGTGCGTAATTAAATCGGGACTGGCGCACTCCTGGGAACAAGAGAAACCGGGTTTCTTGACAAAAAACCTCAGCTTTTAGGCGCTGACTGCGACAAGAAACCCGGTTTCTGACCCTCTGTGCGCCCAGGAGTATAAAAGCTCGATCGACATAAATCATTTCTATCAGCATACAGGTCGGCTATTGCCAGCGGGGTAATGGTGGTTTAAAATCAACGAGAGCGAACAAGTGCAGGCAAATCGAGCCAGCACCGCAAACCCTAAAGGATAACTTAGAGTTCACCCAATGAAAGCACTCATCCTCTCTGGCGGCAAAGGAACACGCTTGCGTCCCCTCACCTATACGGGTGCTAAGCAGTTGGTTCCTGTGGCAAATAAGCCGATACTGTGGTACGGAATTGAAGGCATTGTGGCGGCTGGGATTACGGATATCGGGATTATTATTAGTCCCGAAACCGGTGAAGAGGTGAAGGCGAAAACAGGAGATGGCTCTCGCTTCGGTGCAAAAATTACTTATATCTTACAATCAGAGCCGGCGGGACTCGCTCACGCGGTGAAAATTGCTAGACCATTTTTGGGCGATTCTCCATTTATTATGTATTTAGGAGATAACTTAATTCAGAGTCAGCTAGATCCGTTTTTAGAGAGTTTTAATAAGCAAAAACTAGACGCTCTAATTTTGCTGCGTCCAGTTCCCAATCCCACTGCTTTTGGTGTTGCAAAAGTTGATGAAAACGGGCGAGTTTTGCAGTTAGTAGAAAAACCCAAGGTTCCGCCGTCGAATTTAGCACTGGTGGGGATTTACTTTTTTGCTCCTACTATTCACGAGGCGATCGATCAAATTCAACCCTCGGCCCGCGGCGAACTCGAAATTACCGATGCCATCCAACAGCTCATCAATCAGCAAAAACACGTAGAAGCCTGCAATTTAGAGGGTTGGTGGCTGGATACGGGGAAAAAAGACGATTTGCTGAGTGCCAACCAAATCATTTTAGATAGCTGTATCGTAGCTTCAACTGAATTAAAAGTAGACGCCAAAAGTCAAATTATCGGGCGAGTGCAAGTAGGTGAAGGCAGTGAAATTATTAATTCTACAGTGCGCGGGCCTGTGGTAATTGGGGAAAATTGCCGCATTGAAAATTGCTTTATCGGGCCTTACAGCAGTATTGCCGATCGCGTGACGATGATTGATGCTGATATCGAACACAGTGTAATATTGCAAGCGGCGAAAATTGTTGGCATTCACCAGCGAATTGTTGACAGCGTGATCGGGCAGCGAGCTCAACTCACAAATGCGCCGCCGCGTCCAAAAGCTCTGCGGTTTATGATTGGTGATGACAGTCAAATTGAGCTAGTATAACTTGGGATTTGCACCATTCTCGTAGGATAAATTCACGGAATGGTGCGCAGTGCGCACCCTACATTTACGGGATTGTGCGGAGTGCGCACCCTACATTTAAAGGAGTCAGAGATTGGAGTACGAAGAAATACCAACTCAACAAATTATAGATAAATTGCGGCAAACTTTGGAGCCGCGAATTGGTATTGCTGAGCCGCTGTTGTCGGCAAGAGCAAATAGTACGATCGCCCAAAATGAAGATGACGAAGACATTGCCCTTCTGAAAGCGGGCTTTGACATTTATAACATTCCAATTACATCTTACCAAAGGCGGCTCGGTTCCGCAGTCATTGCAGCCAGAAAAATCGTCCGAAAATTGCTCAAGCCCGTACTAGACAGACAAGTAATTTACAATTTCGCGAATACCCGCGTCGTGCAAACCTTGAGCACGCAGTTGCAAAAATTGCAAGAAAGTCAACAAACTCTAGAGAAAAAAATTACATCGGAATTCAGCAGCGGATTTCCAGAAGTGACGGCGCAGCTTGAGACTCAACAGCGGGCGATCGCAAATTTTCAGTCTGAAATAGACCAAATTAAAGCTGTACAGCAGCAACATACTGCTATTTTAGAGAAGATTAGCGCTCAATTGGGCGATCGGACAACCATAAAGCATCAAAGATGACCCAAAATAATTTGCTCAAAAGCCCCCAATTTATTCGCAAGAGCACTGTTTAAATAAAAAAATCCAAAACTTTTCAATTTTTAAATCTGTCAATCCCTAAATCTGTCAATCCATCAATCCATCAATCTGTCAATCCCTAAATCCATCAATCCATCAATCTGTCAATCCCTAAGCCTGTCAATCCATCAATCCATCAATCCATCAATCTAAAATCTAAAATCTAAAATCTAAAATCGAATGACTTTCCTGCCAATATGTTCGTTTATTATAGTCAACTATAACGGTCTGCGCCACACCAAAGATTGCTTAAAATCTCTACAAAAACTTGCGTATCCAGAAGAGCAACTAGATTTAATTGTAATTGACAATTGCTCTCAAGACGATTCCGTTAATGCACTGCGCGAACTGTTTCCAAAAGTTCGGATATTTGTTAATTCCGCCAACAACTTTGCAAAAGCCCTCAACCTCGGCATCAGCGAAGCAAAAGGGGAATATATCGCGTTTCTAAATAACGATGCAACCCTTGAGAGTCACTGGCTGGAAATATTAGTTAAACGGCTAGAAACTGACAAAAAAGTCGGTGCAGCTAGCGGGAAATTGCTGTTTAAAGACGGGCGAATTAACAGCGCCGGAATTCAGCAATTACCTAATTTTTATTGGCGAGATGTCGGCTTTGGCGAGAAAGATTCGGGACAGTACAATACAGAAAGAGAAGTAGAAGGGCTTTGTTGGGCGGCGGTGCTTTTTCGCAGGGAATGTTTGGAAGATGTCGGGCCGATTGATGAAGATTTTGTGATGTATTTTGAAGATGTAGAATTTTCCAAACGCTGCCAAAAACGCGGTTGGAAAATGCTTTATATTCCAGCAGCTATCGCCCATCACGAGTATCGCGGTTCGAGTAAAGGTAGCAAACTCACCGAGTATTTCTGCAATCGCAATCGATTTTTGTATTTGGCAAAACACGAACCTTTGCAATTAGTAAAAGCGATTCACACTTCGGATTTTTTTACTAACAAACATTACGATTTGCTGTTCGAGAGTTTGTTTGTGGCGATCAAAAAACTGCTGGATTATCAGAAGCCGGAAATCGTCGCCGCTGTACTGCCGCAGTTGTCGGAAAAGTTGGCGGTGATTTACACTAGAATGAAGGTCGATCGCATTTTACCTCGATTGGAGGTAGTTAGGGGCGATCGCAAAATGTCGATCGCAATTTACGATCACGGACTGCATTTTATCGGCGGCGGGCAAAAATACGTCGCTACCATCGCCTCGCTGCTGCAAAATGAATTTGACATTACTTTTATCGCCAACAAACCCGTTGCTGTTTCCGATTTAGAGTCGTGGTACGGGTTCAACCTTTCAGGATGCAAAATCAAGATTATTCCGTTGCAATTTTACGAAAAACGTGGAATGCAGTGCATCGATTCCATCATCATCGCCGAGGATATGGAAAATCCCTTCGATGAAATTGCCAGAGAAAGCAAAAATTACGATATTTTTGTCAACGCGAACCAACTGGAAAAAGTAAAACCGCTGTCGCCGATATCAGTATTTTTCTGCCACTTTCCGAATACCTTTCGCAACCGTCATTTTGCTGTCGATGACTACACTTTCATTATCGCCAACAGTCAATTTACTGTCAAGTGGCTGGAGAAACGTTGGAACTTGCAGCCAACTTTTATGCTGTATCCGCCCGTGGAAATGGCAACAGCTAAAGTGCCGAAGGAAAAGATAATTTTAGCTGTGGGACAGTTTGAAGCTGGGGGAACAAAAAAGCAAATAGAATTAATCGAAGCTTTCCGCAGTTTGCTAGCAAATTATCCCGAAGATATTCAAGGATGGCGGCTGATTTTAGCGGGTAGCAGCGTTCCGAAAAATCCTTATTTAAAGACGGTTCAGAATTTGTTGAAGCAGGATTCAAGGGCGATCGAACTTAAAGTCAATGCTGACTTGGATGAGGTAAAATCGCTTTATGCTAAATCGAGCATATTTTGGCACGGCTGCGGTTTGGGTGAAGTCAATCCTCAAAGGTTTGAGCATTTCGGGATGGCGACGGTGGAAGCAATGCAAAACTGTTGTGCTCCGATCGCCTTTTGTGGCGGCGGACAACCCGAAATTGTCGAACACGGGCGATCGGGCTTTTTGTTCAATACGGTTGAGGAATTGTGTCGGTATTCACATCAACTAATTGTCAATCCCGATTTGCTGGCTCAACTGCAAGCTGGCGCACAGCAACGCAGTCAGAACTTTAGACTCGCACCTTTTGAACACAAAGTCAAGAGTTTTTTTGAGATTATTCACCAGGAATATGCTACAATTCGGCTGCCAAATCCAGGCGAGATTGCTCAAATGCTCGATGTCAATCGCGATCAATAAATTGCGTAGGGGCGGGTTTTACAAACAATATTTGATGATTACAAACAGTTTATATAAACCCGCCCGCACACAACTAATAACTTACGTCAACCTTGACTTTTATCCAAGCATAAAAATGTACATTTTGATTGTTGGTTGGGTGGGGGCGGGTTTAGGAGATAATTGGTTTGAGACGTAGATTGTTGGTGAACCCGCCCCTACAATTGGGATAAATTCTGTTGCATAAAATTATGTCCAATAAACTGTTAATAAATTTATCCTTTCTAACTCCCGAACCCACGGGAATCGGGACTTATGCAGCTAATCTTTTCCCGCAACTTGAAAAGCTAGAACCTACATTACTTACATCCCAGAAAATTGACAATTATAGTTGCTATCAAATTCCCGACAACATAACACCGGACAGAGGCCCGAAAGGGCAAATTAACAGACTGCTGTGGACTCAATTTGACTTGCCTAAAATTTACAAAAAATTGCAGTCAAACCTGATATTTTCCCCGATTCCCGAAGCACCTTTGTATTCTGGATGTCGGTACATAGTTACAGTTCACGATTTAATTCCTTTGCGGTTTCCGAAAAAGTTCTCTCGCTTGACAGCTTATTTCCGCTACTACATACCGCAGGTTTTGCGCCAAGCCGAACACATTATTTGCGATTCTGAATCAACAGCCAGGGATGTTGCTAAATTTTACAAAATTCCGCATCATAAAATGACCGCAATTCTCCTAGCTTGCGATAATATTAATTTTAGATATCTGGACTTGCCAGCTAAAAATTATTTTCTTTATACCGGCAGACACGATCCTTACAAAAACTTGGAAAGATTAATTGTGGCATTTGCGAGTTTACCCGATCGCACAAACTACGAATTGTGGCTGGCGGGGCCTCCCAACGCCTACACGCCGCAGTTAATAGCACAAGTGGAACATTTGGGTTTACAATCTTCAATTAAGTTTCTCGGTTACGTGTCCTATTCGCAATTGCCCGTACTGATGAATCAGGCGATCGCCCTAGTATTTCCCACACTCTGGGAAGGCTTTGGCTTGCCGATTTTAGAAGCAATGGCCTGCGGTACACCAGTCATCACTTCCAACCTGTCATCGATGCCAGAAGTAGCCGGAGATGCGGCATTATTAGTCAATCCCTACAGCGTCCCAGAAATAGCCGCAGCCATGCAAACAGTAGCCACAGATTCAAAAGTGCGATCGAACTTAAAAAAATCTAGCTTAGCGCGATCGGCCGAATTTAGCTGGCACAAAACCGGAACAGCAACCGCCAATATCATACAACAATATCTTTAAAAAAGATTACTTGTAAGTTAAGGTTTGTAGTAAGGACTTTAGTCCTCAGTCTTTTTGAGAGAGAGGACTGAAGTCCTCACTACAAACGGTAAGTTAAGGTTTGTAGTAAGGACTTTAGTCCTCAGTCTTTTTGAGAGAGAGGACTGAAGTCCTCACTACAAACCTAGATGATAATTATTTAAAATTGAAAATTCTCGTATTATCCCATGCCAAATGCCAAACTATCCATCTAATTTACTAATTAATCTCTCCTTCCTAATTTCCGAACCAACCGGATTAGCCATCTACGCCAAAAACCTATTTCCCCACCTAAAAACCCTCAATCCAACCTTACTCACCGCCCAAAAATTCCCCAACAGCAACTGCTACCAAATCCCAGCCAACCTCACACCAGAACAAGGAATCAAAGGACACATCAACCGATTGCTGTGGACACAAACCCAAATCCCCAAAATTTACAAACAGCTAAAATCCAACCTGTTATTTTCGCCAATTCCAGAAGCTCCTCTATTTGCAGGTTGTCGGTATATAATTACAGTACACGACTTAATTGCGCTGCGATTTCCCCGCCGCTTCGATCCTTTAGCAGTTTATCACCGCTATTACATTCCCCAAGTATTAAGGCAGGCTGAACATATAATCTGCGATTCCGAATCAACGGCAAATGATATTATTAACTATTGCAATATTCCAAGTTCTTTAATTACGCGAATCTTTCCCGGCTACGATGCCAGTTTTTTTAAATTTTTAGACTTACCAACTAGCAATTATTTCCTGTATATGGGCCGCCACAATCCCCATAAAAACGTCCAGCGAGTTGTCGCAGCTTTTGCGGCTTTACCCAATAATTCCGAGTACGAATTGTGGATAACAGGTTCGGAAGATAAGCGCTATACGCCGCTGCTGAAGGCGCAGGTTCAAGAATTGGGATTGTCCGATCGCGTAAAATTCCTCAATTACCTCCCCGCGGCTGATTTGCCGAAAGTCATCAACCGGGCGATCGCCCTTGTATTCCCCAGTCTTTGGGAAGGATTCGGCCTCCCGGTACTCGAAGCAATGGCCTGTGGCACTCCTGTCATCACCTCTAACCTCTCTTCGATGCCGGAAGTAGGGGGGGAGGCAGCATCGTTAGTCAATCCGTACAGCGTCCAGGAAATAGCCTCTGCTATGCACGAGCTGGCAACAGATACCAAAGCTCGATCGCACTTGCGGGAGCTCGGTTTGGCCCGATCGAAACAGTTTAGCTGGGAAAAGACAGGCGTGGAAACTGCTGCTATTCTCGATCGATACAAATGAAGGAAGAAGGAAGAAGGAAGAAGGAAGACGGAAGAAGGAAGAAGGAAGAAGGAAGAAGAAAGAAGGAAGAAGAAAGAAGAAAGAAGGAAGAAGAAAGAAGGAAGACGGAAGACGGAAGAGGGAAGACGGAAGAAGAAAGAAGAAAGATTTTTCCAATCTCCCCCTCTCCCCCTCTCCCAATCTCCCCCTCTCCCCCTCTCCCCCTCTCCCCCTCTCCTCCATCTCCTCCCTCCGCTTCATCGAGGCACTATAGGCCCTTTTACTTGTTGATACCCAACTGATCGCCGCGCTTGTACTGCTGGTAAGCAGCAAAAAACAGGCCCGACAGAGTAACAAAGATTAAACCCAGAACAATACCTGAAAGCAGCGGTTCTACCATGAGATCTCCTTAACGTTAAGATTTAACAATCTATTTCTAATATTACCAGCACTTAGACAGATGAATTTTCGCATTCCTGGGACTTCTGGGGGTCTGAGATCTTGATATCCCCGCTGGGAACGATTAAGCTATGTGATGAGAAATAAATTTTCTTGTAGATACTATTTTTAAATTGCACTCCTTTGAATCACCAAATTGCCACGAATGAACTTAAAAACCCGATCGAGCGACTGGTCATATTTGCGATCGCCCTGTTGCTTGCCATCATGTTGGCGACTATGACAATTCGTCAATTTCAAGTCGCAGATCCCTACGTTAAAAGCGTGCTGTCCCTTACGGGCGACCAATTTCAGGGTTCCGCCATCTTTCACATGAACTGTGCGGGGTGTCACATATCCGTCGGAGACACTCAAGTCGGGCCCAACTTGCACCGAGTTTCCGATCGCAAATCCGAATTCGAGCTGATCCGCCAAGTCACCAGCGGGCGAACCCCACCAATGCCACAGTTTCAGCCGAGCCCGCAAGAAATGGCCGACTTGCTGAAATATCTCCAACAAATGTGAAGTACCCACCGTCAAGCGGATTACCGCTATGACGGGGGCTTCCTGTTTCAACCGCCACCGCCTCGACACAAGCAAGCTTATGTTTCGGTCTTACGCAGCGTAAGCGAGGTTTGACAAGCCGTCTTGCCCTGACTCTCACATCGCTTGCACGATGTCCAGGCAGCCGCCCTCCTTCCGAAGGCAGAAATGTTTTTAGTCGGAAACCCACATGGCGTTTGATATATCAAGTGGCGGATTTCTTTTAGTGGATAGTGCGAAGCGTACTTACGCTTGCTCGATTGCAACGGTCTTTTAGACGCTCCACAAGGCGATCGACCTCCAAACCGATTGTACCAATTCTCGAAATGTTTGTACTAAGGAATTATCTATTTGTTCGTCGGGTACGACTCACACGCCTTTCATCCCCCACTAACCGAGTACGCTATAGTGGGGGAATTCCCGTCTGCCTTGTTAACTAAAAAAGGGGAACGGAATTTCGTTCCCCTAATCCTGATTAGTGCAGGTAAGAGTAGGGTGCGCGAAGTGTGCATCCTACTGTGGATTGCGGATTAAACTACCAGCACGTTAAAACTGCTCGCCGCTAACTGGTTGGGCACTACGCCCGCCAATATAGCCAAAGTTTGGTTGCTGCTGGCGATCGCGATCGCAGTTGAGCCGTTAGTTTCGGTTAACAACAGTTGACTGAAGTCCAAGCCTCCTACCAACTGGATCGAATCAGCTTCTGGTCTAAAGTTGATAATCGTGTCAGTTCCCTCAATCGCTGCCAATACAAAGTCTTGTCGGTTGCCATTACCGATCAGGGTGTCATTGCCAATGCCGCCAAAGAGCAACTCATCGCCCGTGCCACCAAAGAGTACATCATCGCCGCCGCCGCCCAGTAAGGTATTGTTACCGTCGCCGCCGCAGAGAGTGTCATTACCTCGATCGCCCAATAGCACGTCGTCGCCGGCTTCTCCCAACATTACGTCGTCGCCTTTGCCGCCGTACAATACGTCATCGCCGTTGTCGCCGCTTACTGAGTCGTTGCCGCGATTGCCGTAAAGAGTATCGTTAGCTCGATCGCCAAAGATCAGGTCAAAGCCTTTACCGCCGAAGATAATATTGCTATCCTTGCCGCCGTAGATAGTATCGTTGCCCGTATTGCCATTGATGTAATCGCCGCCCTCTTGGCCGAAGATCAAATCGGCGCCGCCTAACCCGAAGATAGAGTCAGCATTGGCACTGCCCACGAGGGTATCGTCGCCGTTAGTGCCGTTGATGACACCGTTCCGCGAAGGACTGGGGGGCAGATTGGGAGCGATCACCCTGGGGAATGGCTCAGGGCAAACCAAATCTGTCCCTACAGGTGTCGGTGTCGGTGTCGGTGTCGGAGTCGGTGCAGGTGTCGGTGCAGGTGTCGGCGTCGGTGCAGGCGTCGGTGCAGGCGTCGGTGCAGGCGTCGGTGCAGGCGTCGGTGCAGGCGTCGGTGCAGGCGTCGGTGCAGGCGTCGGTGCAGGTGTCGGTGTCGGCGATGTCCTGCCTGGTGTCGGTTCTGGTGTCGGTGTCGGCGGCGTCGGTGTCGGCGGCGTCGGTGTCGGTGTTGTTATAGGGGAGTTACCGAAGTTGACGCCGCTGACAATAGCGCCCGAAGTCAGCACGATGTCGGCGGGGTTGGTGCTGGTTTGGGTGAAACCTACTGTCGGGACTTCCCGGACGCGGTAGGTTGCCGGCGCTAGGTTCGCGAACACGTAGTTGCCACTGTTGTCTGTGGTAGTAGTAACAGGAACAGCAGCAGGAACTCCTGGGGCGGGATCTACGACTTTGGTTAACTGAATTTGGATATTGGGTAAACCCGGTTCTCCAGCATCCTGAGTGCCATTCTTGTTGTTGTCTCGGAACTTCAGACCGCGGATCGTGCCCGGTTGGGGCAGGAAGTTGCCGAAGTTAATCCCGGTGGGTTTTTCTCCTGCCTTTGCTATAACAACGTCGGCGGGGAGCGCGGTTGTCAGCGTCCAGCCGGTTTGCTGGACTTCCCTTACCTGGAAAGTACCTACGGGTACGTCGGCGATCGTGTAGTTGCCATCCTTATCTGTGATGGTAGTCAGTTCGCCCTGTTGGAACACTCCATCCTTGTTGGTGTCTACGAAGATTTGCCAGTTTTGTAGGCCCGGTTCTGTAGCATCCTTAACGCCGTTGTTGTTGAGGTCATTGAATTTTTGACCGCCGATCGTGCTCGCCTCGAAGAAGTTGCCGAAGTTGTTGTTTTGGGAGTCGAGGCCGCTGGTGAGAGGGATCCTATACGCACCTGAAAGGGTAGGCGCGGTTGGGCTGGCTGCGGGGGCGATTTGCGTCCAGCCCGGTTCTACTACTTCCCGGACGTTGTAGGTTGCAAAGGGCAGGTTGGTGAACTCGTACTTACCGGTGATATCGGTGACGGTAGCGGTTTCGGTTGGGTCAAAGGTGCCGTTGTTGTTTTGATCCAGGTAGATTCTCCAGCCTGCTAGTGTTGGTTCACCGGTATCTTGGACACCATTTTTGTTGCGATCGTTAAATTTGATCCCGCTAATCTTGCCAACCTGGAAGTTCCCGAAGTTGGTAGGAAGGGTGGTGGTGTTGGCAATGTTAACGCCACTTGCGGTAGTAAGCCTCGTGGCCGCTGGGGGAACAGGGAAAGTTTGCTGCCAACCAGTCTTTTGCTCTTCCCGCAGGAGGAATGTACCAGCGCCAACGTCAGTAAAGGTGTAATTCCCAGAGGCATCAGTGGTAGTCGATCGCGGTACTGCTGTGCCGATAAAGGTCTGTGGTTCTAGTAAGATTTTCCAGCCTTCTAATCCTGGTTCGGCCCCCTCTTTGACCCCATTCCCGTTGAGGTCGTTGAACTTCTGACCTGTGATAGTGATGTTTTTGAAGATGCCAAAGTTCTGCCCGGTGACGGCAAGACCGCTTTGGGTAGTAACCGGAATAGCCGGAATTGCGCCAGCGGGGAAAGAGATGCTGGAGTTGGCTGGGGGAGTGGCTTGTATCAGGTACTTGCCCGGGCCGATGTCCGCGAAGCTGTAATCTCCTGTTGCCGTAGTCGTTTGCGGAGTGCCGACAACTGTATCTGTGGCGGCTTGGAATAGGCCGTCGTTGTTGGTGTCTTTGTAGAGATTGACGACGACGCCAGCTAATACGGTGTCATCGGGAGTGAAACCGTTGCCTGCGAGGTCGCTGAAGGTTTTGCCCGCGATCGTAGTTTTTTGGAAGTTGCCGAAGTTGGCGTTAGGGACATCAGCAGTACCAGTGGTCACTGTTGGCGCTAACGTCTGTACCCAACCTGTTTGTAACGTTTCGGCGATCGCAGTATTTGCCTTGGTATCCGTGAGGGTGTACTGACCCAAAGTCGCAGCCACCGCAGAGCTAACCGCACTCTTAGTTCCTGCGGTAATAGTCCATCCACCTAGACCTGGATCTGTCGCAGCTTTAGCACCGTCGCCGTTGATATCGTTGAATTTCTGACCCTGAACAACTGGCCCGTACTCGTAAGCACCGATATCAACATTGGGTTTTGCAACGAGAGTATTGTCAATTTTGCGAGGGAAACCAGCGCCGCGTTGGTCTGTAGTTCCAACAATCGCGAGGTTGTCGCCTCCACCAATGGCAGGGTTGGTGCTGGTAGTTACAGGACTATTGTCAACTAGGGCAAGGGTCAAAGGACCTGCTGTTGCGCCGTTGAGTCCGGCAGCGGCGGCTGGTGCTAATACACTTGTTAGAGGAACCGCTAATGCCTGACCTGTCAAACCGGTGCTAGTGCCGAGAACCCCAATCAGGTTGTTGTTACCAGTAAATGCCCCTGTAACATCGGTGTTGGTAGTAGCTGTGTTGCCAGCGACGATCGTATTCTTGACCGTGACAGTACCGCCGTTGTTGTAAATTCCTCCGCCATTAGCAATCAGACTGGCCGGTGTACCAACTGTCGCTGCTGTGGCAGAGTTATAGGCGATCGTGTTGTTAGTCAGGGTAGCTGTAGCACCAAAGTTGACAAAAATTGAACCGCCTGCAGCTGTACCCGCACCTGCGGTAGCAGCACCAGCATTTCCACCCCTGACTGTATTGCTATACAAGGTGCTGTTGGTCAAGGTCAAGCTGCCGCCGCTGCCGACAAAAATCGCACCACCCAAACCAGCACCACCGCCGCCTGCAGCAGCGACAGCAGTCCCACCAGGGGTGAAGAGATTGATAGCAGTGCTAACACCAGGAGTAGCTCCCGCGCCACCACCGCCACCGAAGCCTCCAACACCTCCTGCGCCGTTAACACCAGCAAGAGCAGGGGGAGTAGACGTACCACCAGTACCGCCTGCACCGCCACCGCCCCCGAAGCCACCAGCACCGCCAGCACCACCAGTACCACCGCCCCCGTTGGTCGTAGCACCAGTACCACCATTCCCGCCAGCACCGCCAGCACCACCGCCACCACCAATAGAGCCGCTCACACCAGCGCCACCAATACCGCCAATGCCACCTACGCCAGCAGGCCCGACTCCATTGCCGCCGGCGCCAGCAGCACCACCATTACCAGCCGGAGCGCCTGCTGAGAATCCAGGAGAACCGTTGTTCCCGGGGTTGCCATTGGGGGTAAAACTACCACCTGCGGTGGCTGCTGTTGGGAAAGCAACGCCTTCGCTGCCTCCAAAGGGAACACCACCGAAATCAGCAGTGCCACCTTTACCACCGATTCCAGCAGCACCTGCGCCACCGATCGCCTGGTTGTTCGAGAACGTCACTCTGTCAACTATTACAGTGCCGCTGTTAATAAAAAGTGCGCCGCCTAAACCCGCAGCGCCACCACCACCACCAGCCGGTGCGATTCCTCCTACTGCTGTTGCAGAATCAATAGTGAGGTTGGATATGTTAACTTGGCCGGTACTGTTAACTACAAAGGCTCGGGCTGTGGGACTGCCGGTGATTTTGAAACCGCCACCAATAATATCAGTAGGGCCGGTAATGCTCGGTAGCAACCCTGTCAGGGTAAAGTTAGTCTTAATGTTGATTGTGTCTGGGCCAGCGTTGGTGTTGGCAACTTTAATAGCATTGTCGAGTTCGCTAAAATTGTTAACGTCTAGGGTAATCAGGACACCGCTATATGCTTCCCTCGCCTCTTGGGAAAATGCTAAAGGTGTTTCTATATTGCCTGTAGTTACTTCCAACACCCAGTCTCCACCCAAGGCCGCACTGCCGGTCAAGTTGTCGGAGGCGGCAATATTTGCCCCCGTGAGCTGGCTCAGCCTTTCTACGAAGGCGACACCGGCTTCTGTGGCTGCGACGTTGCAACCGTAAAGCAGAATTTCAGGTTTAGCAGTTGTTGAAGAGTTCGAGTTTGCTTCGGCTGCTGGCAAAGCAAACCATTTTTCTAAATAATTCCGGTAGCTTTCAATGTTGCTGAGATTTAGTTCGGTGCTTCCCAGTTGCAGGCTGGCTGCTGCGCCGTGAGACAAAATGTGGACGGCTGCAATGTTTTGCCGCTGCTTAAGTGTTTCGGCGATTTGCTTGATGCCGTCGCGATCGCCCTTCAGAATAATAACTTCTGTATCGGAATTCGCGGTTTTTGTTAAACTTTCGCAATCTTTAACTTGTGAATCCGCAAAAACTATCTGGTGTTTCCGTTCTTTATAGAGTTCCATGATTAAATTCCTCTGGTACACACACACATTAAATTCATAGCACAAACCAAACGCAGC
Organism: Oscillatoriales cyanobacterium; assembly: GCA_004293365.1. Classification (GTDB taxonomy): domain Bacteria; phylum Cyanobacteriota; class Cyanobacteriia; order Cyanobacteriales; family Microcoleaceae; genus Microcoleus. The sequence continues at coordinate 54,492 of RDYN01000027.1, read as the reverse complement.
AGCGATATATCTTAATTACGCTGCGGATGCAAGTCGCTGGCAAAGCGCTCGAAGACGATCGCCCCTAACTTTCACCTAAATGGAAGATTGACAAAAATCTTGTTTTATGCTTCTCCTAGGATATATTAAGTTTAGTGTGATTGTGTAGAAGTTTTTAAAGGGGATATTGTTCCGCCTGTTACAAAAATATTTGAGAAGACTTGCGGGCTATTTTTTGATATAGAAAAGATTGATATAATACCAGACTTGATGAAAGTTGTCAATCTAATAATTAACTGATGGCAATCGATATTTGTCAGTCAAAAGTCATCAGTCGCGGCGATCGGCTGTAAACTGATGACTTTGGGTATTTTTTAGCTAAGGAATGATAGCTGGGGCGATCGGACAACGGCGATAAAATTGGTTTGATCGTTCGGACTTTAGTCCTCATAAAACGAGAGAGGACTGAAGTCCGAACGATCAAACGTTTACCAAGTTTCCTCATCGGGATGATTGGAATTGCTCCAGATTTCCACATCTAAATCGTTGAGATAAATCAGAGCACTTTCAATTTGTTGACTTGTACCGTTAAGTTCCAAATCAAACCAACCGTCATCGGAAGTTTTTCCACCCAACAAAGCAGCATTAAAATTTACCTTCAAACCGTATTCCGAAATCAGGTTAGAGATGACAGGTTCCTGATGGTATTCTTTGGGAATGCGAATGCGAATGCGGGTTTGAGTTAATCTGCTGTCTCCAGACTCAGCGTGCGGGATGTCTGATTGTTGAGTTTGGTGGAAATTGTCGATCGGCTCAAATTCAGGTTCGCTATTGTTCTGGTTTAACATTTGGGTCTCCTAATGTTTACTTAAATATAGGTTGGGTTGAGCAACAACAGCCAACTGTCAACTGTCAACAGTCAACTGTCAACTTCCTTAATGCTAGTTTTCCGTTCCAAAATCTCCTTAAGCACGAGAGTAACAACAGCTAACAAACCGAGAATTACCGCAGCAGAAAATGCTGCTTGCGTCGCGTACTGCTTGTAAGCATCCTCTACAAACAAAGGCAAAGTTTGCGTTTTTTTGGCAATATTTCCCGATACCACAGAAACAGCTCCAAATTCTCCCATGGCTCTAGCATTGGTCAAAATCACACCGTAAAGCAAGCCCCAGCGAATATTCGGTAGCGTGACATTCCAGAAGATTTGCCAATCATTTGCTCCCAAAGTTTTCGCCGCTTCTTCTTGATCGTTTCCCACTTCTTCCAAAACAGGAATCACTTCGCGGGCGACAAAAGGTAGAGTTACAAAAGCAGTAGCCAGCACCATTCCGGGGAAAGCAAAGATAATCTTAATTCCGCCACTTTCCAGCAACGGGCCGAACCATCCCATGCGACCGTACAGCAGTACAATCATTAAACCTGCGACTACGGGAGATATGGCAAACGGCACGTCTAAAATCGTGATTAATAGGGTGCGTCCGGGAAATTTGTTGCGGCCGATTACCCAAGCTGCGCACAAACCGAATACTGTGTTTATAGGTACAACTATTAGAGCTATCAGCAGGGTAAGTTGTGCTGCTGATAGAAAATCTGGTGAGGTTAAGTTGCTAAAAAATGGCTCGACTCCCTTTTTGAATGCTTGGTAAAAAACGTTTACCGTTGGGATAAATAAGACGAGGCCGAGATAGCCGATCGCAATTCCGATCAAAGTTGGCTTTACCCAGGCTTTTTCTTTGCCCCGCGACGAACCCGCTGGCGGAACTGTGTAATTTTTAGATAAATTAATATCAGCCGTCATAGCGTCTCCTCCAGGCTTGTAAAATATTAATTGTGAACAACATTGCTAGGGAAATTCCTAACATGACAGTGCCGATTACTGTGGCTCCTGCATAGTCGTACTGTTCCAATCTTTGAAAAATTAAAACAGGTGCAATTAAATCTTTAAACGGTACGTTGGCTGCTACAATTACCGTCGAACCGTACTCGCCAACGGCTCGGGAAAATCCGAGGGCAACTCCGGTTAAAATTGACGGAAAGAGCGGCGGTAAAACTACTCGCCAAAAGGTTTGAAATTGAGAAGCACCCAAGCACCAAGCTGCTTCTTCGATGTCTTTTTCCATTTCGTGTAAAACTGGCTGTACAGTTCGCACGATGAAGGGTAAGGATATAAAGATCATGGCTACGCCTACGCCCAAGCGAGTGAATGATATCTTGATTCCTAATGGTGCAAATAGCGAACCGATCCAGCCGTTATCGCTGTAAACTGTGGCGAGGGTTAAACCTGCAACGGATGTTGGTAGCGCAAAGGGTAAATCGACTGCTGCATCGACAATGCGTTTTAAGGGAAAGTCGTAGCGGACTAATACCCAGGCTATTAATGTGCCGAAGACTCCGTTGATTAGGGCTGCGATTAATGATGTGACGAAGGTGACATCGTAGGCGGAAAGGGCGATCGGGCTTGTGGCAATTTTCCAAAATTCGCCGGGGTTTGCTGTGCAGGCTTTTAGCAGCATGGCTGTGACTGGAAGAAATAGCATTAGGCTGAGGTAGCCGATGGTGATTCCCCAAGGTAGTGTGATTTTGCCGATCGCTCTTTTGATATTGGCGATCGCCGATTGAGGATTTCGGGGTGGAGATATTACCGTCATTGTGTTTTCTTAGTTTGTAGTAAGGACTTTAGTCCTTAAAAACAGCTTTTAGTTTGTAGTTTTTAGGTTGGGTTGAGGAAGGAACCCTACACTTCGCCCAACTTATTAGTTCATCCTGAGTTGGGTTTTACTTCGTTCCACCCAACCTACGAATCTGAGTTGGGTTTTACTTCGTTCCACCCCACCTACGAATTTATCTGTAGTGGTAAGGTGCGCAGTGCGCACCCTACTACGAACCGTTTTGAAGAGGACTGAAGTCCTCACTACGAGCGGGTAATTCGGGAATTAGCGTTTAATGGAACCTTGGATTTTGTCAAACGCGGCTCCGTCATCGAAGAATTTCTTCTGAATTTCTCCCCAACCTCCCAAATCTTGAGCTGTAAAAAGGGTTTTGACGGGGGGATATTTTTGGGCAAATTCTGCTTCTTTGGCGACTGTCTCATCTACTGGGCGAAATCCTGCCTTGGCAAATTCTCGCTGGGCTTCTGGGGTGTACAGATACTTGACAAAGGCTTCGGCGACTTCGCGAGTGCCGTGTTTGTCCACATTTTTATCGACGATCGCAACGGGATTGTCGATCGACACATTCACGTCGGGAATACTATAAGTCGGTTTTTCGCCTTTCTGAGATGCCAAAATAATCTCGTTTTCGTAGTTGATTAGGGCGTCGCCTTGACCTTGCTTGAAAAATACATCGGTGGCTTCGCGGGCATCTTTGGTCAGGATGGGGACGTTTTTGTAGACTTTGGTGGTAAAATCTAATGCTTTGGTTTCGTCTCCTCCGGTTTTGAGAATTGAGCCCCAAAGTGCGAGGAAATTCCAGCGAGCAATGCCTGAGGTTTTAGGATCGGCAGTAATCACTTTTACTCCGTCTTTGCTTAAATCTTCCCAGGTTTTGATGCCTTTGGGATTGCCTTCGCGGGTGACTATTGCTCCTACAGATTTGCTGACTATGCCGCCCTTGGGGACTTCTTTTTCCCACCCAGGCTGGATGAGTCCGGCTTTCTCGATTTTGGCGGTGTCGAGGGCGAGGGCTAGGTGTACGATGTCGGCTTCTAATCCGTCAATTACTGCTCTGGTTTGGGAACCGGAACCGCCGTAGCTTTGGTTGAAGGTGACGGTTTGGCCCTTTTCTTTTTGCCACTGTTCTACGAATTTGGGAATTATGGCTTCGTGGGCGGCTTTGGTGACGGCGAAGGATACTAGGGTTAGTTCTATGTTGCCTTTGTTGGCTGCTGGGCTAGCACCGCCTGGAGTGGCTGCGGGGTTGTTCGGGGTTCCCTGCTGGCAGGATACAATTGCCAAACTTAAAGTTATTCCTACTACAAATAACGACACAAATCTTTTAAGTGCAGTCAGCGATCGATTTTTGCCCATTGGTAGCTGTTGTGGTCGGTGAAATTGTTGAGTTAGGTGTTGCCACGGGCTCATTATATTTGTTCCTTTACTAAAGTACGGTTATTAGGTCGGAATACCGTAATTATGGTGGTGAAGTACGATTATAGACAAGGGCGGGTAACAATGGCAACAAAAAAAACTAATTTGGACACTCAGAGTCGATCGAATATCCTCAAGTCTTTTCCCTCGGCGCTTTCGACTGAGATTCGCCGTAAAATGTAAACCGTATAAACACTATGATTGAGTTAAGGTACTAAGCTTGCGCGACTGTACGATACGCCTTACGGATACGCTGGCTCCGCTCAAAAACGGATACCGTGCCGCGACGATCGTCGCGAGCAGACTCAAGTTCTAGCTCCCAGATTCATCTGTGGAGTAAATCTAAAATCTAAAATTCTTCAATCTAAAATCGATCGCCCAAATGTAAGGCCATGCTGAGAGTCTCCGCCCAGCGGGATACGCCTGACTCGCGCTCACGCCCGCAAAGTAAGAAAAAGTTTTAACTGGTATGTCATTACCCCGCCCCGTCTCAGACACCCTAATTGAACTGTTGAAGCCTGTAGCCTGCGAATTGGGAGAAAGATTGGGAGCAAGCGCTGTCAACGAGCGCTATGCAGAAATTGAGCCGTCTGGTTCTTCTGCTTTGAACCAGCAAATCAAAAAAGACCCCCGCTGGATTAAAGCACAAGTGAAGTATTTGCAGCGGCAGCAGGCCCGAGAACAAGAGTTAATTGCGATCGCCAGCATAGAAGAAGAAAAGGTAAAGGAAGAACGCGCCAATCGAATTAGAGCGGAAGAATTGAGAGATAAGCGGGCTATTAGCCGGCTTGGCCGCGAGTTAATGCGGGAGATTCAATCAGAAGCAATTCGAGTTAAGCTGAACGAAATTCAAATTATTTGGGACAGAGACAACTGGTTTTCTAATTTGAGCAGGCAGGAAACCGAACAGATTTTGCAGCAGCAGCAGCACCGATTGCTGTTGTTAGTTGCTCCGGCAAAAATTAGCCAAGATTGCCCGGATTCGTTTCGCCACAATCTGAATATCGAGCTGCCGGCTAAGTTGAGAACTTTTTTGAACCAGTATTACCCCCAGCACGGAGAATCGTCTCCGGTTCAGTTTTACGGAGATTATTTCAAAAACGCGATTTCTGATATTGATGTGGAGCGGTTGCAGACTGTTTTGTCTCCCGTGCCAACGGCTATATTGTACAGCGACATCAGCGATTATGAAGTTAATTTTCATGTCGGTTTTTGGGGAATTATTAATCAGAATGTTTCCCTAGTGGCGATGCAGCCTTGGAATTGGGAAGAAGTTTATCACCAGTTGGAAGCCGAGGGGAAAGATGAAAAGGTGAGCCTGCGGATTATTAGGCAAATAATTGTGACAATTCATAAGTTACTGGCGGCTTTTTTAGCAGATTTGTATTATTTAAAGATAGATTTTACTCACGAACCTCAGCTATTTAATTTAGAGGCGGAATTTGCTCAGGAATGGTTTTCTCAAGATTGGGCCCTACCGTATATGGAAACTCTTAAAGAAATTCAGGAGCAGCAGCGAATAACCTATAAGGGAGAGATGCGGCGGCTGGCACTGCGAGAGGCAAAAGCTAGGGCGGAACGCAAGCGTCTTGAGGAGGAGGAACTAAAACGCAGACAGGAAGCTGAGGCGAAATCAAAGCGGGCGAAGGAGTTCGCTCACAAATTAAAAAATCTGAAATGGCGGTGCGTTTACACGCTGCCGGGACATTCATCGTTTGTGAATTCTCTGGCGATTAGTCCTGATGGCGAAATTCTGGCTAGTGGCAGTTGGGATAAAACTATTAAGATTTGGAATTTAGAAACTGGGGAATTAATTGGTACTTTGACGGGACATTCCGATCGCGTAAATTCGGTTGCTATTAGCTATGACGGAAAAATGTTGGTCAGCGGCAGTTCGGACGAAACCATTAAGTTTTGGAATTTGTACAGCGGTGATTTATTGTGTACTTTTCCGGGACATTCTATGGAGGTGAATTCGGTGGCGATCAACCCGAAGGGGCAGATAATTGCTAGCTGCGGCGGCGCTGACAATACAATTAAGCTGTGGAATTTGCGGACTGGTGAGTTGCTGCGGACTTTGAGGGGTCATTCTGACAATGTGAATGCGGTGGTTTTTAGCCCGGATGGTAAGATATTGGCGAGCGGCAGTTCGGATGGGACGAGCAAGGTTTGGGATGTGGAAAGCGGTAAGTTGCTGCGGACTCTTTCGGGTTTGAATGTTGGGGTGAATTCGGTGGCGATCGCCCCGGACGGTGAGATTCTCGCTAGCGTCAGCAATGATTATACGATTAAGCTGCGGAATTTGCACACGGGCAGTTTGTTGCGGATCTTAAATTCTAATTCTGCGAGGGGAAAGGGCGTAGCAAATTTAGGGATGAATGAGGCTGTGCATATTTTGCGGAATTATGTAAGTCGGGGCGATTCGGTTGCTATCAGTGGGGACGGTTTGACTTTGGCTAGCGGCTGCGATGATAATACGATTAATATTTGGAGTTTGCAGACGGGGGAGCTGTTGAGCACTCTTGAAGGACATTCGGGTACGGTATACTCGGTGGCGATCGCACCTTCGGGCAATTTGCTCGCCAGCGGTAGTGCGGATGAGACAATTAAGATTTGGCGCTGCGATTAGGCAGTTGACAGTTGACAGTTGACAGTTGACAGTTGATAGTATTCAGAGCCTGTCCGCTAATTAACCACAATACTTGTAGGGGCGGGTTTTACCAACAATCTTTGATGCACATCCACAATATCTATAAACCGGCCCCACCCAGCGACAAAATTCGATCGCCGGCAATTCAACGGACATGATATAACAATCATCAAGTTTGATCGTTCGGACTTGAGTCCTCTCTCTGGGCATTGAAATTAATTAGGACTAAAGTCCGAAGGATCAAACCGTTGAGTTTGTGTTGCTAAAATATTTGTTTTTTAGATTATTAGCTGATGTCACCTGAAGTGATTTTTGGAAATGCGGGTGCTGAAGGCGCAAGTCGCGGCGGGTGGTTTGCCGGTCACTTTATAACGCCCGAAGATGACGCGCGATCGACTTCTGCGTTAGAGGTAAAATGGGGCATCCACAAAGCGGGAGATTGCAGGACTCAGTGGGCGGTAAATGGGGCTGCAACTACGCTTTCTATCCTCGTAAAAGGGCGGTTTCGCCTGCAATTTCCTTCGCGAGAAATCTTGCTTTCTCAGGAGGGAGATTACGCTTTGTGGCTGCCGGGAGTGCCTCATTATTGGTCGGCCCAGGAGGATTCGGTTATCGTGACTGTACGGTGGCCTTCTTTGTCGGGAGATAGTTCTGGAATTAAGAATTAACTTGAATTTCTGGAACCAAAACGCGGCCGCGATAACCCGCGCGCTGGTAGCGATCGATCGCCTCTGATGCGATCGCCTCCACTTTACCGCTCTTGACCAGGGCTACGCAAGCACCCCCAAAACCTCCGCCCGTCAGCCTCGCGCCGAAGACTCCGGGGATTGACTGCAAGATTGCCGCCAAGGCGTCTACTGCAACCACCGAAACTTCGTAGTCGTCGCGCATACTCGCGTGGGAAGCATTCATTAAATCGCCGAAACGCTCTGCTGGCAAAGATTTTAGTGCTTCGAGCACGCGGTTGTTTTCGGTGACGACGTGGCGCGATCGCCTTTTGAGGGGTTCCGGCAATACTTCCACTGCTTTGGGATCGGTGATATCCCTGAGAGCCTTAACTCCCAATATCCGGGCGGATTCCTCGCACTCAGCGCGCCGCTGGTTGTAGCCGCTTCCGGCTGCTAAGTCGTGGCTTTCACCGCTGTCAATGACTAAAATTTCTGTGCCTGTGGGAAAACGTACTGGGCGGTATTCGAGGCTGCGGGTGTCGAGAAATAGCATCGTTTTGGTGTCTGCTAAACTCGACGCCATTTGATCCATGATGCCGCAGTTCACGCCGGCATACCGGATTTCGGTTAGCTGTCCGATTTGAGCCAGCCGCACGTCGTCTAGGGGGAGGTTGAGGAGCGCGCGCATCCCTCTGAGGGTGGCTATTTCTAAAGCGGCGCTGCTGGACAAACCGGCTCCGATGGGCACATCCGAGGTAATGTAGAGATTTACTGGCGGTATTTTGTACCCTTCTTTTTCTAAAAGTCTGATGCAGCCGCAGATATAACTGACGAATTTTTGCGGTATGGTATCGTCGTCTGAAAAATTTATGAGTTCGTCATATTCGGCTGAATAAAAATGGTGTCGCGCATCGCTGCTGAATCCGATTTGTACTGTTGTGCGCTGCGGAATCGCCGTCGGAAGTACAAATCCATCGTTGTAGTCTGTGTGTTCGCCCAGCATATTTACTCTGCCAGGGGCGCTGGCTTTGGTTTTGGGTAATGTACCAAATATTCGTTGGAAGTTCATTTTTGGGGAATTGGGAATTGGTAATGGGGAATTGGTAATGGGGAATTGGTAATTGGGGATTGGTAATTGGGGATTGGTAATTGGGAAGAAATCAACTTATTTTTAATCGCTAATTTTTTTATGATGCCTAAGTTTTTTGCTTAATTCAACCCCTGTTTACAAAAATCAACATGACTTTAGTTTGGGAAAAAATATGGGGTTGTGATAGAATGGCAGGCTAAGATTTCTCGAAGAATTCAAAAAATGCGATCGACCAGACCCCGGAAACAGTTTGCTCAACATTGGCTCAAAAGCGAGAAAGCCTTAGATAAGATTGTCAAAGCAGCCAGTTTGGAGGACGATCGCGTCCTGGAAATCGGGCCGGGTACGGGGATTCTGACTCGGCGCTTGCTGGCTGGGGCTGAGTCTGTTGTTGCTGTGGAGATCGATCGAGATTTGTGCCTAAAACTCGCCAAGCAACTCGGCAAAACCGATAACTTTTTACTGCTGCAAGGCGATTTTCTGGAAATGGATTTAGAGGCTGAACTAAGGGCTTTTCCCAAATTCCAAGATCCCAATAAAGTTGTTGCCAACATTCCCTACAATATCACCGGCCCCATCCTCCAAAAACTCCTGGGAACGATATCTGGGCCGGTTGCGAAACCCTTCGATGCGATCGTGCTCTTAGTGCAGAAAGAAGTCGCCCAAAGGCTTTACGCTAAACCGGGTTCGACAGCTTTTGGCGCATTGTCCGTGCGGGTGCAGTATTTAGCAGAATGCGAGTTAATTTGCGATGTGCCGTCAAGAGACTTTTATCCGCCGCCAAAAGTCGATTCTGCCGTGGTGCGGCTGATTCCCCGAGTAATAGAAACGCCAGCAGTTAATCCGCGCTATTTGGAGACTTTAGTCAAGTTGGGATTTGGCAGCAAGCGCAAGATGCTGCGAAATAATTTGAAAGGATCTGTGGATTTAGATAAACTCGTTCAATTGTTAGAAGAGTTACAGATAAATCCTCAATCTCGCGCTGAAGATTTAAGCGTGGCGCAATGGGTAAATTTGAGCAATAATTTGTTTTCCGATGACTAGAATCCTTGCACTCCCAAGCTTTCTTATCTGGAAATAATCTGCGTTGCATCGTCGGTTGCATCTGTGGTTCGCCTATCAATCAAAGATTTATGCAATAAGTTTAGTGATAACTGATGATTAATAACGTTCGCGAACTCTTGTTTACTCGCAAAACATGACTGATGAATAATGACTAATGACTTTCGCGTTTGGAAATAAAGTAAACCAGTGTAATCGGGAGCGAGAAATAGGCGATCGCAATTATTGAATCTGAGGCTACGTGAAGCCAGACTAAAGGAGTCTGCCACAGATAGCAGTGCCGGTGAGGAATAAATGATCCCGAACTAAAAAAGTTTTCCACATTTCCTGCATAATATTTCCTTTGAGTTGTGAGAAAATGGACTCTGACTCGTGTCAATTAATTTCAACCAGGGGTTTCTTTCACCCGCGGCTTAATCACCTATGCGTTCATATTCTCTGCTAGCTTCAGCAAAAATCAATCTGTATTTGGAGATAATAGGCGATCGCCCCGACGGATATCACGAACTGGCGATGGTTCTTCAAAGCATAGATTTGGCCGATCGAATTGACTTGCGCGCGATCGGTACGGACACGATCCGCGTGCGCTGCGATCACCCGCAAGTCCCGCCGGACAAGAATAACCTCGCTTACCGGGCGGCGGATTTGTTGGCGCAGCAATTCCCCGATGCTTTGGCGAAATACGGCGGAGTCGAGATTGCCATTCACAAGCAGATTCCGGTGGCTGCGGGGCTCGCCGGCGGTTCTGCAAATGCAGCCGCAGTTTTAGTCGGGATGGATTTGCTGTGGCAATTGGGACTCACTCAGTCGGAGTTGCAAGAGTTGGGGGGAACTTTGGGTTCGGATGTGCCTTTTTGCATTGGAGGAGGTACGGCTTTGGCAACCGGCCGCGGGGATAAACTGTCTCCGCTGCCGGATTTGGGAGGTTTTTCTGTGGTGCTGGCGAAGTTTCGCAATCTCAGTATTTCTACGGCCTGGTCGTATCAAACTTATCGCCAGCAGTTCGGTAGTTCCTATTGTGCGCCGGAGGATTTGGACTGTCGCCGGGAAAGACTGCATTCGGGGCCGATGGTGGGGGCGATCGCCCAAAAAGATCGATCGAAAATTGGTCAATTGCTGCACAACGATTTAGAAAAAGTTGCTTTGCCCGTGTACCCGCAGGTGTTGCAGTTGCGGGAGGCTTTTGAGTCGGCGGGGGTTTTGGGCGCGATGATGTCCGGTTCCGGGCCGACGGTGTTTGCACTCTGCGAGTCTCAAGAGCAGGCTCAGCAGGTTATGGAACGGGTGAAAAGTGCGATCGCTTCTCCCGATTTGGATTTTTGGGTAGCAAAGTTTAGCAATACTGGGATTCGGATTTTTTCGGAAGGAAATGATGCGAAACCGCCGATTGCGAGGGTGTAACTCGCAGATGGTGCGATCGCGATCGTCCGTTAAACGCCAATGGGGGCGATCGGCAAAAATGAATCTAACTTTGCACGGATTCTATTGAACTCGCAGAACTGATAAAATGTCAGCAAACACAGATTTTAGTTTGGGTGAATTAACCAGAGAGCTAAAATCTAACATCTCAAATCTAAAATCGCCATGGCTGATTTAACTACTCCAAATTCTACATCTCAACCTCTAAGTTCGGCGGCGGATGCAACGCCTGCATCTTCTCGGCAGCCGACGGTTTTGCGGTGCGTGACTGGTTCGCTGATCGCGAGTGTGTTCGCTTTTGGTTTGTATTCGCTAACTATGTCGATCGCTCTAAATTTTGCTAGCAAGCCCGTCCATTCCACCAATATTACTGTGCTGAAAATTAGTGTCGCAGTGCGAACTTTGGTAGTGGGAATGGTGGCTTTGGGTACGGGCGTATTTGGGCTGGCGGCCGTCGGTTTGATGCTGCTGGGTTTGCAAATTTGGATTCAAAAGTTGGTGAAGAAACCCGCAGGTTGAAACTATCAGACCACAGAAAATCTCGCCTGCAAGCTGAAGACTTAATAGTAAGATCGAAGCAATGGAATTATTTACGATCGGACACTCCAATCACAGTATTGAAGCGTTTCTTTTGCTGCTGCAACAACACCGAATTACGGCGGTGGCGGACGTGCGATCGCATCCTTTCAGCCGCTATTTACCTCATTTTAATAAATCAGAAATTACAGCTTCTCTGTCTGCTGTCGGGATTCAATATGTTTTTTTGGGGCAAGAGTTGGGCGCGAGGCCGGAAGACTTAAGCTGTTACGATACTAGCGGTAAAGCTTTGTACGATCGCATAGCAGCCACTCCTCTATTTGCCGCAGGAATTCAGCGCTTGCTAAAAGGCGCAGCCCATTATAAAATCAGTTTAATGTGTGCGGAAAAAGACCCGCTTACTTGTCACCGGACGATTTTAGTTTGCCACAAACTCAAAGAATTTAATTTGCAGATTAATCACATTCTGTCCGATGGCAGTTTAGAATCGCACCAGGATTTAGAAGCAAGACTTTTGAGCAAGTTTAACAAAGGTAAAAATAATAATGAGCCAATTCAGTTAAGCTTGTTTGAAATAGAACCTCAAGTTAAACATGAAATTGTTGATTTAGAAACAGCTTATTACTGTCACGGATTGGAAGTCGCTTATGTCAGCAAAGAGCGCAATTAGGGGCGATCGATTATTGATTTTTGATTAATTTTAGTAAATACGGAATTCTCCTAGGGGGGGCGGGTTTATATAATTTGTCGATACTGGCAAAGATACTGGCGAGGGGAGCCCCTACAACACTTGAAATTATATCATTCCGGCGCAGTTGGAATTGATATGAAATTATGGTAGGGCGATCGGCGCAAACCATAGGTTTAGATATTTTGTTCTAGTTTTAACCTTGTTCGTGGTATAATTCTGCCGGACTGTAGCAGAAAGGGGTGCTTTTTCATGAAAGCAGAGTTTTATTATGACTGTCACAGATATATTTGCAGTTTAGTTCAAGTTGATTTTGTCAAAGAATTAAAAATTAAAAATCATCAAGGTTTTGTGTTGGCTGTTAAACAAGGAGAAAAGATGGGGCTTTTGGGGAAAAGTCGCCATAATGCTAAACAAGTTGATGTATCTAAGCCGCATTTTTATAATGTAATTAAAGCAGCGATGAGCGCTTTGGAATTAGAAACTAGAAATGAGGTAATTTTAGAAAGAAATCGAACTATTGCTGATGGCGAAGAAATGATTCAGCAGCAAAACAGAGAAATTCGCGTTTTGAATGAGCAGCTTAGAATTCAAGCGACTCAGATTGAGCATTTGTCAAGGGAAAACCAGCAGTTATCGGTGCAGTTAGTAGAGAAGGAAATTAGAGAAACTCAAATTAGTCAAGAAATTGAGGAAGATTTAGTGGCGCCGGGAATTGAGGATTTGATTGGAGAATCTGAGATTAGTGAAAAAATCGATGAATTGCCGATTCTAGATTCTGGGTTGGGAGTGGAGTTAATCGAACATCAGCAGGATTTGGAGGAGATTGAGGAAGCGGAAGAAATCAGCGGGGGCGAGGTTGAAATTGTGGATTTAGAAGTTGTAGAAAAAGTGGAAGTTCCAACCGAAAGTGAAATTAAGCACCTGCCTAAAAGAGTTTCACAGAGAAAGATGAGAAAGAAATAATGAAAAGTTTTAATGTTTTCTAAGACTAACAGGTTCGTAGTGAGGACTTCAGTCCTTCTTAAAGGTTCGTAGTGAGGACTTCAGTCCTTTGATTTTACGCGGACTGAAGTCCGCACTACGAACCTTTTATACTTTATTATAGGTTGGGATTTTGGAAAATTTCTCTAATTGTTGTCAGGTTCGTAGTGAGGAGTTCAGTCCTTTGATTTTATGCGGACTGAAGTCCGCACTACGAACCTTTTATTGTTAGGTGCGTCGCTATTAGATTGTCGAGAGGATGCGACGTATTTTCTATGGCGACACACCCTACGAATAGTATTATGATAGCATTTTTAATCGGGCTTGCTCGGCGATTAGGTAGTCTGGCACCCAAAAACGATCGATAGACATGAGAATAGCTACAGAGATGAAAATATCAACATCTTCTCCCATTTCTTCTGTGGGCAATAAACCAAATAATTCGTCGAATTCCTGGACATCTGCTAAGATATTATCAAGGTCTTCTACAAGTTCGTCCGGGTAAATGCAGTGGATGGCTCCATCATCTTCATAATATGCTTCTTCGTCAGGAAAGAATTGTGATGGTTTGAGATCTTCCATGAGATAATCTAACTTTTGAAATTCTGTTTCGGGGACGATCGCCCCTACATCTTCCCCGGCTTGCTGTAAGATAATCCGATCGCCCTTTTGCATCACTCGTTTAATGATCTCGATCGCATTTTCGCAAAAATCCTCAACAGTTAAGCGAAAAAACCCCTCAGAGTCCATCGCCCGTTTTCCCCCCACACCCGCGCCCGCAGCAGAATTTTGACAATTATCCAGGGCGATCGGTAAAATTAGAGGCGCGATCGAACTACGGTCAGCAGCATTAAATCCTTCAGTCATCAGTCGTTCCCCAAGATTCACATAACTGTTGAGAATATTGCACAATAGATAAAAATGTAAATATATAGCACCTACGTCTTTTTACCGCTGATGAATAGCAGATTTCTCGATCGACTCCACCACCCCTCGCGCCCCGTCATCGTCTTCGACGGCGCCATGGGAACCAACCTGCAAGTCCAAAACCTCACCGCAGAAGACTTCGGCGGTAAAGAATACGAAGGCTGTAACGAATATCTCGTGCACACCAAACCGGAAGCCGTCGCCAACGTGCACCGGGGATTCCTCGAAGCAGGCGCCGATGTCATCGAAACAGACACCTTCGGCGCTGCTTCCATCGTGCTCGCGGAGTACGATTTAGCCGACAAAGCCTATTATCTCAACAAAACCGCAGCCGAACTCGCCAAGGGAATCGCAGCCGAATTTGACACGCCGGAAAAACCGAGATTTGTCGCAGGCTCGATCGGGCCCGGAACCAAATTGCCAACCTTAGGACACATTGATTTTGACACTCTCACCGCCGCTTTTACCGAACAAGCCGAAGGACTTTATGACGGCGGCGTTGACTTATTTATTGTCGAAACTTGTCAAGATGTGCTGCAAATTAAATCAGCATTAAATGCCATTGAAGAAGTATTTAAGAAAAAAGGTGCGCGAATTCCGTTGATGGTATCAGTCACAATGGAAGCCACCGGCACAATGCTAGTCGGTTCCGACATCAGCGCCGCTTTAGCTATTTTGCAGCCCTATCCCATAGATATTTTAGGATTAAACTGCGCTACCGGGCCCGATCGCATGGCGGAACACGTCAAATATCTATCCGAACATTCGCCCTTCGTCGTTTCCTGCGTGCCCAACGCCGGTTTACCCGAAAACATTGGCGGTCACGCGCACTACAAACTGACGCCAATTGAATTAAAAATGGCCTTGATGCGCTTTGTCGAAGACTTAGGCGTGCAAGTCATCGGCGGCTGCTGCGGCACTCGCTACGATCACATCCGCGAACTGTCAGAAATTGGCACAACTCTTAAACCCAAAATTCGCGAAATTACTTGGGAACCAGCCGCAGCTTCAATTTATAGTGCCCAACCCTACGAACAAGAGAATTCCTTCTTAATTGTCGGCGAAAAACTCAACGCCAGCGGTTCCAAAAAATGTCGCGATTTGTTGAATGCCGAAGACTGGGACGGTTTAGTAGCAATGGCTAGAGAACAAGTGCGAGAAGGCGCGCACGTTCTCGATGTCAACGTCGATTATGTCGGGCGCGACGGCGTGCGCGATATGAAAGAATTAGTTTCTCGCGTTGTGACTAATGCAACTTTGCCTTTAATGCTGGATTCCACCGAGTGGGAAAAGATGGAAGCCGGCTTGAAGGTTGCGGGCGGCAAATGTTTGCTAAATTCTACTAACTATGAAGACGGAGAACCGCGTTTTTATCAAGTTTTGGAGTTGGCGAAGAAATACGGCGCGGGGATTGTGATCGGGACGATTGATGAAGATGGGATGGCGCGCACTGCTGACCAAAAATTTGCGATCGCCCAACGCGCCTACAACGCCGCCCTCGCCTACGGAATTCCGGCATCGGAAATCTTTTTTGACACCCTGGCTTTGCCGATTTCTACCGGGATTGAAGAAGACCGAAAAAACGGCAAGGCTACCATCGAATCTATCCGCCGCATCCGCGAAGAATTGCCCGGATGTCACGTGATTTTAGGAGTTTCTAACATTTCCTTCGGCTTGAATCCGGCGGCGCGGCAAGTTTTGAATTCCATGTTTTTGCACGAAGCAATGCAGGCGGGGATGGATTCGGCTATTATCAGCGCTAATAAGATTTTGCCGATCGCCAAAATCGACCCCAAACACCAGGAAATCTGCCGCAAACTGATCTACGACGAACGGGAGTTCGACGGCGATATTTGCGTTTATGACCCCTTGGGCGACCTGACAACGGTGTTTGCGGGCAAAACTACCAAGCGCGATCGCACCCAAGACGAAAACCTCCCCGTAGAAGAAAGATTGAAGCGCCACATCATCGACGGCGAAAGAATTGGATTAGACATCCAACTCGCCAAAGCCTTAGAAACCTATCCGCCGCTGCAAATTATCAATACCTTCTTGTTAGACGGGATGAAAGTAGTCGGAGAATTGTTCGGTTCGGGACAAATGCAGCTACCATTTGTATTGCAGTCCGCAGAAACCATGAAAGCGGCAGTTGCCTATTTAGAACCGCACATGGAAAAGTCCGAATCCGGGGACAACGCTAAAGGCACATTCATCATTGCAACTGTTAAAGGCGACGTTCACGATATCGGCAAAAACTTGGTTGATATTATTCTATCAAACAACGGCTACCGAGTGATTAATTTGGGAATTAAACAGCCAGTTGATAATATCATCGAAGCCTACGAGAAGCACAAAGCCGATTGTATTGCGATGAGCGGTTTGCTGGTAAAATCCACCGCATTTATGAAGGAAAATCTGGAAGTATTCAACCAGAAAGGTATCACTGTTCCCGTAATTTTGGGCGGCGCGGCTTTGACTCCCAAGTTTGTGCATGAAGATTGCCAAAATACTTACAAAGGTAAAGTTGTTTACGGCAAAGATGCGTTTTCTGACTTGCATTTTATGGACAAACTGATGCCAGCAAAATCTGCTGGTAACTGGGAAGATTTGCAAGGATTCTTGGATGAAGCTGAAAATGGTAACGGGGCGGTGAAAGAAGCTAAAACTTCGGTAGAAACTGCGGTTGAGGATGCCAATAAAGCAGACATTCCGGTGATTGTTGATACCAGGAGATCCGAAGCAGTTGACGCAAATATCGATCGCCCGAATCCTCCTTTCTGGGGTACAAAACTGTTCTCGCCAGAAGAAATCCCCTTTGAAGAGATTTTCTGGCACTTAGATTTGCAAGCATTAGTTGCGGGACAGTGGCAATTCCGCAAGCCAAAAGACCAATCGCGGGAAGAATACGACGCTTTCTTAGCTGAGAAAGTCTATCCGATATTGGAAGAATGGAAACACAAAATTATCACTGAAAAGTTACTGCACCCGCAAGCAATTTACGGGTATTTTCCCTGTCAAGCTGAAGGCAATTCTTTGCATCTGTACAACCCGGAAATTATGGATAATGGGCAAGATGTATCGACACCCGCTGCAACATTGACATTTCCCCGGCAAAAATCGGCGCGCAGGCTGTGCATTGCCGATTTCTTTGCGCCGAAAGAATCCGGTAAAATCGATGTTTTTCCGATGCAAGTAGCGACGGTGGGAGAAGTTGCTACCGAGTACGCGCAAAAGCTATTTGCTAACAATCAATATACCGATTATCTCTACTTTCACGGGTTGGCGGTACAGACGGCGGAAGCGGTAGCAGAATGGACTCACGCGCGAATTCGCCGGGAATTGGGTTTTGCTAGCGAGGAACCGGACAATATTCGGGATATGCTGGCGCAGCGATATCGCGGTTCGCGCTACAGTTTCGGCTATCCGGCTTGTCCGAATATGGCGGATCAGTACAAGCAATTGGATTTGCTAAAGTGCGATCGTATAAACCTGTACATGGATGAAAGCGAACAACTTTATCCGGAACAATCCACTACGGCAATTATCACCTATCACCCAGCCGCTAAATACTTCACTGCTTAGGATCGCTCCTGTAAATAACTTACAATTTTAATTATTGTGGGATGGGCGTCCCGCCCGTCTATAAGGGACGGGCGTCCCGCCCATCCCACAAATATGTGTAAATTATTTAATTCTCATTCCTTAATTTGTAGGGTGCGCACTGCGCACCTTACTTCTATAGACAAGATTGCATAAGTCTTTGATGGATCAAAAAACCGCCGATGTCAGTAGGGTGCGCATTGCGCACGGCTGGATTTGTTAAAGTGCGATCGTATAAACCTGTATATGGATGAAAGCGAACAACTTTATCCGGAACAATCCACTACGGCAATTATCACTTATCACCCAGCGGCTAAATACTTCAGTGCTTAAGTAGTGGAGTGCGGGCGGAGCAAATCCCTCTCAATGTAGGGTGCTAATTCAGTAGGGTGCGCAATGCGCACGGCCGTGCGCATTGCGCACCCTACATTGAGAGCTATAAACCTAATTGACTATCATAAAAGCATTACGCACGACCGATTGATGTTCTGCTTAGTCAATAGGATCTGCGGTCATGTATGGCTCTGAGATGTGCCAGGCTCGATCGATGCTTGATGCCACCTCCGACAAATGAGCGGAGCAGGCGTGTAAAGAGGAAGACAGTTGTGCGCGGCGCGAGTGCTTTATCTTTTGCTCCATCCTTTTCAATCTTGGCGGACAAAACGTGCAGGAACTCCGCTAGGGCATCATACTTCAAATTGCCGACATCCTCAGCCAATTCCGTTAAGTTGCCCGCATATTTTTCGACGTTCTGAGGATGGATCATTGGGTTCTCCTGACTGTTTGGTGATACACAAACCGCATATTTTTACGGAGATGGTATCACAGAGTCGTGAACAGTGCGCATTGCGCACCCTACATTGAGAGCTATAAACCTAATTAATTATGCTCGAATTAAACCTATAAAAAAGCACCTTAAAAAAGTGCTTTCATGAACATGAAGTTTGATTGTCCCACCAAACTTTTACAAGTGATTCCGGGGAGTGCGGGCGCCTGCGGATGCTCCGGCCATCGAAGCAACCAAACCCAATAGCGATCCGAACAAAAATGACCAACCAGCTTTTGCAGCATTTTCAGCAATATTGCGAGCATCCTGAGCAGATACGTTAGGCGCTTGGTTCGGCAAATTCACTCCGCCTTGCTGTGCTTGATTAATTGCTTCTCCGGCATTTGCAGCCACAACTCCAAAAGTACCGGCTACGCCATTTGCTAACAGCCAAGAGCCAATTGTTAAGGTAGTTGCCCACAAAATGGCCCCGTTCAAAAGCGCGGTGCTGCGGTTCATCGGGCCGCAAGCGCGAGCAGTTACCCAACCGCCAACGCCCAAGCTAATTAACAAACTGATAATTGACCAAATTCCGACTCCAGTACCTACGCTGCTGGCTATACTCCGGGGAGCTCCGGAATTAGCAATGTTGCTCAAGCCGATCGCAGCACCCAACGCACTTAACACCAGTTGCGTGCCGATCGCAATTACCAAACCTGAAAAAATTGGGCCCCACCGCACTAGATCGTGATATTCCATGACCGGCTTAACTAAAGTCTGCTCGGTAACAACGTTATCTACAGGTCTATTTACGTATGCCATAGCTTTTCCTTTCCTTTGAGAGTTGGTTTATTTTTTAACAATCTTTCACCTAAGTATTGATTGTGGCTGAGATTGATAGAAACCATATCTGCCTGGGGAAATAACCAGTATCTATGTCTGAAGAAAGAAACTAAAAAGTCATCAGCCCTAAGCCCGCAGCTATTAGCTAATAACTGCGGGCTTAGGGCTGATAACCAATAACTTTTTTATCCAGTTAAAAAAGTTCCCTGATGTATAGAGGAAAGAGAACTTAGCGCAATCTGACAGCAGTCCCAACGGCAGTAATCAACAGCAAAGCCCCCGAAGAGTCTACATTAATCGTGCCGGTGTCAACTTCCACCCCGATTACGGCATTAGCACCCAGGCGCCCGGCCCGTTTTTCCAGTTCCGCGAGGGCATCTCGCTGTCCTTTGAGAAACACTTCCTCGTAACTGCCGGTGCGCCCGCCGATGATGTCGCGAATGCCCGCGAAGAAATCTCGCAGGGCGTTTGTGCCGTAGACAACCTCGGCAGTTACAATTCCCAAGTAAGATTGAATTTCTGCTCCTTGGATGATATCAGTTGTTGTTACAATCATCAGTTGGCCTCAAGTGCGAAAATTTTGAGTTGGTCGATTTCTGTAGGTTTACTACATCTCGCCGCTCAAAGATTCCAGGCAAACTCTAAGCTGTAAGCTTGTTAAGCTGACACCAATTCGCTCTTTTATTCCACACACTCTTTGAAACAAATGGCCGTTCACAAAAAAAGTCTCTTGGTATTCAGTACGCTGTTGATAGCAGGATGCGCTGTGGCAGTCCCGCTTCGGGCGCTCTCAGCAGAAACGCCTGTGGAAGTTAAAGCTCAAAATAATTCAAATTTAGATGCTCTGCTGCGGCAAGGACGCGAGTTGGTAGATTTAGGAGACTACACTCAGGCGATCGCCATTTATCAGCAAGCAGCCCGTTTAGATGCGGAAAACCCGCGTATTTTTTCCGGGATTGCCTACCTACAAGCGCGTCAGGGCAACTATCAAGCCTCAGTGGAATTTTACCAACAGGCGATCGAGCTTCAACCCAAAAATGCTGACTTTCAATACGCCTTAGGATATGCTATGGCGAACCTGCAAAACTATCCCGCAGCAGCAGCAGCTTACCGCCGCGCCGCTGCCCTCGATCGCAAAAATGTCAACGCCCGAATCGGACTTGGAGTAGTGCTGTTTCAGCAAAAAGATTACAGCGGTGCATTTAAAGCATACCAAGAGGCGATCGCCCTCGATCCAAAAAGCTGGCAAGCTTATTCTTCAATGGGTTTAGTATTGATCCAGCAGGGAAATTTTGCCAGTGCTGTCACCGTACTCAAACAAGCAGCCAAACTCGCTCCCAAACAAGCCAGCATCCAGTTAAAATTAGGTACTGCCCTGCTTCGCAGCGACAACACTTCCGAAGGGCTTGCAGCTTTTGAAGAAGCTTCCAAATTGGAGCCTCGGAATCCAGAAGTGCAGCTAGAAATTGGCGAACTTCTCAAGGGGCAAAATGACTTAGACGGAGCCATCGTAGCTTATAAGCGGGCGATTGACGTGCGCCCGAATCTAGTGGAAGCATACGCTGCGATCGGGGAAATTCAACTACAAAAACAAGATTTCTCAGGAGCAATTATCACTTTTCGGCGAGTGATCCAACTCGATCCAGACCGAGCAGAAGCTTATTATAATATGGGTAAAGCATTCAAAGCGCGCGATCGCACATCCGACGCAATTCAAGCTTTTCAACAAGCCCTCGACACTTACCGCCAGCAAGGAAACAATGATGGCGCACAAAAAGCCGAGGCGGCGCTTAATGAACTAAAGTAATTAGTCAATTGACAGTTGATAGTTGATAGTGTTTCTGATGGGTCAGAATCAACAATCCCCGATCGCGCTACACCTCAGAAACCGGGTTTCTTCAGACAATCTCGTGGGGAAGCGTAAATTGTCGCAGGAACCCGGTTTCTTGGATAGTTAGCCGATCGCGATCGAGCAATTTTTTCTGTTTTTTCAACCTCGCGCTCTAACAAAATTGAGTTAATGTCCTGGCTTTTGTCGCGGTTGCGAAATTGCTCTAAAAGTCGGAAGAAAGAGGCAAAAGCAGCTTTTCCGTCAGCGCACTTGAACAGGATAATTGTGTCCCAGGAATTGGCAGTTTGAATGGAAAAGTGGACTTGCAACCAGGGTTGAAATTCTTGGTAAAAATCTAATTCTTCTTCTTCTGTTGGCATAATTCCCATTTCCTGGCGAGCAAATTTGTACCCGACTAGGAATTGTCGCAGCGCGGTAACTGAAGCCGTACCAATATAGAGTCCGGGTTTCTGTTCTATTTTTTTAAGGAGTTCAAAAAGGTTACTCATTTTCAGATACTTTTACAAATTTTCTAATTCTGTCATAACAAATTGATCGCTATGACAGTGAAAGTCTTTTAACCAATCATCTCGCGATAATCCTCGTGCAGAAAGGTTATCGAAGACTTTGCCCCTAACTTCGACAGCAAAATGTTGACCGTTGACTGTGATAGACTCGTAAATCCCCTGTTCTCCGAGGCGATCGCTGAGAATATAGTCTTCACCATATCGTGTCGTCAGTCTTAGAATCTTTTTCTCAATTCCTCGATCGCGCAACCACTAGATTATGGCTCTAGCACACTCAGCACATTCGAGAAGGTCAAATTGGCAGGTGATTTGCCAGACTTCCTGATAAACTTCCTCGTCAGTCCAGTCACTGAGATATTTGATGCTGATAGAACTCCCTCCTCAAAAGCTTGATTCAATTGCAATTATAACAGCCAGATTTTCCAGAGGAACTGAAGAGAAGCATCTCGGAGAGTCGGTGCGTCAGAATCAAAAATCTCCGATAGTGCGGGTCAAAGAAACCGGGTTTCTTCAGACAATCTCGTGGGGAAGCGTAAATTGTCGCAGAAACCCGGTTTCTTGGATGGTTGGGCGATCGCGCAGGGCCTCAGAAACCGGGTTTCTCAGAAAAATCTCGTGAGGATGCCAAAATTATCGCAGAAACCCGGTTTCTTGGATGGTTGGGCGATCGCGCTGCAACTCAGAAACCGGATTTTTTAGATTGTCCCTTACAGACTAGCTTTTTAATTCACGTTAAATTTCAGCACTCTATAACAACCGGCTCTCCTGGCTATCCGGTGATTGATATAGCTTATGTGTTTCAGGGTAAGGATTTCAGCGATTTTATCACTAAACTTCTGTACTTTCCGATACACTTCCCACCACAAATCCAAGAGAGCCTAACAACCTTGGGGGTTCACATAGTTGATTACGTTGTTCTGGTTTCAGGCTATCATAATTGTTGTTTGACGGAAACTCCTTGATACCAATAATATTTTTGAACTCACTGGTTTTAAAATTACGCCGACCATAAATTTCTAGACAAAGAGGTGTCCGATTGTTCTTTGCTGTTCTGAGAAGAGCTTCATATTGACCGGAATTTTGTTTATACTCTCGCCCAATTTTTGATAAATCTTGATCTACATTCCTAATAATAGACACCTCGTATTCAGGTTGTTTGTCTGGAGGTTTATCGGTCACAACTAAAGTAGTGTCAACTTCATAGTTATTCAATTTTTTTATGTACACATCCTGTATTGTTGTTGCTATCCATACTGGACGAGGTAGCGGTGGCTGACAGTAAGGAGTCAGAATACATATTGCTTGAGGCACTTGGGATATATTCACGAAAAATTCTATTGTTTTGACAACTCCCCCGAATAAAGCCGTGCCAAATATCAGATTTTTTACCCGCTTGCCTGCTACCTTCAACTTTTTTTTCCAGTCGGAACTTGGTGGAGTCTGACCTGAATTTTGTGGAGTCTGACCTGAATTTTGTGGAGTCTGACTTGGATCTGGTACGGTCTGACCTGAATTTGGATTATTCTGTGTATTGTTCATATACTAACTCCTCTCTTGTTTTGAAGATAACTTACTCACACCCTTTGCTAAACTTGAGTTCAACGTAAGCACAATCAGAAATATCACACTACCCCGCTCCCCCATAGATGCAGAAGTGGGTAAGAATTGTTGTTTACACAACCGATGCTAATAGAGCTAATATCAATGCTGACGTTCGGGAACTTTCACCAGCAATAGCTGGCTCGGATGAAAAATTTTATTCAGCTAGTCCCCAATGCTCGTAACTTACAACAGAAGTCAATTTCTACTGATGTTTACAATTTTCAATACAAGGTATCCGGAAAAATTTTTATATTTTTGGAAATTAGGCTAAGATGAAACTGCCACACTAATAACTAATGACTGATAACTCCAAACCGCCGTTATACGAGATGAATCCACTCGGTCGATTTTCCGATCGCACCGCCGATTATGTCAAATACCGTCCGACTTATCCAGCCGCTGCGATCGATGCGATTTTAGCAGGACTTGGGGAACCTTCACAGTTAACCGCAGCAGATATTGGTGCAGGTACGGGGATTTCTTCCCGTTTGTTAGCAGAAAGAGGCCTTCGAGTATTAGCAATTGAGCCCAATACCGAGATGAGACAAGCGGCCGCAGCTCATCCTTTAGTAGAGTTTAGAGACGGAACGTCGGAAGCCAGTAATTTGCCTGACCAATCACTCGATTTAGTCGCGTGTTTCCAGTCTTTCCACTGGTTCAATCCTGTTCTAACTTTACCAGAATTTCGGCGAATTCTCAAGCCGTCGGGAAGGTTGGCTGTAGTTTGGAATTTGCGCGATCGCGCGGATGCGCTGACAGAGGGCTACACTCAAATTGTTAAAAGCGCTTCCAACAATCATCCTGCCTCCAAGCGAGATCGCTCGATCGAACCTTTGCTTGCGAGTGCAGATTTTACTGATGTGCGATCGCTCGAATTTGCTAACAAACAAGATCTAGATTTAGCAGGGTTAATCGGGCGGGCACGAAGCTCATCTTATATGCCGAACTCCGGATCTCCCTTGCAGAAACTTATCTCGGATTTAACCGAACTTTATCAAGCTCACTGCGGCGATCGCGGCTTTGTTTCATTGGTTTACAAAACAATAGTTTATCTGGGAAATCCTACGGATTGTTAAATTTTTCTGTAAAATAGATAAATGAAAAGTTATGTGGTATGATGCTCGGCAAATTGGCGGGGCGAGCTATCGGTAAATTCAAGAGGAAATAAAGGCGATCGCACAGCAGGACTTGGTAAGAACTCCATCTTTTGTAAGATGCTCCAACTAATCTCTTAAGATGAATCTATTTCTATTGATAGAGCCCGCAAAGTTGTTAACATTTGTAAAATGAGCAAAACATCCTATCCCAGAGCTTCATCTATGCAAACGTATGACGTGATTATCATAGGAGCAGGTCACAACGGGCTGGTCTGTGCGTCTTATCTCCTCAAAGCCGGATATACGGTTCTTTTGTTAGAAAAACGTTCGGTTCCCGGCGGCGCCGCGACTACCGAAGCTGCGATTCCCGAATTACCCGATTTTAAATTCAACTTGTGCGCGATCGACCACGAATTTATCCATTTAGGGCCGGTCGTAGAAGAATTAGAACTGGAAAAATACGGATTAGAATATCTTTACTGCGATCCAGTGGCGTTTTGTCCGCATCCAGACGGCAAATATTTCTTAGCGCACGGTTCCGTAGAAAAAACTTGTGCAGAAATTGCCCGCTACAACGAACGCGATGCGAAAAAATATGCCGAATATACAGATTTTTGGCAGCGCGCTTTAAGCGCGATGATTCCGATGTTTAACGCGCCGCCAAAGTCTATAATAGATATTGCCGGTAACTACGATATTGCCAAACTCAAAGACTTATTTTCAGTCATTGGTTCTCCAGACAAAACGCTGGACTTTATTCGCACGATGATTACCAGCGCTGAGGACATTCTCAACGAGTGGTTTGATGAGGAATTTTTGAAAGCACCTTTGGCAAGACTGGCCGCAGAATTGGGCGCGCCTCCTTCACAAAAAACCATTGCTGTAGGCGCAATTATGATGGCGATGCGCCACAATCCGGGGATGGCGAGGCCGCGCGGAGGAACGGGTGCATTGGTGCAAGCGCTGGTCAATTTAGTGAAAACCTATGCGGGTGTAATACTTACCGACCAGCACGTCGAGAAAATATTAGTTGATAACGGCCGCGCTGTCGGTGTTAGAGTTGCAGGCGGCACCGAATATCGCGCTACTAAAGGTGTGATTTCTAATATTGATGCGAAGCGCTTGTTTCTGCACTTGATGGATGATAGCGATGTTGACAGTGCCGATCCGAATTTGCGTGAAAGATTGGAGCGCAAAATTGTCAATAACAATGAGACAATTCTGAAAATAGATTTAGCTCTCAATGAGGTACCTAAGTTCGATCGCTGGAACCATCGAGACGAATATTTAATGGGTTCTGTTTTAATTGCTGACTCGGTGAAACACGTGGAAATTGCCCACAGCGAGCCTGCGATCGGCAAAATCCCCGATTCCGATCCGTCGATGTATGTCGTGTTTCCGACGGTACGAGACCCGTCAATGGCTCCCCCCGGACATCACACGGCTTGGATTGAATTTTTTGCTCCCTACCAGATCGAAAATGCTGAAGGAACTGGCCAGCACGGTACGGGTTGGACGGACGAGCTGAAAAACAAAGTTGCCGATCGCTGCATTGACAAATTAGCAGAATACGCGCCCAATATCAAGAACTCAATTATCGGCCGCCGCGTGGAAAGTCCGGCAGAATTGGGAGAGCGTTTGGGGGCGCTGAAGGGAAATTATTACCACGTTGACATGACGCTGGATCAGATGATATTTTTCCGTCCGTTACCGGAGTTGGCGAATTACAAAACGCCGATCGACGGTTTGTTCCTCACCGGTGCGGGCACGCACCCCGGCGGCTCGATTTCCGGGATGCCGGGACGCAATACGGCTCGGGTGTTCATGCACTCGCAACAGCCGATCGCGCAAACCTTGAGCGATGCGGCTAATTCTCTGAAATCGACGGCTAAGTCGGTGTTTCGGATTAATTAGAAGTAAGATTTTTAACCGCAGATGAACGCAGAGGAACGCAGATAAATCATATCTGTGTTTTTTTCTGTTAATTTATTCAGTCTGCCAGTATAGATTCTGCTTGATGGCGCATCAGGGGAAAACGAAGGGCGATCGCACTCAACACTTTATCTAACTCAGGGGCATCTTTGTCAAGATTTGGCTCCGGCTCCCGTTCCTTCAAATCTGTTAAAATATTCAGGATTATAATCGCTAGCAGTTCATCAGCATCATCCAACAAACTT
The DNA here is from genome assembly GCA_004293365.1 of Oscillatoriales cyanobacterium. Taxonomy (GTDB): domain Bacteria; phylum Cyanobacteriota; class Cyanobacteriia; order Cyanobacteriales; family Microcoleaceae; genus Microcoleus. Next base: position 27,960 of record RDYN01000027.1, on the reverse strand, counting down.
AATAGTTGCTTGATATCTTCTTTCGCACCCAACCAATACCTCGCTCCCAGCAATTCAGCTTTTATTGGTAAAGGAAGCTCAAGTTTTAGATACTTTTCCAGTTTGGGCAATAGCTGCGATGTGCCTAAAAGTCCTATAGAATTAGCAGCATAGCCTCTAACTGCTCGATCCTCATCTGCATCAAGCAGCGAAAGTTCGAGAGTTTTTATTGCTTCAGGGTCTTCTAAATATCCGAGAGTTTCTGCTGCTGATGCGCGCACCAGTGCTGAAGGGTCATTTCTTAAGATATGCTCTATTGGTGCGATCGCAGGAGTATAACCGAGTTCGCCCAGCGCCTCAACTGTTTCAGATCTAACCAGTTTTTCAGGATCTTTCAGCAGTGGCATTAATGCAGCGCCTACTATTTCTACTTCTTCGATTCCTAGATAACCCAAAGCTTCTGCTGCATGAGATCGAATTAATTCATCCGAGGACTTTAGCAATCTTAATATCTTCGGTACAGCCTCATAAACTTCTGCATCTACAAGCTGTAGGAGTGCCTCTGTTTGCAGGGCATAATCATCAGAATCGCAATAATCTAGCAGTTTTTCAGTTGTCAGCACATTCATAATTTTTTAGAGCCTCTTAATTTTGGTTTGGCAGTGCCGTCCCCATTTCTTGCTTGTATATTTAGCGATCGCACTCGTAAATAAATACTTTAAACAAGTGATATTTCATAACTTTGCGGTGATATTTCATTCTTGATAAGCTTATCTCTTTGCCTTTTTCTTCTTTTTCTTATTGCCACTGCGGCGGCTTCTCCTATCATCAACTGCTTTCTGGGTAGTTTGAATTTTATCTAATTCTGCCTTATCTTTATTTTGTCTAGCTTGCTCTTTCAGGATTTTTAGCGCTGCAAGGATATCTGGCGCTTGACCTGTTTGGATCAGTTGGTTCGCTTTTTCTACTATACCCGTATCGGCGACGTTACCTTCCGAAGTCATGTTTCTGTTGTGCCATAGTGTTTAAATCCTAATAATTTTAAAGGAAAAAGCCCATCGCCCCTCAATAAATCCTCTAACCTAGTACGAGCGAATAATTTCAATTCTAACATAACGGGCCAGTTCCTCCTCTTTGAAAACTCACTGCGCTAACCTTGTTGAACCATCAACATCAGAAATCTCAGGATTTGTTCGACTGGCGGCAGGGGATAATCGCTGAGGTCGAGCGTCACGTTCTCCTAAGATTATCACAAATTCATCCTTTGTGCAGATGGAAATTATGCCTTAAATAATGAGAAACTTATATTAGCGTTACCCATTTTTTAGCGATGACAAACCGAGTTTTGATTGTCGGGGGTCGGGGACGAATTGGCAACAGCGTTGCTCAAGACCTTGTTACCCACACCGACGCCGAAGTTACTATTACCGGACGCGACCCCAATGGCTCTCTTCCACCAGAGTTGCCGCCGGATCGATCGCGCTATTTAGCTTTAGATTTAGCAGACAGTGCTGCTTTGCGCCAAGCAGTTTCATCCTCTAACCTCATCGTTCACTGTGCCGGGCCTTTTCACTACCGAGATGCCGGCGTATTGAAAACTTGCATCGAAGCAGGTGTTAATTATACCGATGTCAGCGACAGCCGCAGTTTTACTCGCCGAGCTTTAGACTGCCGGGAAACTGCTAAAAATGCCGGGGTGACAGCGATTATCAATACGGGCATTTTTCCGGGAATTTCTAACAGCATGGTGCGCCGAGATGTGGAGCAATTAGATAGCGCAGAACACATTCATTTGAGTTATGTTGTCGGCGGTTCTGGCGGTGCTGGCGTTACCGTCATGCGTACTACTTTTTTAGGTTTGCAAACTCCTTTTGATGTTTTGGTTGATGGCAAATTACAGCAAATTAAACCCTACACCGATCGCGAAACGATAGAATTTCCCGCACCCTACGGCAAAACAGGCGTTTACTGGTTCGATATGCCGGAAGCAATTACTTTGCCTGAAACTTTCCCAGTGAAAAGCGTGATTACTAAATTTGGCACTTCTCCCGACCTTTACAATCACCTTACCTGGTTTGTTGCTAAATACTGGCCGGATAGCTGGCTGAAAAATAATTCAGTCATTGAGTTTTTGTCCTATGTCAGCTACGGGATGACGGCTGTTAGCAATAATTTTAGCGGTGTGGGCGTGGCTGTGCGATCGCAAGTGAGCGGCTTCAAAAACGGTCAGCCCGCGAAAGTGCGATCGACAGCGGTACACCCAAATGCTGCCGCTGCTACGGGCATCGGTACTGGCAGCATCGCTCAATTGATGTTGGAAGGAAAACTTACAAAACCGGGGGTTTGGTCGGTTGAACAGGCTCTTTCTACTGAGCTGTTTGAAGGGGCTATGCAGAGTCGAAACCTCAACATTGAGCAGGTTTTCTTGTAGTTCGATCGGGTATTTATGCAAGTTTTGATGTTTGGTGCATGGGCTTTTTTTTGATGAACCGCGAAGACGCGAAGCACGCGAAGGAAGAGGAAAGAAGAGTAAGGGTTTGCCATTGATGGGAGAACCGCTAGATAGAATTTTTTGCGGAAGGGGATCGCCCCTCACACTAGATGAGTTCCGCTGGTTTAACTAATCTATCTTTTGGTAGAAGTAATGGTAACAAGCAGGGGCTTAGTATGTTGCACATCACGATAAATATCCCTGTTCGATCGCTCTTTGGTAGCTGCGACAAAGATGGCGCTTCAACCAAGGTTCTTGACGCGCGATCGCCCGATCGGGATCACAAACACGATAATTTTTGCGACAAAATACGAGGAGACGTTGATATGAAGCGGGTTTTAAAAGCTCTTGGACAAACATTGAGTCAAAGCATTTTGCTGGTATGTACGCTGGCTTTGCTCGTTCTGGCCGGTCTAGCGGTAGCACCCAGTCAGGCTGCTTACGCAGGTCAACACAGCAGTCAGGCGCAGCCGGAGGCTAAAATTACTGACCCCGCAGAAAGTTTCGAGGATCTCAATCCCCAAGCAGCTTACGAAGATATCGTCAATACAGCTCAAAATCCTGCCAAGGTCGAGAAGGTTTACGATGAAAGCTTAAAGGAATACAAGCAAGAGCACCCGCAAGAAAGCATTGTTCAAAAAGCTGAAGAGCTGCTCGAAAAGGTCACGGGCAAGGAATAAATTAACAATTTTTTATTTTACTCAAGTTGCTAAATATGCAGCTTGGGTGACGACAAATAAGAGCAGAGATTGCGACTCATATCATGTCCTCTCTAACAATCCAAACAAAATTGGTTTGTAGTGAGGACTTTAGTCCTGTTATTGATGCGGACTAAAGTCCTCACTACAAACCTTTCTAATAATAACAACAACAAAGTTTGTTGGTAGTGAGGACTTTAGTCAAACGTAATTTATGCGGACTAAAGTCCTCACTACCAACCTTTTTTATTGACTGGCGCGATATCATTTGAATCTACTAATTATGTAGGTGCGCATTGCGCACCTTACGTCGTTTAATTAGGGTTTTTAACGCCTTGGTTTTTGTATCCGAGTTGTTTCTCCCTGCCGATGCTCCGTCTTTGGAGGATAGCAGATTCATCCCTCAGGAAGATGAATAAATAGGGATGAAAAAGATACATTTAAGAAAAGTTGCAGTTAGATAAAAGGTAAAAAATATCATGAGCGATGACATAAAAACGGTGAAGCAACCTGATGCTAACCTCGACCCGCTGTCAGGGGAAACCGGAGCTCATCCTGTGGGAACGGGTATCGGTGCTGCGAGTGCTGGTGCTGCTGGCGCTGCGATCGGCGGTGCGATCGGCGGGCCTGTAGGAGCTGTTGTAGGTGCTGTTGTGGGCGCGTTTAGCGGCGGTTTGGCGGGTAAAGGTGTCGCAGAGTCGATCGACCCCACAGTAGAAGATGCTTACTGGCAAAACAACTATAGCTCCCGTCCTTACGCGGACACCAGCACAACTTACGAGGACTATCAGCCTGCATACCGCACCGGTTATGAGGGGTACAGCCACTATCGCGGTAGTGGTAAGAGCTTCAATGAGATCGAAAACGATTTGCAGCGCGATTACGAAACAAATCGCGGTAAGTCCAACGTGACTTGGGAAAAAGCTAAGCACGCCACGCGCGACGCTTGGGATCGGGTGGAACGCGCTGTTCCTGGCGACATTGACAAAGACGGCCGCTAAAGGCGCCAGCAAGTATTTTTCAGTCTTGGACGCACATAAACTCGATCGTTCGGGAGTTTTTTACCAGCGCTGCATTCAGCAGCGAAGTGTTTTGGTAAAAAAAAACAGGTTTTTGCGTCTTGGACTGTGCTTGATATCTGATATCCTGTGCGATCGATTGACCACAATAAGTAAGGTTAGTAGTGCGGACTTAAGTCCGCTCTCATGCTGCGGACTTAAGTCCGCACTACAAACGAAGTAGCTCTCATGCTGCGGACTTAAGTCCGCACTACAAACGAAGTAAGGTTCGTAGTGCGGACTTAAGTCCGCTCTCATGCTGCGGACTTAAGTCCGCACTACGAACTGTTTTTTTATGGTAATCGAGCGGACATGATATCAGACTATTTTCAACGCGAGTTTAGCAAAGTTATTGGGGATTTTCTGCCCTTCTCTACATCGGGGAGGGGTATTTTTAGTATGCGTTGAAATCGCTTTTTTCAGACAGCAAGATTTTTCCACGGTTGGTTGTCCGGCTGGGGGCGCAAAAAAACTTATTAAGAAGGGAGTTTGAGATGGACATTTTTTTTTGACTCTTAGGCTTAAAATTAAACTAAGGAGCGCGAATTAAATAACTTATAATTTTAATTGTTATTGTGGGATGGGCGGGAGAGCCCGTCCAAAAAGGGCGGGCTCTCCCGCCCATCCCACTTTCAAGAGTGTAAGTTATTTAATTCTCATCCCTAATTCAGGAATCGGGCATCGATCGCATATTTCGGTCATTCTTCGCAATCTGCGCCATTCTATCCCAGCCGGAGCGTAAAGCGTCGGTTGCTTCAAGTCCGATAATTGTTAAGAATCTAAATCCTTTCATTCAAAATCGGTATAACTTGTGGATGCAATGTTGGAAAGAGCTTGGACACTCAAGCAAAATTTAATTGACTTTGTGCTGGATGCTGAGGGAGAGTTGGCGGTAGCTTTGGAAGCTTTTGCCGCAATTCGCTCGACGGGCGAGCGCTACGATATTGCTCAACAAAATCAGGTAATTGACAGTTTTACAGTCGAAGGTAAAGTCGGAAACAAAACGCCGATCGACCTTTTTGTCGAAAGTCAGCCGGATTTAACCGAGAGCGAGATCAGTTTGCTAAAAAGTTGGGGCCAAAAAAGCTTCCCCGGTTTGTTTGAAATTACTCAAATTTCGCCTGACAGCTTTGAACTGATGAACTGGCTGACAGCGAAGCACTACTCTGTCAAGCCCAACAGCGCTAATTTTCTGCAAGAAATGTCTCGCTTTAAGTTAGGAGAAATCTTGCGGGCTCGGATTGCGCCTCTCACCGATGAGGCGTGGATACTGTCGGGGCCTCCGATTCCGATGGGGAAATTGGGTAAGCCGAAGTTGGCGGTGGCGATCGGCAATTTCAAGCAAAATTACAAAAATAACCTGTACAGCGACGCCCCAGAACTGTTAGAGCAAGCTTGGAAGTCGGTAGAACAGTATCACGACGATTTTACCGAATTTTTTGGCAGCGAAGAAGTGACGCTATCGGGATATCACCTCAACAAACAGTTGGCCGAATTTCAGGAGGTAATGAGTAAAAAACGCTTAGCTGATATCGGCATCGATCAAAGTAAATCTCTCGCGGATATCGTTGAAGATGCCGGAATCGATCCAGAAGAAATCAAAGCAGTCGCCATCGCAGCAGCAGGCGCCGATACTAAAGCAGTTGAGGTGGCGATCGACAGCAATGCTAGTTCAAAAATGGTAACGCCGAAAGTCGAATTGCCCGATCGCTTCAAAAAAGCCGAAAAGGTGACAGCGCTTTCTCATCCCCGCTGGGGACAAACCTTTTTGTCTAACTACAGCCAGTTTACCGAAATGCTCGCAGCCGAGGACTTTTCAACAATTCCCGGTTACGAGAAAATGGTTCGCAGCTATCTAGAAGATCCGGCAATTAATGCCTGGATTTGGCGGCGGTTAGCTAAAGTTAATCCAGCGAAATTATCACAAATCTTGCAAACAGTATTCCAGCGCACCGACTTTCAGATCGATCGCGATTTAGATGCCCTGCTGCAAGAGTATAAAAAACCCTTAGAACCCGAACTCCCGGAAATTGCTAGCGTTCCCCTGCACCTGCACAACTTATTTCAGGAAGCTTTAGGCGAAGTTCACAAGTCAAAGTCCAAACCGCAGGACAAAAAGAAAAGCTCTAAGGGCTTTAAATCCTGATTGTGCGATCGCGAGGGGGACGAACTCACGGCATTTGATATCAGAGTCGGTTTTAACCGACTTAAGCTCTTTCGGCAGGGGTTTAAACCCCTGCCGGACTCAGTTCTACATTTAAATTGTATGTCAAAAATCACTTCAACACTCTTGTGGGATGGCTTTGAGCAGCGTCCCGAATATACAATTTAAATGTGCAACAGCTTATTCATAATCGCGCTGCGCCGACTCACCAAGCAATCTCACAATAGAAAATTCAAAACTCTTTTGAGTAATCTTACTTAGAAAAATATTTGTTTTGTTACTAAAGATTTCTGGCACTCTCTATCAGTGTCGCTCTCCGGGAACTCGCACCGCAAATCTCGCTCTGGCGGTGAGAATTTAAATTCAGGTGTTTTTATACTTGACTCAAATAACTGCTATCCTTGTAGAAAGTAAATAGACAAGCTAACGATCGCAAGTTTGAGCACTTACTACAATGATCCAAAAAGTATTTAAGCATTTGGACGAGTTGCAGGGACATATCGAGCAACTGCTTCCAGAGCAAAAGGCGATTTTAAACACGAATGTCAACCATTTATCCGCATCTTTACATGAATTGGTAGCCGAGTTGCAGCCGCTTTACAATGGCAAAGCATCCCGACCCGGCAAATACAAAATATCAAGTTTTCACCCAGAAATTGCACATCAAGCTGCGATAATCAGACAGCTAGAAACACAGTTAGAGCAAAGTCAGGCACAGTACAAAAAGGTGACTCAGGCACTGACAAAAGGAGAAGCCAGACTGCAAACTATCCTGCGGAACTCTTCCGATTTAATTACAATTATTGAAGCAGACGGGCGGATACGAGAGCAAAGTCCGGTTGCAGTAGAACGGATTTTAGGCTACAAACCAGAACAAATAATCGGTAAATTTCAGAGCGATTTACTGCACCCAGATGATTTACCAGTTTGGGAAGTATATTTTGCTAAATTGCTCAAACAGCCGGGTATTGCACCGCCTCTAGAATATCGCAAACGCCACGCTAGCGGTAACTGGGTGTATTTAGAAGTAATTGCTAACAATTTGCTCCACGATTCCAGCATCAACGGCATCATCATCAATTCCCGCGACATCACTGAGCGGAAGCTCTCTGCAGGAGCTTTAGAAAAATCGCAACAGCAAATCGTTAACATCTTAGAAAATATCACAGATGGCTTTTATACGCTAGACCGTCATTGGCAGTTTACCTACATCAACCCAAAAGCAGAGGAGTGCTTGCACAGAAAACGACAAGAACTTTTAGGAAGAAATATTTGGGAGCAGTTGCCCAATACCGCGAAGACAATTTTTTTCAAAGAATTTCACAAGGCGGTATCTCGTAACGTTGCTGTTAAATTTGAAGGGAATTACGAGCAGCAAAATATCTGGTTTGAAGTCGAGGCTTATCCGTCGGAAGAAGGTTTATCGGTATTCTTTCAAGATATTACAGAGCGCAAAACAGTAGAAAATGCACTGGAAAAAATTTACTCTCAGTTAGAACAGCAAACGAAGCTGCTCGATACTGTACTTTCAACTACGCCCGATCGGCTTTTGATGTTCGATCGCGCAGGGCGACTAACTTATATCAACCGCGCCGGATTAGAGCTTACCAGGCTGTCGGAGGCCTGCATTTTCGGCAAAACTTTAGAAGAGATTGGGTTGTCCCCACAACTGATCGAACTCCACAGGAATTGCTGGGAAAATGTACTAGCAACGGGACAAACTGTAACCGCAGAAACAGAGTTTATGAATCCGCGCACCGGGCGCAAAAATTATTGCAGCTACATCTTTAGCCCGATCGCGAACGCTGAGGGCTGCATCGAGGCAATTCTAGTCACCAATAGAGATATTACCGAACTTAAAGCAGCCGAAGCAGCTTTGCGGGAATCAGAATCGCGCTACCGCATTCTATCGCAAATTACCTCAGATTTTGCCTATTCTTTTAACTTATTGCCCGACCAAACTTGGGCCTGCGAGTGGATGACCGAAGCTTTTACGCGGATTACGGGTTATACTGCATCAGAAATCGCAACTTCCGGCTGGCCAGAATGCAACTGCATTCATCCCGAAGATCGAGAAATGCTGCAAGAGCAAATGCAGTCGCGCGACGGCAGCCGCAAGGAAGTTAGCGAGTATCGCATTGTGACAAAATCCGGGGAAATCCGCTGGCTGTGGGATTGCAGACAAGTTGTGTGGGATGAAGCGGCTAATCGCGCTGTCGGGATTTACGGTGCTTGTGTGGACATCACCGAACACAAGTTTGTACAGGCTAAATTGTGCGAAACTAATCAACTTTTGGAAGAGTTAATAAAAACTTTGCCGCTGGCAGTTGTCGGCATTGATGCCTCTGCTGCTGTGACGCTGTGGAATCCGGCGGCGGAGCGAATTTTTGGCTGGAAAGAGCCTGAGGTTTTGGGGGAGGTTTTGCCGATCGTCCCTAGCGATGAAATTCTCGATTTTAGTGCTATGCTTCAGTCAGAATTGGCAGGGGAAGCGCAAGTTGCCAAGCACTGCAAGCGACGGCGGAAAGACGGTTCGTTAATTGATGTCTCTATCTCGACTGCACCGCTGCGAAGTGCGAGCGGCTCGATCAGCGGCAGCATGAGGATATTTTCTGAGATTTCGGCAGTCACAGGAAAGCCGGAGCAGAAGGGCAATTTAAAGCGCGATCGATCCCAGCCATTTTGGGCGCGTTACGTCCGCATTCCTGGCATCAACAATTAAACAACATCGCAGTAATATAAGTCAAATAGGTTTGTAGTGAGGACTTTAGTCCTTCTTCACTCCAACCGGAAGGACTGAAGTCCTGACTGCAAACCTGACTTTAGTCCTTCTTCACTCAGGTTTGTAGTGAGGACTTTAGTCCTTCTTCACTCCAACCGGAAGGACAGGTTTGTAGTGAGGACTTTAGTCCTTCTTACCTGACTTTAGTCCTTCTTCACTCCAACCGGAAGGACTGAAGTCCTGACTGCAAACCTGACTTTAGTCCTTCTTCACTCCAACCGGAAGGACTGAAGTTCTGACTGCAAACCTGACTTTAGTCCTTCTTCACTCCAACCGGAAGGACTGAAGTCCTCACTACAAACCTGTTCTTTTCACTCTTCAACTCGTCTGACAGCCATGCGTTGCAGCGGCAGGCTGAGTATGCTAGAAGCAGTCAACAAATAAGAAAGAACAGTCGTCAGCTTCAAGCTGAGCAACAACCAGCTATCATCTGGTAAGTGAAGTTTCAGCCCGAAAACAGAGATGCAGTAGACTATCCAGTAAGTAAAGCTCATCTTGATCGGGATTTCTTCGCTCAAAGTGCGATCGTCCGCCCCGTAATAGTTGCACTTATCGCCCAGCAGCACTAGACCCGCAATAGAAGCCACAAAAGAAACCATAACCAGATAGTCATGCCAGTTAAGCTCTACCATTTTTAAACTCCGCTGTTATCTTAATTTTTAGAATCAGACATCAGTCTAAAGGATAAGTTTTCCCGCTCCAAGCAATAGTTACAATTTGACACAGCCGCAGTTACAAATCGCAATGAAAATTCACCGCAACCGCCCACCACAGGCTCGTTTAGTCAATCGCAAAGGACAATTCACCTTGGGTGTTGTCAAATTGGGAGTACCTCGCCTGCATTTTGCCGATCTATATCACAGGCTGCTAATTCTTTCTTGGCCGCAATTTTTCATGCTGATTTGTCTGTCGTATGTACTCACAAATTCTTTATTTGCCTTAGCTTACTTGGCGGGAGGAGATTGCATTGCTAATGCACGGCCCGGTTCATTCAAAGATGCCTTTTATTTCAGCGTGCAAACAATGGCGACAATCGGCTACGGCGCCATGTATCCGCGCACCGATTACGCTAATACTATAGTCGCGATCCAAGCGCTTTTTGGTTTGTGGGGAGTCGCAATGGTGACGGGACTGGCTTTTTCGAGATTTTCTCGACCAACTGCTAGAGTTATCTTCAGCCGCGTAGCTATAATCACTTTTTTCAACGGCGTTCCGACTCTGATGTACCGCGCAGGAAATCAGCGCTTCAACCAAATTTTAGAAGCGCAGCAGCGAGCTACTTTGATCCGCGACGAAGTAACATCGGAAGGAGAATATATGCGGCGTTTTTACGATTTGCAATTAGTGCGGAGTCAATCTCCTATTTTTGCATTAACTTGGACGGTGATGCACGCAATTGACGAAAACAGTCCTTTGTACCAGCTTACTGCTAAAGATTTGATCGAATGTCAAGCAGAAATTGTGATTACGCTAACGGGAATTGACGACACAGTTTCGCAAACTATTCACGCGCGACATTCTTTTGTAGCGTCAGAAATTGTGTGGAATATGCGGTTTGTGGATATTATTTCGAGAACGCCGGATGGCGGGCGGGTGGTTGATTATACTCGGTTTCACGATGTGAAGCCTGTGGAATGAGACAAAATTTACGCACGAGCGGCCAGAAACCGGGTTTTTGGCGAAAATACTGCACTCCCACCTTGAATTTCAGTAAAAAACCCGGTTTCTTTGGTATTGATGGAGGAGCGGCCAGAAACCGGGTTTTTTGCGAAAATACTGCATTCCCACCTTTAATCTCAGTGAAAAACCCGGTTTCTTTGGTATTGGTGGAGGAGTGCTATGAAAATTTTGATTTAGTCACTGCTAGAATACTTGTATGCCAAAAAAAGCTAATATTTATGAACTCAATAACTGCGAACATGACACTGAAAGAATTACAACCGCAACTCCTGGCGTTAACTCCCGAAGAAAAGACTCAAGCTATACTATTTTTAGCCCAAAGTTTAACCAACTTTTGGTCTGGAATTCAAAAGACTTCAGGCGTCATGGGCGGCGAAGCTTGTATCAGACAAACTCGCATTCCTGTTTGGCTGTTGATAAATTATCGCCGTCAAGGTGCTAGCGATGCTCATATTTTAAAAGGTCATCCCGATCTGAGTGCCGCCGATTTGGTCAATGCTTTTGCTTATGCTGAGGTACACATTGATGCGATCGACAGAGCAATTTTAGAACAAGAAAAAGAAAGCGACACCTAAAGGCTACTTAGAAAACCATAAGTATTAAAATAAACAAAATACTCCTCATACTATGCGAATAATTCATACTGCTGACTGGCATTTGGGACGGCGTTTTCGAGGGATCGATCGCACTTTGGAAATTGCGATCGCCCTGGAACAGATTTTGAAACAAGCCAAAGAGCTCGATGTCGATGCTGTGTTGGTCGCCGGCGACATTTTTGACGTTCCCAACCCTCCAGCGCACGCCGAGCGCATTGCCTATCAATTTTTCTGCGAACTCCAAGCAGCCGAAATTCCCGCAATTGCGATCGCCGGCAATCACGATTCAGCATCCCGCATCGACAGCATCGCCCAACTGCTATCCCTCGCCGGCGTTCGCGCTTTAGGTAAACCCAGGCGATCGGCAGACGGCGGCACAATTACTCTTAATACCAAAAGTGGTAAACTGTGCGTGGGAGCGATGCCTTTTGCTTCCGAACAAAGACTGTTAGATGCCAATTCTCTGTGGCACTCCGGCGATGCCAACCGCCGCCAAGATTACCGCGAAATTGTAGCAGATTTACTGCAAAATTTAACCGCAGATTTTCGAGACAATACTGTGAATATGCTGATGGGACACATGAGCATTGACGGCGCTCGCTTGGCTAAATCCGAAGTCGCTTATTACACGCGAGAAAAATACCTGCTATCATCGCAAACTCTGCCGCCAGAAGCTCAGTATGTCGCCCTCGGACACATCCACATTCACCAGCGGATTGCTAAGAATTCTCCCGCTTATTATTCCGGTTCTTTAATTCAGTTAGATTTCGGAGAAGCTGAACAGGAAAAAGGATTTTGCTCGATCGAAGTTGAGCCTGGAAGTCAGGCAAAGGTAGAATTTAGACCTGTGGCTTGCCACAAACCGTTAAAAGTGCTTCAATGTCATAATGACAATCTCGATGCTACTTTAGAAGCTCATCAGTATCATCCTGGTTTTTTGAAGGTAATTGTCGAATTGGATAGCCCGCAAATCGGATTAGCCGATCGCGTGCGGCAAATCTGTTCTCAAGCGCTGTTAATTGAGCCGCGCTATCGCGATGCACCGCTAGAACCAACAGAGAACACTAATATCGATCCCAACAACTTCGATCCAGCAGCAGAGTTCTGCAACTATTATCAAAACCGCTTGGGAACGACTCCGCAACCCGCTGTATTGGAGGGATTTGAGAATTTGTACAAGAAGTTTAAGGAAACAGTTAATAGTTAGGTAGTCGAGACTCGATCCCCCCTAACCCCCCGTATAGTCGGGGGGGACAAGAACCTTCTCAAAGTCCCCCTTGCTTTCGGGGGATGCGAGGGGGATCGAGACTCGACTACAAGCGTTACCGTTCGCAATGACATAATCATCAAAATCCAAAATCTAAAATCAGTATGCGTCCACTAGAACTTTTGCTCGAAGGATTTACCAGCTTCCGCCGGGAACAGCGTTTAGATTTTTCTCAACTCGATTTGTTTGCAATTACGGGTGCTACTGGTGCGGGAAAATCTTCGCTGCTAGATGCCATGACTTACGCGCTTTTTGGTACGACAACTCGCAGCGGCAAACAAGTAGCTGATTTGGCAAGTCAAGGGAGCGAAAATCTCAAGGTGCAGTTGCGTTTTGCTGTGGGTTTGACACAGTATCGCGTGACGCGGAGGTGGCGTTTTCGTCCGAAATCTCCGGAGAATAAGGTAATTTTGGAAACTTGGCAAAATGGCGATTGGGAAACTTTGGGGACGAGTATTGTTGCTGTTCAAAATACGATTGAACAGATTTTGGGGATGGATTTTGATACTTTTACGAGAGCGATTATTCTGCCTCAAGGCAAGTTTGATGAGTTTATTAAAGGAGATACTTCTAAACGGCGGGAAATTTTGCGACAGCTAGCGGGATTTGAGATTTTTGAGCAGATGCGGAAGGAAGCAAACGATATCGCGAAGTTGCTGAAACAAGAACGAGAAATGGTGGAAAGGCAGTTAGCTGAGTTGAGCGCTCCGGCGGCGAATGAGGTGGAGCTAAAACGATCGCAACTTTGGATTTTAGAGCAGCAACTACCTCAGTTCGAGCGCGCTGTTATGGAAGCTCAGAAGGCTGTGGATGAAGAAGAACAGCTATTTTCCCAAATCACTCGCTGGCAAGAGTTGCAACAAGAATTAGCGCAATTAAATGCTAGTTCCGCCGAGATCGCAATTTTAGCACAGCGTTTGGAAAGAGCGCAAGCTGCCGATCGTTTACAGGGAGATTGGGCTTTAGTGCGATCGGCTCGCAGTCAGTATGAAACTGCCGAAAGTGCCGTTCTCTCAGCGCGGGAGCGGTTAATTAAAGCTCGCTCCGAGCTAGCAGCAGAGCAGCAGAAACTTGATGCGGCTCGCGCCAAATCAGAGGAATTAGCGCCACAAATAAAGGCTCGCGAAGATGCTCTGGCTGCTGCCAAAGTATACGAAGAACAGCGCGCTCAATTAGAAACAGAAGTTGCCTTCGCCCAAAAAAATCAACAGGAAAAACTCCGCTTTTTCCAAGCAGCAGATAAAGAACTGCAAGCTGCTAACACTAAAATTCAGACCGCTGGTTTTCGAGTTACTAGAGCAGTGGCGTTGCTCGAACAGTATGCGCCGGGAGGAAAGCGTTTAGAACAGTTGCAGCAAATTGCCTCTTTATTGATGGAACTTCAGCTTATTGTCAAACAGGGACAAACTCAGCGCGAACAGTTGAATAAATCTGTCGCCGAAAAAGCAAGCGCCGAACAGAATTATTTCGAGGTTGCTACTAAATTAGCCGGGGCAGAAATCCGGCTGAAAGAGTGCGAAGCTGAGCTAGAATCTGCCCAAGCTGCTAATGCGGAAGCGGCGCGTTTAGAGAGTGTTGCTGCTGTCAGAATGTCGCTGAATGCTGGCGATACTTGTCCGGTGTGCGGGGGCGTGCATCCCGAGAGCGATTTGCTCCCTGCTTTGCCGAGTTCTAAGATTGTCGATGTTGCTGGTTTGCGGCGGAAAGTGACGGCTGCAAATCAGGTTTTGCAAGCTGCTCAAATGGCTGCGGCTGATGGTAAAAGTGCAGTTTCAGCTTGCGAGCAAAAACAGTCAGAATTTGCTCGAGCATTGCAATTGACAGCGAATAAAGTTGCTCAGTTGCAGCAGCAAATCACTTTAGTTCTAGAAAATCCTGAGTGGGAAGTCTTGCAGTTGCAGCAGGAGTTGGTTATACTTGCAGAGAGCGATCGCCAATACCGCGAAACCGAGCAGCAATTCCAACTCGCATCCTTTGAATATAATAATTACGAACAAAGATTTAATTTTGCGGTGACGGCTCAAGCAGCTAAACAGCAAGAATATCAAGATGCGATCGCCGAATCAGACCGCAGGCAGCAGCAGTTGCAAAGTTGTGTCAATGCGCTTTATCAAATTACGGAATACCAACCCTATGCTAATTTAGCAAAAGCCTTGGCAGAAGACAAGCAAGAGTTGGCAAATTTGCTGAAAACTGCCGAAAAATCCTATCAAGCTGCTCAAAATACTGCTATTCAAGCAGCCGAGAGAGAGCAACAAGCGGGGGAGGTTTACGCGCAAGCCCAAGCCAGCAAGCAGCAGTTAAACCAAGATTGGTTGGCAAAATTAACAGCGGCTGATTTTACGGAAGAGACATTTTTAGCTGCGGTTGCGCCCGTTAGCGAACAATCGCAGTGGGAAAATGCGATTCGCTCGGTGCGGGAGTCAAAAATTCAGTTGGAGACGCGGGCGAAGGATTTGCAGGAGGCGATCGCAGGCAGAACTACCGATGAGAATAATTTAGCACAAGTGCGATCGGCAAAACACACAGCCCAAGAAAACTTCAAACAAGCCAACAACAACCGCGCCGAACTTTTAGCGTGGATTCAAGTAGCCGCTCAAACTCTCGAACAAGCCGAAAGACTCTCCCAGCAAATCACCAACTTCACAGAACAAGAGCAAACCTATCACACCTTAGCCCAAAATCTCAAATCCAACGAATTTCAATCCTACATCTTAGAACATTTAGAAGCAGAATTAGTCGGTAGCGCCACCTTAATTTTGCAAGAATTAACAGAAAATCGGTACAAGTTAAAAAACCAAGACGGCGAATACTGGGTAACAGATAATTGGAATGGCGGCGAAGCTAGGAGAGTGCGAACACTTTCCGGCGGCGAAACCTTTGCTACTTCCTTGTCAATGGCTTTAGCTTTATCAGAAAAACTGTCTCAAGGCGCTCAATTGGGTAGCTTATTTCTGGATGAAGGATTTGGTACTTTAGATGCAGAAACCCTCGAAAGCGTCACTCAAATTTTAGAATCATTGCGGCAACGAGAAAGGCTGATTGGAGTGATTACCCACGTTCGAGGATTGGGCGAAAGATTGCCCGCCCAAGTTAAGGTGTTTAAGTCGCCCCAAGGCTCTAGAATAGAAATAGAAAGAGTTTAGAAGACAGGGCGGTTGGAAACCGCGTCTACACAAGCAAAACCCGGATGGTGCACGGGTTGAAGATTTGCCCGTTAAAATTATGTTGTTTTCTTCAGTTGTTTTCTTCAGTTAAGCGCGCTATAAATAGCGCATTCTGTGCGCAGTGCGCACCCTACAAACTGTGCACCGCGCACTTGATATGTAGGGTGTGCACCGCGCACCGGTGAACAACAAACTCGATACCTAGGGTGTGCACCGCGCACCGGTGAAGTGTGCGCAGTGCGCACCCTACAAACTGTAGGGTGTGCACCGCGCACCGGTGAACTCGATACGTAGGGTGTGCACCGCGCACCGGTGAAGTGTGCGCAGTGCTACAAACTGTAGGGTGTGCACCGCGCACCAGTGAACAACAAACTACAAACTGTAGGGTGTGCACCGCGCACCGGTGAACAACAAACCCGATACCTAGGGTGTGCACCGCGCACCGGTGAAGTGTGCGCAATGCGCACCCTACAAACTGTAGGGTGTGCACCGCGCACCGGTGAACAACAAACTCGATACGTAGTGCACCGCGCACCGGTGAACTCAGCTCGCCTCAAAAATTCCTTATAATATATGATCGAAAATCACTCAACTCGAATGCAATCAGTACAATCGCCAATCATCCCAGTAGTTGGCGAACTAATCCGGCAAAATCCGGGGACAATCTCCTTAGGACAAGGCGTAGTGTACTACAATCCGCCCCAAGAATCATTTGACAAAATTCCCGACTTCTTCGGAAATCCCGACAATCACAAATACAAAGCCGTCGAAGGAATCCCCGAATTACAAGATGCCATCGCAGCCAAACTCAAAACAGATAACGGCATAGAAATAAACAACAAAAACTGCATTGTCGTTACCGCCGGCAGCAACATGGGATTTACCAACGCCATTCTCGCCATCACCTCGGCGGGAGACGAAGTTATCATCCAATCACCCTATTACTTCAACCACGAAATGGCTGCAATTATGGCAAATTGCCGTCCCGTGATTGTAGAAACCGACGCCAACTATCAACTCAATATTGCTGCGATTAAAAAAGCAATCACCGAGAAAACGCGAGCAATTATCACCATTTCACCCAACAACCCAACAGGCGTAGTTTATTCTGCGGAATCTCTCCTGGAAGTGAACGATATTTGCCGCCAGCACAACATTTATCACATCAGCGACGAAGCCTACGAATATTTTACCTATGACGGCGCGAAACACTGTTCGCCCGCCACTTTTCCCAACAGCAGCGAACATACAATTTCCCTGTTTAGCCTTTCCAAAGCCTACGGTTTTGCGAGTTGGCGCATCGGGTATATGGTAATCCCAGAACATTTGCTGGTTTCGGTGAGGAAAATTCAAGATACTATCTTAATTTGTCCGCCCGTAATTTCCCAGTATGCAGCCCTGGGAGCGTTGCAAGTTGGTAGGGGTTACTGCGATAATTATGTAAGGGCGATCGCATTTGTGCGCCAACTCGTATTAGACGAACTCAATAGCATCCCAAATTTGTGTACAATTTCCCCAGCCGCCGGGGCTTTCTACTTTTTCTTGAAAGTTGACACCGAACTCGATACAATGGAATTAGTAGAGCGATTAATTCGCGAACATCAAGTAGCAGTGCTTCCCGGTACAACCTTCGGCATGGATAGGGGCTGCTATTTGCGCGTTGCTTACGGCGCTCTAAAAACTGCAACAGCCGCCGCCGGAATTAGCAGGCTGGTTAAAGGTTTGAAGACAATTTTAAACAAGTAATAAATAGGAGATTGTCCAATGGTTGCAACTAATTTTAAAGTAAATACAAATATCCAAAATACCTCCGCAGAAAAACTTTCTGAATTGCGCGCTTTGATGGCAAACTATGACTTAGATTGCTATTTCATTCCAGCGGTTGACGAACACTTAAATTTATCACTTCCAGCAGCCAAGCAGCGACGAGCTTGGATTTCAGGTTTTACGGGTTCCGCGGGCGATTTGTTAGTTGGCAAAAATTCGGCTTGGTTGTTTGTGGATTCCCGCTATTACGAACAAGCAGAATTGCAAGTCGATGCTGGATTGATTCAAATATCGAAACTCGGCTTAGAAGGAAATTTAAGCTTAATTGAAACTTTAGAAAAACTGGCGGCAGATTCTGCCCAAAAATCAACTAAAATTAGATTCGGTTTTGATCCGTTTACCGTAGCGACTGAGCAATATCAAAATTGGGTAAAAAGATTTGCTGCTGCGGGGATTGAACTCGTACCGATATCGGAGAATTTAGCAGACAAGGTTCGACAAAAAGTAGAGACTTTACCCGCGATTGACGAATCTCCTATATTTAGCTTACCAGCATCTCTGACCGGAGAAACCTGCGCCGAAAAATTAGTCCGAGTCAGGGAAGCGATGCAGAAAGCCAAAATCGATTTGCTCCCAATTACCAACCTCAATCAAATAGCGTGGCTGTTCAATCTCCGAGGCTCGGATATTCCCCACATTCCCATTTTCATATCCTACGCGATTGTCACCGCAGATGCAGCATTTTTGTTTACCAATCTCGAACGAGTTTCACCGGAAATCGAGCAAGATTTGGCGGCGGCTGTAACTTTGCTTCCCTACGCTCACTATCCGTCAACTTTAGAAGCTTGCTTGAATTTGCCGAAACAAGTTCGGGTACTTTTAGATGCGAAACACAGCACAGCAGGTACGTATCAGTTACTGTTAAACCAGCAAAAAGCTAGTGAAAATAAGATAAAAATAGTTTTCGAGCCGAATCCGGTAGAAGGGATGAAAGCTCGGAAAAATCCTGTGGAAATCGAGCAGATGCAATCTGCTAATTTTAAGGCAAGTCGAGCTAAAACTCTAACTTTAAAGTGGTTGACAGAACAGCTAGAAAATGGTAATGTATTGACTGAGTTTGATGTTAAAGAAAGCATCGAAAGTTTTTATCAGCAAGAAACTGATTTTCATATTTTAACGTTTAGAACGATCGCCGGTGCGGGAGCCAATAGCTCGATCGTACATTACGGCACTCCCAGCCCCGAAATCACGCTAAAACCCGGAGAATTGCTGCTGCTAGACTCAGGCGCACAGTATCTAGCGGGAACAACCGACGACACCAGAACCATGATTGTCGGGGAACCGACAACGCAGCAAATCGAACACTACACAACAGTTTTGATAGCACACATCAACTGTGCGGTGCAGCAATTCCCGAAAGGTACAACCGGATCGCAGTTAGATGCGATCGCCCGTGCGGTATTATGGCAACAACAGCTAGACTACGGACACGGAACAGGCCACGGAGTCGGCGCATTTTTAGCCGGTCACGAAGGCCCCAACGGTATCAGCAAATTTGTGCAATATCCCCTGGAACCGGGAATGGTAACGAGTATCGAACCGGGATATTACGAAGCGGGATGGGGCGGAATTCGCCTCGAAAATCTCTATGTTGTCAGGGAAATGCTGTCTAAAAACGGTAGGGCTTGGTACGGATTTGAACCGCTGACTTATATTCCGTTTGAGCGGAAATTGATAAATGTCGATCGGCTCTCAACAACTCAACTACAATGGTTGAACAACTATCACGCCTCCGTAGTCGAGAAACTCTCACCCGTACTTGATCCAGCAACAATTGAATGGTTGAAAAAAGCCTGCGCCGCATTAAGTAATCTCGGTTCGTAGTGAGGACTTCAGTCCTCTTAAAAACAAGAGGACTAAAGTCCTGACTACGAACACGTGATTATGCTTGTAAAGCTGGTGACAAGACTCGAACTTGCGACAGGCTGATTACAAATCAGCTAGCTTTAACTACTTTTGAGGTAAACCAACGGCTTGAAGCTCTACTAGATACCCTCTGTCAAAGAAACTGGGTATGAGGCGGGTATGAAATTTACCCATACCCAAAATCATGTTTATCACCCCTGATGACAACAAAGATGGTGTAGTAGCTAAGTACGGTAAGGTTTCGGTAGAGCGATTCCAAGGTAGCTATCGTATTCGCTGGCGGTTCAATGGTCAGGGTTACGCGATAACAGTGGGTAAAGCTGATACTGATACTACTCTCAAGGTAGCCAGTGCTAAGGCTCAAGAAATCAATAGCGATATCCTAATGGAACGCTTCGATGAGAGTCTAGCGAAATATTCCCCTAAACACGCACAAGCACTAGCACCTGTACAACGGGTAACTAAGCTTAATCTAGCAGATGTTTGGGAACACTACAAGCAAGCCCATGTACAGCGAGTAGCTAAAACAACTCAAAAAAAAGACTGGAAAGAAGTAGAGAGGTGCTTAGCTAAAGTTTCCAGTGAAGCTCTTGACCTTGACAATCCTCACTTACTATTGCAGGAATTATTGGAGCATTACAGTTCCAGCACCCTAAAAAAAGCGATTGCTAACATCAATGCTGCCTCCAACTGGTCTGTTGAAACTAAGTTAATCAGTGATAATCCCTATCACAATCTCAAAAAGCAACTGCCTAAAGGACAAAAAAGCAAACGTTCTAAAGAATGCTTTGAGCCTGAAGAAGTTAAAAGCATTATTCAGTCATTCTCAAGTAATGAATTCTGTTCACCTGCTAGTGCTTACTCTCATTCCTACTACTCTGGTTATGTAGAGTTTCTAGCTTTAACAGGTTTCCGACCAGAGGAAGCAATAGCTCTCAATTGGAATGATATCAAAGAAAGAAATGGGAGGACTGTGATAGTGGTTAGCAAAGCCTACTCAAAGGGAGAGTTAAAGGATACTAAAACCTACAATACTCGAATTTTCCCTTGCAATGACCAACTTCTTAGCCTCTTAAGACGCATTCCTAAACGTCAAAATGAAAATAATCTAGTCTTTCCTAGTGTAGAGGGAGGATATCTGAATCAATATAATTTTCTCAATCGGCAATGGCGTCCTGTAGTAATCAAACTGTACCAGTCTGGAAAAATTAGCCAATACCTACCCTGTTATAATCTTCGGCACTCATTGATTACTCGCTTAATTCGGGATGGTTATGATCCATCTACAGTAGCAGCACTGGTAGGCAATAGTCCTCAAGTTATTCTAGACCATTACCTAGCAGCTAAGAAGGATTTAACCTTACCTGAGTTGTAAGTCTCGTAAATAAACAAGAAAATCAAGAGGATAGAGGCGAAAAACTTCTATCCTTTTCATTGATGTGCGTTGGTACGGTTTACCGAACATGAGATACGGTAATCTGGAAATTGCTTAATCTGTCGATTCAATTAACGACTCTCTATAATGAGTAATAGGTAAACACTGAACCTTGACAATTTAGGAGTCTCTTATTTTCTTGTCTTACAAGCAAGAACTTAGAGATTCTACGTTTCTAGCGATTTTGCTATGGCAATCTCCGTTAGAACATTTTAGTGGTGTTTATATGATTATTTATCTATTTTTTTTTTTAAGAATGACGAACTACAAAGAAACAGACAGAATTATTGCTAATAACTTTGCTGAGCAGTTAAGCCTTAACAAAGTCACCAAGGATATTTACTTGGATGGAGAAGTATTTGACTTACCTAAGTTTAGGTATCAGGTTTCTCTCAAGCATAATACTGTCCTAGAGAATGATAAGTACATCCATGAACTAGCATACCTCTACGCTAGTAAAAATGTATTCTCTCCTTTAGATGATTACTTAAATGTATGCGAGTCTAAGTTCCCAGATATAGACTATAAAGATGTTTTTAGAGAGCTTAATGAGAAAGTCCTACATATTGATCCTCATTCCTTAGAAGGATTATTTTTACCTAAGACTTTAGTAGGTGCAGTAGCGAGAGTGTTAAAGCCTGGTACTAAATTTGATACTGTACTTTTACTTAAAGGTTCTCAAGGCTTTTATAAGACTTCTTTCTTCAGGGAATTAGCGGGAGAAGATTTATTTACCTCTATGTCTTTGCAAG
The DNA here is from genome assembly GCA_004293365.1 of Oscillatoriales cyanobacterium. Classification (GTDB taxonomy): domain Bacteria; phylum Cyanobacteriota; class Cyanobacteriia; order Cyanobacteriales; family Microcoleaceae; genus Microcoleus. Next base: position 6,198 of record RDYN01000027.1, on the reverse strand, counting down.
CTTATAATAAAGATGAGCTAATGATTTGTCATAGTAAGTGGATTATTGAGCTAGGAGAGTGTGAAGAGACTCTGACTGCGAGTAAGATGGGTAAGTTAAAAGCTTTTATTACTCAGCAAAGCGACACTCTTCGTAAACCCTATGATAGCAGACCGATTACACTCCATCGACAGTTTATTATAGTAGGTACAACGAATAAAGATAAGTTTTTAGTTGATGCTACAGGTAATAGAAGATTTTGGTGCGTAGATGTAAACGAGAAAATTGATATTGAATGGGTAAAAGAAAATAGAGATTTGATTTGGGCTAGTGCTGTTAAAGCCTACAAAGATAATTATCCTATCTACTTAAATGAAACTGAGCAAGAAATGCTTAATGCTGTAAATGAAAAATATCAAGCAAATGATATGTGGCAAGATATAGTAGCTGATTGGGTAGAGAAACGACAAGAGCCTTTTGTTTTGGGCGATGTCTTAACTGAGGCTATAGGAAAAGAACGTAAGTCTTGGAATAGAAAAGATGAAGAAAGGATTATTGATATTCTGAGAGGTTTAGACTTAGAAAAACCCACTACAGCTAGTAGAGTCAACGGTAAGTCCGGTAAATACTGGCAAGTACCTGTGGCTGTAACTAGGTAACTGAGTAATTACGGTTGAGTTACGAGCTGAATCCTTTATATATCAAGGGGTTCAGCTATTTTGTAACTGTGTAACCGTGTAACTGTAAAATTTTAACTAATCCTTTAGAGCGATCGGTCAATCTAGTTAATTGATAGACCCGGAGAAAATAAATATCCAATGGTGTTAAAGTTAGTTGAGTTACAGTTACATAGTTACATAGTTACACTTCTCAGGATAAAATCACCTAATTGTCTGAAACATTAAAATTCTATAGCAATAGTTTTAGCTATTTATCAGTAGGTGATTTAAGTCACAGTATATGCAGAGGACTACTGTTAAATTCATAGGTAATGCTGGGATAACTTTTAAATAATTACTAAAATTATTATAAGGTTCTATTTACTTAATGATAATTATTAAAAACAAGGGGGTTAAGTTTTATGGAATCGGCTATATCTATGTTCTTAGCTGAAACAATCACCCCTGATGATGAGAGATTAAACTATTTATCGGATGAAGAGTTAAGTATACTTTGTCCTCATCCTGAATGTAGGGAACGTGTTTTTTTTAAGCCATGTATAGAGGGAAAAATAGTTCCTCACTTTTCTCACTTCAAAGATACAGGCAAGAACTGTAAGTTGGAAAGAAAGGGCAATACCCATCCCAGTGAATCCAGTAATGATTCACAAAGTAGAGAACAAAGCTTAGAAAAATTTCAGACCAAATTTAAAGACATCCTTGACCAAGCTATAATTAATAATCCTAATCAAACAATCTCAGATAGTAATGCGCTTAAAGATTGTAGGCTTCAAGGTTTAAGCTTAGTGGATAGATATAAAATTGATATTCAGTCATGGTTAAGTTGGTTCAAAGAGGAAAGAAAACTTATTGAAGAGATTGCCTTATCTTTCATTAAAAACCATAATGAATTATCAAAAATACAGGGTCGAGTTTTAACATATATAGTTGATTACTTATGCGTTCCTGCTAGTGAATACATTTTAGAGGATATCCTTTACTATGTGTTTTATTTGTTAAATAAAAACGTCTCTGTTAATAACGATTCTCAGGAAGTTTGCTCTAAAGTTATTGAGTTAATACTTTATGTTTCTCAAAGTTTAACATTTGATGAGTTCCCAAGTGAACCCATAGGAAAACATGAGATTTTAAATTTTGCTAAAACCCTAGGCGACATAGGTACTAAGCTAGAAAAGGAACATCAACGTATAATAAATCAACCTAAGACGGGTGCTGCCTGGGGTGGTTTGTTCCTTTCTCAGGGATTATATTTTTCGTCATCTCCCTCATTTTGGAAAGAAATCGAGTTTGAGTACATCCCTGGCAAGCGTAGAAAGAGTAAAAAAGGAAAAATAAATTATTTGAAAATTAAGGGAAAATCTCCCCAAAATTTGAGTATAATCTGGCAAACAGATGTTAGAGGACAACATTTAATCTTTAAGCAAAATAGCGTGATATTTGCAACTTTTTCTCAAATGAATGATGGATTAATTCAGTGGAAACCTTTATCGGGTTTTAATAAGTTGTCTAGACAGATTGCAATTCCCACCTGGTATGAGTACGACCCTATACTGAGTACGTCTCTAGAGCAATTTTTTTTACAATGGCTAGTGAGTCAAGGATTTGCCCAAGAGCTAAGTCTTTACTGCCGTAAAAGACTCTATCATTCTGCATTAGTAAAGCTACTGCTACTGTATATGTCTTATACAGCAGAACGGACAGAAATATCTACAGAAACCGAATTACTAGGAAGTAATATGCAAGTATTCCTAGACAAGGTAGCAGAAACCTATAAGAACCTAATATCCGGTCTGGTACAGGATACCCCCCATATGAAGCGAATCTACGAAGTAGACTAAACATTTGCTTTATAAGTAGTCAAACCAACTGCTTCACCTTCTACTCCAACAGTCGATGTAATGACAGAAAACTAAAGAGAAACAGTTAGAGTATGTATGGTAACTACTCTAGCTCTTTCTACTCAACTGTTAACGTGAGTAATACTCATACCTTAACTAACAGTCACTTAGTAGAAAAATGCAAACACTCACAAAAAAAGGAAAAAATCATGGCTCTCAAATTCCGTCAAAACCTATCTTTCGTCTCAGAGTCAGTTGAGACAACTCAGTTAGAGCTTATCCCCGCGACTTGTACTACAAAGATAAAGACAGATAAGCATGGGAAAGCTCAGCTAGTCAAGACCTACAAAACCGCCAAAAATGCAAAAGTAGAGGTGATAAGTGTTACTCTACTCGCAAGTGAACGCGGGCAGCAGTTAGTTTTTCGCTACACTAACGGACTAGAATTGACTCAATATGTAGCATTTTTCACACTTTTAATAGATGGAAAAATAATCTGGGACACTAAACCGTTATTTACTCAGGCTAAGGCTCTAACCTATAAGCCCGTAAACTCAAATTTTTCACCAATAGAGGGGGATGATTTAGAGGAAATCTTTTCTAAATGGTTAACCTCAGAAGCATTTTCACAACACGTTACAATACTATCCGATACAGGGATATATACCCCGGCGCTAGTCAAGTTGTTGTTTTTATTTATCGCCTATCAGGAAGGGCGATATTATAAGTGTGTAGAGTTGGGCGGATATTCCAAAACAATGGAGATTGATCTAGACCGTGTGGTGGTTATCTTTAAGGAATACATTTCAGGTCTTTCTGAGGACTTCTCGGTACACTTAAAGAAACACTACAACGTTAGCCAGTTTACACTATCCGCAGCAGCAACACCACCGATTGAATCTATACAGGTAACTCCTTCTACTCCTGATGTGTAAGTAGTCGAGCCAAAGCCACGATCTACTAATGAACCCTTACCCTACTACAGAGTCAACCCGTTTTAAATCCTATCTAGCTTAGCTTTACTTCGCACTTTTTATACACTACTAAGATAGGACATTATATGTAATAAGATAGGACATTATATGTAATAAGTGATATAGGAAAGTATATAAGAAATATGAGAATCTATAGGAACAGAGTAGAGATGATAGCTAAATGGTTGAGGTTAGAGTAACCTGCTTTCCCTATGTGCTTCTATTACATAATTTATTTCAATGCAAACTCAATGTTCTATAACTAAAACAAATCATATTATATGCCTCTAGATTGAGCTACATGGAGCGATAAGGCACGTATCGGTATGAATCTACATTTATTGTGTAGAGGAGCCTTAAAACTCGATTTAAGAGGGATAGAGTGAGATGTGACAGCTTACCGTCTAGGCAAGTAGAATTATTAGGCAGTAATTATCTTTCTATCTAAATAATTTTGATTTACTTATAAAGCCTAGCTTTAAGAGCTTAGTGGGTATGAAACAGGTATTGTAGTTCTAGACCCACTTCATACCTAGAAATGAGCAGAAGGCTAGAAGTCTTATCTAACCTTGGTTTGAGCTATAAAGCTGGTGACAAGACTCGAACTTGCGACAGGCTGATTACAAATCAGCTACTCTACCAACTGAGTTACACCAGCAGCGAAATTAAATATAGCAAACTTATCGCCATTAGCGCAACCCCCTCAGCCAACTTTTTTTTCTAATTAGCTCAAAACCCCTCCCGGTAAGGGCAAAACCGAAATTATCGTCTTTCGATCGCACCCCGAGATCAGAAACCGGGTTTCTGCCGATATTTCTGGTTCCTGTTCCCCAATTTTCCGAGAAACCCGGTTTCTCGCCCCCCTAAGCGCACCCCGAGATCAGAAACCGGGTTTCTGCCGATATTTCTGGTTCCTGTTCCCCAATTTTCCGAGAAACCCGGTTTCTCGCCCCTAAATCTAAAATCCTATCTAGTCGCGTGGTGGGGGCGGGTTTATATAGATTGTTAGTGGGAATTATAGATTGTTGGTGAACCCGCCCCTTGTATCTTAAAAGAGTCAGTCAATCGATCGCCACGTCATTAATTCGATCGAACCGACAACGACAATCGGGCGATCGAACCGACAATCGGGCGATCGAACCGACAATCGGGCGATCGAACCGACAATCGGGCGATCGAACCGACAATCGGGCGATCGAATCTCTAAGCAAAGTGAATCTAAAGAAACAAGGAAAGTTTTGTAGAAAAGGTTCTGTAACAGGCGAAAGTGCTGGCTATAGGACATCAGTAATCGGTGAAGTTGGTCCGCCCCTTAGACTAGATCAGTCTGTTGCGTAGATAAGCTCCCATTACTGATAACAGGCACACCTAAAGCTGGACAGTATCTTAGGCTCTCGATCTCTCGATCGAGAAAGCCTGCATTCACAAGGCTAGTATTCTATTGCCTGTCATGTTCTTTAATAGAAGGAGTACATCGGGAGCAAATAATGGCACTAACAGTCTTAGGTATAGACATCAGTAAAAAAGACTTTTATGTCTCATTACTGACCGAAAGTCGTGGGACCAAACCCAAAAAGTTTACCAACAATACTCAAGGTTTGGAGAGTTTACAAAACTGGCTGAAACAACCAGGGTAAGAGCATCTTCATTAAGCTTGACATAAAGGTTCAGAAGAACCTAAGATAGGATCGGCGAAACAAGAACTCAAAAGAAGAAGCATATAATCATTATTCATAGCTGCCCGTTTCATTTTTTGTCTGAGACTACGTTGACAAGTTTGTTCACGATTGATAGCATTAAGCGCGATGCGTCGTATCACAGCAAGATTCCGAGGACTGTGACCGGAACGAATTCTACAAGCGTCCTCACCAAAAGTACAATCAAGTGTCCAATGAGCCTGATTTTCATTCTTTCCAATGTTTGCGGATTGCCTGACCTAAAAGTTCAGCATCATGTTCTAAAGAAGTCAGATAAAAATGAACCTCACTTGTGGTTTTATTCCAAAGATGACGGACACGGGTGACCATGACAACACTTTTGAGTCCTGCCCAAATTCGGGGTTGATAAAGTTCACCAATTGCGGCAATTGGTACAGCCCAAACTTGGCGCTTTTCTATCCGATGATGTGCTGAATTAATCTTTTTGTCCTAGCTAAAATCAACAGATTTAAAATCCTGTATAGCCGATTCTTCAAACCATTTTGTAACTTGAGAGTATAAAGTCGGATGGTTAGCTTTAAGAGCCAGTACATAATCCGCCTTTTTCTCAATAATCTTTTGAGCAATTTCAGTTTGTGTCCCCATCGCATCAATAGTGATAACAGAACCTGTGATATCTAGCAACTCTAATAATGCAGGAATGGCAGTAATTTCATTGGATTTATCTTCGACCTTCATCTGGGCAAGAACTAGGCGTTGCTCGCTAGCCCATGCACTAACAACATGGAGTGCCCCTTGACCTCGCTGGCGGTCATAAGAACCTCTAATTGTCTTACCATCTATGGGAATAACTTCGCCCCCCATTGAATTAACTAAAGTTTCTACCCAACCAAAAAAACATCGATTCAATGCCTCGGGATCGATGAACTGAAATACCCTAGGAAATGTATCATCAGAAGGGATGCCGTTCGGGTAGTGCCCTGAAGGAAAGGATCGAGAGAATAAAACTCACGTCAAAGAAAAGTAGGCATTTAGAGTTGTAAATTAGCATTGTAATGATGCACAAACC
>RDYN01000167.1 GCA_004293365.1 Oscillatoriales cyanobacterium | reverse complement strand
AATTTAATGTTTTAGGCATTAATAAGGCCCTATATGACTCCTTGATTACCTACCGGAACTGATCTACACTAACTATGTTATTCTACCACAGATATAGTCTGTCTACTTACGCCGAGCTGTACTAGACACAACTGTCTCTATGGTTTCGCTTTGGGCTTTTGTTGTGTCTTTTACTAAGGGGGAAAAGCTTTCAGTCATTGTTTGTTATTATTTATCTCAGGAACGACAATGTTATATTACAACAATAATGGTTATTTGTCAATGCCTGAGTTGCTGTAAATACATTGTAGTAGCAAGGGATTGTTGCAATCGCCAGCAATGTCCGCGGTACAATAAAACTAGAGTTTTCTCAGCTCAAGGAGATTTTGAGATGATTGCTACTACTTCAAGTTTAGCCGAACAGAGAACACTGCTAGAAAACATTAGCTGGCAGACCTTTGAAACGTTGCTCCAAGAAATAGGCGATAAGCGAGGTTATCGCATAGCTTACGATGAAGGGAGACTGGAAATTATGGCGCCACTATTTGAACATGAGAACTACAAGAGCAATTTCGGTAATTTCATCCTTGCTTTAGCAGAAGAACTCGACATTGAAATTAAAAGTGCTGGCTCAACTACTCTCAAACTCAAAAATGCCAAAAAAGGCATAGAACCAGATAACTGTTATTATATCCAAAATGAAGCAGCAGTTAGAGGCAGGCAAGAACTAGACTTAGAAACTGCCCCGCCGCCCGACTTAGCAATTGAAATAGATATTACCAGCAGTTCAGTTGATAAGTTTGCAATTTACTCAGCGCTTGGTGTCCCGGAACTCTGGCTGTATAACGGGCGAGTTTTGAAATTTTATCAGTTAGTAGAAACTGAATATATTGAGTGCGACTTTAGTATTGCTTTTCCCTTTGTATCGGTAGCGGAAATGGCTGGGTTTTTCCCTCGCACTCAAACCATAGGAGAAATTGCTTTGCTGAAATCCTTTAGAACTTGGGTTAAAGGGAAAATATAGCATCAGGAATTACGGACAAACTGGCTTTTATTGTGGGGAGTTGGTAAGATCGTGTCCGCAGTCAGTAGTAGGATAAATAGGTTTGTATTCAGGACTTTAGTCATCTCTAAACTATGAGGACTAAAGTCCTGAATACGAACTTTATAACGGCGGACACGATCTAAATTCAGATAATTAAAACTCCCTAATTTCAGGATGGATAAATTGATAACCAGCCGCCTTAATCTTTTGATTCGATACCCTCGCATTGTAAGGCCGCACGCTAGGACTTCCATCCCAAGAAACTTTAGGCAAATTATTAGCTTCAAAAATGCGATCGAGTAATTCGCCACTGGATAGCGACACATGGCCGACTAAATTATAAATCCCCTGCAATCTATTGTCCAAGGCAAAGGTCAATCCCCCAACTATATCATCTCGATGCACCCAATTTGTCGCATCTTCCCCCGCACCGGGACGAGTTGTCCCAGCCCAACGTCCAAAGATTTTAACTAATTCTCGCCCGGGCCCGTAAATGCCACCCAAACGCAGAATGCACACGTGCAGGTTTGGACTCGATGCTGCTAATAAAACTCGTTCTGTTTCGGCGAGAATTTCACCGTTGGGATTGGCTGGCGCGACGGGCGATTCTTCGTTTACCAGTTTACCTTGACAGTCGCCGTACACTGAATAAGTACCCGTATAAATCACTTGCTTGACTGTCGGTATCTGCTGTAAAACTGATACCAAAGTTGTCGCTGTCTCTAAGTAACTTTCCCGATAAGCTTGAGGATTTGGAGCACCGACGCACAGCATAACAGCATCTTGGTTTTGCAGTAAACTCGCGATCGCCCCTGCATCATTTCCCTTGAGCACAACCACCCGCTGGGCGACACCCTCCAATTCGCTAACTCGGCTCGCCGTCGTAGTTGTCGCCGTCACGGTACAATCAGATTTACCTTGTAAATGTCGGGCTGTCGCAGTACCCACATAACCGCAGCCGACGATCGCAACTTTCATCAAAAATTCTCCATTTTGTCATAGCCTCTAAGATTATTGCCGGTTTTTGCGAGGATTCGAGGTCAGGTTTGTGGTACGATCGAGATCGTCGATCGCGATCGGAGCTGCATCATGTCCGAAGGAGATATTTTTGCTACATCTTCAGAAACCGAACTTTTAGCTTTTTACCGGAGAAATGGGTCTAAAGCCCCGTCCTTCGCTTGACGGCTTTTTCTTAATCTTAAGGCTTCTAATGAGTTCCCTTAAGACATCTGATTTGGATCGTCCTACTGATTTGCAATAGGCTTCTAATTTCTCAAACTCTTCATCAGTCAGCCTGAAGAACACGCTCTTTTTCATTGCGTAAATATATCTAAATGATATACAATAGTAGCATGAAGACATTGAAGTTCAAGCTCTATCAAAGCAGTCGAAATAAACACCTTAAGCGGTCTATCAATGCTGCCGGGGTGATTTATAACCATTGCATTTCCCTTCACAAGCGGTACTACCGGATGTGGGGAAAGCACTTGAATTGCAGCAAACTTCAGAGCCATATCGCCAAACAGAGAAAGCGTAAAGCATTCTGGCAACTGGTAGGCTCTCAAGCGGTACAGGATATCTGTCAACGCATCTCGATCGCCTACCAGTTGTTTTTTAAGCATCACAAAAAAGGAGTTAGACCACCAGGATTCAAGAAAGTTCGACGGTACAAGTCATTCACCCTGAAACAAGCTGGCTATAAATTCTTAGGCGGCAATCGCGTCAAGATTGGAAGCAGGGTTTATCAATTCTGGAACTCTAGACCCATTGAGGGCGCTGTCAAGACTCTGACTATTAAACGTACTCCATTAGGGGAGTTGTTCATGGTTGTAGTCGTTGATAGCGTGAAAGAATCAGAAACCAAATTCGAGACGAGTAGAATCGCTGGATTTGATTTTGGTTTGAAAACGTTCCTCACTTGCTCGGATGGTTCCAAAATTGAATCACCGCAATTCCTGAAACAATCGCTCAATGCCATTAAGAAAGCCAGCCGCAACCATTCTAAGAAACGGAAAGGTTCTGCCAATCGAGAACGCGCCAGATTAAACCTGGTACGCAAGCATGAGGATGTGGTGAATCGTCGCTCTGATTGGTTCTGGAAGTTGGCGCATGAATTGACAAATCGATTTGATGTGCTGTGTTTTGAGACGTTAAATCTCAAGGGAATGCAGCGTCTTTGGGGACGCAAGATTTCTGATCTCGCGTTTGGTGAGTTCGTTCAAATTCTCGAATGGGTGGCAACGAAGAAAGATAAGCAAGTGATTTTCATTGATCAATGGTATCCATCCTCTAAGACTTGTAGCCGTTGTGGGCACGTCTTGAAAGAGTTGGATCTCAATACAAGAGAATGGCGCTGCCCGTCCTGTCAGTCCGTGAACGGCAGAGACGAAAATGCAGCTAAAAATATTTGTGCGGTTGGGGCATCGACCGAATCGGTAGGCGATGTTAGACAGGCTACGCCTGCAATCGCTGTTTGATCTTAGAATCCCCTCGCCTTCAGGCAGGGGAGTATGTCAAGGTTCTTTATTTGCGATCGCAGCCGCCGACGGTTCCGTTGATATTGACGAACTAAATTTGTTGTTTAAAACCATAAATTTAGACAAGTTTTCCGACTCAGCCAAGGCTCAAATCCAATCCTACACTGCGACTCCACCATCTCTGGGCGCAGGTTTGCAAACACTCAGTCAGTCAAAAGAACCGCTGCGGTTGGGAGTGATGTATTTTGCGATCGGCATTGCTTTGGCAAATAATACCCTGCATCCCACAGAAAGCGAGGCGATTCAATCCGCGAAAAAAATGCTCGCAGTTTCCGATTTGCAAATTCAAGCCATGCAAGAATTCATCGCAGACATGAAACAAATACAAGAGACTGCGCCCAAAAATAATCAAGCATCAGCATCATTTAATACTGCTGTTTCCCAGCTCAAAAATAATGGCATTCCTCTCGATTTAATTGACCCAAAAATAACAACCACAAACCTCAGCAATCCGCAACCAGGCTATTCCGATGAAAGTTTTTGGGCAAAACTTAAAAAATTTGCTTTAAGCGCTGGCCGAGAAGTAGTTGAAAAAGCTTTGACGCTTTATTACACTGCTCAAAATCCCAAGGTACCGGCTTGGGCAAAAACCGTTGTTGTGGGAGCTTTGACTTATTTTATATCTCCGGTTGATGCGATTCCAGATATATTAGTCGGTGTCGGATTTACAGACGATTTGGGGGTGTTGCTGGCGGCGATTGCTACTGTTTCGGTGTACATTAATGCTGAGACTAAAGCACAAGCACAGCAAAAAATGAATGATTGGTTTGGTAAATAAGATTATCGGCGTTTCATGACTCGCAATTTAATAGGTTTGTAGTAAGGACTTTAGTCCTAATTTACTTAAAATTCAAGAGAGGAGTGAAGTCCTAAAAGGTTCGATAGTTCGGACTTTAGTCCTGATTTACTTAAAAATTAAGAAAGGACTGAAGACTGAGGACTAAAGTCCGAACGATCGAACCTGAATCATTGGTTTGGCAAATAAGATTATCGGCGTTTCATTATCGGCGTTTCATGACTCGCAATTTAACAGGTTCGATCCTTCGGACTTTAGTCCTAATTTACTTAAAATTCAAGAGAGGAGTGAAGTCCTAAAAGGTTTGTAGTAAGGACTTTAGTCCTGATTGGTTTAAAAATTAAGAAAGGACTGAAGTCCTCACTACAAACCTGTTCTATAAGGTTTGTAGTAAGGACTTTAGTCCTGATTAGTTTAAAAATTAAGAAAGGACTGAAGTCCTCGCTACGAACTTTTAAGAAAGGACTGAAGTCCGAACGATCGAACCTTTAAGAAAAAACTGAAGTCCGAACGATCGAACCTAGGGAAGCTCGCGTTCAATCTTAAATTGGCTTACCTTCTCGATTGACAATACGGCTTTCACCATCTTTAGCCGTGACATTTTCATAAACCCCTTCATCCCGCTTTACATACTTGCTGAAGCCCTGATTTTTATAATCAGTGTCGGATGTCGGCTTCATCAACCTCGGAGCGCTCAGCATTCGGCGTACCGGAGTATCTGCCGGAGTATCCCCGGGTTCGCACTTAGCCAACTCGCACAGTTGGCCCCAAGTCGAAACTTCCAGGTTCATGCTGTGCGAAACTTCTAACTGCTGGTTGTTTGTGGGACACAAATAATCGTATAGAGGCATACTAAGAATCTCGCTTGCAACTACTAAAATTACTAATTGCACGGTAACAGTGAGTATTATAACTCAAAATCACTAACAATTCAAGCCAAAAAAGCAAAGTTTACTATTTTTAATGGTTGTTAAAACACTAAATCAGCTATATTATTAACCCTGTGCAGTTGCTCCCGAATGCGATCGAGACCAAACGCAATAGTACGCTACCCTGAAATCCTCTGACTCGATCGACGGCTAGCAAATGCCCTCAAGACTTCTCTGAATGCCGTCAAAGGATTTATCGTCATTTTCAGACTGCGCCCAAACTACTGATTCTAAGTTTCAAGTTTATTCATCTATATCACCAGTGAGGATTTACCGATGAGCGATTTCAAAGTTACGCCAGAAGTAGAGCTGAATACAGCTCAAATGTTGGAGCGATACCAACTGCAAGATGAGATTATTCTACGGCGTTGGGCAAAACTGCACGGCATCAACAGCTCTCGCGGTTTCTTCTATCCCAGTGAAGTAGATTTGATGGATCACGCTCACCATCACCTCTACAATTTGGGAATGAGTGTTGCTGAGTATCAAAGTCTTTTAGACCGCCACCGCAGCCATTCTCAGACATCAGGCGACCAAAATAAAACAGTAGCAAGTCAAGTTGCTGACGAAGCATACGATGCCATAGAAATGCTGACTGATCAGTATTCGGAAGCTATTGATTTAATGGGAGAACGTATAGCAGACCATTTCATCGACGAACTCGATTTATCTGTAATGCGACACCTTTCTCAAAAAGTTAAAGACCGCCGGACTCTCAACGGTCAAACTAAAAAACCTAACCGTTTTCTCCAAGTGATTAAAGCTGTGTTGCAACCTAGCAGCGAAAATACGCTTCTGGTTCCCAGAAAAGATGATGACTCTAGTTTAGAATTAGAACACCATCACCGACTCGGCTAGCCGATTGATTTGCAAGGCTAAGCGCTACTTGTAGCCGTAAGGTGCGCCCGGTCGCACCCTACATAATGGGGGGTCTGCCCCCAGGAGTATCAAGGTAATAAACTTGCTGTTTTTAACCAGCCTAATTTACCTTGCAATTATCAATTTAAGACTGGAGAAAGATGTGTTTTGCACCGGAATTACCTAAAATATAGGTTTAATCGAAATAGTTAATCTAGCTAAAGGTATAGAAATGATTAAATCGTGGATGGTAATTGGAGCAGTCGCCTTGATAGTAGCTTTGGTGATTAACAGAATCCCGCCCAGCGATATCCAGTGGTTCAACCGCTTGCAGCGTCCGAGATGGCTAGTATTTGAAAAAGCAATTCCTATAATTTGGACAGTAATTTTTATTTGTTTGGCTTGGTCAGCAGTGATTGTTTGGGAAAAAGCACCGGGCACTCAGGAGACTTGGCTGAGAATGGGTTTGTACCTGCTTTTAGAAATAGTAACTATGTCTTACACGTCGGTTATGTGCAAAGTTAGGAGTCTAAAAGTCGGTACGATAATCGGTGGAACTGGCGCAATTTTAAGCGTGTTGCTAGCTTTGAGCGTGTTGCCAGTTTCTGGATCGGCGACCTTGTTATTGCTGCCTTACATACTCTGGAGTCCGATCGGCACTTACACCACTTGGGCAATGATGCACCTCAATCCGGCGGATGTTTAATTGATAAAAGGCTTTAGTTATCTAGGAGAGAAGGAAGAAGGAAAGATTTGTAGGGTGTGTCGCCACCAACAATTTCTATATTCAATCGAAAATCTCACGGCGACGTATCTGGCAAATACTGTTGTTGCATCATTTTTAGAGCATCGATCAAAAATCTTGTTAAAAAAAATGTTGGGCGGAGTGAAACTGAGGGTTGTCTTGTCACTGTTGAAGCTGCCGGGTGCGTCGCTATTAGATTGTCTGTCTTTGTTGAAGATGGTCTGGGGCGACACACCCTACGGAAAACTTCAATACAAAAATCCCAAATCGAAAATCGAAAATGGTATAACCTAGCGGCTCGGAGACTTGCTCGGAGGCTCGGTTTCGGGTGGTTCGGGAGCCGGAGACGGTGACTCAGCAGCCGGAGGATTCAGCAATTCCTCCCAAATTTTGATTTGCGATCGCGCTTGCTCAAAAGCCCGAGAACCCGAGGGAATTTTCTTCAAAGTCGCGATCGCCCCAGCCAGATCCGACGACGATTGTTCCACGCCCATCGCCAAAATCCGCTGGCTCCACTCCTCAATCGCCTCGCTAGCCTGCCAGCGGAGCGAACTCGTATCGGGTACCTGAAGGGCCAGCGTAATTGCTGCTTGCAAAGCGTCAGCAGTCCCGGCTTGGGCTGCTGAGCGGGCGCTCTGCAAGCCTTGCTCGCCCTGCAATTGAGCTTCCCAGTTCCGAATGTTCGATCGAGCTTCCTCATATAGCACCCTTCCCGATCGAATCCGGCGCGCCATCTCAATAGCCTCGGCCAAATTGCCCCTAGCCGCTAGCTGCTGAGCTCTCTCCAAAAACGGCTGGTCTTGAAGGCGCTGTCTTCTCTCGATCCAAGCTTGAATTTTGGTTTGAGCTTCCGCGTACAGCGCCCTTCCTTGACCGATTCGAGAAGCTTGAGCTACGGCTGCTTCCAGGGAATTTGGATCGCCGGTAGTCGCTAAATCGTTAGCTCTTTGCAGGTACGGACTGTCTTCTAGCAGTTCGATTTGACGGCTCAAGCGATCGATTTGAGTCCGAGCTTCCTTAGAGCGGGGATTTGATTCCGGGACTGTTTGCAATTGGGCGATCGCAGCCCTCAAATCCTTGACTCCTCCCGGCGCCGCCAGCCTGTTTGCCAAATCTAAAACTTTGACATCAGACATTTCCTGCTGCCAGCGGCCGACTAAATCTTGAGCTTGTTTGTACAAAGGGCGGCCGTCTTTCAACTTTTGAGCCAGCTCGATCGCCTTAGACAAACCCTCAACAGAGCCTGTCAAAGCCTGAGCGGTAGCCTGAGACAACTCGTTAAAATCCTGTACTTGTTCCTTTAAATTTGCAGTTTCTGGAATCTTGTTAGCGATCGAGATCGCCTGCTGCCAATCGCCTGCTTGCAAGCGTTTTTGGGCGATCGCCATCACTTTCTTGCTAAATTCGGCGATCAGCTTATTGGCTGCTTGATACAAATAACTGTTTCGATCGATGCCCTGAGCCAGCTTAATCCCCGTCACCAGATTGTCGAGCCCTCCCTCCGAGGCTGTATTCCTGGCTTTTACCAACTTATTGCCCTCAGCCTTTGTCGTCTGAATTACCTTAGTGAGTTCCTCATACTTCGTCGATTCCCAAAAAGTATTTCCCGTATCCAACAGCAGAGTGGCTTGGCGGAAAGCCAGCCCCCACTCTTCCTGACGCAAGTGGTCTTCTGCTGTGCGGTAAAGTTTCTCTGCATCGCTCCATGTTGACTGCCACTTTTCAATCTGCTGTTGCACCGTAGCGTAAGCGGGAACGTCTTGAGGAACCTTGCGGGCGATCGCGATCGCCTCATCCAGCTTTCCTTCATGGAAACTAGAATTTCCCAACCTCAGAATATCCTGCGACCAGCGATCGATCTGACCGTTAATTCTCGGTCGCAGCGGGTGGTCTTGTGGCAAAGCATTCACTAATTCGATCGCGTGCAGCAAATCATCCGCCGTCCGCTTGCTAGCTGATTCTTGAGCGCAAAAAAAGCGATCGTTAGCAGAAGCCGTCGGCCAAAAAATCTTCGAGCAATTCGACTGCGAGGTCAAGTTGAGCAAAGACGAAATTGCCACAAACCCCATACCCACAGACACCAGCAAACTCACCGCCAGCCAAAACTGCCATTTCTTCGACCAGAAACGCCACAGCCGATAGGGGTCAAGTGGCGGTTGCGAGTTTTCTCCAGACTCTTTCGGCTGCTGTTCCAGATGCCCTCCCGGCAGTTTTCCTGAAGTAACCAAATCTCGGATCTCTTTAAGTCGCTCAGCGCGATTTTTCCTAGCTGGAATTGGCACTAGCGAGGAAGTATCCTTTTTTGACTCCAAGGATTCTGATGCAGACCAACGGCCTGGTGTTTTGCGATCTTGACTCATAAATCTCCGCTCACCACAAACAGCAACCAGCCAGTGTTAGTTATTTTAAAACTGCGATCGCTGATATCTACTGCTCTATAGAATGTATCCATCACTTTGACATACTCCCGCAGGCGGAACACTGCAAGAGCCGTAGCTTGCGGGGCGGGACGCCATCGCCCTTTCGTTGCCCCAAACAAAATTTCGTGATTAGGTAATAGATAATGCGTAATTGGCAATTGGTCAAGGCCGTCATCCCCAACTCGCACTCAATAGAGCCAATTACACATTATCGTCTCAAGAACCGGAATTCGATCGCAAATCCCCGATCAGTTCGGCAAGTTCGTCGCTGTTAGCCTTATAAACCTCATTGCAGAAATGGCAAGTAGCCTCAGCCCCGCCATCTTTTTCGATCATGTCTTGGAGTTCGGCTTCGCCCAACATTTTCAGAGCTCCCAAAACTCGATCGAACGAACAGCCGCAGTGAAAGCGCACCATCTGAGTTTCCGGGAAAATTTCCAGGCCCATATCACCGAGTAAATCTTCCAGAATTTGGTGCAGAGTTTTGCCCGATTGTAGCAACGGCGTAAAGCCCGACAGTGCAGCCACCCTAGATTCTAGAGTTTGCACGAGTTCTTCATCCACAGCCGCCTTCGGCATAACCTGCAACAGCACGCCCCCAGAAGCTTGCACCCCCGCCGCCCCCACAAACACGCCCAAAACCAAAGCCGAAGGCGTTTGTTCCGACGTTGCCAAATAGTTAGTCAGATCGTCGCCTATTTCGCCGGAAACCAATTCTACCGTACTTGAATAAGGGAATCCGTATCCCACGTCTCGCACGACGTACAAATAGCCGTCACCGATGGCTCCGCCGACATCAAGTTTGCCCTTAGCATTGGGCGGCAATTCCACTGAGGGATTGCTGACATAACCTCGAACCGTGCCATCGAGTCCCGCATCAATCAGAAGTCCGCCCAGGGGCCCATCTCCTTTGATGCGAATGTTGACTCTCGATTCAGGCCGTTTCATGCTGGAAGCAAGTAACAGCCCTGCTGACATCGTGCGTCCGAGGGCTGCTGTAGCGACGTAGGAGAGCTTGTGCCGCTGTCTTGCTTCTTCGGTGAGGCGGGTGGTAATGACGGCTACAGCGCGAATTCCACCGTCTGCGGCTGTAGCGCGAATTAATTGATCTGCCATGAAAAACCTGACTTGTCTTTTGATACTGCTGGAACTATTTTAGAAGGTTGTCACGAGAGATAGCAGCAGTTGAGTTGGTGGGTATGGGCGATCGAGCTTCACGACTGCCGTATTTTTTAGCTCGAACCTCGATCGAGGTTTTGTGAATAAATAGTGCGATCGTATCCGCTCAATAACTCGGGGTAACAGCAAAAAAGAAGGTTCAGAATCTAGGCACAGCATGGTAGAATATGATTCATGACGCAAGAATCATCTCCTCAAAAATTAGTAGAGACCTTACTGCAAAGCATTGACCCATCTGCAATTGCTGACGAATCATTGCGTCGTACAGTGTCCATATTGCTGAACCTTATAGAGCAATTGCAAGCAGAAACCAGAGAATTTGGCGTCAGAGAATCAAAGATTAAAACACGAAAACAATCGCCTTAAAGGAGAACAAGGCAAACCCGAGGTCAAATCTAATAGAGCGAAAAAGTTAAAAGAGAACTACTCATCCGAAAAAGAGCGAAAAGCACCAAAAAAGCACATTAAAAGTAGTAAAAATGCTCTGGTCAAAGTTGACCGAGAAAAAATCCTGGAGTATCCTGAAGCAGAACTACCATTCGATGCAGAATTTAAGGGTTATGAAGAGCTAATAGTTCAAGACATTTTACTGAAAACAGATAACGTATTATTCCGGAAACAGAAGTATTACTCACATAAAAGAAAAGAAAACATAGGTTTCACCCTTACCATCCGGATATGATGGGGAGTTTGGTCCCGGAGTAAAAGCCTTAGTTATCAGCCTTTACTACGGAGGCAACATGACTCAAGGAAAGCTATTAGATTTTTTAAGCAATATTGGGATTTCGATGTCAGCCGGTTATTTATCAAATCTACTGGTGAAAAAATCCTTAAATTTTGAATCGGAATTTAACGAAGTGTATATATCCGGAGCGAGCAAGTAGCCCTTGGCAACACTTAGACCAAACAAGTGCGCGTGTAGGGGGAGTAAATCACACTACAAATATAATTTGTAACCCCTTATATACAGTTTATTCTACAACTTTAAGAAAAGACCGATTAAGCGTACTTGGAGTATTACAGAACAACCCAGGGAGCATCCCGGTTTTGTAAATATCCGAATAACAATAGTCCGGACAGTTTTCAATGACCAACGGTAGAATGCGGGTTCTGGGTTCCAGTATCTGTGAA
>RDYN01000166.1 GCA_004293365.1 Oscillatoriales cyanobacterium | reverse complement strand
GTCAAAGATAGACTACAACAAGAGTGCGCTCTCAGAGGATGGAGATTTGTAGAGCAAGACGAATCCTACACCTCAAAAGCTAGCTTCTTGGATCGAGACGTACTGCCAGTGAAAGTTGGTGAAAAACCCGACAATTGGCAACCGTCTGGTAAAAGAATTAAACGAGGTTTGTACCGTTCTGGTCAGAAATTAATTCTGAATGCAGATGTTAACGGTGCGGCAAACATCATTAGGAAATCAAAAGTAGCCATAGACTCAATAGTCTCGCTGTGTGGGTAGCGGGTTACTGACTAACCCTTTAAGAATTAAACTTTGGGGGGATTCATCTCCCAAAGTTTGTCCTTAAGAATCCCCGCGTCTTCAGACCGGGGAGTGTCAATTAATTCTGATGTCACCGAAAACACTTCAAATGGCCCTGCAAAGTCCAGTACCTCGACATCATCGAACATAAAAATAGCTACGTTCCTAGTTGGCATAAGACATACTTCTGATAGAGGTCAAAAATCTTACCGATTTGTTATTGTAGAAGTGGTATAATTTAAATTATTAAAGCTATGCCGAAAAATATTCGCCATCGCGCCCTAGAAATTGGTTTTTTGTGTCTTGTTTGCGCGCTAGCAATTACTATTTCGCCAATTTTTACGCCTGCTCAATTGACCAGTCAATTAGAGTTTCGGATTACTCAGTTAGAAAGTCAAATTGCTGAACTCCGGGGACAAATCTACAGTTTGCAGTCTCAAGGTTCTGGAGTTAATCGGCCTGTGTCTCCGAACCGCCCTGGTTCGGGCAGGACAAATCCTAGAATGCTTTCGGGAGACCCGATGTTTGACAATTTAGCAACTTTGGCAATTGAAACTAAGCAGGATGTACTCAAAATTCAAGAGCGGTTGTCTAAGTTAGAAGCGTCGAGAAATCCTTAGAGAAGTCATTAGTCATTAGTCATTAGTCATTAGTCAGCAGTCATCAGTCAGCAGTCAGCAGTCATCAGTCATCAGTCATCAGTCATTAGTTAGAAGGATGAAGGAAGAGGGAATAGGGAAGAAGTCAGCAGTCACAAGCAAGAAGGATGAAGTCATATTTTCCCCAACTCTCCCACAATCCCCATCAGACACTCTCCCACTCTCCCCCTCTCCCCCTCTCCCACTCTCCGACGTTGAGGTCGAGAACAGCAGGGTCTGCTAAAAGTCAAGTTGCAGAACTATTCAATGATATGGAAATAGTAGGCTGCCATCAGAAAATTGATGCCTAACAGCAACAGAAACCAGGCTGTGCGAAAAGTGTAAGGGAATTTGCCCGTTTTCATCACGGAGTCGGATTTTAATTGGTTCTTTGCTATCTCTGCCATAATTTTTGCTCCTAATTCACAAGTCACTGTATTCACAAATAGCAGAGAGCGTCGCACATGACACAATCCTTGAGTGTTATTTTTTGTAACTAGGAGTTTATACCGAGTTGAAATTAGATGAATTTCAATCGATCGCTCCGGCGTGGTAGGAACTGCGGACGAGAGGCCCCGATCGCACTCGCTCAAACCCCATCTGGCGGGCGATCGACCCGAAACGGTCAAATTCTGCCGGAGTCCAGTATTGGCGCACTGGGAGGTGTTCTAGAGATGGTCTCATGTATTGACCGAGGGTGAGCCGATCGCACTTGGCATCCCGCAAGTCGGCCATCGCTTCTACAATCTCGGCTTCCGTTTCGCCGTGTCCCAACATCAAACCGGATTTGGTGGGAATAGTTGGGTCAAATTCCTTGACAATGCGTAAAAGGTCGATCGAGCGATCGTACTTGGCCCCCCTCCGCACCGGCCCCTGCAACCGGCGCACCGTCTCAATATTGTGGTTGTAACAAGCCGGTTTTGCCTCAACCACCGTCCGAATCCGCTCGCGCTGCAACTGATCGAGCCCGGAATTATCCCCGGGGGCGGGCCCGCACCATCCACCGCCCCTACCGATGCCTCCCCAAAAATCTGGAGTCAGTACCTCAACCTCAGTATCGGGGTTTAAGTGGCGGATTTGGGCGATCGTCAGCGCGAACCAACCCGCACCTCCATCCGGCAAATCGTCCCTCGCCACCGAAGTCAGCACCGCATAGCGCAAACCCAACAATTGCACGGCCTCGGCCACCTTTTGCGGTTCCTGGGGATCGAGGGGCATCGGAGAATGACCTTTATCTACTTGACAAAAAGCACAAGCACGGGTGCAAGTCGGCCCCATCAACAAAAAAGTCGCCGTTTTTTGCGCGTAGCACTCGCCCCGGTTGGGACATCTGCCCTCCTCGCAAATAGTGTGAATTTGCCGCTGTTTGATAATTTTTTGCACTTGGGAAAGTTCGCTAGCTTTGCCAATGGGGCGCCTCAGCCAATCCGGCATTGCCTCGATTTCACCCCGCATTTGAGCGGCAGTTGCTTTGACAGTAGGAGTTTGAGGAGTTTGGGGCGACATAAAATCAAGTGGCGTCGAGTTAATATATTCGATCGTATCCGAAATCAAAGTCCCTGAACTTGTAGCAGTGTCACCCGAAATCAGAATCGGGCAGAGGTGCAGCAAAACTAAACTCGCCCAGAATTATGGGTAGAATTCTGTTAGGGATATACTGAAGGTTGCAAATCTTCACTCATTCATTACTGAAGGAGTCAGTCGTGGCTGGTCAAAAAATCTTGGTAATCGATGACAGTAAAGTCATCCGCGTCCGAGTCCGAGAGATGTTGCCTCAAGGTAACTTTGAAGTTCTAGAAGCAAAAGACGGCGAAGAGGGACTCAAACTGATCCGTCAAGCCCGACCGAATCTAATTATGTTAGATTTTCTACTGCCCAAAGTCAGCGGTTGGGAAGTGTATCAAAAAGTGCAAGCCCATCCCGAGCTTTCTAAGATACCTTTGGTGATCATGTCGGGGCGCGAAGAAGAGGTGATGGAGAAAATTCCGAAACCCTTCGAGAAGCATTTCTTTGCATTCATCGCTAAACCCTTTGAGAAGAAGCAGCTAACCGAGGCGATCAAATCGGCGATGGTACTGGCCAAAAAGAAACCTGTGCCAGAAGCCCCTGCCGCCGCTGCTGCTGCCCCCAGCTCCGGAGCGGGCGCTGCCGAAATTCAGGCGATGACTCAGAAAATGGCCAAAATGCAAGCGGAAATTGATGCACTCAAAAAACAAATGACTCAGGTGATTACGATCATCAAGCAGAAATTGAAATAATTCTGCTGTCTTTTGAAAGCACTTATGTAGCAGGCAAATTCCACACCGTGAAACTTTCTATTAAGTCTCAATGGATTGGCTTGTATCCGCATTTTTGGGCCAAGTTGGTTGAGCGCGTGCGATCGCCAACAGCCTGAAACGGGTTTCTCACTCATCACAGTGAGAAAATCAATTAAAAGTTAAAAATCAAATCAGGGAGGAAATTAATTATTAATCTTTATTAGGATTTTTAATTGCCGCTCGTGCCACGCTCAACTATCAACTCCTCAGTCTCATTTTTTTGGTTAATGACTAACGACTATTCCGATTTTTTGCCTCAACTGCGTGCCTCAACAGAGCAATTATTGAAAAGATTAGACTGCTTCGATCGAGCGCAGGTATTAGCGATCGGAGATTTGACCTTGGACGAGTTTGTTACCGGACAAGTAGAGCGAATTTCCCGCGAAGCACCTGTGTTGATTTTGCGCTACGAAAATACTCGGCAAGTACCCGGAGGAGGCGCAAATGCTGTCTACAATTTAGCCAAACTGGGAGGCAAAGTAAAAGTTGCTGGTTTGGTGGGAAAAGACGACCAGGGAAAGGCTTTGTGCGGTATTTTTGAGGCTGCGGGAATTGATACGGCTGGCATTTTAATCGATTCGCAGCGTCCAACCGTTACCAAAACTCGCATTTCCGGGCACGCGCGGCAGTCGGTGACTCAACAAATTGTCCGAGTCGATCGCAAATCGGACGAGTTGCCGGATTTAGACTTGCAGTTGCAATTAGCACACTACATCCGGCAGCAAATCCCGACAGTCGATGCGGTGGTTTGTTCCGACTACGGCGACGGAGTTTTGACTCGTTTGGCGATCGAATCGGCAGTGGTTCCCGGCAAAACAATTGTAGACGCTCAAACAAATTTGCAGCGATATTCTGGAGCAATGCTGTTTACTCCGAACTTACCGGAAGCCGAGCAAGCAGTCGGATATGCTATCAAAAACCCTGAAACTTTAATGCAAGCAGGACACGATTTGTTGAACTTAACTCAAGCTCAAAAAATCCTCATTACTCGCGGCGAAGAAGGGATGAGTTTGTTTGAAAGAGTGAAGGTTGAACAAATCAAAAATTCACCCCCTCCAACATCCACTTGTGAAAACGGGGAATTTGCCATTCAAAGCTGGGATATTCCCCCTTTCAACAAGACTGATGTCTTCGATGTAACCGGTGCTGGAGATACAGTCGTAGCAGCGATGACTTTAGCTTTGTGCGTCGGTGCATCCGGTTGGGAAGCAGCAGTTTTGGGCAATTTGGCCGCTAGCATTGTCGTGCGTCAATTCGGTACGGCGACGACGACAGCAGAGGAAATGAAAGAAGCTTTGAAAACGATGGTTTATGACTAATTATTGGTGATTGGTTATTTGTTATTTGTGATATCAATTACGGCTGCGCCGGAATGATATAGAGGACACGGCAGTGCCGTTTCCCTACGGTGATTAATTGTAGGGACATGGCAGTGCCATGTCCTGATTTTGGGTAATATTTACTTGTTCCCAGGCTCTGCCTGGTAACGCGGATCCGGAGGCTTTGCCTCCAACTTTGTTACTTGTTCCCAGGCTCTGCCTCCAACTTTCCCGATCGCTTTTCGAGGCAGACAGGACTTACGGATAACAGCCATATGTAGGGTGCGCAGTGCGCACCTTACCACTACCAATAGCGGAGTAGACCATTTTTTGCGTAAGTCCTGGCAGAGCAAGAGTGACATCGGTTCCCAGACAGAGCCTGGAAACGAGTTAAAATTCCCAAGGCCCAATAACTACTTACTCTTTTTCAAAATTTGTCCCTTGTCATCAATCGTCAAACCAGTATTCGGAAAATCGCTCTTTGTCAAACGGCGAATCAACCCCACACTTCTAAAATCGTCATCCACAGAAGGAATACCTTGGCTGCTAAGTTCGATCGGGATAATCTTACCAGAAACAAAATCCCCTTTTGGCGTCATTTTTACATCCAAAATCAGAGATTGACCCAGTGCTCCGGCTGTGGACAAAGTGCGATAACCCATAAAATTGCCCAGGGAATACGCAATCAATTTCCCTTTGTAAAGTTCCACAGCTCTGGTAACGTGGGGGCCGTGTCCCAAAATCAAATCTGCTCCCGCATCAATCATCGTGCGCGAAAACAACACCATATTTCCCCGGTTTTCTCCGTAAAAGAACTCATTTCTATTGTTGACATTCTGAGCTCCGGTTCCTTCAGCTCCAGCATGAACTGAGATGACTACAATATCAGCCTTTTGCTTTGCTTTTTTGACAACTTCTGTCCCCGCTTTCAGTTCCAGCAAGGAATTGTGAACTTCGCCGTAGTTGCTGAAACCGATAAAGGCAACATTGACGCCCTTGACATTTTGATAAACAATTTGATCTCTTTTGCCAACAGCCTTCATGCCGTTGCTGTCGATGTTTTTGATCGTGTCCTTAAATCCCTGCTCGTTAAAATCGTAGGAGTGATTGTTGGCAACATTCAAGATATCAAAACCAACATCTTTGAAGATTTTGGCATAACTCGGAGGCGTCCGAAAGGCAAACAGCATTCCTCCGCCGCCTCCTTTGGAACTGTAAGGATAATCGGTCATTGTGCTTTCAAAATTGCCAAACAGAATATCGGCTCCTTGCAGGTATGGTTTTACCGATTCAAATAAACGCTCCTTATTTTCCGGGAGTTTGTTGTAGGGGAAATTGGTGCCGGGAATCATGTCACCAACTGCTTTGATGCTGACAGTTGCGGGCAAATTGGCTGGTATTTTTGCTGCCTGGGATGGTGATTGCGATCCGGGTTTGGCGGCGGATGCTGACGTTGGGATAGATTCCTTGCGGGATGGCTTTGCCGCGCCTACTTTTTGTACCGCAGGCTTTGAGGTGACATTGTTAATCGTAGCGGTGTTTGAGGATTTATTGAATTGAGAACCGAGTACAAAGCCTGCTATCGGTACGAAAATCAGGCTGAGAGTACCGACTGACAGCCAAGATTTTTTAGTTTTACGCCTGGGCAAATCTGGCAGAGGTGATGGCTTTGGTTGGTGTTGGTTTGTGAATGTGGGAGTTGGGATTCTATCAGGCGGCGGTGATGGCTTTTTTTTGCGTTGGTTTGTGGGTTTGGGAGTTGGGATTCTATAGGATTTGCGGGGGGATTTTTCTGGTATTTGAATGGGTGGGGTTGTGATATTTTGAGGTGTTTCTACCTTGGGCAAAATTACAGGAATTGGGGCAGTGGGTACGGTGGCGACACCTACAGGAATTTTGACTGGGGCTACAGTTGCGGGTGCGGCTGCACTGACTGGTGCGGCTGCGGTTGCGGGTGTACAAGAGGAGCGTTGTTTTAATTCTACTGTCTGAGTCCAAGCGGGCAATTGCTCGCCTTCGCGCCTCCCGTAGACTGTTACTCCGTAAATGTTATTTGGTTGCAGCCGCTGCAATCCTTTGACTGCGACTCGGAGACAGGCTTCTTCTGCGGGCAATTTTTCTGCTTCCAGCAGCAGGTGCAGGGTTGCGTTTTCCAAGCTGCCTTTCGCCGTGACGCCGAAGGTTTGGAGTGCTTGGCCGATCAGAAATGCGATCGCCCTGGCATCGCCTTCTTTTGCTAAATTTAAGATATCTTGTTGGCTCACAAAAGTCTCTACTCTCACACGAGAAATTTAGCTCGATCTTATATCATTTGGCGAAACAGGATTAAATGCCGATCGACTTAACTTAGGTAAGTAGGTACAAATAAACATAGTGAAAACCTTCGGTTTAGCAGCCCGAAATACACTCAAAAACCAGATTTCTCGTTGCCGCTACAAATCCCCCTTGTCCGAGTACCCGTTAAGATGAATCCCCAGTAACGATGACTTACCCGTAAACCACCTTCAGAGAAACCTGCTCAACGCCCGATCGCGCGATCGACTGCATCCTTTCGCAAAATCTGTCCCAGCCGCGCCGCTTTTGCAACACAATGCACCCAGCGCTGCCGGGAACATTAGCATCAAAGTGAATCCCAAACTCC
>RDYN01000026.1 GCA_004293365.1 Oscillatoriales cyanobacterium | reverse complement strand
GCATCATTACAATGCTAATTTACAACTCTAAATGCCTACTTTTCTTTGACGTGAGTTTTATTCTCTCGATCCTTTCCTTCAGGGCACTACCTGAATTTGTGGCTTCCCAATATCGGTGAGATGTTCTTTTGTACTCTCCGCGTTCGTTTGGCTGCGGCAATTCACCTTCTGCATCTGTTTGGGGAATTGACTGTTGTGCGTCGAATTCTGAACTTTGTGTCATGGATTTTAACTCTCTTTTCTTAATAAAAATCAAATCTAATTTGACCGCCAGCCAGCAACCTAACATCCTGTTCAGTCGATCGCCCGCAAACAATGTTAGTAGTGAGGACTTCAGTCCGCATCCATCCGAGGACTTAAGTCCTCACTACAAACCAATCTTTATCAGAAATTACACTCTTATGGCACGTTGTTGCGCTGGGGCGCTACTATATAATATATAAGAGCGCCCAAGCGCAACAACATACCTGGACGGTAAGGTGGTTGGGGGCACACCATACAACCCAAACTCTTACAGCATTTCTCCAGTCAAACTAAAAGCGCGAATATCAGTAATTTTAACACGCACAATCTTACCAGCCAATTGTGCAATATCCCCCTTAAAAAATGTGAGACGATTGCCGCGAGTGCGCCCCATCACCTGAGTTGGATCTTTGAGATTTTGGACTTCCACCAAAACCTCCTCCGTGCGCCCGAAATAGCGCTGCGAGCGATCCATAGCCGTTGTAGTCACGACATGATTGATGCGTTGCAGGCGATCGGCTTTCACCTCCTCACTCAACTGATTTTCCCACAAAGCAGCAGGCGTACCAGGGCGAGGCGAATAAGCAGCAGTGTTTACCAAATCAAAACCAACATCTTCGATCAACTTCAGAGTCTTCTCAAACTGCGCCTCCGTCTCCCCAGGAAACCCGACAATCGCATCAGCCGTAATCGAAGCATCCGGCATATAACGGCGAATCATATCCACAATTCGCAGGTATTTCTCCTGAGTGTAACCACGAGACATCGCCTTCAGAATCTCATTATCCCCAGACTGAAAAGGCACGTGAAAATGTTCGCAAACCTGCGGCAAATCCGCACAAGCCTTAATCAATCGTTCATTAAAATAGCGAGGGTGGCTAGTAGCAAAACGCAGGCGATCGACTCCCGGAACATCCTGCACAAAATAAAGCAAATCAGTCAAAGTATGCAGGTTGCTACCATCCGGTTTCGTCCCCGGCAAATCGCGCCCGTAAGCATCAATATTCTGCCCCAACAAAGTCACCTCCTTGTAACCTTGCCGGCCCAAATCCTCCATTTCAGCCCGAATTGCCTCCGGCATTCGCGACTGTTCAACCCCGCGAACATTCGGCACAACACAATAAGTGCAGCGTTCATTGCAACCATAAATTACATTCACCCAAGCAGTCACCTTGCTATCGCGGCGAGGCTTAGTAATATCCTCCATAATCTCCACAGCTTCAGTCGCCACAACTTGATTACCCTGAAAAACTTCTTCCAGCAAATCTTCAAGTCGGTTAGCGTGTTGCGGGCCCATTACTAAATCCAATTCCGGCACTCTCCGCAGCAGCGCCTCACCTTCCTGCTGCGCCACACATCCAGCTACAACTAAAGTTAAACCAGGTTCTTTGCGCTTGCGATGAGCCTGCCTTCCCAAATTAGAATAAACTCTTTGTTCAGCATTATCGCGAATCGTGCAAGTATTGTAGAGAATCAAACTAGCGTCGTTCGGGTCTTCGGAGAACTCAAAGCCCATATTTTCGAGAATGCCGGCCATCCGTTCCGAGTCGGCTTTATTCATCTGGCATCCGAAAGTGGTAATGTGATAGCGGCGGGGTTTAACGGTCATGGCGAATTGCAGGGAAATAAAAAATCTAGGTTTTCAACCTTAACAAGTTATTATAACACTTCTGCGTTAAATAAGATACGTCTGGGAATTGGGAACTTTAGGAATTGTAGGGTGCGCAATGCGCACCTTATTGGTAGCGGTAAGGTGCCCATTTCGCACCCTACAAATAGTATTAAGGTGCCCATTTCGCACCCTACAAATAGTAATAAATTTTAGATTTCCGACTTCTTCAAAAATTCGGGAATATGAGACGCTTGAAAACTATTATCTAAAAAATATAAAATAGTTTTAGCAATAGCTTGTGCCGCCAGATAAGGAACTCCATTTCCCACGGTTTTAAACATATTAGTTAATGTCATATTTGCGGGCAGGGCAAACTCTTTTGGCAAAGACTGAACTGCCAGGGTTTCTGCAACAGAAAGCCTGCGAACTTTGTAAGGGTGTAAGTGAACTTCATTATTGCCGTAACAAGCAGTTGGGGAATAACGCCAGCGGTGCAAACGCTTGTAAGATTTTTTAGAATCATCTCCCTCATCGACAGCAGCAAACCTTTTAATCCCCGCTCTCGGCTGAAAATAATGTTCGGAATTGGGATGGTTTACAACATCATTTTTTTGGAACCAAAACTGTACTGTTAACTCTTTGGAAATGCCATCGGGGCAAGGCAACCAACTATCGCAGGCAAACGCATCAGTCTCAGGCCAAGGATTAGAAAAAACTTCCGATTTGGGATATAATATCTGACTCGACCAAGGAAATAAACCTTGAGGCAACATTTGGCTGTTTTTATCTAAACAAATGCCCCTATCTTTGACAAGATGTTTGTGGAAACCGATTAAGATAATTCTATCTCTATCCTGCGGTACTCCATATTCGATCGCATTTATTAAACGTTCCACAAAAACATATCCCGCATCAGCCAACTTAAGCTTGAGTTCGTCGTAAAAAGCTTTATGTTTTTTAGTTCTCCACAAACCTTTGACATTTTCAAACAAAAAGAAATCCGGCTGCTGCTGACAAATCAATTCTATGTAGGAAGCTGAAAGTTTGCCTTTATCTCCTTCCCCACCTCGGTTTTTGCCACCTATTGAAAAGTCGGGACAAGGTGGCCCGGCAATAAATCCAATAATATCGTGATGCTGGCGGGCATCTTGCATCAATTCCCGCAGGCGAGAAGCTGGTTTTCCTTCTACAAGCCGAGTTACATCTGCTGCTTCTCCTTCGCAGTGTCCGTATTCTGGTAGCGGTAAATTCAGACACTGGCGAGAATAACGGTATGCTTGCATGAAAGGTGAGAAAATTTCATTGACATAGACTACATGAAACCCATTTAATTCAAAACCGAGGTCAAGGAATCCCGAACCGGAAAAAAATGAGAATATACAGGGAATTGGGCATTGGGAATTGGGCATTGGGAATCGGGAATGGGGAATTGATAATTGGCCGGGGCGGGTTGATGAGATTATTGGTCTTAGACACAGATTGTTTGTAAAACCAGTTCCTACAAGCATCACAAAAATCACACAATATTTTTACAACCATTGGCCGCCTCGGAAACGCCAGTAGGGAAATAAAATTCGCATCAGCGTTTGCGATGCTAGATAAATAGCCAGCCACACTAAACTGTAATGCAAGGCAAAAGCTCCTAAATCAAAATCTTCTCGCGGTATTCCGGGCAAACCGATAGTTTTGATTAAAAATAACACAAAAAGTGCTTCCCAAATGCCGGCGATCAATTGAAATGCGCCGGGCCAATCTCGATCCCAGCGAAATTGCTGGATGTAGATATATAAGACATCCCAGCCGATGCCAAAAATGGCTGCATAGCCTAAAATTAAGAAAAAAATTGCGCCCGATGTGGAGGTGATTAAACCTAAAAAAAATGGCAGGGTTACTAAAACGCCGATGGTTGCAAATAGCAGTAACCGAGTTTGCCAGCGGCCGAATAAGGTGGGGGTCATTCGATTTTAGATTTGGGATTTTGGATTTTAGATTGGGGATTTGAGATTGAATGCGAAGCGCCTTCGATTTGGGATTAAAATTGGGGATTTTAAATTGAAGGAGATGTTATAAGAGTTTGAGGACTAAAGTCCTCACTACGAACTAATTTTATCGCTCTTTCCTTCTTCCTTCTTCCTTCTTACTTCTTCCTTCTTCCTTCTTCTTCAATTTAGCCGGGAGATTTATTTAAAATCCACTTTAACCACTGCACGAACGATCGCCAAACGCTCAATTTCCCAACACCCGGAGCTCCGTTAGCTGCCAGACTTTCAACGGAACGCAGGGCGGCGTATTGCAAGCCCAAAAAGCTGTCTACGGGCGCGTAAGGGCCGCCCAAAGTAATCGCGCCCGCTGCGTACACCCGCCCTTCTGGGTTGTTGGGGGAGGCGTTGCGTAATTCGGGGACTTCAAAATCGTTGTTAACGCTCAAACGCCCCAAATTGTTGAGGGGAAGATTGTATTGAACTACCAAATCCTCTAGCAGGGGACTGGTTTTTACCTTAGCGTCCAAACCCGTCGCGTCAATAATAAAATCAGCTTCTAACTTAATTTGCCCCTTGAGATCCTTCTCCCGAATGTAAGTCACGGTGCGGTTTTGACTGTCGCGCTCGACTCGCTCGACTTCGCCGAAGGTAATTTGATACCATCCTTGACTTAAACCTTCTTTGACAATGCGCCGCCAGTCGCTGCGATTGGCTGTGGTAGTGCCGCCCCAGTCTCCGAGAAACTGCGGGCGAAATTCGGGTTTGGCTTTTTCCAAAAGTACGCGGAGTTCGCCGCCCCAACAGGCTTTGGGCCAGTTGAAAGGTTGAAATTCATAGTGATTTTCGACTTGTCGCACGGCGAGGTTAAATTTGTTACCTTGAGGTTTGGCCGATCGCATCAAATGCAATACTTGAATGTTGGCATTTCGCTGTCGCGCTTCATAAATCCGCTGCACCACCCGCGAAGCGACTATTCCCCGCCCTCGAATTAACACGCTGCCGCCCCGGGCTTCCAACTTTTCGTAAACGCCGTCGTGGCTTTCGTAAGCGTTGACAACCGACTCAAAATCCTGGGTTTTTTCGCGGTATTCTTGCAAGTCGGGCAAAAATTGAATCGCGGGATAGCCGGTGGCTAAGTGTACGTATTTGGCGATTAAAAAAGCACGATCGCGCTCGTTGGCATTCGATCGAGAATAAGCGATCGCGTACCTGCCGTCATCTGTTTTCCGAATCGCCCGCACTCTCCCGTAGCGAAACATCTGATTCCACCCGATACGCGCAGTTTCCCTATCAATCGAATCAAACACATTTCCGGCGCGCGGCGTATAAGTTTCGGCAAAAGTCGGTTCCGCAAACACCTGCCACATCAACTTCAGCGACACCATCAACCGCCCTTTCCGCAATTCCTGCCAAGCTTCCCGCACAGCATAGGGAGGCCAGCCCCAAATGTTGTCTGGACACGAGTCAGAATTCGATCGCAGCCGTTCCCGGAGCGGAATTTGAGAATTCAGGCACAACCGACGGTAACGGGCGTAAGGTTGCTCTTCCATGGCCAAAACTGCAATTCGATCGACCTTCACACCGCAAATTCTCAGCAAATCCACCCAAATCAAGCTGCCCAAACCGCCACCAACAGCAGCCCAATCAATTTCTTCAACCGGGAGTCCCATAGATTGGATCGATCGCATTGTGACTTGATTTGCCTGCAAAAATGCGATCGGCGGAAATTCTCCTTTACTAGGTGTTTGAGGCAGCGGCGACACCGTTTGCGGCCCCAACGCGGGGTCTGGCCTATTGGTCTGCGGGTTAAAGAAAATGTGAGAATTGACAGACTGGGTTTC
This sequence comes from Oscillatoriales cyanobacterium, assembly GCA_004293365.1. Lineage (GTDB taxonomy): Bacteria > Cyanobacteriota > Cyanobacteriia > Cyanobacteriales > Microcoleaceae > Microcoleus. Next base: position 44,280 of record RDYN01000026.1, on the reverse strand, counting down.
TGTGGAATTAACAGTAAATGAAATGGCTATCTTGTAGGGCCCGATTTGCAGCATATCGCCATTTGCCAGCACGCACCGGGTTTGGCGGGTGCCGTTGACAAAAGTACCGTTGCGGCTGCCAGTGTCAGTAACTGCGATACTGTCGCCAACGGTTGCAATCACAGCGTGAAACCGAGACACTTGACTGCTTTTGAGGGGAATTCGAGAAACTCGCTCACCGTTGATGGTGGCGGGCATAGCTTCAAAAATACGTCCCAAAGCGATGGGCAATTCGAGTATCGGGGAGCGACAATCCCCCGTAGCTGTATCTTTCCAGGTAAGTCGCAGGTGCAAGGGTTGAGGATTCATTATTATTTTTTTAACATTAGCAGTCGGCTTTGAGCTTTCTGCGAAAAAAGATTTTTGAATTTGAGAGATGTGATTTGATCTCGGGGCTTATCTCAAAAACTTTAATAGTTTTAGGTGCATGGGGGCTATAAACCCAGAATATCTGTAGATTTCTCGTTATTTCGCCCCTGATATTTGAGATTTTCGATTGAATGCAGTCCCAAAAGTGTCAGGAAGTGAAAATTAGGTGTCGTTGCCAGCAAGATCCTAGCATTGGCGATCGCGCGATCGAACAAAAGAGCGATCGGCCCATTTTGGCTTTTTCTCTCCCCTCACTCCGAGAGCACCACACTCGCCGCCGCCGCCAAAGAAGTACCGCACCACGGACACCCCGCACTCAACTGCGCGTAAGGCGAAACGCGGCTGCACTTGGGACACTGCAAACCGTAGGTGGAAGGCTGCGTCGGCGGGGAAGAAATTTGAACCGGAGGCGCCCCAAGCAAAACTGTCAGCGGCGCGGCTAAGTGCACCTCAGTTACATTCACCTCGATTTCCACTTGGCCTAAATGGATGCGGCTGTCGGATTTCAATATTGCTTCGCCCGAGGCGACAATTTTTCCGTCTACCAGGGGCGGATTGCTGGCGCGCAAATTCCGCACTGCATACTCCTGCAATTCTTGATTAAAAAATATTTCGACGTGCAACCCCGATACGCTGGAATCCGAAAATACTATATCGCACTGCGCTGGGTCGCGTCCGAGTCTTACGCTTGGCGGGTTTTTGCTTGGCTGTCCGTTTTGAATCGTCTGAGTTTGACGCACCCCAGCCTCTGTCCATGTTAAATTGAGCTGGTTTGTCATGATTCTATTGTTTCCTGAAAAATATAAAAATCTTACTTATTTATATCAAGACTTCGGACAGTTTCCGGGCCCACGCGCTTGGGCCAAGAAACCCGGTTTCTAAGAGTTTTGGGTTTGGTAACGAGAAATCTACAAAGAAACCGGGTTTCTGGGAGTTTTGGGTTTGGTAACGAGAAATCTACAAAGAAATGGGGTTTCTGAGGTCAAAAAGTGCGATCGCCAACTATATTAGGAATGAGAATTAAATAACTTACAATTTTTATTGTTCTTGTGGGATGGGCGGGAGAGCCCGTCCCACAAATATGTGTAAATTATTTAATTCACGATCCTTAGTTAACCAAATATTTCGTCTCACAAACAAAAAAGCCCCGATTTCGGGGCTTTTTGCGATCGGATTGGCTTTTATTGAGAGACAGACTGGTGTTTGCTTGCCTTGTCTAGCCCGCAAACTTGTTGACCCTCAAGACAGCTTCATAACTTCTTAAGAATCGCACAGTGACGATATTTCAGTCACTGTGTTGAAATTGTCACAGACTCAATTAAGCTTCGCTTTTGCGGCTTTTCCGGCCGCCTTCGCGACCAATTTGAGCCATGTGTTCCCGATTTCTGCTGACAGCTTCGCCACCTTTTTGACCAGCTTCTCTGGCTTCTTCCGAAGTAAATTCGTGGGCAGTTCCTTTCGCGTGTGCAGCTTTTCCGCCTTTGCTAGCAATTGCACGCTGTTTTTCTGCGTCCATAGATGCGAATCCGCGTTTGCTTTTCTCAGCCATGACTGTCTCCTTGTTTGTTTGCTGATTTTTTCGATCGATCCCGCCTCCACCTCCCACCGTAGTTGGGACTCCCAGCCAGCGGTGAGAGGTCAGACGGTAAATTATGAAACGTCATCTGACGAATGTAAACTTTGAGTTTAAGTCGCAGGATGACTGTTTCATCATTTACAAATGTGAACTAAACATAGTTCACACCCGGGGTACTGTTGTTCGAGCCGCCAATGTTTAAGCTGATTACTGTCTTTCAATCATTCTAGAAATCCCCCAACTTTTATACCTCTTTCTCAGGTATAGTCATTCTTTAGTTCGCTGGAAGGATGGAACCGAAAGCTGATTGGCGATACACTCAGAGCATTTTTCGACTGGGCGGCGACACTTCTAAAATTCAAAGTCCAAAGAGGGATGCTTTTTTGTCTTTTGACTTTTTATTTTTTTGATGCCTTCCGGGCGGGTCAGTTATCCCGATGTTAGTTGGTCTGCCGATCGAGTTGTTTCTGGCAAGCGATATCTCGGGGCGCAGTGCAGGACGTACTCGATCGCCTTTATCAAGTTTACCCTATGACCGATCGATACATAAATCGGTTTTATCCCTGTTTGCGTCCTTAAAGCTGCGCCTACCGTCGATCCCTCGTGCAGCAAGGGCTGCCAACTGCCCCTCTCGAATCCTACTTCTGAATGTTCTCCGATAAATCTAGTTTTGGCAACTCCGATCGTCGCAATTCCTGTCAAAACTCCCAAATGGCAGGCCAGGCCGAACCTGCGGGGGTGAGCTAGTCCTTGACCGTCGCACAATATCAAGTCTGGTCTCAAACTGATATTTTGTAAAGCGTCGAGGACTGCCGGCACTTCTCGAAAAGACAGGAAACCGGGAACGTAAGGAAAAGCTGTAGGACTGCGAACCACAGACTGCTGCTGTAATTGCAAGTCTGGAAAGCTCAAAACTGTTACAGCGGCCCGCGATAGGCTTTCTGCGCTGTCGTAGCCGACATCTACGCCTGCGACGTACCGAACTGTGTCCAGTTGATTTTCGGTAATTACCTCTGACCGGAGAACATCTTGAATGACGATCGCCTCTTCAATTGTCTGCGGCCAAGGGTGTCGCTGCAACATTAGATACCTTTATTCAACCGTTCTCATCTAACCTTAGCTTATTTTTTGCCATTTTAAAATTCTAATTTTTAACATTTGTCGCTATAAATTCAAAACTTGCCCAAGGAGTCTTTTTTTTATACTCTGGAGGGTAGGGTAAGTCCCAGCGTGACAGTTAACCGAAGAAGGAAGAAGGAAGAAGGAAGAGGGAAGAGGGAAGAGGGAAGAGGGAAGAGGGAAGAGGGAAGAAGGAAGAAGGACGAAAAGCAGTTCAGTAATTAAAAACGTTCTAACCGCCACGGCGGTTGTTATACAAATAGAGTGTGTACCTCAATGCGATTTAAATGGTATCTTGCACTGGTGCTTGCACCAACCGGCAAAGGTTTCACCTGCGCCCACCTGCAATTTTTCTCTAATAATTCACAAAAAATACCTGTTTTATCCTGATTTTTTAGCTTTCTGAAAAGCTTTTGAGCTGGGCTCGCCATCCTATAGCTTGTAGAAAGAGCGATCGATCTTTGTTCTTCAATTCCCTATCTAAAAATATGCCATTTGTCTAGATATTGAAACAATTATTCATCTATCATCTGGGTCTGGTACAAGTGGGCTCGTTCATGGGCGATCGCCAATCTAACCGGAATTGTATACCTTTTGCAGTTCAGACCCTCTGCCAACCTCAAAATTATATGACTTGTATGAACATAAATCACTGACTTTATGAAATCTTGCACCATTAACATGAATTTATTATCTTAGATAAGACTCGATCAAAACTAACATCCCGCAACACAAATCAACGCGGAATTAACATAGGAGAACCATGCAAAGTGTTCGGTACAACCTAACTCCCTACATCCTTGGTGGCATCGTCTTCATCATTGCCACCTTAATTTTAAAACCTTTTGCCATAGTCGGCGCCGGGGAACGCGGCGTAATTATGCGATTTGGCAAAGTAGATAACGCAATTTTAGATGAAGGCATCCACCCAATTTTTCCGATCGTCACTTCTGTTAAAACCCGCTCGCGTCCGAGTCCAAAAAACAGACATCAAAGCAGATGCAGCATCCAAAGACTAGCAAAAAATTAGTACAGACTTGGCAATTAACTGGAACATATATCCAGCCACAACCAACCAATTTTTCCAGCAAGTAGGAGACGAAGAACAAATTGTCAATAGCATTCTCACTCCGGCAATTTCCGAAGTTATCAAAGCAGCAACTTCTCAAAAAACAGCAGAAGAAATTATTACTCAACGCACAGAACTTAAAACAGAAATTGACAAATTTCTCAAAAATCGCTGAGCGCCTTACGGAGTGATAGTTAGAGATGTATCCTTGGTGAACTTTGGCTTTTCTCCTGAATTGAGTAAAGCGATAGAAGCCAAAAAGATAGCAGAACAAGAAGCCAAACAAGCAGAATTTACAGTTAAAAAAGCAAGCCCGGATGCTCCGGCGCAAATTAACCGGGATCTCATAGCAAGCTGAAGCTCAACGGTTGCAGCGACAAACTTTAACTCCCGAAATTTTACAGCAGCAATCGATCGAAAAATGGAACGGTCAGTTTCCGACAGTAATGGGGAGCAACGGGGCTCTACCCCTGATTAATATTACACCCGGTCAATCTGAGACTCCTGGTAAATAAGCTGCTGCACATCCTGATTGACGGAGTGCGGGGAGAGGGGGAGAGGGGGAGAGGGGGAGAGGAAATGAGGGTTTTTTACTGTGACAGTGAAGATGCGCTTTGTGTAAATACCGACACAGCAAGCGCAGAAAATACAACTAACAACTAACGTGAAATCCCGCTTAGTTAAAGGCAAAGATGCAATCTACGTTCGCTAGTCCTGAAAAACGTTAAAGTAAGAAGCAACTAGGAAATTGCAAAGGTTTGCTTGAAAGTTTGGCTGATGGGAAATCGGGATAACCAGTCAATTTATAATTTAGATGAAGTGGGGGACGCAGCCGATCGCGATACGGGCTCAGAAGCACTGTGGCTGCGCGATCGAGCTTTGGCTGCTACTACCACCGGGATTGTCATTGTTGACGCCAATGCGCCCGACAGTCCCATAATTTATTGCAATCGGGCCTTTGAAAGGATCACAGGCTACTGCGCCGGTGAAATCTTGGGGCGCAACTGCCGATTTTTGCAAGGCCCGGATACCGATCGAACTACAGTAGCTAAGATCCGCGAAGCCTTGCGCGAAGGCATAGCATTGCAGGTGACAATCAAAAATTATCGCAAAGACGGCACTCCTTTTTGGAACAAATTGTCCCTATCTCCCCTGCGAGACGACAGCGGTAATTTGACTCACTTCGTCGGAACTCAGTCCGACTTATCCGAGCGCATCGAAGTCCAGGAAGCTTTGCAGCAAGCAAACGACCAACTGCAAACGATTTTGGAAGCAGTTCCGGGCATAGTATCTTGGATTAGCTCGGATTTGCGCTATTTGGGCGTCAACCACCACTTAGCTAAACTGCACGGTTTGTCGCCGTCGGCCTTTGTCGGCCAGGATATTGGTTTTCTGGGCGCTAGCTTGGATTTTTACTCTTTTGTGGTGGATTTTTTTGCCGGCGACGCTACGGAAGCGGTTAAAGAACTCAGCGCTAAGGTGAAAACTGAGGGCACAGAGTCGGCGGGACATTATTTGATTGTGGCTCAAAAGTACGATCGGGGCAATGCAGCTTGTCTGGTAGGGATTGATATTACCGAGCGCAAGCGGGCAGAAGAAGCTTTGGTGCTGACTCGCAAGGCGGTGGAAAGTTCGAGCGACGCGATCGGCATCAGCGATGTTTCGGGCACTCACATCTATCAAAATCCAGCGTTTTCTCAGCTATTTGAATGGGACACCGCAGAGGAATTTAAACTCGCTGGAGGTATACCGGCAATTTTTGCTGACCCCGCAGTCGCCAGGGAAGTTCTCGATACGATAGCCCGCGGTTATTCTTGGTCTGGTGAAATTACCAACCGCACAAAAAGCGGCAAAATTTTGCAAGTGCTGCTGCGGGCCGATGCTATTAAAGACCCTACAGGGAAAATTGTCGGTCTGATTTACATGAATACCGACATTACCGATCGCAAGCGCACGGAACAAGAACTGCGGGAAAGCGAAAAGCGTTTTCGATCGCTGATTGAAAATGCCAGAGACATTATTGTAATTCTCGACGAGAAAGGCTTTTGCCGCTATGTCTCTCCTTCCGCCGAGCGGATTTTGGGCTACCCGACGGCGGAAGTCCTCGGCCGGTCTGTGTTTGAGTTGATTCACCCCGATGAATTGCCGATGGTGGATCAAGTGTTCAAAGGTGTCATCGAAATGCCGAGAGTAGGGCTGGGATTGGCAGAATACCGAGTGCGGCACAAGGACGGTTTCTGGTGCGTGTTGGAAGCGGTGGCGACGAATTTGCTCTTGGAACCTTCGGTGCGGGGAATTGTCGTCAACTGTCACGATGTGACTGAGCGCAAGGTGGCTGAAGACCAATTGTTGCACGATGCTTTGCACGACGCGCTGACGGAGTTGCCGAACCGCGCTTTGTTGACTGACAGGTTGGGCCAAGCTTTTGCTCGCGTCCAACGGCATCCCAACTATCAATTTGCGGTGCTGTTTCTCGATTTGGACAGGTTTAAGGTGATTAATGACAGTCAGGGACACCGCACGGGCGATCGGCTGTTGGTGGCCGTGGCTCGCCGTCTCTTGACTTGTTTGCGCCCCGGAGATACGGCGGCTCGTCTCGGGGGAGATGAGTTTGTGATTTTGCTGGAGGAAATTCAAGGTGTGGATGAAGCGATCGCCCAAGCAAAGGGAATTCTGAAGGCGATCGAACGACCGCTGTATTTAGAAGGTCATAAAGTTTTAATTACTGCTAGCATCGGCATTGCTATGAGTACCGACAAATATCAGTGGCCTGGAGATATTTTGCGCGATGCTGATATTGCCATGTACCGGGCAAAAGCTCTCGGTAAAGCTCGCTACGAAGTGTTTACGAGTGCAATGCACACTCGGGCTGTGGCTTTGATGCACTTGGAACACGATTTGCGGCAGTCGATTGATGAACTGAATTTGACATATTCGATTGTGGATTTCCCAGGTGGGGAGGCGGGGGAAAACTCGCCGTTGTGCGAAATAGACTGGAAGTTGGAGCGTGCGAAATCACAATTTGCTCCTCCTAAATTGGAATGTCCTTTTACTGTTTATTATCAGCCGATCGTTTGTTTGAAAAGCGGCTCGGTTATCGGATTTGAGGCGCTGGTGCGCTGGCTGCACCCGGAACGCGGTTTGGTTTCCCCGATGGAATTTATTGCGATGGCGGAGGAAACTGGGTTAATTATGCCTTTGGGTTTGTGGGTTTTGAACGAAAGCTGCCGCCAAATTATTCAGTGGCAGAGTTTGAATTTGCCTGTGGGAAATTCCCGGCTGACAGTAGCAGTGAATCTTTCGGGGAGGCAGTTTTCCGAGCCGGAGTCGATCGACCAAATCAAGCAAGTTTTGCAGGAAACTGGTGTAGATGCTCGCTGTTTGAAGTTGGAGATTACTGAGACTGTGGTGATGGAAGATGGGGAAGCTGCAACGGCGATGCTTTCGCAGTTGAGGGAGTTGGGAATCGCGCTGTGCATTGATGATTTCGGTACTGGTTATTCGTCTCTGAGTTATTTGCACAAATTCCCGATTAATATTTTGAAGGTCGATCGCTCTTTTGTCAGTCGCATCGGCGCCGCGGGCGAGAATTTGGAAATCGTGCGGGCGATCGTCATGCTAGCGCGCAGTTTGGGGATGGAGGTAGTCGCAGAAGGTGTCGAAACCGCCGTGCAATTGGCTCAACTGCGGGCGATCGGCTGCGAGTACGGTCAAGGGTACTTTTTCTCTAAACCACTCGACAGCGAGGCTGCTACGACCTTGTTGAGGCGATCGCCCCAATGGTAATCCGATCTACAATAGTAACTATATAAAAGTAAGCTCATACCAAAACCTATGTCTCAATCGATCGCCCCAATTTTAGAAGAAAAGCAAACAGATACTTCCCCAACTTTAACCTTTGAAGAATACCGAGTTTATCAAGGAGATATAGATGTACAATATGAACTGTACAAAGGCAAATTAATCCCGATGCCAGCAGCCACAGTTTTACACATCAAGATTTCCGAATATTTAGTTTACAAATTGCAGCATTACATAGCCGATCGCAATTTCGACTTAGTAGTGAAAACTAGCTTAGGAGTGAGAACAGATGAAAATAAATCCCGGATTCCCGATGTAGTCGTCTGCACTCAAAGTCTTTTAGAACAAGCTGCTGCTAGGCCCGGTGCAGGCATCCTCGATTTTGATGAAAAGCCGTTATTAGTGATAGAAGTAGTCAGCCAAGATCGGCGGGCAGATTATGTGATCAAACGGGGAGAGTACGAACAAGCTAACGTACCAGAATATTGCATTGTTGACCCTAAACTTGGCAAGCAAAAAATTAGGCTTTTTGCATTGACTGAAGGTGAAGATGGTTACACTTACACAGATTTCTTGCCGGGTGAGGAAATTATATCTGTAGTATTTCCAGATTTCGTTTTATCGGTGGATGAAATACTGAATCCACCATTGGTAGACGAGTTAGTGAAGGCAGAACGAGCTCAGTTGCAGGAATCACAGCAACAAGCCGTAATCGAACGTCAACGGGCTGAGGAGCAGCGTCAACTCGCTGAGCAGCAGAGTCAACGCGCTGAGCAGCAGAGTCAACGCGCTGAGCAGCAGAGTCAACTCGCTGAAAGATTAGCAGCGAGGTTGCGGGAATTGGGAGTAGATCCTGATACTGTCGTTTAAATTTAAAATAATCAGAAATACTCGCTGAGGTCACAAAGATATGTCTGAACCTATTGTGCCAGTTAATGAAGAAAATCAAGTTGATGATTCACCCACATTAACTTTTGAAGAGTACCGAGTTTATCAAGGTGAACCTGATGTACAATATGAACTGTATAAAGGCAAACTCTTAGCAAAACATAGGTTTGAATCAATTCCGCCAGTTTTAACAGAACAGCCAGTTGATAATTCACCCACATTAACTTTTGAAGAATACCGAGTTTATCAAGGAGAATCTGATGTAAAATATGAACTGTACAAAGGCAAATTAATACCAATGCCAACAGCAACAGTTCTACACATCAAAATTTGCGAATATTTAGTTTACAAAATCCAGCGTTACCTAGCCACGCACAATCTCGACTTAGTAGTAAAAACTGGTCTAGGAGTCAGAACCAATGAAAATAAGTCTCGAATTCCTGATGTAGTTGTCTGCACTCAAAGTCTTTTGGAACAAGCTGCTGCTAGGCCCGGTGCAGGCATCCTCGATTTTGATGAAAAGCCGCTGTTAGTGATAGAAGTGGTGAGCGAAAATCGCCCTGAATATTACATAATTAAACGAGCGGAGTACAACTTAGCTGATGTGCCGGAATATTGGATAGCCGATCCGAAGCAGAATAAGGGAAAGCTGCGGGTTTTAGCATTTCCAGAAGACGACGATATTTACGAACAGAATGATTATTTGCCGGGGCAACAAATCGAATCTGTACTATTTCCAGATTTGGTTTTGTTGGTGGACGAAATACTGAATCCGCCATTGGTTGAGGAGTTAGTGAAAGCAGAACAAGCTCGATTGCAGCAACTCGAACAGGAAGCTGTAATCGAACGTCAACGCGCTGAAAGATTGGCGGCTAAGTTGCGGGAGTTGGGAGTAGATTCTGATACTGTTTAAGGAATTGAAATAGTGGCACTCGCCTCGATTATGCCTCAATCATCCAGCAGCAAGTCGCGCAGGAAATAAAAGCGATCGCGCCCTAAATTCTCGCCTTTAATTCGCCCTGCATAACCTGTCAGTGGAGAAGAAAGTTCTACTAAAATTTCGTGCAACTCTTCGCGGGACAACCTCTTGGGTGGGTTAGACATTGAATAGGCACCGCTAAGAGCATCGACACTTGCTTGTTCAGAACCTGTAGTTTCTAAATACTTTTTAAGAATAGAAAGAACGTGCGATCGCACTTTAATTTCTTGTTCAACTTGCTCAATATATTTAGCAACTTCATCATCAGATTGTCCCGGTTTTAAGTATTCTTTCAGTTTAAATAAGTCCACCGAGTTAGGATAGTTGCTTTGAAGTTTAACCAATTTTTCAAGCGTCTCAGGGTTCATAATAGCCATACCGTGTAATTGAGCTGCATCCTTAAGTTGAGAAGTAGGTTCGCCCGGGCCAATAATCAACTTAGTTACTCTTCTGAGTAATGCTGGATCTCTCAGGCGTAGGGTTCCTAAATTCAGCAATTGAACTGCTGTATCGTTAGGGATTTTTTTACCCGCTTTGCACTCACCAACCAGAGGATAAGGTTTTGAGCAGAATAAATCTAAGCCGCCAGCACCACCTCTGTGAGCATAATCTATGGTAAATCCCAAAAACTCAAGGCTATCGCGCACTACAATTTCAAAGTCTGTTCCTGCTTGATAGTTGCTTCTGTCTGTATCTAGTTCTTTGGTGCGATTTCCCAAAGCTGCTATGGTATTTATCCAAGATAAATCCGGTTTGATTGGTTTTACAGGCTTATCGCTACTCCAACCTAGAAATATTTTGATTTCTGCGTCTAGTTGTTTGGCTTTTGGGTTGGTGGTGGATAAATGCACTAATGCACTTTGCAACTCTTCCAATTCTGGATAATCGGGAGGCTCTAGTTTTTCCAGCTTTTGACGGCGTTTGGCAAAGATAGACTCGCTCAACACTGGCGTTGAATCAGTAACATTTAGGGATTTTGGCAAAGAGACAAAATTGCCGCTGGGATGCACTGGCATTTCCAGCGGCTGAGGTAGCAAATAAACCCGCAGGTAAGCTACAAAAATAAAAGGACGCTGCTGGATAATTTGCTGTAATGCCTCTGTTTTCCAAATGGTTAACCGCGACAAAGCCTCTAATGATTCCGGCTCATTCACCATTTGGCACAATTCGCACCTAGCCCAAGCTTTGATCGAAACTCGATCTGAATTTAACTGAGCAAGTGCCTTTTGAGCAGCGGGTAAAAAATGCGATCGATAATGTCGATCGCCAGATAGCAAATCAACCGACAAATTGGCTGGATACAAAGCAAATGTCCGCCCCGGATTCAGAAAAATCCGAGGCATAGCTGCAATCATTCGTCCTTGGATTAAAGCCTCAATATCTGGATTTGGTAAAGCCAGAGCAGTTTGAAGCAAAATAGATTTGCTCATGCTTAATTAAATAGGTCGTTGAGATCGGCATCATCAGTATCTTCAATGCTGGGAGGGTTAAAAATGTCTTCTAAAAGTAGGCTTTCATCATCATCGTCAACCGCAGGCATTTCACCAGACGGATCGCTCAAAATTTCCCGCAGTAAAAGATTGTCAAAAGCGAGCTGCTTCTGAGATATGAAATCAAAAATCTGGTCTTCTGTTAAATGGTAATCCCGGCATTTTTTACAAACAGCACGCAAAGCCATCAGCGGTTTTATTTGCTCTTCAATCAAATACACGACCTCACCGCCTTTTTCTACTGATACGAGTTCCTCTAGTAGCTTGTAGGCTTTAGAAGTTTTCTTGATATTTTCTATTTTGGATTGGGAACGCACTAAACAACCGCGCGTCAAATCAAAGGTTTGATAATCAATTAAGCGCTTTAATGCAGCAACTAATTCAGATTGAGAAGATTGGATAATTGCAACACCAATCTTGATAGCTCTTCCGTTTTCGGTACCAATTATCTTGAATCCAATCCAACCCGCATTTTTTGCCTTTGGCTTAATCTCTGCGGTAATATCATCAATTGTTACCTTGTCCACCGTCTGACCTTTCAAGGTTTCAAAGCCAAAGTAAATAGCCTTAGCAATTGTGGAATTATCCTCCATATCCTCTCGGATGTCTGCCTCAAGTTCTTTGGTTCAAGCCAACTCAAACCGCTCAACAGGATCTTCTGGAAGTTCAGGCATTGGAGGCATAAAAACTTTAAAATTCTCCGCACACCATGTCAAAGCTTCGCGTACAGTTGGCTTACCTCTGCCATATTCTCTCAGTTGACTTTCCTCAAATGGGTAGACCGGATGAGGAGGATTTAAGTTTCTGACCTGATAAAAATCTTGCAACCATAATTTGACTAAATCAACTAAAGAATCGCCATTCAAGTATTTTAAATCGATTGGTTTTCGCTGCGTGTATGTTGAAACTCGCTCAAGTATACTGGTAGGCATCAAGTTAACTGTTATCCACGTATCTGGTGCCATTACTGTGATAATAACCAAACCTTGACCGAGATCGGAGTGTTCGAGAGTATCGTACAAACGCTTAACTAGATCAGCAATTACCTGCGGTGTTGTCAAGCCATCATCTCTACAGCTTGTATTTACATCTATTTCATCAAAACAAATGATTACAGGACGGTAGTAACTCACCAAATTTAAAATTTTCTGGACATTGTTAAGAGATTCTACTTCTCTATCCTGATTAGTCTTGCCGGAATTAGTCGGCAATCCTAGTTCCTCAGCTTTAGATTTATCTAACTCTTCACCAGACAACCATTTGATAGCAAAAGGTGTTTCAGTTTCTGATAATGTCCACAAAACAGCTCGAAGAATATAAGGGTCTACATTTGATCTTATCCTAAGGAATTGCTTAGTTAGGGCTTTCATGTAATTTTTATTTTTAGTAGCCCAACTAGCACATACTTGATCAAATTGATCGAGTAGTTTTTGAGGAGAAAGATTTGGTGTAGCAGGATTAATAGCTTTGAAACATTCGTTAGCCATTGCTGCTGCTATTTCCTGGCATTGCATGACACCTTGGCTACTTATTCGACTTAAACTGTTAACTAAAGTTTGCTGAAATTGGTATTTGATAAAGTTCAAGTCTGTGTAATTATTAACACTCGCATAAACGAATAAAGCATTACCATTGCTTTCTAGCCTCTGGCGAGTACGATTCAAAATGTGGCTTTTACCCACTCCCATTGAAGCAGTTAATACCAGTGAACTCACCTTTTCTTGACTAGATTGACTTGTCTTTACTTTTTCAACTGCCTGAAAAATTGCATCGGAAGCATGAGCATTTAGAGTAGGAAGATCGGGGAATCCTTTCCCCCAAACATCTTGCTCTTTGACAATGCCAGCTTTGCTAAATGGATTGTGATTTTGAATTGCAGCATTCAGGGCTTCTATCGGGGAAACTGGTATATTGTTCATGGTTATCGGGTGTGAGGTAACGAACTACAAAAAGATTGAGAACAATTTTATGGATTTAAGCGCTTGGCGTAGTAACGCAATGTACCACCAGGAATGATGATTGAGTCTTCACGTTTATCTGGGGTGATGTCTGGGATTTCCCCTGCCATTAGCTGAAAAATATCATTAGCCTGCATTTCCAACAGCCACTCGTTAAACTCCGATCGCCCTACCCTTTCCCCGATCGCCCGCCGCATCCGATAAATCGGCACTAAATCGTCTAAGTTATAATCCCGGTTCAAGCTGTCGTACACATCGATCGCCACAGCCTTAAAATCGTCATAGGAGGCGATCGCCCCTCCATCCTTCTTCCCCGTCTCCACAGCAACAGCCGCCGCACCATCCTGATGCCGAATCCACTTCAGCAGAGCATTTCCCAGCCGAGTACCGATTTGAGAACCATCAAACTCAAACAGAGAATCCCGACTTTTCAAGCCCTGCGCTAAAACCTCTTTCCCCTTCGCGCTCAACTCCACCCGCGTCACCCGATTTACCAGCGAATACTCGATCGCCCCAGATTCCTGCAACTCGCCGAGCACACCCTGATATTTCACACTCGTCTCATTAGTACGCACAATCCGCTTAGTCAAATCCCCCTTTTTAACCGGAATCTGACCGCCGCCCAAATCCCACAAATTCAGCAATACCCGAACTTTCGCCTTCGCATCCCAAACCGCTTGCTCTTCGGGTGTCAAAGTCTCAGACACCGCAATTTCATTTTGCTCAGACATATGTATACCTTTAAATCCCTATTGTTAGTATCAAATTTTACCAGAAATCTTGGTAAAAAAATCTCAACTTGTCAGCAAAATAGGGCGCGAGGCAGAGTATAACTGATACGAATTTTATTGATAAATAATTAGTCTTGACTAAGATTTCATTATTTGATACAATAACTGGTTGGACGAGCGATCGCACTTCAAAATATCTACAGTCAATAAGAGCCATCGAACATTTCAATAAGAGCGATCGGCATCAGAAACCAGAACAGAACTGATAAACTGTTCTACACTTAAATTGTGTGTGAAAAATTAATCAAACTCTTGTGGGACGTTGCTCCGAGCATCGCCCCAAAAATTAAATGTAAATCCCCCCGACTCTTATCTCCCATCTAAAAATGCCTGAACCTCCCCGAACATAAGGCGGTTCGCATCAAAAGTAATTAACTTAACAGCTTCCTCAGCAGAAACCCAAGCATGATTTTGAACTTCCTCCACTTGCAAAACCACATCCATCGAACTAACAAAGCCTAAAAAATAAGTCACAGCTTTGTCAATTTGCTCGCCATCCTTCACAAAAGAGTAATGTTCCGTAAAACTCGGTTCATCCAGCATTTCAAAATCCGATATCCCAGTTTCCTCCGCAAATTCTCGCCTAGCCGTTTCCGCTGGAGATTCCCCCGGATTCGCGTGACCTTTAGGAAACGCCCAATGTCCTGCTTGATGTTGAATCAACAAAAACAAACGGTCGGCTTCTTTTCCAAAGATTGGGACAATTCCAAAACATTCATCTTTCATTTCTATTCTGTTCCCTATTAACTATCAGGTTCTTTATAAGGTTCGTAGTGAGGACTTCATTCCTGTGATGAAAGATGCGGACTAAAGTCCTCACTACAAACCTATTTAATTGTTCGTAGTGAGGACTTCATTCCTGTGATGAAAGATGCGGACTAAAGTCCTCACTACGAACCTATTTGATTGTGTTTGTTAGCGCCGAGTTGATATTACAACCAAAAACTACAATTCCCACCCCAAACGAGTCGGCTGCTGATAAACCCGCTTCAAAGTATTAACATCCCTCGCAGAAATAGCCGGAGGATTCCGCACCTGAGAAAAATAAAGCACATCAGTTTCCAGCAAACTGTGGCCCCAAATTCCCAAAGCGTGCCCCAACTCGTGCCGCGCCGTCGCCGGAACATACTTACCCACTTGATTCGGATTCAAATAAACCACAAACCGATGAGATAAAACAGTTTTCTCCCCGTCCAGACGATTGTACAACTCATAGGTGGCTTCCCCAGAGCGCGATCGCAAAAGCCCTTGACGCAAAGGCGGAGCCTGACGTAAAATTCTAATATCAGCCACCTCCGAACTATCCACCACTTCCAAAGGCAAATAAACCGCCCATTCCCTCACAACACCCAAGACGGCTGCTATCCATTCTTCAGACTTATTCCCATCAACGGGACGCTCCACATACACCTGAATGGGAAATTTCGACCATAGCAAATGACCGACATTTGGCTGTTTAATGCGATCGAAATAATCACCGCTATTAGTTGAATCTTGCCAATTCGCGAGCATTGGCGGCAAAGGGTGAACCTGTGGAGATGGCCAACTATTCGGGAGAGGAGAAAGAGAAAGACTCGCAGCCCGAGTATTAACCTGAGTCAAAATTATCAGGCTAAAACAACATAAAGCCAATCTCAAATCAGCCAGTAATCTATGTTTTCTCGTAACTTTCCACAACCGCATTTTTGCAACCGCATATAAACGCAAATAAACGCAGATGAACTTCATATTATCTGCGTCTGTCGGCGTTCATCTGCGGTTAAAAATCCGAATCTTATAACTTAGGAGTCAACCAACCAGCGCTCAAAATAATAGTCAAACCCATAAACACAATAGACAAGCCCCAAGTAATCCGGTTGAGAGTTGTTTCCGCACTCTTAGCGCTCGTAAATAATTGAGCTTGTCCGCCAATCCCTCCAATGCCATCGCCTTTAGGACTGTGCAGCAACACAAAAACTACAAGTCCTAAAGCAGACAAAGACCAGATAACTTGTAACACAGAAACAATATTCATAATTTGGGGTAATTGGTAATTAGTAATTGGCAATTCATTATCATATCAAATTTAGTCGATCGCACACAACCTCGCTTAGGGACACGGGACTGCCTCCGCTACGCTTCGCCCAGAGGTGTCGGCTTGACACGCTTTCGGTGCAGTCCGGCAGGGGTTTCAACCCCTGCCTCAAAGCTAAAGTCCTCTGAAGAGGACTGAGATAAGTTCTTCAGTCCTCTTCAGAGGACTTTAGCTATTAGCCAGGGACTTAAGTCCCTGGCGGTCTTTCGGGTTAACTCCATCCACCTCTGGGGACAGCGCCGTATCCCTACCTGTAACCCAGACTTGCTACAGCCGCACCCGCACCGGAGTGCGATTGGCGCGAACTTCAAATTCAGCCGATCGAATCATAGACTTTCCAGTCATCTCCGGGGGCTGAGGCAACCTCAACAGCTCCAGAACCGTCGGCGCCACATCAGCCAAACAACCGTCCGCCCTCAGAGCAACATTCCCTCCGTGACCCGGAATCTTCAGACCTTCGCCTTCTACTAAAATAAACGGCACCGGGTTAGTAGTGTGAGCCGTCCAAGGATTCCCATCCTCGTCAAACATCAACTCAGCATTGCCGTGGTCAGCAATAATAATTGCCGTTCCCCCAGCTTTGGAAATCCCGGTCAACAGTCGCCCCAAACATTTATCCACAGTTTGAATCGCAATTACCGTCGCATCCATCATCCCCGTATGACCGACCATATCCGGGTTAGCGTAGTTAAGCACCACAAAGGAATAAATCCGCTTGGACAAAGCCTCCAGCGCCACATCCGTCACCTCAGCGGCCGACATCTCCGGCGCCTCATCGTAAGTCGCCACCATCGGGCTCTGCACCAACTCGCGGTCTTCCCCCTCAAAAGGCTCTTCCAGACCCCCATTAAAAAAATAAGTCACGTGAGCGTACTTTTCTGTTTCCGCCGTCCGCAACTGCCGCAAACCGTGCTTAGAAATCACCTCGCCCAGAATATTGTTCAAATTCTGCGGTTCAAAAGCTACCAGTACCGACGACAGTTTGGGGTCGTACTGAGTAAAACTCGCAAAGGTCAGCGGCTCAATTAACTGCCGTTCAAAGCCCTTAAAATCTGGCGCTACAAAGACCTGAGTCAACTCTCTAGCCCTGTCGGGGCGAAAATTGAAAAAAATCATCCCATCCCCGGATGCTACCGCGCCTGGGGCAATGCGAGTCGGAACTGCAAACTCGTCGGTTACTCCGACCGCATAGGAGGCCTGCAACACATCAACTGCCGATCGACCGTCAGGCGCGCCCTCAACCGTCATCACCTCGTAAGCGCGGTGCACGCGATCCCAGCGTTTGTCCCTGTCCATGGCGTAATAGCGGCCGCTGACGGTAGCAATCCGACCCACTCCTACCTGTTTGATATAATCTTCTATCTTGCCTAAAGCTTCCACACCCTCTTTCGGAGTAGTATCGCGGCCGTCTGTAATCGCGTGGATGCAAACTTCAGTAATTCCCTGTGCCTTTGCTAGCTTTAGCAAGCCCAAAATGTGACTCAGGTGCGAGTGTACCCCACCTTCGGAACAAAGACCGGTCAGGTGCAACTTGCCGCCCCGGCGGCGCACTTCGGAGCAAAGCTGAACCAGCGCCCGGTTGTCTAGCAAAGATCCGTCTTCGACAGCATCAGAGATTCGCACTAACTCTTGAGGAACCACGCGGCCCGCGCCCAGATTCAAGTGACCGACTTCTGAGTTGCCCATTTGGCCGTCGGGAAGCCCTACCGCCCGACCTGATGTGTTAATCAGAGTTCTGGGATAAGCTGCCCAGAGACTGTCCATCACGGGTGTTTTCGCGGCGGCGATCGCATTTCCGTCTTTTTCTTCACGATAACCCCAGCCGTCTAGAATAATCAGCACTACAGGAGATACAGACGTTTGTGCCATGCGAATACCTTATTTAGAATAATTAATTTCTCGATCGTCATAATTGCCGATTTTGCGGAACATCTTGCGCTCATCTTTTTACAGATTTTTTACGGTCCGGCCCAACAACGCGAACAATAATTCCCTCAGCCACAGCATTTTGGGAACTAATTTCCACCCGATCGGCAAATTGTCTAATTGATTGCCTTGAACTGTGAATCCACCGTTGGAGACTGTTACTCGATCGCGCCAACAGCGGCCGTGCTTTTGCGGCCGGATTTTCCCGGATTGTTCAACGGTCTACTGCTCTGGAAACACTCAAAACAATACCACACTTGGCGGCGTTTTGCAAGTGCCTCAAGAAATAAATTAAACAGCCTTGACCGGGCTGCGAATAACTTTACAGTATGCGAATAAAAATTGGTTTCTGATTCGGCTCACTCTCAGCGAACATAAAATTCTACAACATCTTTTTTGATTTTGACATCGTAATTGCCAAAGAAATCGTGACCGAGCAGACCAATTTCCATTTGTTTGGCGATCGCCACTTCGACATTTTGGATCGCAGCACCCCCAACCCGAATCGATCGCACTACACCGATGGGGAACTCGACAATGCTACCGTCAGCGATCCCCGCTCTCGCGGTGCCCACGCGCCTCACTCCCAGCGCAGCAGCCATCCGCTGAGTAATTAAAGTGCCGCTCGCCCCGGTATCGACAATCATTTCAAAAGTCTTGTTACCGTTAAATACCACATCAATCACAGGTGTGCCACCCGCGCGGCGCTTGATTTTAGCTTGAAATACCTTTTGATTCCCACCAGAGGCTGGTTGATTGGCTGGCGGTTGGACACCAGGATTTGAGGTGCCCCTGCGAAACTGAGAATACACATTGCCACTTGTGGCTTCCGAGGCTGCTGTTAAAGTGCGATCGAGCTGCTGGGAACTCGCAGCGGGCATCAATGCCATCACCTTTGTTTCTGGCTGATGCGAACGAGCATTCACATTGCCGCTTCCCACCGATCCCAGACCTACCAAAACAGCCACAGAAACAATGCCCGATCGCCAAATCCGCTTGAGAATCACTTTTGCCACCATAACCATGCCCTAATTGATTCAATATGTCGAAGAACCACCGCCATTGATATCCTAACCCGATCCCGAAAACCCAGGGCCCGCTTCAACATCAAATCGTCCGGAAAACTTGGCAATTTAAAAGCGATCGCATACCATCAAACCAGGTAAACTGAAAAGCGGCAAATGGCAGCAACTGCAATTGCCATTTGGATCACTTAAAAGTCAGGCGTTTGGGGACGATCGGCAATGCGTAAACTTTTATATTTTGCAACTATAGGAATGCTGGCTTTCTCGATCGGGGGATGTGGCGGCGACGGGGGTGGCGACACAGCCAGTCCCACTCCTACTCCTAGTCTCAGTCCGGGTGCAACACCAGGATCACCAGCAGCCAACGCTCCCGGAACTCCTGGTGCGGCAAGTCCCACACCAGGAGCTCAGACATTCCCCTCCCCAGTAGTAGCGGCCCAGCCCCCCGGCTTGATCCGATCGACAAACCCTGACGATCGCGCCAGACAAGCTCAAGCAGACATTGATGGCAAAAAGACAGCCCCGAGGGCAATTCCACAGACCCCTGTCCCCGGTCAAGCAAATGACCCATTCTCAGTCCTTCCCCCTCAACCACTCAAAACAGACGGTGGCGGGACAGCGGGCAACGAACTCCCCAACCTCCCAGTCAGACAAGTTCCAAATCTGCCCAAGCTACCGGACGAGAAAAACCCGCCTCAGTGGACGCCAGCACCGGGAGCGAACAGGGCACGGGGCGGCGGGACAGTTGCGGAACTTCCTAAACCTCAAAGCCCCGCACAGGTGTCAAGTCTTCCCAACCTGCCGCTAACCCCCATACCCCAATGGCTGCCACCAATTTCAGCGCGTCCCCAAGCAGCCCCCGGACGCCCCGGAGCCAGACCGGCAGGCTCCCCAAACGTCGCAGGAAATCCGGCATCAATACCGGGAGTACCCTCTATACCGGGCATCCCAACAGGCTCGACCGGCGGCACCGGAACCAGACCAGGACGCCCCGGAACCAGACCAGCAGGTTCCCCAAACGTCGCAGGAAATCCGGCATCAATACCGGGAGTGCCATCAATACCGGGCTTCCCAACAGGCACCACCGGCGGCACCGGAACCAGACCAGGACGCCCCGGAACCAGACCAGCAGGTTCCCCAGACATAGCAGGAGCTCCGGCATCATCAATACCGGGAGTTCCCTCTATACCGGGCTTCCCAAGAGGCACGACGGCAAGCCCCCAAGGGACGCGACGACCAGGAGCGACACCGGGACGACCAGGAGCGACACCGGGACGCCCGCCAGCGATCGCCGCTCGCCCGCCGGGCCCGCCGCGCCCTCCCAGCATTCCCAACATCGCCACCAGAGAACTGCCGGGGCTGCCCAAGCTGCCCGAATTAACACCGCCGCCCTCGTGGCAAGACCCGAACCCGCCACCACCGCCCGCACCACCACCGCCACCGCCTTCGACAGACAATGCCAAAGGAGTTGAAGTTAGTGGCGTAGTCAGAGTTGGTAATGACATACTGGTAATTGTGAAAGCACCTAACGAGCCAACAAGTCGATATATCAAAGTAGGACAGCGGATTGCCAGCGGGCAGGTGCTAATCAAACGGGTTGATTTCAAATCAGGAGCCGATCCGATTGTGGTTCTAGAAGAAAACGGTGTAGAGGTTTCTAAAATTGTGGGAGAAAAATCTCCCCGAGTTGCTCAGAACCCAATTTAATGCAAAATTTAGCTCAATCCTTAGAAAGAAAATTGAGAACCGTCATGCTTCGCTCAATTAAACAACTCGGAATACTCATGTTGGTTGGCACGGGGGTAGGATACCTCTCACTGCTAGCCAACACTAAATCGTCATTGGCGGCGCCAGCAGCAGAACAAAAGCGCCCTCCGGTTTGCGAAGGCTCTCCCCCCAACGGTAGAGTCAGGTGCAACTACGAGAATGGCGACAATTATGAAGGAACTTTCGTCAACGGCAGACCTCAGGGACAAGGAATATACGTATACTCCAAGGGCGATCGCTATGAAGGACTGTTTCGTAACGGCGTACCCAACGGTCAAGGCACATTCCTGTTCGCCAACGATGACCGCATGGTGGGAGAGTTCCGCAACGGTCTGATCGTTAGGGGAGAAGCTATTTTTGCCACTGGCGATCGCTACAGGGGAACATTTGAAATTGTTCAAGCAATAGGCGGCGGGGCTGCTAGCAGCCAGCCGCACGGTCAAGGGCAATTTATCTTTGCTAGCGGCGATCGCTACGCCGGACAGTTTTTCGCAGGAAACCCGTTTGGTAGGGGAGTCTTCACCCGTGCGGACGGCACTCGCTGCGACGGTCAGTTTTTCAACGAACAGCTAGACGGTAAAGGTAGTTGCAGCTTCCCCAACGGCGTTCGCTACGAAGGCGAATTTCGCAAGGGACTGCCTCACGGTAGAGGCGTAATTACAGATGCTAAAGGCAGACGCTTTTCTGGAGAGTTTCGCGCAGGCAAGCGCGTTCAACCGTGAATCTCGCTTCTAAAATTTGCGATCGGACATTAGTGGAGGCCTTTTGACATGACGACAAATGCTGCTTCTAGTTCAGGGCACGCCAGTCAAATTCCTTTTGACTTTGCCCCGCAGCGGACTCAAGATGCTGACTTGTTACGACAGCTAGATTTTGTGCCCGGTTTGAAGGAAATCTTGACTTTGCGCCAAGTTCATGCCTTGGAACACGCTACGGTTTGGGTACTGGGCCAATCGGTTGGTACGCCGGCTGCAAGAGCGGATAATCAGTTATTGGGCGGAATGTCCACTGACCAAGGATTTTATCTGTACGGCCGCGTTAACATTGCACAGTTGCGTCATGCAGTGCAATTAGCTTTGCAGCGGATTGCCAGCGGAGAGTGGGATTTAGCCGTACATCCCCGCTGCGGTACCAACTTGTCGGTGGCAATGCTGCTGACTGCTGGACTGGCTGTCGGCATCAATTTAGCCCTGCCGAAGGGGCCCATCCTGCAACTTTTGGGTTTGGGTGCGGCGGCGGCGACAGCAGCTCAGTTAGCTCCCGATGTGGGGGCTCTGGCTCAGCGCTACGTAACAACTGCTATTCCGTTTAATTTGAGTATTGTTGATATTTCTGTCAGTCACGACTTCTGGGGACGGGAAGCTCATTTTGTGCGCGTGCGTTGGGTCCAATAGCTGCTGCCGGAATGTCCGAGTGGGAGATTGGGAGAGGGGAGGAGTGGGAGATTGGGAGATGAGAGAAATCTTATTTCTTCCTTCTTTCTTCCTTCCTTCTTTTTTAATTGTTCCTTCTTACTTCTTCTTTCTTTATTCGTTTAATTAGTGCTTTTAAGTCAGGACAATCCCACTTCATCCAACAAAATAATGTGCAAACTAGCGATCGACAAAACCTGGATAGCAAGCCTGCTGGCTGTTACCTTAGCCGTAGCAGGCAATAGTTTTTGGCTTTTCACCCAGAATGCAAGTTTGGCTGTCTCCATAGCCCAAACTAACGAACCAGAAAGAGTTCCCGACGGCAAGATGGTTCCCGTCAACGGCAAAGCCAATGTTAGATTAACGAATAAAACGAACGATCGACTATTTTATCAAGTAGTGGGACAAACTAACCGCCGCAGCTTAGCCGAAAATACCACAGTCGCGCTGCAAGCATTGACACTACCTGCATCAATTTTATTTAGGCGACAAGATGGCGCATTATTGAAAGTGAATCTGAAACCTGTTGGCGAAGGAACAGTAGAAGTAAGATTAGACGAGACAAATGATTTAGGTTTGGATAGAAAATCTTTAAGCATTCGCAAGGACGGCACGCTTTTTCTCAGATAGGACGGCCGTTGAAACCGCTTCTATAAAAACGAAGTCCGCCGGACGCCAACTCAAGAAGATCGCGTAATTTTAACCGCTCATTCTTCAACCCACGCACCATCTGGGTTTTGTTTGTATAGACGCGGTTTCAACCGCCCCGTCTTCTTATCAATCGCGTATCGATCTAAAAACCGCTCATTCTTCAACCCACGTCGCTGAGTGTATGTTTGACTTTCTGGCGGTTTCAACCGCCCGGTCTTCCGATCGATCGCGCATTGATATAAAATCAATTTGGCGATCGCCCCGGCAACTCGAAATCACCTTCAATACACCATCCGAGTCCCTATGTCAATCAAAAAAATTCTTTCCATAGCGCTGTTAATTTTCATCCCCATTTCCATCGCCGCCGAATATTTGCACTGGGGTTCTCTGGTAGTTTTCATCACCTCCGCCCTAGGCATTATACCTCTGGCTATTTGGTTGAGCACAGCAACAGAAGAAGTGGCGATCGTCACAGGGCCCTCCATCGGCGGCTTATTAAATGCAGTCTTCGGGAATGCTACGGAATTAATTATTGCCATAGTTGCCCTAAGAGCCGGCTTAATTGACATTGTGAAAGCCAGCATCACCGGCACAATTATCAGCAACTTGCTCTTAGTTATGGGATTGTCGATGCTGCTAGGGGGAATCCGCTACAAAGAACAAGAATTTAAGCCAGTTATCGCGCGGGTGAACGGTTCTACCATGACTCTAGCAGTGATTGCGATTCTGCTGCCGACGATGGTAATTTACACCTCGAATGGAGTGGAACCCGCAGCGATTCAGAATCTTTCGTTGATAACTGCGATCGTCCTCATTGCAGTTTACGCGCTAACCCTGCTATTTTCCTTAAAAACTCACAGCTACCTTTACGAAGTCGGCATACTAGAGTTAGAAGATGCTGAAAATACCGATGAATCTACTGCACACAAACCGAATTTGTGGCTGTGGCTGGGAGTGCTAGTCGCCTCAACAGTTGCCGTTGCTTTTGAATCAGAAATTTTCGTGGGGGTTGTCGAAGAAACTACCAAAGGATTGGGATTGACACCGCTGTTTACAGGTGTAATTTTGTTGCCGATTGTGGGCGGCGCGGCGGAATACGTAACGGCGGTGGGAGTGGCGATGAAAAATAATATGGATTTGTCAGTTTCCGTGGCGATGGGTTCGAGTTTGCTAGTTGCTTTGCTGGTAGCGCCGGTGTTGGTGATTATTGGATTAGTGATTCATCAGCCGATGGATTTAAACTTCAACCCGTTTGAAGTGGTTGCAGTTGCGATCGCAGTGACAATCGCTAATCTAATTAGTCTCGACGGGCGATCGAATTGGCTGGAAGGAGTGCTACTTTTAGCAACATATATTGTGTTAGCTGCGGCATTTTACTTTCACCCTGTTACTTGAACTAGGTTGGTAGTGAGGACTTTAGTCCTAATAAAATAGGTTGGTCAGGACTTTAGTCTTTGCTGCTAATTGGTCAAAGAAAGGACTGAAGTCCTCACTACGAACCTTTGGAATAAAGGACTGAAGTCCTCACTACAAACCTTTGGAATAAAGGACTGAAGTCCTCACTACGAACCTGTAGGGTGCGTCAGTTCGGAGTTCCTGAATAATCAATGAAAACAGGCTCTACTGACGCACCCTACTTTAACTAGCTGTTTCCTCGGCGGTTGGTATAACAAAAATTAGGCAGGAATTAGTACGGACAGCGACACTCTTGAACAGTAACACACTCTATTCTGCAACTTTTTCCTTTGCGTCTCCTCTCGCGACAATCAGCAGCATCCTGACATTGTGAGGTGACTTTGTTCTCACAAACTTGCTGGCGGGGAAAAGTACCTAAATTTTGTACAGAAACTTGAGCGGTAAGCGCACCCTGTTCTATAACTTGGTTATTTTCTTTGATTTCATAGGCAAATTTATTTTCGCCCTCTAAAACCGAAAAAGTTCTTGTTTTGTGACTGTTTGCTAATTTAAATCCAAAACTCTCGGAAAACTCACCTTTGTCATAACTTCTATCCGTGTAAGGATAGGGGTTAGTTTCCATGCCATCGGTCACATTTTTAATCAGCACTCTTCTGTTAGGGGCGGGGGGAGTCTTGCTGGAAACAAATCGAGCGCTTTGCGAATCAGGGGAGATGCCACTTCCGGGACACTGACCTACATATTCAACGCGCTTGAATTGAATCATGTTAATATTAAAACTGTTTTCGTTCTTTACCCGAAATTGTGCTTCGCTAGTCTGCTGGGCGCTGACTGTGAAAGCTGCTAGTGTGACTAAAATTGCACCAATCAAAAAAGCTAGGAATTTGATTGGTCGCTGGCCCGTAAAATATCTGGCGCGTTTCATCTCTTTATACCTCCAATATGAAAAAAGTGCATTTTATTTGAATGTAAGTTTAACTAGAAAGCTTAACTGTTGTCAAGATCGATAAAATAGGTTTGTAGTGAGGACTTTAGTCCTTCCTGGTTAGTCTCTCCACCAATAAATGAAGTATTCATGGTGCAGGTTTGTAGTGAGGACTTTAGTCCTTCCTGGTTAGTCTCTCCACCAATGAATGAAGTATTCATGGTGCAGGTTTGTAGTTGCTAGATGATTAATTAATTAAATCACCATAGCTGACGCACCCTACTTTAAAATGTTACTCGATCGCGCCATTTGTCTATAGCCTTGTTTCCTACTCCTGGCAATCTTTCGACATCCTCCCAAGACTCAAAAGGCTGCTTTTCCCGCGCTGCAATAATTTTCTCGGCTAACTTCTGGCCAACCCCTGGCAAAGTTTCTAGTTCTTCTTGAGTCGCGCTATTCAAATTAATTAAGTTTTTACCACCACTTTGCGGTTGAGGATTCGCAGGTTTTGATGTTGCTTGGACTGATTTACACTCTTTTTGCTTAGCGTCAATTTTCTGTTTGATTCGGGCGGGAATTCCTAAGATTGCACCTTTGTAAAGCCGATCGAACTCCCGCTCAAAATGGGCCCCAACCGTCGGGCTGTCGATCGCCAATAATGTCTCATCATTCCCGTGATTTGCAGCCTCACTCCAGTTGTGAGAGCCTGTAAGCACGGTGTTTCCGTCGATAACGCCGAATTTGTGATGCAGGCGATCGCCCGTGGGTAACTGCGGCACTCCCACCGCAGTCAGCGGCTTTTTCCACGGGCGATTGTCCGCTTCTAAGCCGCCGCAATCCTGCATGAAAGTCGCCCCCATCATGTCTAAACCTTCGCTGTAAGGGCGATAAATGAAATTTGAGTCAATCAAAGCTCGCACCGCCACACCGCGCCTAGATTCAAGTTCTAGAGTATTTGACAACCGCTGAGCGGAAAATACAAATAGTGCCAAATTAACAGATTTTTTCGCCTTTGCTAAAGTGCGATTTATCAAACTGTTAACGCTTTGTTCCCAAGGTAAAGTCGCACTTGTTGGTGAAAATTGCACCGCAACTGTCGCATTACCAACTCTCACTTTTTGCACTTGACGAAACGGCTTTTTGATGCCAAACTTGCTATCCGGTTTGCCTCCGGGCCCGTCGCCCCACATAATGTTAAATTCTTGAGTAAATAGTTGAGCTAATTGAGGGCTGGCAATTTGCTGCAAATTGTTGGCATTGCCGCGACTTGCTGCTGTCTTGAAATCGCCGTGGATATCGCTTGTCGTAAAATTAGCCGAAGTTACGATGACTGTTTTGCCGTCAATTACCACAAATTTGTGATGCATCAAACCGCTGCCTTTGCTTCGGTCAGCGGTATCGTCAATTACAGGAATCCCGGCATCCTTGACAATTACCAAAGCATCGTTTTGCTTGATTTCTTCCGGGCTTAATTTGCCGTCTTTATTGGTATCGGCGAGTTGCAGAAATTCGCTGTAGCGATCGCGCTCTCGTTCCGGTAACTTTGCCAACTCTTGGGCTGTATAATCGCTCCAAGGGCGATTGTACATATGTTCGACAATTAATCTGACTTTAATTCCAGTGCGCGCGCGATCGGCCATTTTTCGCGCAATACCGGGCAAGCGAAACTCCTGAACCGCTACATCTACCGTCGATTCAGCACTGGCTACTGCCTCGGCGATTAACTTTTCTAAATCATCTCCAGCCCTAGTTTGTGCGCGGTAGGGTTCTGTATAACTCGAAGTGAGCGACTGATTGAAGTATACTTGCAAAAAGGGGTCTTGAGGCAGCGGAGCGAGAGTGGGAGGTAAATTCTGCACGTCCTGCTTTGCTTGTCCGCAAGCCGCCAGGGCGATCGCCAGCATTCCAACACAACACAAACCTGATAAATTAGAATAAAGTACATTCACAAAATTTAAAATTTTATTGAGGTCATCGGTCTATTCAGAGTGGAAAGATATTGGATCTAGGAAAGTTAAAACTATTAAATTTATGACAGGGAATAGATTTTGCGTCTTGTAGAACTGCCTCGATGCCGGAAGCATCACTGGTAGGGTAGCAGCATTCAGGGGCGTGGGTCAAACCCGATACTGATGCTTTATGGCTAAAAGAAAAACAATTTTTGATTGTGGTCACAGGGGATATGGTAAAGCGTGCCATCGGTGCACGCAAGAGTTGATAGCGCAACAGCAATCAGTTGAACTGCTGGCCGAAAAACAAATCAAAAAACAAGAGAGGGAAGCATCATTTGCTAGAGATATCATCGATCTTAGAGGTCTACCCGACCATGTAGTTACTAAAGCTCGCGCTATTATAGCAGCTTTGGGGGAAAATAAGAATTACAGAGATTTCGGCGGCAAACGCCTGCGTCACAACCGCTGGATTGTGAGTATTCCTGTAACCCGCAACTACAGAATGCTTTGTGAAGATTGCGGCACTTTCTTAATTCCTCAAAAAGTCTTGTCCCACGAAGACTACAATGTCTGTAAACCAGGGAGTCATTAGTCATAGGGCATAGGGCATAGGGCATAGGGCATAGGGCATAGGGCATAGGGCATAGGGCATAGGGCATTAAGTGAATCTACCTTAAACGTAAAATACGAATTGCTAAAAAGAAGGTTGCTGTGTATGTCTTCTTCCTTCTTCCTTCTTCCTTCTTCTTTCTTCCTTCTTCCTTCTTCCTTCTTCCTTCTTTAAAATTATGCAAATTTATCTCGACTATAGTGCTACAACGCCGACACGCCCAGAAGCTATTGATGCTATGCAAAAAGCTCTCACTCAACAATGGGGGAATCCTTCTAGTTTGCACGAATGGGGACAAAGGGCGGCGACTGCTTTAGAATTAGCAAGAATGCAGGTTGCTAGCTTGATTAATGCGCTACCGGAATCGATGATTTTTACTTCGGGCGGCACTGAAGCGGACAATTTAGCAATTATGGGAGTTGCGCGTCTTTATACAAAGCCGCAGCATATCATTATTTCCAGTGTTGAGCATTCCGCAGTCTCAGAACCGGTGCGACAACTCGAACAATTGGGATGGGAAGTAACTCAATTACCAGTCGATAAATATGGGCGAATTCATCCTTTGGATTTGCAAGAATCGCTGCGATCGCACACTGTGCTAATTTCCATCATCTACGGACAAAGCGAAGTTGGTACACTGCAACCAATAGAAGCATTATCGCAAATTGCGCGCGATCGCAATATCCTATTTCACACCGATGCAGTTCAAGTTGCCGGTAAATTGCCAATAGACGTACAGAAACTCCCCGTAGACTTGCTTTCACTCTCCAGTCACAAACTTTACGGGCCGCAAGGTGCAGGGGCGCTGTACGTGCGTCCAGGACTCGAATTGGTGCCAATGTTCGGCGGGGGCGGACAAGAGTTGAAACTGCGTTCAGGGACGCAAGCACTGCCCGCTATCGTCGGTTTTGGAGTGGCGGCGGAGTTGGCTGTGCAGGAAATGGATGTGGAAACGCCGAGGTTAATTGGATTGCGCGATCGACTTTTTGACGGATTAGCTCACATACCCAGTTTAGTCCCAACGGGCGATCGATATTACCGACTGCCGCACCACACCAGTTTTTGCATCGTCTCCCCATCCTGTCGCCCTTACCAAAAGAGAGAAACAGATAGAATCACAGGTAAAACTATGGTGAGACAGCTAAATTTAGCCGGAATTGGCATTAGTTCCGGTGCGGCTTGTAGCAGCGGCAAACTCACGCCCAGTCCGATATTATTGGCAATGGGATATGACGAAAGCGGCGCGGTTGGTGGAATTCGCTTGACACTGGGACGCGAAACCACGGAAGCTGATGTTGATTGGACGGTAATTGCGATCGGACAAATTTTAGATAGATTAATGCCCAAAGTAGCATTGTGCAGGCATTAGAAAACCGGGTGGTTGAAGATTGGGCGGTTGGAAACCGGGCGGTTTCCAACCGCCGTCTTGTCTTAACCCAAGTGTATTGGTATATAATTAAAATAGAACAGAGCGGAGTCAAAGCTATGTCAACTACAGAAAAAGTTCGCTGGACAAGCGCTGATTTAGAATCCTTACCCGATAACGGCAACCGTTACGAAATAATCGAAGGAGAATTGGTTGTGACAAGAGCACCTCGCTGGGAACATCAAAATATTGTTGATAATGTTTGCAGAACCTTGGGTAATTGGTCAATAGAGACAGGTTTAGGTAAGGCTGCAACAACTGCGGGTCTGATTTTCACCGATAGTGATAATGTTATTCCTGATGTAGTTTGGGTAAGCTATGAACTTTTAGCACAGATATTAGATGAAGCCGGACATTTGGCGGGTGCACCGGAGTTGGTGGTAGAAGTGATGTCTCCCGGTGAAGAGAATGAAAAGCGCGATCGCCAATCCAAGTTAAAATTATATTCAGTTCAAGGCGTGCGCGAATATTGGATATTTGACCGCATACAGCAAAAAGTAGAAATTTACCGTCGGGAAAGCGGAGTTTTGAAATTAGCGATGACTTTATTTAAAGAAGATAACTTAACCAGTCCTTTGTTACCGGGTTTTAGCGTGTCAGTAGCCGAATTGTTTGCGTAGAGATTGTGAATAATTGCCACCCACCGACAATCTAAGAAACCAGGTTTTTTCCTATATCTTCGCCTCTCACCAAAAATTGTCACAAAAACCCGGTTTCTGGCTACCCATCGACAATCTCAGAAACCGGGTTTTTTCCGATATCTTCGCATCTCACCAAAAATTGTCACAAAAACCCGGTTTCTCGCCACCCACCAAGCATGGTAAAATAGCTTCCGACATTATTCACAACTCCCCAACAATGGAAGAAAGCCGCGCCCAAGCCTACCTAGAACTAATTCACACCCTGCTGAATTGCCCCAACGGATCGGAACCCCAGATATTACAAGATAACTCAGAATTGTTGGATGTCCAATTTCTGGAAACTTGCGAGTTAGTAGCAGAAAAAATGGCACAGCAAGGAGGACAAAACGGCGCTAATTTCCTGCGAAATCTGATCGGCCAGCTAGCACAATTAATTGATATCAACGATGGCAATAACTCCGCAGGTGAAAATCCCCAAGAGTATGCAAACTTTATTCTAGAATTATTGCAAGCAGAAGATGGTAGCAATAGCAATACAGCAGTAATTTACCCGATGCTAGCCGAACGACAACATCTCCTAAATGCTCGTTTTTCTGAGATTTTAGAGCAAGTAATGGAGAGGTTGGTTGGTGGCGAAAATGCACAAACTATTGACTCAATTATCAGTCTCGTTGAAGACTTGACCGTTAATATTAGTAATTTTCCCGGTGGAAATAGAGCGGATAATATTGAAATTGCCATTGCCGCTTATCAACTTGTTTTAAATAATCGGCAACCGGGAAGCGAAAAATTTGCTCAAACTCAAAACAACTTAGCTGCTGCCTATATTACCAGAATAAAGGGCTCGCGGGCCGAAAATGTGGAAATGGCGATCGCCCTTTATGGCGCTGCTTTAACAGTCTACACGCTTGAGGCTTTCCCGGAAGATTGGGCTATGGCTCAAAATAACCTAGCTGCTGCTTACGCTAACAGAATCAACGGTTCGCGGGCGGAAAATATCGATCGCGCGATCGCATTTTTTGAGGCTGCTTTAACTGTTCGTACCCCCGAACAGTTTCCTGAAGATTGGGCCATGATTCAATATAACCTAGGTAATGCCTATAATGACAGAATCAACGGTTCGCGGGATGAAAATATCGAAAAGGCGCGATCGTTTTATGAGGCGGCTTTAACAGTATATACCCGTGAGGCTTTCCCTGAATATTGGGCAATGATTCAAAATAAGCTAAAGTGAGGCTGCTTTAACAATCTCAGAAACCGGGTTTTTTCCGATATCTTCGCTTGCGATCGAATATCTTCGCAAAAACTCGGTTTCTCGCCACTGACTAACTTGTAGTAAAATTGGTTGGCAGGTTGTTTCGCCCCCTAGAATCGATCGGTTTGTCCTCAAGTCCGCCGGGGATTTAAATCCCCGTCTCATAGCGCAAGTCGGTTGAAACCGACTGAATAAAATCATGAGAATTTTGATTAAAAAATAGATGCTTCAGTCCTCTTTTAGAGGACTTGCGCTATGAGACGGGGGTTTTCAACCCCCGGCGGACTCGTGGGCGATCGTGGGAATTGTGGCGCGGATAATAGCATTGAATTATTGCAGATTTAGCAACGATCGATCGCGCTTGTGGAAAAAATTAAAAAACGGTCGATCGAACTTTTGCAAAATCTCAGAAACCGGGTTTTTTCCGATATCTTCGCCTCCCATCGAATATCTTCGCAAAAACCCGGTTTCTCGGCACCACCCACCATCTCAGAAACCGGGTTTTTTCCGATATCTTCGCCTCCCATCCAATATCTTCGCAAAAACCCGGTTTCTCGCCACCCAGCAAACCAACCCCAACTATGATAAAATAAAATCCCGTGTTATTCACAACTCCCCACAATGGAAGAAAACCGCGATCGAGTCTACTCCGAAGGTGAAGATTCCCAAGAATATGCAAAATTTATCCTAGAATTATTGCAAGCAGGACAAGATAGCAATAGCGATATTAAAGTAATTTACCCGATACTCGATCAACGGCAACATCTCCTCAATGCTGGTTTTTCCGAGACTTTACAGCAAGTAGCCCAGATTTTAATTGCCGAACATCCAGAAGCAATTAGCTCAATTGTCGCCCTCATAGAAGATTTGAGTATTCATATTAATCAATTTCCCCGTGGGAATAGAGCGAATAATCTTGAAATTGCGATTACTGGTTATCAAATAGTTTTAAATTATCGGGAACCGGGAAGCGAAAAGTTTGCTCAAACTCAAAATAACCTAGCTAATGCCTACTTATACAGAATCAACGGTTCGCGGGCGGAAAATCTGGAAGACGCGATCTTTTGTTACCAAGAGGCACTACAAGTTCGTACTCGCGAAGCCTTTCCCCAAGATTGGGCAACGACACAAAGTAATCTGGCGGCTGCCTACTATTCCAGGATCAAGGGAGATAAAGCGGAGAATATCGAATGGGCGATCGCATTTTTCAAGGCCGCACTGGCAATCCGCACCCGCAATGACTTTCCCAAACTATGGGCTGAGACCCAAAATAATCTAGGAGAAGCTTACCGTCACAGAATCAGGGAAAAGCGGGAAGAAAATATCGAGCAGGCGATCGCTTTTTACAACGCCGCACTGGAAGTCTACACCAGTGATGACTTTCCCGAACGATTGGCGGAGACCCGAAATAATCTGGGAGAAGCTTACCGCGAAAGAATCAGCGGAGAGAAAGCAGACAATATCGAACGGGCGATCGCTTTTTACAATGCCGCCTTGGAAGTCTTCACCCGCGAGGCTTTTCCCGAATATTGGGCAACGACGCAAAATAATCTGGCAATTGCCTACTGCCAAAGAATCAGGGGAGAGAAAGCAGACAATATCGAAATGGCGATCGCTACGTACAATTTTGTTTTACAGATAAGCACTCGCGAGCACTTCCCGTTAGAAAACTTAGAAACCTTAAATAATCTGGGCTTCGCTTATCTAGCAAAACTAGACCACATCAACGTAGAAAAACCAGAAGACACAAACCAAAAAGCAGCAACTCTCCAAAGTGCCTATGATACCTTTAAAAATGCTATAACCAGAGCCTCCAAACTACGAGAGTTAGAATCGGGAGATGAAACCAAGCAAAAACACGATTTGAAGTGGGATAGACTCTATCAAGGTATGGTGCAAGTATGCCTCGATCGCCAAAGCAACCAAGAAGCACTCTTATATGCCGAAGCCAACAAAGCCCGCAACCTTGCCGAAGTCATCGCCCAAAAACAGGAAACCCCCCAACTCCTAAAACCCATTACTTTCACCGAAATTACCCAACTCCTCACCCCAGACACCGCCCTAATTGAGTGGTACATCACCGACACAGAAATCATCACCTTTGTCGTCACATACCCCGACGTGCTGACAGTGCATCGCAATCCTCAATGCGCTGAATTAATCGACTTAGTTAATGACTACCGGGCCGACTACAAACAAAGCAAAACCCACTGGCAAACCAAACTCTCCGACTATCTCCAGCGTCTTGCCGAAATCCTCCAAATCACCACAATTCTGCCCACAGAAAGTACCCGCTTAATCCTAATTCCCCACTGGTGGCTGCACCTGTTCCCCCTCCACGCCCTACCCCTAAGTGACGGCGAATTCTTATTAGATAGATACCTCGAAGGCATTCAATACGCCCCCAGTTGCCAACTCCTGCAACAGATTACCATCCACCCAAATTTTGACCAACTCCTCGCCCTGCAAAACCCCACCTCGGATCTTCCCTACACCGATTTAGAAGTGGCCAGCATCGCCCCCAAATTCGCGATTAGTCAAATTCTCCCGGGCCCCGAAGCGAGTAAAACAAATCTGCTAGAAAAGTATCTAGAGCAGTTAGAAAATGCCCACTGCGCGCACTTTTCCTGTCACGGCTCTTTTAATGCGGACGATCCGCTAAAATCGTATTTGATTTTGTCTGGGGGTATCGTAGGTGGAGATCCCGAATCAAGGGCCGGCACGAGGGAGATTGAATCCGATCGCTACGTGGAATGGCGCGCAGGCAAAACAGCCGATATTAACAATTGTCTAACATTAGCAGACATATTGCTGTTGCAATTCAAACATTGCCGCCTAGTCGTGCTTTCCGCCTGCGAAACCGCGCTCATTGACACCAAAACTCGCTCCGATTATATTGGATTGCCGACAGGATTTATCCACGCCGGAGCAATGGGAACCCTAGCCAGTCTTTGGGCAGTCAACGACCTCTCCACCGCCTTAATCATGGTAAAATTTTATGAGTTGCTAAAACCAGGAGTTAGCATTGGTAAAGCCCTCCACGATACCCAGCGCTGGTTTAAGTCTGCCGCGACTTCAGACTTGGTATCATGGGTGCAGGAATCCGATAGTTTTGATGCCGATCGCCAAGAATATACTGAAGAACTGCTAGGACGTTACAATGAGGATGAAAAGCCCTACGGCGATGTTTATCATTGGGCAGCGTTTTGTGCGATCGGATTATAATGTGATTATGGTTGGCGTATCGTATTGGGGTATAATTCAACGAAAGATTGAATGCGATCGATGAAAACCGATAGTATATTTTACAACATCTTCCAAGAATTCCCCTTTGTGTTTTTTGCCCTTCTG
Source organism: Oscillatoriales cyanobacterium (assembly GCA_004293365.1). GTDB lineage: Bacteria > Cyanobacteriota > Cyanobacteriia > Cyanobacteriales > Microcoleaceae > Microcoleus. The sequence goes on along the minus strand of RDYN01000026.1, from coordinate 9,770 downwards.
GGCATCTCCGCCGATAGTGCCAACCAATACCAATTTACATCCCAAGAAATCAAACAACTAGCCTTTCGCCTAGACGGTTTATTTCTACCGATCGTCCCCGATCCACAACTACCATTCTACATTGTCGAAGTCCAATTTCAACCAGATCCAACACTATACTACCGTCTCTTTGCCGAACTGTTCATTTATCTCAAACAATACCAACCGCCGCACCCTTGGCAATTGGTAGTCATCTACCCAAATCGGCAAACCGAAAGAGAAAGCAACATCCACTTCCAGGAAATGCTGGCACTCCCAAAAATCACCCGTATTTACATCGATGAACTAAGTGCATCAGAAACAGCATCTCTACCGATAAAAGTGCTAAAATTGGTAATCGAACCAGACAACACCGCCGAAAACTTTGCCATAGACTTAGCCAGACAAGCCGAAACCGAAATATCGGATAGCACAGTCAGAGAAAACTTCATCAACTTACTAGAAACCATCATTCTTTACAAGTTACCCCAAAAAACCAGAGAGGAGATTGCCGCCATGCTTAGCCTGAGTGACTTAAAGAAAACCAGAGTTTATCAAGAAATTTTTGAAGAGGTACAAGCTGAAGCAGAAGCCAAAATACAAGTTGAAAAACAGCGACAAAAAGTTGCTATTTTCAGACTGTTTAGTCGGGGATTAGCTACAGAAGATATTGCTAAAGCCTTTGACTTACCCCTAGCTGAAGTAGCAGCGACTATCGCCGAAGCTCAAAAAGAACAAGCTGAACAAGCCGAACAAAATTGATCGACCTACACTAAAATTAGTAGGGTGCGTCAGTTGCGAAAACCCTGATTTTTCGTACTAACCTAAGACTGACGCACCTACAAGTTGAGACAAGTGTAACACTGGGCGAATTTCTAATTCAAACAACATTCATTTGGAAGTAAAATTTATGACGAAAAGCGTGATTTTCTCGGAAATATATGATGCGATTACCACAAGCCCGCAGATTCTTACTCCGCCATTTATTGAAGAATTACTCAATACTGTTTTACCTTTAGCGGAGTCGGAGGCTGATGATAAAGTTGTTAAAGAAGCGATTAACAACCTCTATCGAAATTTTAGAGAGGTGAGAGATAGGATTGGCGATGTGAGAAAAAATCTCGATGATGCAGAAGCAGAAGTCGCCCCCGGTTATGAAGCACTCATCAATACCTATCCCGATATCAAAAAACTAGAAGCAAGCTTGAAAAAACGCATTGACAAAGCTGATGCTAAAAATTGACCATCCCCAAATCTACATCTACAGCTACCAACTCAGCCGCGAAAGCAAAACCGAAACTAATTCTATCTGGAATTGGGCAAATAATATCTGGCAACATTTCAGCCCGGAAAAAGACATAACTTTTTCCCAAGCTAACCTCAGTTATCCCCTCAGTAGAGCCAAGAAATTCTCGCATTCAAATAAAATTGATGGTTCGTTGAAATTTTGCCTCCTGGATGATAGCGAAGGCATTTTAGCAAGAATTGGCAGCCCAGAAACGGATGAAAATAAAGATATAGATATCGCAGCATTAAAAGATTTTAATGTTAACAATCTCATGCTTGCTGAGAGTTATGAAGATTGGCTGGGACAGACTATTTTTATTACCTACAAATTACAAACCTATCAACCTCACACTAAAAAAGACTTCCGCCAAATTGCGGATGAATGTTTAAATAATCTGTTCCCCGAAGAATCTGTGCGTCTACCTTTTTACCGCGATACTGAGTTGCTGGGTTCTCCAATTTTTGAGTACAGTTCGCTCAAAAGTCAACTACAAGTCTTTGTTTATCTGGTTGATGATGAGATTGAGGAAAAACTAGGAAAAATTGTTCAACCTTTGTTTGAACTGTTTTATTATCGCCATAAAATCACTACAGCTTTTCTGGATAGTCGCAGAAATTATAATTTACTCAAGAAACTATATGCAGAAATTGAGGGGATAATCGTTAGCTTAGAAACAAAAATCGCTCAGTTTGAATCGAACAATGATGTTGCTTCCCAGGAAAATGTTAATACAGATGAGTCTTTAACCTCTCTGAAAATCACACTCAAACAGTTACTTCGAGAAAGTTTGGCTTATGAAAGATTATTAGAATCTCTGGAAGATTTTAATAATACGATTAATATTCATATTTACAATTATCAGCAAAAGCTGGATCAAATCTGTGATAAATGGCAAGTATCAACCGAAGAGTTAACAACCTTCAAGTTTTTTGTTGAGAGAAATTGCCCGTATTTTCAAAGACAAATTCAGGGCGATTTAGGCTATTTTAAACAGGGGACTGATTTGATTAAGATTGCGGTGGATTTGGTGGCGGGGATTGTAGATATTGAACAAGCAGAAATCGATCGCTCCCTAGAAAGAACCATTCAAATACTCGGTACTGGATTAGGCGCTGGAGGCATTGTGGTGTCTGCGGTTGCGAATTATGTAGAGAGAGACATAGTGTTCAGAATACCTCAAAATGGCGATCGCATTCATCCGGCTGTAGCTAGTCTGTTGTGGAGTCTCCTGGCTGTAATCGTGGTTTCTGGAGTGGTGGGCTGGATTAATGGTGCGTGGAAAATCAATCAGTACAGATGGTTTCGGCGCAAGTCTGAAACTCCGAGATTGCCCGATTCCCAAAGTCCACCAGTTAATGATATGTTACAGGAAGCGGCAGAAGTGCGCGATGCGAGACAGGGCGATTGAAACCGCGAATTAGAAACCCGGCGGTTAGAAACCGCGTCTACACAAACGATGTCCGCCTCCGCGGACTAAGAGATAAGAAATAAGAGAGAATTTAGAAGTGTTGAAATCCTCGATCGATCTCCAATCTAAAATCAGGACAAATACCGCTGCTATCACTCAACCAAATATCGGTGCTTTCGGTAGTGATTCCGACGATGGCAGCACCATCACCGATTCGTTCCACGAGTAGCTTAGCACGGTCGATCGGCAAAAACAGCACTAACTCAAAATCTTCACCACCGTACAACGCCCAATCCAGAGCCTTTTCAGTAGATACGATTTCGCTTAAACTATGGGGAATTGGTATTTTCGTGCGATCGACTTTTGCACCAACACCGCTAGCCCGACAAACTTGCACAATCGCATCAGCCAAACCATCGCTGCTATCCATTCCAGCAATCGCAAACTCACCCGCAGCATCTAAAATTTCCCAAACCACCGGCAAAACATCCAGCCGCGGTTTAGGCTGCTGATGAGCGAGAATTAAAGAAGTTCGATCGCCCTTTTCCAAATTTTGTCCAAATTCTGGATTCAACAACAATTCTAATCCCGCGCGGGATGCTCCGTGAAAACCAGTCGCCACAATCGCCCAATTCGAGATCGCATTTGACCTGCGAATGGTACGATTTTCCTCAACCTGTCCGAAAGCAGTAATCGAAATTGTCACCACGGGCGATCGCACCACATCCCCACCGGCGATCGGCGCATGATACACTTCCAAACAAGCCGTCATCCCCCGATAAAACTCTTCCACCCAATCCACAGCCGTATCCGCAGTCACAGCCAGGGCTACCGTCACCGCCAGAGGCCTTGCACCCATCGCAGCCAGATCCGACAAATTCGCTGCTGCGGCGCGCCATCCTGCATCATAAGGGCTTGTGGTGCGATCGCTAAAATGCACTCCATCCACCAACATATCCGTCGTCACCGCCAGAGATTGCTGAGGATTTGTCGGAAGTACAGCACAATCATCTCCCACAATTTCGGCTGGGCAGAATTTTTGTAATATTCTTAAAAGACCTTGTTCTCCGATATCTTTAACTTTCATAATTAGCAATTAGTCGAGCAAACTTTCGCGCTTTAAATAAATCCACTTAATTAAACATAAAATATGACTCGTACTCAAGCTTGCTGTCTATCTCTTCCGACTTCACGGCGCTAGATAACTAAACCCTTCTTCCGACTTCCATCGGACGACTTCACGCTTGACTAATGACTAATGACTAATGACTAATGACTAATGACTAATGACTTCTACTTACCATTCCTTACCAGAACTCGGCGGCAAACGCAACCTCGGAAACCGATAAAAAGTATCCCCTTCATCATCCACCTCTAAAATCGCCGAAAAAATCTTAACTTGCCGATTTAAATACTGCTGAGCAACTTCAGCCTCAACCCTAGCGCTAGCCGCCAATTGAATCAGCGACATCTGACTGTTTTGAGTTTCCAACAACTGATAAAAAGCCTCATCCAACTGTCGCTTTTGCTTGCTTTCATTCAGATTGTTGACAATCAACAAGCCTGCGAATCCGCCCAAACCAATTACCAATAAAAATTCTAAAATTGCCATAATATCATTATAATTGCTAGTTGGAATAACGAATCTCAGTAGATCAAAAGAATGATGTTAACTAAACTTCAACTAATCTGATTAACTCTTCCAGCCCGCGCACCATCCGGGCTTTGTTTGACAAGAAGCGATTTCAATCGCCGTCATTATTTGTCATAATTTCTTCCAGCCCGCGCACCATCCGGTCTTTGTTTGACAAGAAGCGATTTCAATCGCCGTCATTATTTGTGATTAACTCTTCCAGCCCGCGCACCATCCGGGCTTTGTTTGACAAGAAGCGATTTCAATCGCCGTCTTTGATTTGTTATTGTTGCTTCCAGCCCGCAGAGGCGGGCTTTGTTCGACAAGAAGCGATTTCAATCGCCGTCATTGTTTGACAAGCAGCGATTTCAATCGCCGTCTTTGTTTGTGTGCTGATTAAACTTGAGGTTGAACCAAATTTTCCTTTCCTTTAATCACCTTAGCAGATATAATCTTATCTCCCTGCCTCAGTTTATCCAAAACCTCTCTTCCTTCAATCATGTAACCAAAAACAGCATATCGGCCGTCCAACAAATTCAGGCCAGCCGGCGTGAGTTCGGGTTCAAACAAGAAAAAGAAAAATTGAGAAGAACCGCTGTCTGGTTCAGCTTCAGCCCGGGCCATCGCCACAGCACCGAAAGCCGAAAAAGGCAAAACAGGCTCGTCGCGATAACGCCCTGCATCTTCTAGAGTAATTCCATAGACAGGTTCCTTGTCCTCTCTAACGAGCACTTCCAGCGGCACATTCCGGTATTTGCCAGTAGCTGGGTCAATAAAGCCCACTTCCTTGCCTTCGGGATCTCCTGTTTGCAAAACGTAGGATTCTTCCGATCGAATAAATGGTAAACCATCATAGAAACCTCGATCGACCAAATCCACAAAATTACCAGCAGTCACAGGCGCGCTGTAACCGTCAACCACAACAGTAATTCTCCCCTTATCCGTTTCCACCGCCACAGTAGCGCGCCCTTTCAGTTGAGGCAGATTAGCATACTTAGCAGGCACTTCAAACGGAAACTTTGTCACCATCAACTCTTCGATTTCGCCTACCGAACCGAGGATTTTCGCCTTCAAGTCAATCACTTTTTCCCTGTCTTTAGCCTCAACAGCCTTTTCCAGTTCAGCAATTCCCTCCTTGACTTGTCCAACTAGCGCCTCAGCTTCCGGCTGTTTCGCCTCAGGAATACTCTTTAAAATGTCGGACTCCCGAATGTTGAGAATCCTCGAAGCCTTGCTGACATCGCTGCTAATAGGCCCCCAACGTTTAGAACGGATGTGGTTGCCAATATCTTCGAGACTGACTTGCAACTCACGCACAGTCTCATTGTCAATAGGTAGCGCGAAACGCAGCAGCGCCCGGCCATCGCTAATCGGATTCCCCGCAGGCATACTCCTGCTGGGGCGTTTCGCATAGGAAACTGCACTGAAACTCAGGGAGAGTGCGAACAGCAGGACTGCTAAAGCGCCGGTCTTCACCCAGCGCTTGCACGTATCGATCGAGAAATTAGGCCAATGCAACATATCTTTAACTTTTATTGCCTCTATTATCTTCCCACAGCGCGCGATCGCCTTCTCTCCATTACATCCCTTGCCTCTGGTTGTCCAACAGACAGAGGTTTTTCGCTTGGAGTACAGCACTTGCTCCCTTTGAAAGGTAAAATAAATTGCCAATTGCTTTTTGATGCCGTCAGCTAGACTGCGGCTTTAAGCTGACCCCGCTCAAAAACGGATACAATCCCCAGACTCCTGTCGTGGAGAGATCAAAATTTTAGACCGAGGTTCAATCTCCCAGATTCAAAGCTGCGAGTGAATCCCAAATCTAAAATCTAAAATCTAAAATCGACTGACTATAGTTCCCCCGTGCCCAATGGCGACGGGATTGCCCGCAAAAATTTATATGCTCTCCAGTAACGACTTTCGACCAGGTGTTTCAATTGAATGGAATAACGGCGTGTGGCGGGTTATCGAATTCCTCCACGTCAAGCCCGGAAAGGGTTCCGCCTTTGTGCGGACAAAACTAAAAAACGTCCAAACCGGCAGCGTAGTCGAACACACATTCCGGGCCGGCGAATCTTTGCCTCAAGCCAACCTCGAAAAGAGCGCGATGCAGCATACCTATAAAGAAGGCGACCAGTTTGTCTTTATGGATATGGAAACTTACGAGGAAAGCCGCCTCACAGCCAAGGAAATAGGCGAGCGTGTCAAGTACCTGAATGAAGGTATGGAAGTCAGCATCCTTCGCTGGAACGACCAAATCATGGAAGTGGAATTACCCAATTCTGTCGTCTTGGAAGTGACACAAACCGATCCCGGAGTCAAAGGAGATACTGCCACTGGCGGCAGTAAACCGGCCATCCTCTCTACCGGAGCTCAGATTATGGTTCCTCTATTTATTTCGATAGGAGAACGCATTCGGATTGATACTCGTGAAGACAAGTACCTCGGCCGAGAGTAGAAACGACGGAGGAAAAGGGAGTTTTTAGTTTTTAGTTTTTAGTTTTTAGTTCTGAGTTATTAGTTATTAGTTAAATAGCTAAAAAATCATCGCTCATCGCTCAAAGATTAAAGACTATCCCTTTTGCCTTCAAAATCGGTGAAGTTTCCTAGCTTCGCCGGCTGCCAATTTTTCAATTTTAAATTCTTAATTACCCTTGAATCTACTGTGCAATTAGACTTAAACCAGCTTTGCGAACTGCTGACTGTTTTAGACAAAACAGGCATTTCGGAACTGACATTAAAAAGTGGGGAGCTTGAACTGACTGTACGCAAAGGCATTCTGGCCAGCGAACCAGCCACGGCTACTGTCCTCTCTACTGCGGCAAGTGTCGCTCCGACGATCGCGCTGGGCTCTGTTTCTAGCCCCGCTGCAGCCCCACCGGATGCTTCACGTCAAAATGCAGGAGCGACTCCGGCCATTGCTGCACCAGCCCCCGCTGCCGCCGCTCCTGCTGCCGTGTCTGCTCCTGTCGATACCAAATGGGTGTCAATTATCTCGCCCATGGTAGGAACGTTTTATCGCGCTGCTGCTCCCGACGAGCCACCTTTTGTCAATGTGGGCGATCGCATCAAAGTCAGCCAGACAGTCTGTATTATCGAAGCAATGAAGCTGATGAACGAGATTGATGCTGATGAAGTCTCCGGTCAAGTCATGGAAATTTTAGTGCAAAATGGCGAACCTGTGGAATACGGTCAAATTTTAATGCGAATTAATCCGGATTGAAGCATTACTTTATTGTTATGGACAGAATAAATGCTAATATTTCCAGATCACTTCTCTCCGGTGAGTTTGATGAAGTCATCCCAGCCTGTCCCGCAAGAGGTTGTGCAACAAGTTGCTGAATATTTCAGTATTCTGAGCGAGCCAATGCGTTTACGAATTTTGAATTTGCTTCGCGACGGCGAAAAATGCGTGCAAGAGTTGGTGGAAGCTACTCAAACGAGTCAAGCCAATGTTTCTAAGCACCTAAAACTCATGCTCCAAGCTGGTATCCTCACTCGCCGGAGTGAAGGGACATCAGCCTATTATAAGGTGCAAGACGAGTTAATTTTTGAGCTGTGTAATATGGTGTGCGATCGACTTGCCACCCGGATCGAACAGCAAGCCATCCACTTTCGGGCATTTAGCCTGACTACCAAGCACTGAAAATTAGTCATTAGTCATCAGTCATTAGTCATCAGTCATTAGTCATTAGTCATCAGTCATTAGTCATTAGTCATTAGTCATCAGTCATCAGTTATATCAAATCCGGTAACTACGGAATTCTACCCTGCTCGCCGTGCGGGACGTTTGGCTCCGCGAGCCTAAGCGAGCCGCAGGCTCGACTTTGCACTCCGAAAATTCTTATTCCGATGCAAATGTTAACGATATCATCAGTAATCAGTTATCAGCTATCAATCCCTATTTTCTGCCTTCAGACTAATAACTCCTAACTCCTAACTCCTAACTCCTAACTCCTAACTAATGACTAATGACTAATGACTAATAACTAATGACTCAAAAGTTAGTTAAGGGGAAAATTTTTGTCAAAACTTTGGCGGGTACTCGGTTGAGCCACCTCCAAACCTTCGCCGCCCAAAAGTTCCAAAGGCTTGCCGTCCACCGAAATCCAAACCTTAGTATTTGGTTTTAAACTGGTAGCTGTATAGATAACTTGCCCTAACCGGCTCGTCATTGAACTGCTGCCTCCTCCCGCAGTAAATTCACGCGACAAATCGACATAAACTTCGTCATTTTTGACACTCAAACTCCGGAGTTTTGTCCCTTTAGGAATTTCGCTAGAAACAGTTGCATCCTTGGGCCCGGCCAACAAACTGTTAAAAGCAGCTTGTAAAGTTGCATCAGGCTTATCAGCTTGTTTGAGAGCTACTTTCGTAGGAACTGCCTCAAATTTTCCGATCGCACCTTTAACCCAGTAGACTTGGACTGTTTGGGCATCAGCCTGCGGCAAAGGCTTCGGCTGCGGCGACTTGGGCGCCAGAGCCTGGGACGCTAGAGGGGTAGGTCTCTGAGCTTGAGGCGTCTGCACCTGCGGCGTCTGAGCTTGCGGCACCTGCACAGCATTTGGAGGAGGTACGGGGATAATGACAGCAGGGGATTCCGCAGGAGTTGGGGACAGCACCGGAGCGGTTGTCGGAGCGGAAGACTGCGTGTCTGCGGTGGGCGATCGGCTCGCCGTCCACCAAGCAATGCCCCCTCCAGTCACTAAAGCCAACCCGCAAACACCGGCAATGACTGCTGTTGTGGAGACGTGGCGTATTTCTTGTCCATCTTTCATAATACAAATCCTTCTTACAGATATAGTGCTTGGGACGGTGAGGAGCAACTCCCGATCGGCTACATTTGTCTGTGGTGATATTCTGGAATTGACACAATTGCACTACTGCTAGCGAACACTCTACGGCAAGTCCAACATATCCTGAATCCGACTATTGGAATCCTAGACCATCATAGGAGATTTCGCGCGTGGAGTATGTCACAGTATCTCGATCGGCCTAGTGGCCATATTCTATAGTAGTCATAAAAATTAACAGATGGCAGGAAGTTGGGCAACGGGTTTTGTAACGAATCTAACCAAATTAACGGATTTAAGCGATCGACATTGATGGAAAAAAGAACAAAGATGAATGTAGCTGATTTAACCTAACGAACGCATAGAAGCAAAAGGGAATCCGATAAAAATATATTTCCCCAAACAAAAAGCGCCCCTATTTCTAGGAGCGCTTTTTATCTATCTCAAGCTAAAACTTAGCCGTTGATAGAAGGAGCAACCAAAGCCACAGGGGTAGTTTCAGCAGCAGCCAAATCGAGCGGGAAGTTGTGAGCATTGCGCTCGTGCATTACTTCCATACCCAAGTTAGCGCGGTTGATAACATCAGCCCAGGTGTTGATGACACGACCTTGTGAGTCGATAATCGATTGGTTG
>RDYN01000165.1 GCA_004293365.1 Oscillatoriales cyanobacterium | reverse complement strand
GCACACTCGAACGTTCCAACGCCAAGCTCAAACTATGCTTTATTCGGCTGATGCTCAAGCGACTAGCCGCCTAAAAAGATCTCAAATGGGTTCTATAAGAAAGAGCGCTTTCATCGCAACAACATATAGCGGTTCTCAAGCATGGTGAGGTATGCTTGCGTGCCCTATGCCCTATGCCCTATGCCCAGTCATACCTCATATGAGAGCTCGAAAGGCTATACCTTTCTCCTTCTATCCGTTGCATCCTTTACTGGCATTTGCTGCCGAACTTTCTTTCTGTCGTTCGCCTCGAAGCGGTTAATCAAAAAATTACTTTCAAACCATCCGTTAAATCGGTTACAGAATCGGCGGCCGAACTTCCTTCGGCATTCTACTATATTTCTCAGAAAGCTGTCCGGGTAATACAATGAGATTGAGAAACATAGAAAACAGGGAAACCTTGTCAAACCTCACCAACAGGATGAAACTTATGCGTGTAACTACTGTTACGATTTTCAGCGTGCTCGCTCTGCTCGCTCCAGGGCTGACTAAAAAGGCAAATGCAGCCTTCGAGTCCAAACCCTTTGTGCAGGAACAACAGTACCGCAGAGACTTTACAGCTCCCGCCGATCCGGGTGCGTCGGTACAGCCGGAGGCAACTACCCAAGGAGATATGTTTAACAAGCCTTTTTATGCAGGAGAGCAAAAGCCTGTGAGAAAGGAAAAAACTATCTCCGCAGGAGCAGACGGCCCAGAAGTTGCCGCCATACAGCAGCGGTTGCTGGTTCACGGTTTCGCGATCGGCACGATCGACGGTTCCTACGGTTCTCGCACCACATCCGCTGTCAGTGCCTTTCAGCAGTCTAAGCGGTTGAACTCCGACGGCATCGTGGACAAAGAAACTTGGACAGCTTTAGCCGCAGATCCGGCTGCTAAAGCTTCTGAAAATTTGCAGGGAAATGCTCCCACTCAGAACAGCGATCCTGTTCCCAGCAATCCTGCAACTGCTCTGACTAAAGGTGCTGCCGGTTCTAAGGTGAAGACGCTACAGGTGCGTTTGGAAGTACAGGGTTACGATCCAGGCCCGATCGACGGCATTTTTGGCGCTCGCACTGCTACGGCTGTCAAGAAATTTCAGGAGTATAAGGGTTTGACTGCTGACGGTGTGGTTGACGAAATCACTTGGAAGGCGATCGGGCAAAACTAAGTAATGAGTTAAAAATACGGAAAATTGCTGTGCCTATAACTCAATAAACCCGGCGTGCAAAAATGACCGGGTTTTTGGATGTTGACACATGGCTATGCTGTGTGTTATAATATTTAAATGTCAAAATGCGGATATGGCGAAATTGGCAGACGCGCCAGATTTAGGTTCTGGTTCCGAAAGGAGTGAAGGTTCAAGTCCTTTTATCCGCATCGCTTTCTAAGCCTTATGGCTAGGCCACTGAGAAGTCTGGCTCAATCCTCAATTAACGGTTTTCGCTCATCTCGTCTTTGAGACTAGCTAAAAAAAGGGCAATGTAGCTCGCAAGCAAAGGCGATCGCCCCTTTCTTCAATGCGAACACCTACCCTCGCCGCTTTTAGCCTTCCATTAGCCTGATTCAACCTTGCTGAACTTGCTTGATTTTCCATTGCATTAAATTTGCATTACTTTCTATGTTTGATTGTGATTGATTGTGCGCGATACACGCTCCGTTACAATCCAATAAACCTTGCAAACTCGTAGATTGAAGCTTGAGCAAACACATAAAAATAAAGGCGGCACCCAGATTTGAACTGGGGGTGGAGGTTTTGCAGACCTCTGCCTTACCACTTGGCTATGCCGCCGTTACGTCAGAAAATTGACGTTATACGATAATACACTAAATCCTGATTATTTCAACATATCTCTCAAAAATTTCCATCGCCCAAAGTTCGTTAGCGAAGCTTGCAAAAGAGGATCGCCCCCAAAACCCCATCCCAGGCTAATCTAGAAATAGCTCGATCGCCAGCAACAGCAGCCATGACACCAGCTTCTCCCCTCAAAGTCGCCCAAATCACCGACACTCACTTGTTTGCAGAGCTCGATCGACAATGGAAAGGAATCTCGACAACCCGCACCCTGCAAGCAGTTCTCGATCGCCTGCAACAGATACAGCCGCCGCCCGACTTACTGCTGCTGACAGGCGACTTATCCCAAGATGAAACACCGGAATCCTACCAGCGCCTCGTCTCCCTCATCGCCCCCCTCGGAATTCCCGCTTACTGGATACCGGGAAACCACGACAACATCGGTGTTATGGCAGAAATCTTAAAGGGGCCGCCGATTTCCCCACAAAAATCGTGGATGCTGGGAAACTGGCAGTTTCTGCTGCTTTCGAGTGTGGAAGCCGGATGCGACGGCGGGCGACTTTCCCCAGAAAGCTTGCAGTGGCTCGACTCTCAACTGCAACAAACCGGCGATCGACCTGTTACGATTGCTTTGCACCATCATGCTTTGCCGATCGACTGTGAAATCATGGACAGCATGATGCTGCACAATGCCGGTGAATTTTTCGCAATTGTCGATCGATACCCTCAAATCAAAATCGTCCTTTCCGGGCACATTCACCAAGAATTTCAGCAACAGCGAGGCTCAGTTACCTACTTGGGGACACCCAGCACCTGCATCCAACTTTTACCCAAAAGCCATCCGATTATCCTTGACGAAATCCCGCCGGGATTTAGATTGCTCGAATTGGCGATCGACGGTACTTGGACTACTAAGATTGAGCGAGTAGCCGCAGAACCTGCAACAGCTTGATAATTTACAGTTAAGAGGTGGTTGTGCGATCGCCAAATCGAAGAATCATCTACCAGGTTCGTAGTGAGGACTTCAGTCCGCATCAAAAATCACGTTCGTAGTGAGGACTTCAGTCCGCATCAAAAATCAGAGGACTTAAGTCCTCACTACAAACCAATTTGATTGTCTTCCTTCATACGGAAATAAGATCGAGCAGATTTCTAAGACAAAATTCAGGCTCTCCTGGGTTTATGGTGGATACGGTATCAGACACAACTGTTCGCGATTCTGTGATGCCCTGGGAGTCAAGGATATGCGGTTTGTTTATCACCACAAACTCAGGAGAGCCAAAATTCACAACTCCTAGAACATATTTTTTGCTAGGTTACATATGCTAAAAAAACAGTTAACCCAAAATATAGTTAAATGTCAATCTGTCAACAGATAGATCCCCTGATAGAACCCAAGATTTTATGATAAGTATTGATCGTAGGTTGCAGAGATATTAAGAGCGATCGGCAACGAACAAAAATATATCTGACAACTTTACCAAACAGGAGAAACTCAGTATGTCTCAACTCAACGGCGTCATGATGCAGTATTTCCACTGGTACAACCCCGCTGATGGGAACTTGTGGAATCAGCTAGCAGAATCTGCAAAAGATTTAGCAAAAATTGGTGTAACATCCCTGTGGTTGCCGCCCGCCTATAAAGGAACCGGCGGCGGTATGGATGTGGGCTATGGCGTCTACGATATATTTGACTTAGGTGAATTCGATCAAAAAGGATCGGTACGCACGAAATACGGCACAAAAGATGAATATTTGCGTGCGATCAAAGCTGCACAAGATGCCGGAATTCGGATATATGCCGATGTTGTCTTCAACCACAAATTAGGTGCCGATGCAGAAGAAGAAGCCGAAGCCACACCCTTCAATCCAGACAACCGCAATGACACCGTAGGCGAATATCAAAAAATCAAAGCTTGGACGCATTTTACTTTCCCAGGTCGCGACAAAAAATATTCCAGCATGGAGTGGCATTGGTGGCATTTTGACGCTATTGATTACAACGTTTACAACACAGAAACCCATGCCGTTTACCTGCTAAAAGGCAAAGAATTCGATCGAGGGGTAGACTTAGAAAAGGGCAACTTTGACTACCTCATGGGTTGCGATTTAGATATGGACAACCCAGAAGTCACCGGCGAATTAAAATACTGGGGCGAGTGGTATGTCGATACAACAAACGTTGACGGCTTTCGCTTCGATGCCGTCAAACACGTAGCAGCAGAATTTTTCCAAGAATGGTTGGAACACGTCCGCAACTATGCCAAACGCGACCTATTTGCCGTCGGTGAATATTGGTCTTACGAAGTGGAAGCTTTGCACTACTTTATCCAAGCAACGGACGGTAAAGTATCCTTATTTGACGCGCCCCTCCACTACAACTTCCACGCTGCTAGCAAAGCCGGTAACAGCTACGACTTGCGAACAATTTTTGATAACACCCTCGTCCAACAGCAACCAACCCTCGCCGTTACTTTGGTTGACAACCACGATTCGCAGCCTTTGCAATCTCTAGAATCAGTTGTCGAGGCTTGGTTTAAACCGCTTGCTTACGCTTTAATTTTGCTGCGATGTGAAGGATATCCGTGCATTTTTTACCCGGATTATTACGGGGCTAACTATAAGGACAAAGGAAAAGATGGCAACGAATACGAGATTTGGTTAGAAAAACATCAAGGGATTCTCGATAAATTTTTGTTCGCGCGCCAAACTTATTCCTACGGGAATCAGTACGATTACTTCGACCACGCGAACACTATTGGCTGGACGCGACTCGGAGATGAAGAACATCCGGGCGGTATGGCTGTGGTACTGAGTAATGGAGGCGATGGTACTAAGTTTATGGAAGTCGGACAGCCGAATCGAACTTATATTGACATCACCGAACACATCAAAGAACCGATCGCAACTAATGACGATGGTTGGGCTGATTTTAGGTGCAACGCCGGTTCAGTTTCTGTCTGGGTTCCTCAGCCCTAAGCATGACCTAAATCTTGACGGAATCCTCTGTCTGAAGTAGGGTGCGCAGTGCGCACCTTACGGCTACGATGGTCGTATCAAATCATTTTTTACTTCGCTATCTCTTATTTTTGCTGATTAAAGCCTGTTCGCAGCATCGGACTTGGGTCCTCTCTCTCTAATCTTACTTTTAGGCGATCGCGCCCCAAAATTATTTACATAAAAAATTATGAAACTTGCAGAAAAAGTTGCCGTGATTACGGGCGGCGGGTCGGGAATTGGACGTGCAGCAGCAATCTTAATGGCCCAAGAAGGCGCAAAAGTTGCTATTATCGATCGCATTTTAGAAACAGGACAAGAAACCGTCCGCCAGTTAACCAGTGAAGGAGGCTGCGGGCTGGCGATTGCCGCAGATGTGGCTGATTCTAAGCATATGCAGCAGGCATTTGAAACAATTTTTGACGAATATCAAAGAATTGATATTGTGTTCGCAAATGCGGGGATTAATGGTGTCTGGTCGCCGATAGAAGAGATAGAACCGGATGAATGGGATCGGACAATTAACATCAACCTCACAGGAACTTTTTTGACGGTTAAGTATGCTGTTCCTTATCTCAAAAAACAAGGAGGTTCCATCGTCATTACATCATCGATTAACGGCACCAGAAGTTTCAGGAAAGTTGGGGCTACAGCTTACGCTTGCACCAAAGCAGCGCAGGTAGCTTTTGCAAAAATGCTGGCGCTAGAACTTGCACCCAGCCAAATCCGAGTCAATGTGATATGTCCGGGTGGAGTGCTGACTGCGATCGATCAAAGTACCGTTAAGCGCCATCTCGATCGCATCCTAGTCCCGGCTGATTGTATTAAAGATGTGATTCCGTTGACTGATAATACCGCAGGTTCCAGCGAAGAAATCGCTCAATTAGTTTTATTTTTGGTGTCCGATGCCTCCAGCTTTATCACAGGTACTGAAGTTTGGATTGATGGTGGCAGTTCTTTGATTTAAAATAGATTTAATCGGCAAACATACTGTTCGATAAAAATGCTATTTTTTCCCAAAAAGGTTCGTAGTGAGGACTTTAGTCCGCTGATTTGGATGCGGACTAAAGTCCTCACTACGAACCTTGGGACAATTCATATTTGATAAATATTTCTAACTTTCAATTGTTTGACAGCAGTTTGCAATCTCTGCGGCAGCCAGTTATCGTATTGAGGATAAACAGGCAAACGCTGCACGAGTTGCCATCGGGCTGCTGCTAAAATTTCTGTTAAAGTTTGGTGTTGCAAATGAGGATAATCTGGATTAACTTCATCCAGCGGCCCAATTCCTCCTAAATCTCTCGCACCTGCTTCTAAACAAGCTAGCAATATTTCGGGCTGTGCAACTAAATTCGGCGGAATTTGTAACGAGATTTCAGATGGTAAAATGCTGCGGGCGATCGCAATTACTTGTGGCATTTTTGTAGCATCAAAAACTTCGCCGTCCCAACTTTGCTTGTTTCCCGGACTGTGAGGCTGCAAAATAACTTCTTGAATGTGATTGTAGCGCGAATGAATCCGGGCGATCGCCTCCAACGTCTCAATCCAATCCGCCTCAGTTTCCCCAATTCCCAGCAGCAAACCAGTGGTAAACGGAATCTGCAATTCCCCAGCCCATTCTAACTGTTGCAGCCGCAGCGCCGCCACTTTACTCGGTGCGTGTCTGTGAACGGTTTGCAACAAATCGGGTGAAACCTGTTCTACCATCAGCCCCATCGAGACATTCACCTGTTTTAACTCGGCCATCTCCTGAAAGCTGAGCGGCCCCACATTAGTATGCGGCAAAAATCCGAGACTAAGTGCCAGTTCGCACAAATCGTAAATCCGCTGAAACCAAGCTTTTCGCCGTTGACTCTGGGGATGTACCTCGCCGCTGAGAATGAGAATTTCAATGACACCTTGAGTTTGGAGTAATTTGAGCTGTTTTTCGGCTTCTGGGAGTGTCAGCCAAGGACTTTGCAGCGGTTGGGCCCTAAAATTGCAATAGGTGCAGCGGTTAAAACACTCGTAGGTAGGAACCAGCGTATAAGCAGGGCTGTAGGTGACGGTGCGGGACATTCCTTGGGATTTTTATCGATCGGACTTACGAAACAACATATATCTGTGAGTGCGAGTTTTGCGGTTGGCGATCGCAATCCTTCATCTATCTTAACACTCGCGCCAGTCCCGAATCTCGTTACCCAGCTAAATTATGAGCATTTTTTTTGTTGGTGCGATCGCCTGCAAATTCCCCGGCTTGCTTCTGAAACCCTTAGACAGCAACTTTTACAACTTTGTATCAGCTATACTTATGACATTCATAACAAAAACTGTGCTTAATACCCCTTTACAAACCGAAATAAAAGCTTTATATTAATTTACATGGCGGAACACAAAGCCGTCACGAACATTGAAAACCAAATAAAGCAATCATAAAACCATGACAGCCACCTTACAGCAGCGCGA
>RDYN01000207.1 GCA_004293365.1 Oscillatoriales cyanobacterium | reverse complement strand
GATGTGGCGATCGCCTGATTGATGTGGCGATCGCCTGATTGATGTGGCGATCGACCGTCCTCACTCTTTTAAGATACAAGGGGCGGGTTCACCAATAATTTATGATAAAAATGAATAATATTGTAAACCCGCCCCCACGAACAATAAAAATGTACCGTGAATTTATTGAGTAATACCATTTTTCTAAAATCGTGCAACACTCTTCGACCCCCCCTAGCCCCCCCTTTCCAAGGGGGGGAACAAGAATACTGTTGCATTCTTTTTTAAAATTGGTATAATATCCTATCCTATCGATTGACTACAATCTGATTATTCGTTCGTAGTGCGGACTTAAGTCCGCAGAATAAGAGCGGACTTAAGTCCGCACTACGAACTGCAGAATAAGAGCGGACTTAAGTCCGCAGAATAAGAGCGGACTTAAGTCCAATGGCACTGAAAAAGTCTCAATCACTTAGGCTGTTTACCTTTTAAGATAGAGCGAGGTTCCTGCATTCGAGGATACGGCTTCGGTCTACATTTCAAAACTCTAGGTTCGGAACGATCGGGTCGAATCGTAAGCAGATTAGTTGCCACCTGATCCAACAGCAATTGATGCCATTGTCGCAGGTGGCGTTTGACTGTAGTTGCTAACACCGTCAATAACAGATTAAATTGCTGCCTCGTAGATTGGAATGAGAGTTGAAAAACTGTATGTTCTGACGAAGATACAGCCTGCCACATAATGGTACGCAATAAAGTGTAAGCGAATTTGTGTGTCCAGATTTCTTTTCTCACCATCACCGGAGTTTTAGATGTTAACATCTCCATTTTCAACGTTGTTTTAAGATAGCGTAAATTGACTTCAGCGGCCGACCAACGTAGCCCATATAAACAAGTTAATTTTTGAACCGTATATCGTTGGGCATCCATCAATGTTGTGACTACGATAATACGCTCAGCTCTGAAGCCACGGCGTTGAATACGCTCTTCAGACTTCCCGAACGATGAAATTAGAGGGCAATGCCTCAAATTCCTCATTACTCATGTGTTTAGGACACTGCTGGGGCTTATCCCAGACAACTTGATGGTCGCCAATTCCAAACTTTTTTCCCCGTCGAAAGTCCGTTTTACGAAGATGATTTTTACGGAAAACAGCATCTGCTCCTTGCTGTTTTACCAAAACTAAATCTAGATAATTGCCATAAGCTCGATCTGCCAATATCACATCGTCGGGAAGTAAATTTCCATAAAGCAGACGACTCATCACAATTTCACTGGTCGTCAACGAAGCAATACCAGCAGATACAACAGCCCCAGTCAGCAATGAAAAGAGTACCACTATTTTAGCGATGGGAAATCCACACCCAGTTTTTTGATTGGTATGTTGCGGATACTCGGCTTGATTAGCCGGGGTATCGCTCATCAACACGGTTGTTCCGTCTAGTACCCGCACCCGTCGTCCACACCATTGTTGTTCTGTGGGAACTTGCTTTTCTAGCGCCTCTGCTACTACGGGTACTAACTGTTGAACGAGTCTTTCGGGTAGTCGTTGGCGAGCTTTACTGTAAGCCCCTGTGTCTGAGGAAGGAGGTTTGACTCCGGCCGCACTCAGCCACACGATCATCCGCTTCACTGCTTGACTCAAACTTTTGTCGGGATCGAGTACCTGCGATACCATCGCCCATAAAGTGACTATCGGTGTGTAGACGCTGCTGTAATATGTCACGTTCTCGTTTGCCAGAAGTTCTTGGACTTTAGACTCTGGTAGCAGCTCCTCCCAAGGCAAGGCAATGCTCTGCAAAAATTGTTGTTTGAGAATTGACGCACGATTTGGCATAATGGAAATAGATTTTTGTGTTTGTAAGGCAATGATCTATATATATAGCGATCGCCAATGAATTGTAAATCACAAATCATGTATAATAATGAGGACGTAAATCTCAGTAGGAGTTGAGATGTCCCCAAAGAAATCGGCAG
>RDYN01000164.1 GCA_004293365.1 Oscillatoriales cyanobacterium | reverse complement strand
AGGTTTGTAAAATGGTTGAACCAAAATTGGGACGTATTCTCCGCTTATAAAGCGAGTTTAGGCTTGGTTTGGGCTTAAAATTTGTTTAAGTCCCGTTAACAATTCTATTCACAGCGATTATCGCGTTTTAGTCAGTCGCAGCAATCGCCGTCCCCTTGCCGAACTTTATGCTTTTAATCTGGGCGATTCTCTACCTGTATTTCTACTTCCCTTGCGCGAGGAAGATGTAGAACCTATTGTTAACTTACCAGAATTGTTTGCAGGTGTTTACGATCGCGCGGGCTATGATTATCGAATTGATTACAATCGAGATCCGATACCGTCCCTGTCAGAACAAAATCTGGTTTGGGCAAAGGAACTTTTACAAGCGACTGGACTGCGAGATAATTAATTCTATTTTACCTTATCGAGCGACGTAAAAGATTACATCCTCTTAGTCTGCGAAGGCAGACTTCGTTTGACTCTTCCGCG
Source organism: Oscillatoriales cyanobacterium (assembly GCA_004293365.1). Taxonomy (GTDB): domain Bacteria; phylum Cyanobacteriota; class Cyanobacteriia; order Cyanobacteriales; family Microcoleaceae; genus Microcoleus. Next base: position 7,559 of record RDYN01000164.1, on the reverse strand, counting down.
ATTTCAAGATCCGAATCATCAAGCATCTAGCTTCACCAAAAACGCCACACACTCCACATGAGAAGTCTGAGGAAAGAAATCCGCCGGCTGCACCCGCGCTAACCTATAATCCCCATTTTCGCACAAAATCTTCAAGTCGCGAGCCAAAGTCGCCGGCTTGCAGCTAACATAAACAATCCGATTCGGTTTGATTTCCTTGATTGTTTCCAACACCGCGCGATCGCACCCTTTCCTCGGCGGATCTAGCAGCACAATATCCGGTGTCAATCCCAGGGAAGGCAGCAAACTCTCGACAGTTCCAATCTGAAAATCGACATTTTTTAAGTCATTTAACTCAGCATTTAATCGGGCTTGCTCGATCGCCGCAGGTTGCACTTCTAAACCGATCGCTATTTTAACTTGCTTGGCCAGGGGTAAAGTAAAAGTCCCAATTCCGCAGTAAGCGTCAACCAAAACCTCGCTTCCGTGCAAATTCAACTCCCCGACAATCACCTGCAACAAAGCTTCAGCAGCCTCTGTATTTACCTGGAAGAAAGTATCTGCCCTTAGCTGAAAGTTCAATCCAGCAAATTTTTCTCGGAGATAATACTGACCAGCAATGCAGCGAGTTTCCGCACCAAAAATCACATTAGTTTGAGCTGAATTCACATTCAAACAAACACCTACAAGTTGAGGATATTGTTTCAGCCACTCAGCGGCTTGTGCTTCAATTCCCGGCAACTCTCCCGTGCGAACTATTAAAGTTAGCAGCATTTCCCCGGTGCGCCGTCCGATTCGCAAGGATAAATGGCGCAATTCTCCTGTATGTTTCTTTTCGTCGTAGACTGGCCAATCTCTCCAGTGGATGTCTTCTTTGACTTCTTTTAACAAAGGATTGAGGCGCGGATCTTGCACCGGACACTGATTTAGATTGACTAATTTGTGGGTGCTTTTTTGATAGTAACCTGCTTGGACTTGATTGGTCGCAGAAATTGCCACCGGATAAGTCGCTTTGTTGCGGTATCCCAAAAATTGCGGGAATCCTTCGATTTTTCCCGTTAAGATTTCATCGACTCGCACATCGTTAAATCCGCCAATTCTTTCTAAGGCTTGAATAATTTGATTTTGCTTGGCTGCAAGTTGATATTCATAGTCTACGTGCTGCCACTGACAGCCACCGCACTTGTCGGCGACAATGCAGTTGGCTCGGATGCGGTGTTCGGATGCTGAAAGAAGTGTGTCCAGCTTACCTGTAGCATAGCTGGATTTGACTTGCACGAGGCGCGCGAGGATGCGATCGCCCGTTACGGTATCGGGCACAAACACCACGAGCTCGCCGAAGCGGCCAACTCCGTCGCCGGTGTCTGTCAAGTCGGTAATCTCTATCTCAATGAGTTGACCTTGCTGACAAGGGTTGGTCACTTTCGTCGAGTTTCGGGTGGGGAATTTAGATTTGGTCACAAGTAGTCGTGGTAGGATTTAATATGGTCATGCAATATCGCTCTGTCTTTTTTGAGATCGGGCGTAGCGAAGCGAGGCGCAAGCCATCGCACTCAAGCTCAAGTGCAGGCTGTATTCCTGCTTCCGAACCCCTTTCTGCTACAGCCAAAGCTTGCATTAGGGAACATTGCTCCCGATCGAGCCTGTGCGATATGCTATTGGGGCGAAGCCGTCCAAACTCGTGAAACAGTCTAAATGTCTGCCGACATCCAAACTCTTGCATCGCAGTTTTTTAATTTTTCCCAGAATACCTTGGGACACAAGGAAACTGGCTTAGTCACTAAGCATAACGCTTGCGGAAGTTGACCGCCTGCTTCTAAGATTGATTAATGTTAGCAGCAAGGTAAGTCGCCCCGGCAAAAATCTCATCTTTAACAGATGGGAATGTCAATGAATCTTTTCCTCAAATATCCTCAAATTTGAATAACAATGAGCGTAGTTAGCCAATTAATTCTGCAAGCCGACGACGAACTTCGTTATCCCAGTACCGGCGAGCTCCAAAGTATCAAGGATTTCTTTAAAACCGGAGAACAGCGGGTGCGTATTGCTACTGCGCTGTCTGACAGTGAGAAAAAAATTGTTGAAGAAGCTAGCAAAAAACTCTGGAAAAAACGACCCGATTTTATCTCCCCTGGAGGCAATGCTTACGGCCAGCGCGAACGGGCTTTGTGTCTGCGCGACTACGGCTGGTACTTGCGCCTGATTACCTACGGTATCTTGGCCGGTGACAAGGAGCCGATCGAAAGCATCGGTTTGATTGGCGTTCGGGAAATGTACAATTCTCTTGGCGTTCCTGTTCCTGGCATGGTGGAAGCTATCCGCTGTTTGAAGGAAGCTTCTTTGGCTTTGCTCAATCAGGATGATGCTAAGGAAGCTGCTCCTTATTTTGATTATATCGCTCAAGCAATGTCTTAATTGAAGAGGCGATCGCTTTTGTGGATGTGGCGGAGCATTCGCGGGTGATTTTTGGGGTGATTTTATCTCGCAATTGCTCGCAAATGTTTCGCTTCTGTTCGAGAGAAGGAAGTTCGGCAACGGATTCTTTAACGGATTTAACGGATAGAAGGAAGTTCGGCAACGGATTCTTTAACGGATTTAACGGATAGAAGGAAGTTCGGCAACGGATTCTCTAACGGATTTAACGGATAGAAGGAAGTTCGGCAATATAAAAACTCATGTTTGGGTCATTAAAAGCTTCCTCACTGTTGGGTGCGGTTGCGATAGTTAGGAAATCTGCCTAATTTCTCCTAGGAAGCAATGCAGCTTGAGCTTTCCCAGATTTCTAAAATGTCTTGTCTTTCAACGCACATTTGAACTAAAAAGTCAAGGGTTTTTGGGAGATATTGTTTTTTGAATTTCCGGGTGTCGTACTGAATGGATGTTTTGAGCTGCGTGAGTTCTCTGAGGGTGGGGCAGGTTTGGATGTGGTGGGCGATCGCATTTTGCCATTCTTCCAACTTGCGGTACGAGATAAATTGTCCGCCTTTGTGATGGTGTACGAACACTACGTAAGCCCAGGATTCGACTCGCTTAATCAGATTTTGACTGATTTTGAGGAATTGGGCGATCGATCGGGCGGTGATACGGAGCTTTTTCGAGGGGCAGATGCGGCGAAATAGTGCTGTCATGGCTGTATACTCAGGGCTTGAGAGGCAAGTTCTGTTTAGACTCAATTACATATTACTCTAGATCAGATTCTTATCTCACTTGTGCAACAAAATTTAATTTAAACTCAGATGTTGCTCGTACAACCCTCAATCATTGATGCTGTGCTAGTTTGAGAGTTAATCTAGGTGGAAAAAATGTCAGCACTCTCTAACAACGCTGTGGTAGATAACCGGCAGGAATTGCGTCCCGTTCGCTTCACTGAGACGGGGCGGATGCGTTTGGGTAAGATGTTAAAGGCTGCAAGACAGACAAAAGGTTGGTCTGTTAGCGAAACACAGTTCAAAACAAGGGGGTACGAAGAGGCGCTGTTCATCGCGACAAATCAACCCGTACCCAAAGATGTCGGTATCAGTGCCGCCACAGTCAACCGTTACGAACGCGGGAAGTTGGATAATCTAGACTGGCGCTCATTATCTCTATTGTGCTTTGTCCTCAAGCCGATCGATCCTGTAACAAATCAACCCCTCGAACCGACAAACGCTCTATATATCGCCTGCGAACATCCGCCGTACAACGATGCAAAGCTCTACGAGGAGATTACCGACTCTTAGTCGCGAGTTCAACAAAGTTTACTCTTGGGCCTGACTTTCCAGCCACTCATTAAAAACCGTCACCGCGGCGCGCACCCTCACCAACAATGGCTGCATATTCCGCGCCAACTCTAACACGCGATCGGCTTGCAGATCGACCTTATATCTGTGCACCACTAAATGACGAAATTTTCGGTAATCATCAAGTTCTAACAATATGGAACCCTGCCAAGTCGCGGAGGACGGTTTTTGCCACCCGCCTCCGCGACTTGGCGCAACAACTCCTGATGCCAATTCTCGCCGCGAGGCATACCCCCATCCAAGACAACAGCCACTCGCTCGCTAATTCTTTCAAATCCTGCATACAAATCACTGACGTAACTAGCCAAACTAGGAGTTAGAACTATTTCTGGTAGAGTCTCAGCTTGTGCCAAGATTGTTTCCACAACCGCCCAAGTTTGGTCGATTCTAATCATCTCATCTTCAATGCGAGTTTTGAGAGCTAAATACATATTATCTGGCATGGGTTTTTCTTTCAGAATCCGACAGCGCAACTGAGGTGAAGCATCTTCCAACTGTACCAAATCTACTTTCAGCCAACCCGGACACAAAGATTCTAATTCGCCGTAAGCCTTCCACCATTGAGCGTTTGAAATACCTACAACGGCAAAATCTAGATCCGAGGCCCAGTGCCAAGGACTATCGCCGGCCAAGGAACCAAATAAAATGACTTCTTTTGCTGCGTAATTTTCCTTCAGCAGTTGGATACATTCTTTCGCTACAGATAGAGCGATTTCTTTGCGAACTTCCAGTGATTATGGCTCAATTGTTTCACAAACTCTTTGGTAATTCATATACAAATTGTACGCGATGGTTTTTCGGAAGCTCCAACCGACAAACGCCTTTTACCATATCTCTTGCAAAAGGCTCAAATTATCTGGAAATTATCTGCGTTTATCCGTGTTAATCTGCCTTAAATCTGCGGTTCCTGCATCAATGAATAATTTATGCAAGAAGTCTGTAACCGGAGCAGTTATATGACTAAATTACGGTGCGCCTTTTTGCTTCGCCAGTAAAGCTTTAGCTTGCTGCCACAAAGCGTCTAACTCTTCTGGCGGATAATCCGACAAAGGCCGATCGCACGCAGCCTCAACTCTAGCAAACCGCTCCACGAAGCGATCGTTCGTCCCCTGCAAAGCAGCCGACGCATCTAAATCGTACCAGCGAGCCAATTGCACCAACACAAACATAATATCTCCCAATTCCGACTGCTGCGCCGCCTTATCCTCGTGTTTGAGAGCGCGTTCAAATTCCGCCATTTCCTCGTGAAACTTATCCCAAACGCCGTCTACACTGTCCCAATCAAAACTCACCTCCGCAGCTTTTTGAGAGATTTTTGCAGCGGCGGTAATTGGCGGCAAAGTGCTGGCGTAACGGCTCATTTTCGAGGCTAAAGTTGGGGGCTTTTCAGAAGTTATGCCTTTTTCTGCCGCTTTGATTTTTTCCCAGTTTTCGTTAACTTCATCCACGCTGTTAATTTCCGCATCCCCGAAGACGTGGGGATGCCGCCGGATCAGTTTTTCGGTAATCCCCGCCGCGATTTCGGCCATGGTAAATTGTTCTGATTCGCTGGCAATTTGTGCTTGCAAAATTACTTGTAACAGCAAGTCGCCCAATTCTTCAACGATCGCACTTTTGTCTCCTTTGCGAATCGCGTCGGCGGTTTCATAGGCTTCTTCGATGATGTGAGGAATCAGAGTTTGGGGAGTTTGGGCTAAATCCCAAGGACATCCGCCGTCGGGCGATCGCAATGAGGCCACAACTTCCATCAGGTTTTCCAGTGCACCGAGCGATCGACTGTGGGAATTAGACATTAAAATTCACCTTAATTAGAAGGAAGAAGGAAGAAGGAACAAGGAAGAAGGAAGAAGGAACAAGGAAGAAGGAAGAAGGAACAAGGAAGAAGGAAGAAGGAACAAGGAACAAGGAACAAGGAACAAGGAACAAGGAACAAGGAACAAGGAACAAGGAACACATAGACAGCCTGCTCGATCGCGAGCGATCTTTTACATTTTATTAGGTGGATTTACTTATTCACCTATTAGATTTGCTAGACGTGCGGCGGGGAGCTTTGCTTTTCGGCCTCTTAATTGTCTTAGGAGGGTGCAACCCGCTCAATCCTTTCTTTTTGAACTGTTTGTAAGCCGAGCCGCCCCAATCGCTGAGATAGTGGCTCATCGCGCCCAATTCCAGACCGATGTAGATGGCTATAAATTCGATATAGTGTTCCAGGAGCGATCGACCGCAACCCAAAACCGCATCCTGCCAATTTCCGGCTAAGTTGCCAATTTTTTCGGCGATTGTCAATCCCAAGACTCCTATAACGGCGATCCAGATAGCAAGGTACAAGATTCGCAAAGCAGTGCCGATCAGAGGCCCGTGGGACAAAAAAGAGCGGTGGCGCAGGCTTTTTTGATAGGGAAGCCAAATAAATTTGAACCATCCCCAGCGCTGATACTGACAGGAGTAGATATCTAAATCCGGGCCAAACATCAGTCCGCCGACTAGGAAGCTGCCGGAAACGAGCAAAGTCAGGTTGCTGCTTTGAGTATGGCCAAAGGTGACGCCTGCCACCAGGGGCAAACACCATAGGGTTATTCGATCGTGGGTGCGGCCAGAGGGCATTAAAAGTTTATGATTTTTTTAGTTGATCTTTCTGGGATACTGTGATATGATAAATCCCTGTAAGCGCAATCGGGCGATTAGCTCAGTGGTAGAGCGCCTGCTTTACACGCAGGATGCCGTAGGTTCAAATCCTACATCGCCCATAACTTTCTAAGCCTTATGGCTAAGTCATTTAGGATTTTCACTCAATCCCTGTTTGACGTTTTCCACTCATATTCCACTCATCTCGTTTTTCAGTCTAACCAAAAAAAAAGAAGCATAACCGCCCCTAATGTTAAAATTTATGTCTTTTCATCTAGCAATATTCTAGAGCTTGGTAACCGTCTACAAGTTGTCTACATACTGTCTACAATAAAAACCCGCCGGGCTAGGGCGGGTTAGGTGTAGAGAGTAGGGAGCTAAAGTAGGGGCTTACTTGCTAGTACCCGTAGAACCAGGTACACCCGCAATGCTTCAGTGGCAAGGAATAGTCTAGGCATCGTGCGAGTCCAGAATAGAGGGGGGGGATAGTAACCCGTGACTTCATCTTCCCGCTCTGGGAGCTTTTTTGCTTCAATCGAACCGTGTGCATCTTTCGACTAAGGCGATTGCGTTAGCAGAACGTCCAGTAAAATTACAATTTTTATTTTGGTAAGCGAAGTCCGCTATTAGTTGCTATCCAATTCTCAATCGAGTCTAGTCGTTTTTCGACAAAGGTCAACTGATTTGTCATTTTTTCGCGTTCTAAGGCTGCTTTGCGCTCTGCTTTGATAATCTGCATGATTAGCCCGTACAAGGGCATTAAAGCGGCAAAAAATAAGGCTATTTGCGCTAACTCGATTTTAATAATCAGATTGTTCATACTTAAAACTACAACTTTAATTACATACGTATTATAATCAAAATTAAATATTTAATTTTTGACAAAAATTATGGCAACTCGAAAGCAGCCTGCGCCGAAACCAGAAAATTTAAAACTTACCAATGAAGAGCCTTCCTTGCTCTTTGCAATTCAAGAATTAATTCGTTCTGGCGGTGTCAATTTTGACGAATGGTTTGACGAATGGAAAGCGCTCAAACAAGGGCGTAATACAGGATTAACCAATAAGCAAATTAAATTAGAACCTATTAAGCCTAAATTTTATGACATTACGCCACAAGATTCTAAATCAGGATGCAAAACAATTTGGTATATGCGAGATGGAGAGGAAGCAACAG
>RDYN01000163.1:21335-24475 GCA_004293365.1 Oscillatoriales cyanobacterium | reverse complement strand
GTTTGTGCATCATTACAATGCTAATTTACAACTCTAAATGCCTACTTTTCTTTGACGTGAGTTTTATTCTCTCGATCCTTTCCTTCAGGGCACTACCAAGTCCTTACTACAAACCTTGCAAGTAAGAATGACTAAAGTCCTTACTACAAACCTTGCAAGTAAGAATGACTAAAGTCCTTACTACAAACCTTGCTACAGTCGAGTTTTAGATTATTGAAAATTATCGAAACGCCACAGAACTTGTAAGTTGCTGTGGCGTTTTCTTATGAGAATAGGGGACTTTCGCCGCCAATTCTCACCCTAAGAAGGCAAGATAATTGATGACAGGAAATCCGAGGAGCCGATCGCCCCATTAACCCCCACCAGATTCGCTAAAACCCGATCGGTTCCGGCGACTCGCAGCAACGTACCGTCAGGAGTGGTGCTCAATTGCAACTGCTGGAAACTGAGGCCACCAGTCAAAACAAACTTATCGACGCCTGCCTCGAAGTTAATCGCAGTATCAGTACCGCCGTCAGCACCCAACACAAATCGATCGCTCCCAACACCTCCTATTAAAGTATCGTCGCCCAAGCCACCAAACAACCAGTCATCGCCAGCACCCCCATGGAGCAAGTCGTTATCCTTACCGCCAATTAAAGTATCGCTGCCAGCATCTCCATTCAGGGTATCTTGCCCTTCATTGCCGTAGAGCAAGTCATCGCCGTCACCGCCATTGATGCAGTCTTGCTGGTCGTTTGCACCCACCGAGACAGCCCGGTTATCGGAGCGATCGCCATAAATAGTATCGTTGCCCTCGCCACCGCAGAGTTCATCGCTGCCGTCACCGCCGTAAATAGTATCGTTGCCAAGATCTCCGTGAATGAGGTCGTTATTTTTACCGCCGTAAATCAAGTCGTCTTCTTTACCCCCAGCGATGGTATCGTCACCTTCGTCGCCGTAGAGTGCGTCAGCACCGGTGTTACCAAAGAGCCAGTCCTGACCGTTGACATCTTGAGATCGACCTCGGGCGGCGCCGTACATAGTGTCATCACCGCTGCCACCGACAAGGGTATCAGAGCCAAGTTCGCCCCAAATCAGGTCATTATCTTTGCCACCCCAAACGCAATCATCGCCTTTCCCTGCTTGTACAGTGTCATTGCCGTTACCACCACCGATGACATCATTGCCACTGTCGCCAAAGATTAAATCTTCTTCACCAGCACCGCTAACTGAGTTGGAAGCGCCTTTATCGCCTAGCAGAGTATCGTTGCCTGCGCCACCGTAAAGAGTATCAGAGCCTAATTGACCGAATACCCGGTCATTGCCTTTACCCCCGTAAGCGCGATCGTTATCTTTGCCTGCAACCAGGGTATCATCGCCTTCTTGGCCGCTGAGCAAGTCATTGCCGAATCCTCCGTAGAGCAAGTCGCGTCCTTGGAAATCAATGTTGCTTTTATCGGTAGTGCCACCAAACAAGGAGTCCTCACCGGTGCCGCCAATCAAAGTATCCGAGCCAAGTTCGCCCCAAATGATGTCATTTTCTTTGCCACCGAGAGCAAGATCGTTATCTTTGCCGGCATTGATGGTATCGTTGCCCTCGTTGCCATTAATGATGTCTGCACCATTGCCTCCGAAGATCAAATCGCCATTGTTCGCAGCGCTGCTGGAGCTATCATTGCCGTTGTCTCCCAAAATCGTATCGGCACCTTGATCTCCAAACAGGGTGTCAGAGTCTAAGTCCCCAGCAATCCAGTCGTTTTGTTTGCCGGCATGGACGATATCGTTGCCCTCGCCGCCGTAAACAATATCGGTGTCCGTGTCCGCAAAAATCCTGTCATTGCCTTCGTTGCCGTAAATTTCATCGGCGCCATCTTTACCTAAAATCAGGTCATTGCCTTTAAAACCGACAATTTTGCGGTTGCCTGTGGTGTCATTGATAAAGTCATTCCCGTCTGTACCTTTGGTAGTTTGTCCCTCTGCCATTCGGGAAATTGGTCGGACAAATTCCACTGCGAGCGGTTGCGGCGGCGGTACAAAGTTAACTTCCTGTTTCCCAGAAATGGGGGGGCAGTCACACTCGGTATCTGGTTCAGGGATTGGAGTTGAGATTACGGGTGGTACGGGCGTGGGTGTGGGTCCTGGTGTTGGTGCTGGGGCAATGGGGAGAGCAATAACCGCAACTGTCGCAGTAGCCGGACTGGTAGCGCCGAGGTTGTCTGTGGCGCTGTAGTTGAAATTGGCGCCGCTAAAGCTGCCTGTGGCTTGGAAAAACAACTGCCCGAGTTGTGCCGGTGTCAAAACTTGACCGGGTGTCACCGCTACACCGCCGTTGGCGGGATCTCCTAAAAACAGCAGTCCTTGGTCTGCTGGAGGCAGGGTATTTATGGTGTAAGAGGCGATCGAGCCATCGGGGTCAGTGCCTCCCAATCCGGGAACTCGCGCGCTGCCGTTGGGTGGAATGCTGAAGTTGGCATTCGTGGCAACTGGCGGTTGGTTAGGAGTTGGCGTCGGTCTGACAATTGGCGTTGGCGCTGGTGTTGGTGTCGGCGTAGCGTCGCGCTGTAGGTAAAGTTGGCTCCGGTGAAAGCACCTGTTGACTGGAAGAATAACTGACTAATTTGGGCTGGTGTCAGCACTTGACCGGGTGTTACGGCAACTCCACCATTGGCTGGATTGCCTAAGAATAGGACGCCTTGGGCTGCGGGCGGTAGGGTATCGATTTTGTAGGAGGCTACAGTCCCATCAGGATCTGTTCCTCCCAATCCGGTGAGCGGGATTGTGCCACCGGGTGCTACCGCCACATTGGCATTATTCGCGACAGGCGGTTGGTTGACTCCAGGCAGCAATACCGACGTCGCGCTGTAGGTAAAGTTGGCTCCGGTGAAAGCACCTGTTGACTGGAAGAATAACTGACTAATTTGGGCTGGTGTCAGCACTTGACCGGGTGTTACCGCAACTCCGCCATTGGCTGGATCTCCTAGAAATAGGACGCCTTGGGCTACCGGCGGTAGGGTATCGATTTTGTAAGAGGCTACAGTCCCATCAGGATCTGTTCCTCCCAATCCCGGAAGTCGAACACTGCTACCTGGTGCTACTACGGCATTAGCATTATTCGCGACAGGCGGTTGGTTGATCGGCGCTGGTGTTGGTGTCGGCGT
>RDYN01000163.1:0-21320 GCA_004293365.1 Oscillatoriales cyanobacterium | reverse complement strand
GGGAATGTCACAATCCCAGTAGTGGAATTATAAGTACCACCATTCGAGACCACCACGCCTAACAAACCAGGAATGATACTATCAGTAACTGTGACGTTTGTCGCTGCACTCGGCCCGTTGTTGACTGTCGAAATTGTGTAACTAACTGTGGTTCCAGCAATGGCCGAAGTAGACCCGGTTTTTGTGGTAACTAGGTCGGCAGTTGGTGTTTGTTGTTGGCAGGATTAGAGTCTGGGGTGGCTGAGGTGCTGCTGGCCGTGTTGCTGACACTTGCACCAGTGGTTGGTGCAACAAAGCTGATTGTGTTTTCTACCGCAGGTGCACCGGAAAGTATGTTAATCGCTGGGAATGTCACAATCCCAGTAGTGCCATTATAAGTACCGCCGTTTGAAGCGACTACTCCTGTTAAACCAGGAACTATGGTGTCAGTAACTGTGACGTTTGTGGCTGTACTCGGCCCGTTGTTGACTGTCGAAATTATGTAACTAACTGTGGTTCCAGCAATGGCAGTGGCTGGGCCTATTTTTGTAGTAACTAGGTCGGCAAGAGCAACTGTAACGGGGCTCTGGGAGACTGTGGATGAACCGTTGTTGTTAAGTGGGTTCGGGTCGAAGGTACTGGAGTTGCTAAATGCAGTGTTAGTTAAGGAAGCGCCTAGTGTTCCCGGAACTGTGGCGACGATCGTCCGGGTGACGCTAGTACCGCTAGCCAGACTCGCAACCAACGGCCAGGTGACAGCCCCGGTTGCGGCGTTGAAAGTACCACCGTCGCTAGCACTGACGAAAGTTAAGCCGGCAGGGAGGGGATCTTGAATCAGGACGTTGGCGGCTGGGCTAGGGCCGTTATTTGTGGAAGAAATCGTGTAGGTAATGTTGCTGTTAGGTGCTGCGAACTGCGGGCTGACTTTAGTAGTTACAATGTCGGCTTGGAGTAGGGGTGGATTTATACTTTCGACAACCAGGTTGGCGATTTCGTGAATGTTTGTAGAACCACCTGTGGAACTAGCAAAACCAAATTTGAAAGTAGGTGGTATTGCTCCGTTTACGGTTGTCAAATTTGGTATGTTGATAATTGTCTCGGCGGGAACTAATACACCATCGTTGTTGGAGTCGAAGGCAACTGTAAGCTGGTTCGTAGTTGGTTGTAATGTAATCTGAACTTTTCTTCTAGCAGCAGCACGACCTGGAACAGTGCTATCTACCCCAAGACCACCAACGGGAGCGTTAGCCAAAAAACCATAGTTAGTGGCTAAGCTGCCTCTAACTGTTATTGAATCTTGTATCGCTCCCGGACCACCTACACGACTTTCAGTAGGATTGGCAAAATTGCCAAACTCGTCTAACCCGATACCCAGATAACCCCCTGCAATACCAGGTACGCCTCCATTGGCACTTGTTTGAGCATAGCCGAGAGAGCCACCGAAGCCTCCGGCGGCTGTTGGCGTAGTTGTGCCGTCAATGAGGAAAAAACTCACGCCATCGGCACCATTGCCACCATAGGCAAATAAATCAAAGGTAACTTTTATACCCTCAGTTGCAGCGATCGGGTTGTCGTAGATGACAAAAGCTGCTTGGTCTCCCACGGCTGATGTTAATCTCAAAGTACCGCTACCGACTGCATCGCCTGTACCTAAAGCGGGAATAATGCCTGTTGCCGTTCCGCCTGCCGTTAAGCCCGGGTTTGCTGCACCGTTACTGGTTCCATAGATCCAAGGGCCTAGTGCTGTTGCACCAACAAAAGTTTCGGCAACTAAGGTGGCTAGGACTGATGTATATGCTTCTAGAACTTCTGGTTTAAAGGCTAGTTCGGCATCAATTTGTCCTGTGGTAATTTCTAATTCCCAGTCGCCGCCTAGTGCTGCACTGCCAGTTAAGTTTCTGGAAGCGGCAATATTTGCTCCGGTTAATTCGCTGAGTTTTTCTATGAATTTAATGCCGGATTCGCCGGCAGCTACGTTACAGCCGTAAAGCAAAATGCTGCCTTGCGAGCCTAGGGCTTTTCCCCACTGCTGCAATTGACTGCTGTAGGTTTCTACATTATCAATATTCAGTTCTGTCCGACCGATCGCGACTGCTGCTTCTCGGCCGTGAGAAACTACGTGCAGGCTGTTGATGCTGTGGTAATGCCCCAAAAATTCGGTGATTTGTGCGATCGCATCTCTGGTTGGATCGAGCACCAATACTTCGCTTCCGGGTTTGACTCCACGGATCAATTCCTCGTAGTTTTCTACTCGGGAGTCAACAACGACTAGATATGTTTTCGATTCTGGATATGCTGTATAATTTGCTGCCTTAAATAAGTTTGTAGTGGCAAATTTTGTAGCTTTGGGTATTTTTACCGCTGACAAATTCGACATATTGGGGATCGTTTTCATGGTTGGCTGATGAAAGTTATTAGTTTTAACCTACCCCCTTTGAGAACATTCGATAAACACCCAAATATAAATTTTGTAACAATAAATTACTTTCAGATAATTTAATACTTACGTGTTTTTGGAAAGTTGAGATGTGAGGGAAGAATTAAACGGGGAATGCTGTGCCCTCATAGCGGGTTGTCCTAGGTAACTAATCACCACAACTCTTTGATTGGCAAGCGTTGTCGGGTTTTGGCGGCGCCACTAATCTTTTTTATTTTAAAAGAGGTTATTCTACAACCTTGAGATTGCGATCGCCCATTACTTACGCATTGCTGAAAAAAAGGCAGTGATTCCGGTAACGCGACGGTTCTCAGTACGGTTGTAAGTGTGATTTTTCGTGGAATTTTCACCGTAAATCCACTGAAAAAATCTGTTGCCGAGAATTAGAAAAATTTTTGAGGGTAGCTTAGATTTACTACTTATGGAAGTTGACATTCCCACGAACTTTACTTACAGGGGATTCATCTCTCAAAAGCTCAGAACGAACGCTCAACCATACAAAAAGTTACAGAATGTCATGCAAATTAAGACAAGTGGGAGTTGACAAGTTACACTAATTTATGCTGTAGCGATCGGTTGTCCGCAGCCACAGGCCATGAAACGATCGCACAATTTCCGCATTGAACACCAAATTAGCAGCAAAAGATGTGTTATATAGTACAATGACCTAAGGGGGGTGTACCAGCAGGTGAAGAGATGAGTGCCGGTGCACAGGTGTCAACTTGAGCTGCGAACCCAGTTATAGACTGATGTTTGACGATTAAGGCTCTTCTCCCCCCTATCCCCCCCTTCGATGCGGGGGGGACAGGAAGCCTCTTTAAGTCCCCCGACTATACGGGGGATTTAGGGGGATCTAGACTTGGCTATGAACGAGATATACCAAGGCTTTTAGGCGATTGTTGACACGCTTTGGTGCGGGTGCACACCCTACGGAATAGGCAGAGTCAGGAACCTACGAGAGGCCGCCCCCAATCCCGCGCTTGTTAAACGTTAATATCGAGTTCGCGCACCAAAAAAGCCCATTCATCTGCCAATTCTTCAATGACTTTAGCGGTAGGTTTGCCACCCCCATGTCCCGCTTTTGTTTCAATCCGAATTAACACGGGTTTTTCTCCCGCGTGCGTTGCTTGCAAAGCCGAAGCAAACTTGAAACTGTGGGCCGGAACAACTCTGTCGTCGCGATCGGCAGTTGTAATCATTGTCGCCGGATAAGCCGTTCCCGCTTTCAGATTGTGCAAGGGAGAATAGCCGTAAATTGTCGGAAATTCTGCGGCATTTTCCGGCGAACCGTATTCAGAAATCCATGCCCAGCCAATGGTAAACTTGTGGAAGCGCAACATATCCATCACGCCGACAGCCGGCAGCGCTGCGCCGAACAACTCCGGCCGCTGAATCATGCAAGCCCCCACCAATAAACCGCCGTTGCTACCGCCTGCGATCGCCAATTTAGCCGGTTTGGTATACTTATTTTCGATCAACCATTCAGCAGCGCTGATAAAATCATCAAACACATTTTGCTTGTTCAACTTTGTACCTGCTTGGTGCCACGATTCGCCGTACTCGCCGCCGCCCCGCAAACAAGCAGTTACATAAACTCCCCCCATCTCCAACCAAACAACCCTGCTAACAGAAAAACTCGGAGTCAGCGAGATGCCAAAACCGCCGTAGCCGTACAAGTATGTCGGATTGTTGCCATCTAACTGCAAGCCTTTTTTGTGAGTAATAAACATCGGTACCTGCGTACCGTCTTTGCTCGGATAAAATACTTGCTTTGTCTCGTAATCCTCGGGATTAAACTCGACATTCGGCACCCGATAAATTGTACTTTCATGTGTCACCATATTGTAGCGGTAGATGGTGTTCGGCGCAGTGAAACTGGTGTAAGCATAAAAGGTTTCCGTGTCGTGGCGCTTGCCGCCAAATCCTCCCGCCGAACCAATTCCCGGCAAGGCTACTTCTCGCACAAAAGAGCCATCTAAGTTAAAGATTTTAATCTGAGTGTAGGCATCTTTGAGGTAAGAAGCGACAAATTGATTGTTGAGGATGCCAATGCCTCCAAGGGTTTCGGCAGCTTCGGGAATGATTTCTGCAAACCCCCCCTGAATCCCCCCCTTACCAAGGGGGGGCGACGGGGGGGTTTCACCGCCCGCGAGGGATAAGGGAGGAGGGTTGTTAGTGTCGATCGCAATTACGCGGCCCAGGGGTGCATTCAAATCTGTTTGAAACCAGAAAAGCGAGCCATCATTGTCGATGAAACTGTATTCAGCCTCGAATTCGTTAATTAGTTCGACAACGCTGGATTCCGGTGCAGTTAAATCCTTGTAAAAAATCAAGTTTTTCGTTTCAGTTCCCAGCCAAACTGATACAATTAAGTAGCGGCCGTCTTCCGTGACTCCGCCGCCAAATCCCCACTCTTTTTCGTCGGGTCGCTCGTAGATCAATACATCTTCAGATTGTGGAGTACCGAGCTTGTGGTAAAACAGTTTTTGGTAATAGTTAACATCTTCGTGCTTGGTTTTTTCGTTGGGTTCATCGTAGCGGCTGTAAAAAAAGCCTTGACCGTCGTGAGTCCAGGATGCTCCCGAAAATTTCAGCCACTTTAAATGGTCAGATAAATCTTCCCCAGTTTCCACATCGCGCACCTTCCATTCCTGCCAGTCGGAACCCGAAGTTGACAAACCGTAGGCCATAAGTTTGCCATCTTCGCTGATAGATATGCCGCTAAGAGCAACGGTTCCGTCTTCTGACAGAGTGTTGGGGTCAATTAATACTTTGGGTTCGCCGTCTAGGGATGGTAAAGTATAGAGTACGGATTGATTTTGCAGACCGTCATTCTTGTAGTAAAAATAGCGATCGCCCTCTTTGAAAGGTATGCCGTATTTCTCGTAATCCCAAAGTTGAGTCAACCGCTGTTTGATTTTTTCCCGCGCCGGAATTTGGCTGAGGTAGCCGAAAGTGACTGCGTTTTGAGCTTCCACCCAGGCTTGGGTTTCCTCAGATTCCGGGTCTTCCAGCCACCTGTAGGGGTCGGAGACTTGGACGCCGTGGTAGTCGTCTGTTTGCTCGGCTTTGCGGGCTGTGGGGTAGCTTAAAGGGCGATCGAATTGGGTCATGATTTTTGCTCTGAGTAACTCTGTTCAGTTTAGCCTTTTTTACAAAATTGTTATTGCGAACCTCAATAAAGCAATCGCACTTCCTTCTCTCCCATCTTCCTTCGTGTCCTTAGCGCCTTCGCGGTTCGTTTCTCTTCTCTTTCAATTCACCTAATCCAATTCCCTCCTCCCTTCCAAAGCCCGAGCCAAAGTTACCTCATCAGCATATTCCAAATCTCCCCCCATCGGCAAACCAAAAGCTATCCGCGTAACTTTGGTAAAAGGTTTCAATAAATGACCGATATAAAGAGTAGTAGTTTCGCCTTCCACGCTAGGACTAATCGCAATAATAACTTCACCAATCTTTTGCTGGCTGACGCGGCGGACTAACGGTTGAATGTTCAATTGTTCCGGGCCAATTCCATCCATCGGCGAGATCACGCCGCCGACAACGTGATATTTGCCGATGTATTCCCTGGTTTTTTCTAAGGCGATTACGTCGCGGGATTCTGACACTACACAAATAGTCTGGCTGTCGCGGTTAGTGTTGCGGCAAATTTCGCAAACAGGTTCAGCAGATAAGTGAAAGCATACCTTGCAGAAACCTACTTGTTTTTTGGCATCAATCAATGATTGAGCTAGGGCTTGCACGTCTTCTTCCGGTCGCTTTAAAATATGCAAAGCCAGCCGCTGTGCCGTTTTTGGGCCGACTCCGGGTAAGCGCTGCAATTGTTCGATTAAACGGGCTAAGGGTCGAGTGTACATGAATTAGTTGATAGTTGAAGAAGTTGTTTGTTCGTAGTACGGACTTCAGTCCGTTCTTGGTTATTTCTTAATTGAGAAGAAGTTGTTTGTTCGTAGTACGGACTTCAGTCCGTTCTTGGTTATTTCTTCATTGAGAAGAAGTTGTTTGTTCGTAGTACGGACTTCAGTCCGTTCTTGGTTATTTCTTCATTGAAAGGACTAAAGTCCTTACTACGAACCTGGAGAGGACTGAAGTCCTTACTACGAACCTGGAGAGGACTGAAGTCCTTACTACGAACCTGGGAGAGGACTGAAGTCCTTACTACGAACCTGGAGAGGACTGAAGTCCTTACTACGAACCTGGAGAGGACTGAAGTCCTTACTACGAACCTGGAGAGGACTAAAGTCCTTACTACGAACCTTGTTTTGAGGTGATTTTAGCCGCCGCTGATTTTAGCTTTGTAGCCCAGTTTTTTGAGAATTTCGGCGAGTTTTTGCTTGTGTTCGCCTTGAATTTCGATTTCATTTTCTTTAACAGTACCGCCTGTGCCGCATTGGGCTTTTAGCTGCTTGGCTAAGTCTGCTAAAGTCTCAGGTTTTTCTTGAAATCCGCTGATGACTGTGACTGTTTTGCCGCCTCGTCCTTTTCGGGATGCTTCTACTTTTATAGTTTGTTGATTTGGGGCAACTTCTGGGACTCCCCGTTGCAGGGCTGCTGAGTTTTCAACGTTGCCAAACTCGGAGTAAACTACTCGTTTGCCTTCGGTTGTTTTGTTGTCAGAATTTTTGCGCTTGGATGCTGCCATATGTTATGATGCCTAATTTTTTTTACGGGTATTTCTAGTTTTAGTGGATTGGTGTAAGGTTGCGATCGCTCCTTTAGACTCTGATATTATACCTATTGTATTAGCCCATCCAGGGAGAGCGGGAATTATTAAGTGTCTGATTGTTATCGATCGCTTTTGAGTGTTGCGGGTAAAGGCGATCGCTCTTGAATCGGATAGCGGCGTTGAGCGATCGTTTGTGTTAACGTTAAACTGCGATCGCCCGGTGCCGGATGAGTCGATAACAAAGCAATATCTAAACGAGATTGTCGCGCTAATCGCTGGAAAAAGTCTGCTGCGCCAGCCGCGTGCCCGTAATGGGAAACCAGGAGTTGTAAGCCAAATTCATCGGCTTGGGCTTCCTGACTGCGCGAAAATTGGGCTTTGCTTAAATTGGAAGCGATCGCAGCGGCAACATTCACCAACCCACCTCCATCGCCTGCGAACACCGCTACCACAAATTGTAGCGCCAATCCCCGCCCAATTCCCCGCAAATGATCGCGATTGGCGAAATGACCCAACTCATGACCTAAGATCATCATCAACTCGTTTTCCGATTCCAATTGCTGTATCAAACCCCGATAAACAACAATTGTATCTCCAGGTAAGGCTAGCGCGTTTACAGTATCATCGGGAATGTAAAGTAGGCGATAATTGCGATCGATATTTTTTTGTTTAGGTAATTTAGTTTCCAGGCGATCCAGAAGTTGATTGAGAGTATCTTGTGCTGGAGAAGATTCCGCAAGACGTTCGTAAGCTGGGATAACTAACGCCCCCAAACGCTGTTCGAGTTCGGGAGGAATTAATAAAATCAGCCCATCTACCAGCTTGATGCTTCCCCAAAGCAATAAACAGACTAAGGCTACAAAAATCCCCAATAGGGCTAGCAGTTGCCTGTTGCTTGTGGGTGGATTGCGATCGGTCATAATGTTTTTTCAATTATTGTATTATAGTAGAATGCGTTGTGAGAATTTAACGCATCCTACAAGTTATATAAAAGCACCGAACTAATTGTTCTTTGTCGGTCGGAAGGGATTTAAAAAATTAATCAGAGGAAACAGGTTGCGAGACTGTATCCACAGTTTACCCTCTCCACTGAAGCGACAAACTAAGCCTTCTCCACCTAAAATTCCCGTCCTCAAGTTTTTCCAGGATAGCCCGCCCATGACTTCAACATTATACTTCAGCGTATCCTCAAAGGCGACAATATAACCGGTATCGACGATATAACTTCCATTAACTGGAATTTCCAGGATTGCGCCATAGGAATTAAACCAGATATCGCCTTGTCCAGTTGCTTTCAGAAAAAACAATGATTCGCCGCTAAAGAAACCTTTTAATCCCTGAAATTTAGTATCAAGGTCTACAGTAGAACTGGATGCCACAAAAGCAGAAGATTGCAGCATTAAGCTATTTCCATTGAGGTGATAATGTTGAATATCGCCGGGAACTCCAGGGGAAACGTAAAGTGTTCCAGAACGTTCTGGTGCAGTAAATTCGCTGATAAACAAAGACTCACCTGCTAACATTCGCGTGAGGCCTTTCATCAAACCTCCTTTGACTTTTGATTTCAGGGTGATGTGACTATCCATTGCTGCCATTCCCGAAGATTCTACCAACACCGTTTGGTTGGCAGGAATTTTGAGTTTTAGTTGAGCATAGGATGGAGAATGTTCGATTGTATATGAGATGTTTTTAGGCATATAAGTTAACAGTTGACAGTTGACAGTTGACAGTTGACAGTTGATAGCTCAATAATGTTCAGTTAGAATCGTCATTGCGAGAAACGCTATAGCGAGTGTAAATCATTCATGCAATCTGTAGGGGCGGTGGACGGTGCGTGCCCGCCCTCCGGGTGATTGGGCAACCACGGGGGGTTTGCCCCTACAAGAATTACACAAATGATTTAAGAACGCTATACATGAATGCGATGTTTTATGAAAGCAATCTCCGTTTATGTTTTGCATATCGCGAGTCTCCATGCTTGCTACCTCGGAGGTAAACGACTACCGACAACTTGACCGAATGCTGGGGCATTGTGGGTTTGACAGAAGAGGCTGCCGTTGCCTTTAAAGCGACAAACCAAACCTTCTCCACCGAGAAATGCACTCAACCAACTACTTCCGGGAGGTTTAGTAATTTCAAACTTTAAACTTTTCTCAAAGGCGACAATATGACCTGTATCAACAATGTATTCTCCTTTGACTGGAACTTCGTAAATTGCGCCGAAGGAACTCAATAGTACGTCTCCATGACCGCCCATATCCAGCCAGAAAATACTTTCTCCAGAAAACAGCGATTTGAAGCCTTGAAAACCCAAGTCAATATTGACATCTGACGTGCTAGCCAAATAAGAACCTGCTTGTACTACTAAGCCACTTTTGCCCATTTGATAGTGCAGCATATCGCCCAACATTTTGGGTGCTAAAAATAGTGTATTTTCGGGTGTTGGCGAGCGAAACACACTTAAAAATAGCGACTCTCCGGCAATCATTCGTTTGAGTCCGCCGAAAATACCGCCACCTTTGCCTTGGCGCAATGTCGTACTTGCTTGTAGATTGCCACTCATTGCCACCATTGCACCTGCCTCGGCAACGATTTCTTCACCTGTATTTAGGGTGACACGGGCGATTGTGCTGTCGGGTTGTTGTAAAAGTTCAATTTTCATATTTGGTAGTAGGTAATGGATATATTCGCTCGCAAGTCAAACTTTACTTGATAAAAATTGCACCAAACCATCGATACTTCTGGATTGCAAGTAAATTGTTCCCTTGCCCGTCACTTTATTCACAAACCCTTCCCCGGATGTAATCGAACCTAATAATCCGCCTGCCATTTTTATCGACATTTTCATTCCCGATTCGTAAGCGACTAAATGTCCTGTATCGACAATAAAGTCACCATTAATTTGCTTGCGAGTCAAGCCACCATAGGCACCAAAAAATACTGTTCCCTGTCCGCTGGCTTGCAATTTAAATAAGCCTTCTCCCGAAAACCAACTTGCCAATCCAGCCCAGCGCACGCCTAATTTGATATCGGGGGTACTGGCAATATAAGCACCGGGTTGAAAGCACAGGTTATTTTCATAGACTTGAGCTTCGGCAATATCTCCGATTGTCGATTGAGAAAGAACGACTTGGAGAGACTGCCGCGTTGGATTTGTAAATCGATTGACGAACAGCGATTCACCACCAAAAAACTTTTTCAATACACCTGAGAAAAAACCTCCATTAAATTCTGCTTTCATGGTGAGTGCTGCATCCATTGCTATCATCGCTCCTGATTCAGCAATAATGCTTTCTCCAGGTTCGAGGGTAAGAAAAATTGTGGCAAAGGAAGGTTTATAACGAATGTCGATATCCACGATTTGGGTTTCCTATTTTGTAACAATAACTGAAACAGGTGAGTTCTGCTAATGGTTGCTCAATTTAACCTAGAATTGGCTGGAACGATCGCCCCTAGGGATCGCTGGGAACAATAAACTTTTTATGGCCCGTCGCCCTCTATGGAGATGGATTTGGGGTTGAGGTTATTGAGTTCGATCGGTAGACCGGGATGAGAGAGTAGGATTGTAGGTCTATGCTTTTATTTTACTGCGATTGAACGAGCAAGCTGTTGCGTTCTTCAATAAATGTAACATATCGCACAACTATGATGAGATGAATTTACGGCAAGCACTGTGCTAAAATCATAGGTTGGCTATCAATATTTTAATTAACAAGGTGGAAAATATGGTCGTGTTGTCGATAAATTGCTGTTAGATATGCGCTAGTGGGAATGTTATAAGCATGGTTGATGATGACCGAAAGTTCAACGCAATTAAGAAGATTATGGTGGCATGGCAAACCTAAGTCAGTAGACTTGAATTTCAAAAATAATTAGGCCTCATATCGGCGCCACGTCGGAAATTTTGTTTGAGGCAAAAGACTTTTTCAATACGTCTAGTCTGTGAAGTGAACCTTTCCGGGTGATGTTGAGGCGTCTCGCGGTACGGTTGGGGAGGATGTCAAAATCAAATTTGTTCGATCGCCTCAAGTCCCCAAGCAATTTGGTACGATCGACTAAGCGCGCGATCGACACGCCCGCCTCTAGCTTACCCGCGAATCAAAAAATCTAAAATCTAAAATCTAAAATCCAATGACAGTAACCCCCCTGCGCCTCACCACAGAAACCACCGCCCAACGCCCCGACGGACTCGGCAGATTCGGCAAATTCGGTGGCAAATACGTCCCCGAAACCCTGATGCCGGCTTTATTTGAACTAGAAGCGGCTTTTCACAAGTATCGCAGCGAACCGGAATTTCAACAGCAACTCCAAGGATTGCTGAAAGATTATGTCGGCCGCCCCAGCCCCTTATATTTCGCCGAACGCCTCACAGAGCATTATGCTCAACCAGACGGCACTGGCCCGCAAATTTACCTCAAACGCGAAGATTTAAACCACACCGGAGCTCACAAAATTAACAACGCTTTAGCTCAAGCATTGCTAGCAAAACGCATGGGCAAACAGCGGGTAATTGCTGAAACTGGTGCCGGCCAGCACGGCGTTGCTACCGCTACAGTTTGCGCTCGTTTCGGCATACAATGCGTTGTCTACATGGGCGTTCACGACATGGAAAGACAGGCTTTAAATGTGTTTAGAATGCGCTTGATGGGTGCGGAAGTGCGGGGCGTTTCGGCTGGTACGGGAACGCTCAAAGATGCGACTTCGGAAGCGATTCGCGATTGGGTGACAAATGTTGAGACAACTCATTACATTCTCGGTTCCGTAGCTGGCCCCCATCCTTACCCGATGATGGTGCGCGATTTCCATGCAATTATCGGTGAAGAAACCCGCGCTCAATGTCAGGAAAAGTGGGGCGGTTTGCCGGATATTTTATTAGCTTGCGTGGGCGGGGGTTCTAATGCAATGGGTCTTTTCCACGAGTTTGTTGGGGAAGAAACGGTTAGATTAATTGGTGTTGAAGCGGCGGGCGAAGGTGTTGATACTGATAAACACGCTGCGACTTTGACTATGGGAACTGTGGGTGTTTTGCACGGGGCGATGAGTTATTTGCTGCAAGATAATGAAGGTCAAGTGATTGAGCCGCATTCGATTAGTGCTGGTTTGGATTATCCTGGTGTGGGGCCGGAACACAGTTATTTGAAGGATGCTGGTAGGGCTGAATATTATAGTGTAACTGACCAGCAAGCTTTGGATGCTTTTCAGCGGCTTTCGCAGTTGGAGGGGATTATTCCGGCTTTGGAAACTGCTCATGCGATCGCCTATTTGGAGACTCTTTGCCCGCAGCTAACCGGCAGTCCGCGCATTGTGCTGAACTGTTCGGGACGCGGTGACAAAGATGTGAACACTGTGGCGAAGGTTCTGAATATCTAGTCTACCGGAATTTCGGGCGATCGCCCTGTAGGAATGAATAAGATTATGTCCGGTTAGAACCGGTTTGGAGTGAGGACTTCAGTCCTTTCTTTTCTGGTTGGTAGTGAGGACTTCAGTCCTTTCTTTTCTGGTTGGTAGTGAGGACTTCAGTCCTTTCTTTTCATCGGTTTGGAGTCAGAACTTTAGTCCTCCTTTTTTAGCTGTGAGTTAATAAGGACTAAAGTCCTTACTACGAACCATTTTTCTGATGAGTAATTAACTGAATATTCGCTAACAATTAAGTGGATTTTTACCTCTGTCTCATGTACAAACCTTTGATTTTAATGTCTCTAGGATTCCTAGCAATCCTACCTAATTGTACTCAACTCATTCCTACACAATCGCTCCCAGAAACTTCCATGAATACTAATATTGCTGCTACGAGTTCAATTGCTGAGTTAGAAAAAGCTGTTAACCAACAGATCAATCAATATCGAGCATCTAAGAAGTTGCCGCCGCTGAGTGTCGATCCGCGAATTAGTCAGATAGCCAGAATTCACAGCGAAAATATGGCGAGTGGGAAAGTTAAATTTAGCCACGATGGATTTGAAGGGCGGGCGAAAGCAATTACTGTTCCCTATCAAAGTGTAGCTGAAAATGTTGCTTACAATTTTGGCTACAGCGACCCGGTTGGCAATGCTGTTGAGGGTTGGATTAAAAGTGAGGGCCACCGCAAGAATATCGAGAGTCAATTTAATTTGACTGGTATTGCGATTGCCAAAAATGCCAAAGGGGAGTATTATTTTACTCAGCTTTTTGTCCGCAGTCGATAAGATGAAGGAAGTTCGGCAACGGATTTTGTAACGGATTTAACGGATGTTTCGGGAAGTTTGGCAACAATTTTTTGACAAATTTAACGGATTTAATGAATTTTCCAATTCCTGATTATAAAATCTACAGTTGAATTTTCCAATGACTAATGACTGATGACTGATGACTAATGACTAATTACCAATTACCAAGAATGGAATTTCCAGATTTTCAAGTGTGCGATCGCGATATTTCCGATGCTCTGCTATCTTATTATTTGACGGCTGAGGATCTCGCCGTTGATACGGAAACGATGGGTTTGATGCCCTGGCGCGATCGCTTGTGTTTGGTGCAGTTGTGCGATCGGCAGGGTAAAGTCGCGGCGGTGCGGATTGCTAAAGGCCAGACGGCGGCGCCAAATTTGAAAAAGCTCATGGAAGCTGAAAATATTGAGAAGGTATTTCACTTTGCACGCTTCGATCTGGCAACCATGCGTTACAATTTAAGTATTGACATTGCTCCTGTTTTCTGCACAAAAATCGCGAGCAAACTTGCGAGAACTTACACTAACAGACACGGACTTAAAGAGTTAATCCAAGAGTTGGAAAAAGTAGAACTCAATAAAACTTCTCAAAGTTCTGATTGGGGAAATTCCGAGCATCTTTCAGAGGCTCAATTGAACTATGCTGCTAACGATGTTCGCTATTTGCTGGGCGCTAAACAAAAGTTGACTGCTATGTTGCAGCGAGAGGAACGCTGGGAAGTTGCACAGCAATGTTTTCAGTGTTTGCCTGTTTTTGTAACTTTGGATCTGTTGCAGTACAAGGATGTTTTCGAGCACGGCTCATCTTAAGTCGCGATCGCACAAATGCACTCACATAGGTTCGCAGCATCGGACTTTAGTCCTTCTTCAACCTAATTATTATTATTGATTTGACCGGGCTAGATTTGAGTTAAAGAAAGTTCAAAACTTACAACTATTTCTAATTAGAAGTCCTCGGGATTCTGTTCCTGCATCAAAGCTTCAAGTTGGTCGTCCACATTTCTGACAACTTGTTCCAAAGCGGGTAAACCTTCCAAAGGTAAAGGAGAAAGCCGAGTGCGATCGCGAATTTGATTCACTTTCCGCTGCAATTCTTTGGCCAGTTGCAGCGCATCTCGACTCAAAGTAGACAATTGCTGCTGCTGGTAAAACCTCAAAGCTGCTCCCCGCAAAACTTGCAGTGTGGCTTCTTCCTTGCCGCCCACGGGCATTACTCGCAAGCGCAACAGCAAATGAGTTTTTCCATAGATGCGTTCTACTTCGACTTGTTTGGGATGTTCCACGGGGGAAACAGGCATATCTGTCAGCCGCTTCAACTCGTCGATGACTTCTTGAAACAGGAAGGGAGAGATACCTTCGAGGATCGATTTCAAAACGCCGTCTTGACTCCAAAGAATTCGCCCCATCGACTGGTGCCGCTCAAAAAACAGGCGGCCGATACCGTCTAGCAGCACTCTACCGAGCAATTCTTGCAGCAGTTGGGGCGCGGGCAAAGTTGCCAAAACTTCGACGGGGCTTGACAAGTGCACGGCCTCGACATCCAAAACAGAAAGTTCTGCCGGCGTCAGCAAAACCTCAGGATCGGGAGGTTTCAACCGCTCGGGAACCCGAATCGAGGGTTCGGGTACAGACAGCAGGGTGTCTGCTTCGGAGCTTGATGTTGCTGGTGCGGGATTTATCGGTGTTGGGGCTGGTATCGGTGTTGGGGCTGGTGCGGTTTCTGTCAGGCTGGGTTCTCTGACTTGGTTCCCGTGGAGCAAGTAAGCTGAGAGCATCGAACGCTGAGTTTCCGGGCCAATTTGCTCCGTTGTCACCGAGCAATTCATGTATGCTAAAATCCGCTGCACGTAGTCCAAAGCGGAGTCATCTTGCACATCGACTACGCCCAATTTAAATAGATTGCCTTCTAGAGATAAAGGCAATACTTGATAGTAAAGGCAAGCTTCAAAGGGCACAACTGTATCGATTAATTGAAATATTCGATCGGAGTCCATTGTAGCCGCCGAGTCTGTTGAAGATGTATGTACCATTAGCTTCTCTGTAGTCGGAAGCGCGATCGCGCTATACCAACCTGATTTATAAAATTAAACCATGCAACTTCCCTGACGTAGCTAGGCATCTGAAACCCGGAAGCTTTTATGAAAGAAAAATATTTGGTCTCAGAATTTTCTCTCTTCTGTATTCCGTCTCAAATTCTACAAAAAGATTGACAACTAGATGATGGCGGGCGGACTATCGACTAACTATCATTTATCGCCCAAGATTGATTCCTATGGCTGGCAAAGATAGAATTTTGTCTGAATGCCCAAGTATGACAGATACACCAGAACCGATGATGGACGTGCAACTGCTAAATTGAGGATTGGTTAAAAAATCCTGAAGAGTCGATCGTCCTGGTAATATCTTACTCCACGGAGTTCGCGGTGAGCATCCCCGATCGTCAGTCAATTAAAGAATTGAAGAATTTTAGATTTTAGATTGACTCCTTTACATGAATCTGGGATGTGGATCTTTGGTCTCAAATTTGGGGAGCGACGATCGTGAGTGTAAATCGTACAGCATCCGGCGTTGCCGGGCTCGCGGTAGCAGTTGCGATATCCCGATCGATATTACCTGATTCGATCGCGCTTGAGAGCGATCGCGCGGTTTCTACGGGGAAACTCGCAGCAAATCTCGCTGTTCGGAAATTGATTTGTAGCGCGAATTAAGAAAAATCCTACCGCCAATTAACCATTAGCAATTGCCCGCGACTCATTACCAATCTACTCGTTGCGGAGAGATTGAGCTGCTAAATAGAGTTTGCTCCACTCGCCGATGACTTGATTGGTTTTTAACTTTAATTCAGAGGCGATCGTCTCTACACTTTTCCCTGCTTTGAGAGATTCTATCAACTGCCGCTGCACCGGCGTAAGATCTTGTAAATATTGCTGCCACTGGGCGGGAGTCAAGCCCAAACTGTGTTCTTTGAGCGAAATTTCCAGCCAGTTGGCGACTAATTCCGGTGCTTGTTTGACCGCAAACACCCGAATCGCGTGGTAACTGACTTTTTCTCGCAAGCGGTAAATTTGTTTGACCGGCACCTTCAAATCCTCAGCAATTGCCTCTTGGGAACGGCCTTGCAGGTAAAGCCGCAGCCATCGCGAAGCCAGCGGATCGACTTCAGCAGTCAAGTAATTCTCAAATTCTTGTTGGACAATCTGCCGCTGAGTTTGTCGTTCTTCCCAAGCTTGACTTTCTCGATACTCGGACATCGCCTGTTCGTCTAGCAGGCTGAGCGGTTCGTCTGTATCATCGGGTAGAACCTGTTCCGACACCAGCCGCACCCAATCTCCCGCCGGGACTTGCGTCAACCCGCCCCGCTGGGAACGCCGCAGGTAGTTGACGAAGCGGTACACCAGCAGCGGCTGGTTGCGGATCGGCCGCAAGCAGTATTCTTCAGTGCTCGCTAGCAGCAAAGCATTTCGCAGGCGTTTATCTGTTGTGCATTCGGCAATCCAGGCGACTTGCTGTTGGAGGTAGCGATCGGAATTTAGCATTTCCTGAATCACTTCTTGCAGTACCTCTACCGCACTCCGCTGTCTGTCGCGACTCAAGGAAACCCACGCTTGAATTTTTTGCCGGAGCACTACCAAACCGCCCAGGCGCCCGATCAAGTTGCGGTAAGCTCGATCGGGCGCTACTCCCAGATACCGCTGCTGTAAAATTCGATATAAAAAGTCGATCGCCCCGGAGGCGACAGCGAGTTGAGTCGGATTTAGAGTGTCAAATCTTTCTGGCTTGTCTCCCAACAGCCAGCGGACAACACTCTCGCGAGTGCTAGAACTCTCGTCGGGGCAATCTTGTTCGAGTCGCGCCTTCCAATCTTGTGCTAGTCTTTGGGCCAAGGTCATGAGCTGTTGAGCTATTGTCTTTCACCCCGATTTTACGTGGTATGCTGGTCATTTGAGTCTTTTTTGGATCTAATTAGACTTCCACACCAGTAAAATCATTCTGTAATGTTATCGCGATCGTCATTCCAGGCTTTTTTGATTGCCGATCGCTAATTTTTGTAACGATTGAACGGGCAAATGAATTGCCTATTGACAAAATCACCTGAATATGTTATATGCCTAACTTTTTATTAGAACTCGGTACCGAAGAATTGCCCGCATCTTTTGTTGCAGGTAGCGTCCAACAGTGGCAGGAACTCGTACCTGCAACTCTGGCAGAACAATCTTTGACAAATGAATCAATTAATGTATACGCAACTCCGAGGCGTTTGGCCGTTCTTGTTAAAGGACTGCCACTCAAGCAATTAGACAGAGAAGAAGAGGTAAAAGGGCCGCCCGCAAGTTCGGCTTTTAAAGATGGCAAACCGACGAAAGCAGCCGAAGGTTTTGCGAAAAAACAAGGCGTAGAAATCGATGCTTTGGAAGTTCGCGCTACCGATAAAGGCGATTTTGTGTTTGTTCTCAAACAGATTCCGGGGCGGATGACGGCGGATATTTTGGCTGAACTTGTGCCGCAGTGGATTAATAAGTTAGAAGGTAAAAGATTTATGCGGTGGGCTGACGGAGATTTGAAGTTTCCGCGCCCGATTCGATCGATCGTAGCCCTGTTTGATGATACTGTACTGCCGATCGCATTGGTGAGCGGTTCGGATACCGTCAAGAGCGATCGAATTTCCCAAGGACACCGCGTGTTACACACCCCCCCTACACCCCCCCTTGGTAAGGGGGAGACATCGCTTTCTACACCCCCCCTTACCAAGGGGGGGACGGGGGGGGTTTCCATTCCCCAAGCCGAGGATTATGTCGAGTGTCTGCGGGCTGCTGGCGTTGAGGTCGATCGACAACAGCGCAAAACTCAAATTAAAGCACAAGTAGAAGCCGCCGCCGCCAAACAAGGCGGTTATGCAGACATTACCGAAGATTTGTTAGAAGAAGTCACCGACTTAGTGGAATGGCCCAACGCAGTCGTCGGCAAATTTGACGAGGAATTTTTGATATTACCGCCGGAAGTAATCACGACAATTATTGTTACAAACCAGCGTTATTTCCCAATCCTCAAAAGCCCCGATTTTCCAGAACTTCTGCCCTATTTCATTACAATTTCTAACGGAGATCCGGCGAAATCTGCCATCATTGCCGCAGGTAACGAGCGAGTCGTGCGGGCGAGATTGGCAGACGGTCAGTTTTTCTACAAAGCAGACTTGGTAAAGCCTTTAGAGGATTATTTGCCCAAGTTGGAGACGGTCACTTTTCAGGAAGATTTGGGTACAGTGCGCGCCAAGGTCGATCGGCTGTGCAAGATTGCCTCTCTCATCACCAAGCAACTGCAAATAACAGCAGCAGAACAAGCTTACATAGAAAGAGCAGCATTGCTTTGCAAAGCCGACCTCGTAACCCAAATGGTTTACGAACTTCCCGAAATGCAAGGAATCATGGGGCAGAAATACGCTTTAGCCTGCGGCGAACCGGAAGCCGTAGCCACAGCAATTTTTGAGCATTATTTGCCCAAAGGTGCGGGCGACAATTTGCCGCAAACTCTCACAGGTCAAGTTGTCGCCATCGCCGACAAATTAGATACATTAGTCAGCATCTTCGGCTTGGGAATGTTGCCGACTGGTTCCTCCGATCCCTTCGCCCTGCGCCGCGCGGCCAATGCGATAGTTAACATTATTTGGACGGCTGAGTTGTCAGTCAATTTGCACCAGTTACTCGCAGAAGTTGTTGCCGAATTTACAGCAATTCGCCCGCAAACAAGCCCAGAATTACTTTCACAATTATCAGAGTTTTTCCTGCAAAGAATTAGGACTTTGCTGGAAGAAGAAGGGCAATTAGATTACGATGTGGTAAATGCAGTTTTGGGAGAAAACGACCCAGAATATACAGAACGAGCATTGCGAGATTTGTTGGACACTTTAGAAAGAGCGCTTTTCTTGCAACAAATCCGCAATGACAAAACATTGGATAAAATTTACGAAACAGTCAACCGTTCGACTCGTTTGGCGGCTCAAGGTGATTTGGATAAGGTAGAATTGGAACCGAAAACGGCGGTGAAACCCGAGTTATTTCAAAAGTCTTCCGAACAAGCTTTATATGATGCTTTAGTGCAGTTAGTGCCGCAAACGCTGCTATCGAAGCAAACTCGCAATTACCAACAGTTGGTAGAGAGTTTGACGGAGATTGCTCCGGCTGTGAGCAGCTTTTTTGACGGGCCAGAAAGCGTTTTGGTGATGGATTCTGACCCGGAAATTAAGCGCAATCGCTTGAATTTACTGGGTTTGCTGCGGAATCACGCGCGGGTGTTGGCTGATTTTGGGGCGATCGTCAATCGATTTTAGATTTTAGATTTTGGATTTTAGATTGCAGCCAAAGGTTTTGATGTAATATCAAATCCATTGGTATCGAAATTATTCATTTCTATCTTCTCTCTTCTCCTCCTCTGTGCCCTCTGCGCCCTCTGCGGTTAAATCATCCCAAAAAAACCGTAACATATAAGAGGAAAAAACCAATAAAATTCGCTCCATCACACAACTTATGCCGATCGCTCATATAATTGGATTAGGAAAATCAGGGAATGCCGCCGCCAGACTGCTCAAACGCGAAGGATGGGAAGTAACGCTGAGCGATCGCTCATCTTCCCCAAATTTGCTCGAACAACAACAGCAACTAGCTAACGAAGGCATCAACCTGGAGTTAGGCAAATCTTTTGAACCTGACAAATCCATAGAATTAGTAGTAGTAAGTCCGGGCGTTCCCTGGGATATTTCAGCATTAGTGCGCGCCCGAGAATTAGGAATTGAAACAATCGGAGAAATGGCTCTGGCGTGGCGCTATCTCAAATCTCCTTGGGTAGCAATTACTGGTACTAACGGCAAAACTACAACTACTGCTTTAATTGCTGCTATTTTTGCCGAAGCCGGACTTTACGCTCCCGCTTGTGGCAACATCGGCTATGCTGCGTGCGAATTAGCTTTGGCCGAAAAACCGCCGGATTGGGTAATCGCAGAAATCAGCAGTTATCAAATAGAATCATCGCCGTTTGTAGCGCCCAGAATCGGAGTTTTGACGACTTTGACGCCGGATCACCTCAGCCGCCACAAAACTTTGGAAAATTACTACAGCATTAAAGCGCATTTGCTGAAAAAGTCGGAATTGCAAGTAATTAACGGCGACGATCCTTGTTTGCGGCAGCAAGGAGTTGACATTTGGCCTGATGCGTGTTGGACGAGTGTTAAAGGTGAAAAAGATTTGTTGGGAAAACGGGATTTTGGAGCGTACATCGAAAACGGTTGGGTAATCGCTCAAGGCGAGAAAATTTTGCCGGCTGAGTCTTTGCGGATGGTGGGAGAGCACAATTTGCAAAATTTGTTGATGGCGGTGGCGGCTGCTAATTTGGCGGGAATTGATAAAAGTGCGATCGCCCAAGCTATTGCTAAATTCCCCGGAGTGGCCCACCGCCTCGAACACATCTGCACCTGGGAAGGCATAGATTTCATCAACGACAGCAAAGCGACTAATTATGACGCGGCTCAAGTCGGGTTAGCTTCTGTCAGCGCGCCGGCGATTTTGATTGCGGGCGGCGATCCCAAAGAGGGCGACGATCGCGCTTGGATTGATACAATTAAGGCTAAAGCGGCTGCGGTGCTGTTAATTGGGGATGCAGCGGGTATTTTTAGCGATCGGCTCGAACAAGCTAATTACAATGCTTGGGAAATAGTCGAAACAATGGAAAGAGCAGTTCCGAGAGCCGCAGAATTAGGAAAACAGAACAAAGCTAAAGTCGTACTGCTTTCGCCAGCTTGCGCCAGCTTCGATCAATACCAAAACTTCGAGCAGCGGGGCGATCGTTTCCGTCAATTGTGTCTCGAATCGCTTCCCAAAAAGTAGGGCTGCATTACGCGATATCCGCAGGGACACGGCAATGCCGTGTCCGGTGCTGGAACCTACAACTTTATAACCCACATTCCGCAGATATTCGATCGGATTTAATTTCAAAAGAATTCAGAATTCTCAAAACCTCAAATAATTGCTCTGCAATCATTTGAGGCT
>RDYN01000025.1:18181-119272 GCA_004293365.1 Oscillatoriales cyanobacterium | reverse complement strand
AGGGCAACTAATTTCTAATGTCATATCACGCTATGGGAAACACTTCTCTAATTATAGCTTACTCCGATCCTTTCCTTCAGGGCACTACCCAAATTCAGAGGACTAAAGTCCTCACTACAAACTAATTTTATTGCTACGAACTAATCTTACTGTGTTCTTTCAAGCGCACATCAAATATGAAATATTGGCACTATTGCATCGATTTGGGATTGATAGCGGTATTTTCTATCGCCCTTGCCACTGAAAAATCTTTAGCTGCTTTACCCTTACAAGAAGGAGTCTATCACGGCGGCGGTTCTCGCTACATTCAGATCGCTCAAAAAGCAAATATAATCTGCTTCAAAGGCTTTTCTCCTAACGGAGTTACCGTAGCTTCCGTTACCGCAGATCCCATCCGGCAAAACTCCTACAAAATCAACGGATTCGATGGTATAGTTCTCAGGCAGCAAGATAAAGATACTCTCTTCTTTGGCCCGGCAAATCAGTTAATTAAATACATAGAAAACTCCGGTTTTTCCAGAGATTTAGATAGCGATTTGCAGCAATGCCTGAATTCCCAAAAGCCATTCTTCAAACAAAAATCAGGCGGTCGAAATGCGCGCTAAGAAAAGCGTAAATTCCTATCTATCCGTACAAAAGAAAACTGTAAAAAAGTTGCGATCGCATGAAGACGATTTATATACTTGTAGGGGAGAAGCATTCGGGCGATAATTTCTGCAATAAGTTTCAAGATTTGTCTCCGAATGCTTCGCCCCGGCCTTTACGCAACCGCTCTAACCAAACTCATCTTACTTTTGTTTTGCCGCCGCTTTCTTCTTCGCTTCCTTCTCCGATTTCTTCGCAGCCTTCTCAGCTTCAAGTTTTGCCAACTTGGCTAGTTCTTTCTCTTCTGCTATTTTATCTAGATAGTAATGGTAGTCTCCCAGATAAGTGCGAAACTCACCGTCGCGAACTTCTACTATTTTGTTAGCGACTTGAGAGATAAAATAGCGATCGTGCGAAACTATAATTACCGTACCGTCGTAATTCTTAATCGCCTCTTCCATCATCTCCTTCGCCGGAATGTCGAGGTGATTTGTCGGTTCGTCTAAAATTAGCAAATTCACGGGAGTCAACAGCATCTTTGCCAAAGCCAGACGGGCTTTTTCTCCACCGCTTAAAGCGCCAACGTGTTTGAATACTGTTTCGCCGTTAAACAAGAACCGCCCCAACAAAGTCCGCACTTCTTCATTTTTCCAGTCGGGTACTTCGTCGTGAATGGTTTGCATCACGCTTTTATTCAAATCTAAGGCTTCTGCTTGATTTTGTTCAAAGTAACCGGGGATGACGTTGTGGCCTCCCATTTTGACTGTACCTTCGGTGGGCGTTTCTAAACCCATGATCAGGCGCAACAATGTAGATTTTCCGGCGCCGTTGGGGCCTAGAAATGCAATGCGATCGCCCCTTTCAATTAATAAATCTGCTCCCAAAAATAGGATTTTGTCGCCGTAGGTGTGCACTAAGTTTTCAATTATGGCTACTTCGCGGCCGCTGCGGGGTGCGGGGGGAAACCGGAAATGCAAGGTTTTTAAGCCGCCGGTGGGGGCTTCGATGCGTTCAATTTTGTCTAACTGTTTCTCGCGACTTTTGGCCTGGGTGCTGCGAGTGGCGCTGGCGCGGAATTTTTCAACGAATGCTTGCTGTTTTTCGAGTTCTTTTTGCTGGCTTTCGTAGGCGCTGAGTTGGGCTTCTCTGGCTTCTGCTTTTTGTAGTAAATAAGACGAATAGTTGCCTAGGTAGGTGCTAGAAACGCCGCGTTCGGTTTCGACGATTTGGGTGCAGAGCCGATCGAGAAATTCGCGGTCGTGGGATACGATTACCATTGGGGTTGTCAGCCCTTTGAGGTAAACTTCCAGCCATTCGATCGTTTCTAAGTCGAGGTGGTTGGTAGGTTCGTCCAGCAGCAGGATGTCGGGTTTTTGGAGGAGAATTTTACCTAAACTCATCCGCATTTGCCAGCCGCCGCTGAAAGCACTGACTAATCGATCGCCATCTTCGGGTTCAAATCCGATTTCTGGTAAAATCTTCTCGATTTGGGCTTCTAAACCGTAGCCGTTTAAGCCTTCAAATTGCCGTTGCAAGCGATCCATTTTGTGGATCAGTTGGTCAAGATTTTCTGGGGTGGAGTTTTCCAAGTCTCGATGGACTTCCATCAGCGATTCGTGAACTTCATTGGCTTCGCTAAAAGCGCGCCAAAATTCCTCTTTAACGGTGCGGGTGGGGTCAATTTCAAATTCTTGGGAGAGGTAGGCGATGTGGAGGCTGGCGGGGCGAATGACTTCGCCGGAGGTGGGTTCCATTTCGCCGGCGATGATTTTGAGTTGGGTGGATTTGCCGGCACCGTTGACGCCTACTAAGCCGATGCGATCGCCCGGTTTGACTTCCCAGGTGACATCTTTGAGTACGACGCCTGTGGGATAAATTTTACTGATGTGTTCGAGTCGCAGCATTGTTGTGGGGACTGGGGAAGGGGAAGGTTTAGCGGCGGATGGGATGCCGGCGCTGAGGTCGAGTTAATCTTAACAAATTTTAATTAAATTTAGTCATTGGCAAGATTTGGGTTTGGGCGGGCGATCGGATTTTGCATTTTAGATTTGGGATTTTATAGCCCTGGGCGCGCGGGTAGCGAGAAACCGGGTTTTTTAGGAAAATACTTGTCACAAAGCCCCAGATTCTCGAAAAACCCGGTTTCTTTGGTGTATGAGTGCGATCGCATTTGGGGAAGTTGAGGAAACAGGGCTACCGTGCTGTTTCAGATTGAATTTCTCGAATAATGGTTGAAACTTCTTCTTCTGAATCTAGATGTCGTGCCAAAACTTGGGCTGTTGCTTCCAGGAGGCGATCGCTAAACAATTTTGTTAAATCTTGCCGCAAACCTTGCCCAATGTAAAATTTGAGCAAAGCTGACAAAGGCATATCTCGATGCAGTGCTACTTTGTTTAGGGATTCTCAAGTATCTGTTGGGATTTCGATTGATACTGTTGTTGGGCGCGATCGGACTTTTAATGTCAGTTCTTTTTCAACGTTGTTCATATAGTTTCCTTTCTGTACGGGTAACTGGACGTGCAGAAATTATTGGGAAAGGCGATCGTAATAGGTCGTATCTCAGTATATCTAATTTGTTGATACAATACATTATAATAGTCAGTGTCAACCTCGATAGCAAAAGAGAGCGATCGTGCCAGCAAGAGACATTTATCATCAAGTTGTCAAACAGGGTCTGATTAAGGCTGGCTGGACAATTACCCACGATCCCTATCCATTAGCTTGGGCGAAGAGAAACCTATCGATCGATCTTGGTGCAGAACAGCTATTAGCTGCTGAGAACAACGATCGCAAGATAGCCGTTGAAGTTAAAAGTTTGATCGGAGAGTCTAGAATTGCAGATTGAGAGCAAGCTTTGGGTCAATATACTCTTTACTATGACATCTTAAAACGGACGGAATCTGAAAGAAAGCTGTATCTTGCAATTCCACTAAATGCTTTTACTGATTTTTTTGAAGCATAAAAATTTGGTCAAATATTGCTCAATAATCGCATAAATCTTGTTGTTTTCAACCCAAAAACAGAGGAAATAGTACAATGGATAGCTTAAAGAATTATCGTCAAATTGTTAAGCAGCTCCTCGCTGAATATTCTGAGATTCCTGTTGTGGACAAGGGCATACAAAACGCAA
This sequence comes from Oscillatoriales cyanobacterium, assembly GCA_004293365.1. Classification (GTDB taxonomy): domain Bacteria; phylum Cyanobacteriota; class Cyanobacteriia; order Cyanobacteriales; family Microcoleaceae; genus Microcoleus. Next base: position 115,557 of record RDYN01000025.1, on the reverse strand, counting down.
CACTTTTTGATGTAGAAAGTGACCGCTATATGTTAATAAATATAGGCTGGTTTAACGAGCAGCGCATTCACCATTGCGTGATTCATATTGATATTATTGACGGTCAGGTGTGGATTCAAGCAAATAATACCGATCGCCTGATTGCTGAGGAGTTAGTCGCAGCGGGAATTCCGGCTAAATCAATTGTTTTGGGGCTTCAACCGCCTGATGTTAGATCCTATACTGCTTATGGAGTACCCTGTAGGGAAATGGCAACCGCAGCCCAAGAATGTTATAAATGAGGGGAGCAGTAGACAAAATCCATGCCAAGGAAAATTCGACAGTTGAAAGTTGAGATTGCCCGTAAAGGGTTTGTTTATTTACCGAAACGTGGCAAAGGTAGCCATGAACGTTGGCGACATCCTTTGCTCAAAAAAACACTGACAATTTCCGGCAAAGATGGAGATGATGTGCCACTCTACCTAGAAAAGCAGTTAGCAGAGTTATTAACTGAACTAAATGAGTTAAGGGAGGATGAGGATTTATGAGTCGATACAGCATGATTGTTCAATGGTCTGATGAAGATCAGCTTTTCTTAGTCACGATTCCCGAGTTTGCCGATCGCGTTGTTATGCCTTGCACTCACGGTAAAACTCGCGAGGAAGCTATTCATAGCGGCGAAGAAGTGATTGAAATGTATTTGGAAGCTTGGGAAGCTGAAGGTGAATCTATCCCGGAACCTCGCACGCTTCAAATTGCTTGATTGCTATGACAAAAGTCTATTATTGTGGTGAAAAAGGGCGATCGCTTAACGTGCGGTTTCTGTGTTGCGGAATCATGACTAATAGTTCGATCGGGCGATCGCACTGAGGGCGATTCCCTACGAGATAGCTTCGCCGCGCGTGCTTTTGTGTTTGTTGGGAATTGACGAAAGGGCGATCGGGCTTCAACACCCTTTTTGCAAGCAATGAGACAAAGTGGGGAAGAAGTGAGGAGAGAAGTGCTACATCGCCCTTGGAGAAGTTGAATGAGAAGCGCTATCCTACTTAAAATTCATCAGATGAAGTTACGAAATATCCTACTATCATAGGACTTAATGCTGATATAGCTGTAGCAAAAATTATGACTATCCACTGCGCTAATGTTGGGGTAGGAATAGATGCAGCAGCGACAGCAGCAATACCAAAACTTCCCCTTGTCAATAATTGAATATTTCCTATTAGGGAAGTCCAGAAATCAAATAAAATAGCTGGCCACCACATCCAACATAAAATTGTACGCATTCCCAGATCCATAGCATATTCTTTGCCATTAATTGTTATAGTAAAATTATTTGTCTTCTTTTGAACCTCTGGTTTCCAAATATTCGTAGTTAGTACACTTAAGCCCGCAATAAAAAAGGCAAGAACTATTGCAACTCCCATAGTCCCTGAATTTTCACCACCTAAAATACTTACTATACCTTTGTAAGTCGTCACCACATCCCAAACAGCGGGAACGCAAAATACAATAATTGCAAAAGTTCTGATCATCACTAACTCCTCTAACGAAATAAAGTTAAGGCTAATATTAGACCCACGACCACAGTGAGAATAGCAATTGCTACATGAAGGTTCTTACCATAGACTTTAGATCCACCAGATAAGTTTTCAGAATTCTCAGATGCAGGCGATTGTGACTGATTGGAAGTTTCATCTTCTATCGCTGAATTTTGTGACCGTTTAATAGAAACATTTGGCCACGATCTACGTTTCAGCATTATAGTAGAAAAATTACTGAAGATACTACCCAGAATAGTAAACAAATTTTTATTTTTGGCAACATTGTTCGACAAATCTTTGTGATTTGTTGAAGACTTGAAGCATAGGTCGATTATATCTTTTAGTAATTCTTTCCAAATCTTTAAATACTTACGCCTATCTTCAAGAAAATAACCTTGTTTTGAAGCTTGAGTCTCTAGGATTTTTATTTTGTCGATAATTTTTAAATGTATGGTGCTGGCTTTTTGTGTAAAAGTGGAATCTTTGTTATTGAAATCACTAAAGAGTATTAGATTGCTATGGAGGAGTAATACTGCATTATAAAACGCTGTTAACGTACATTCATTTATTACTTTCTTTTTAAATTCTCTATCTATATATTTTACTTCATGAAGTATTGAAATTAAATGATTATTTTCGTTCCAACCGATTATTGATCCGACGACATCTAAGGCGGATTCAAGAGCCTCTTCAAAGGTAGTGGTTCGATCGATATTAATGCATTCATTATTTTGTTCACCAGTCATTGTGTGTTTTATCTCCTAGCTGATTTCCGTTAGGGGAATAACTTCAGTACAGCAATTGATTTTACCCAGCATCTCTAGTACCCCGCCCGGTGTTTCCAAGCGGGATGCTCATAAATCTGCTATTTACTGACTTGGGAAAATTTTGCCACCCTCCTACCACCAGCTACCTCCATCGCCGCCGCCAGAGTCAGAACCGCCGCCAGAGTCACTACCTCCATCGCCGCCGTCAGAGTCAGAACCACCGCCATAGTCACTGCCATAATCACTACTGGAGTCAGAACCACCGCCATAGTCACTGCTATAATCACTACTGGAGTCATACTCGCTACTGGAGTTATAGGAGTTATAGCTAGTAGTGGAGTCATAGTCGGTACTGGTATTAACCCTACAATCTTCAGTAGATCCAGACCATCCGAAAAATGACCATCCACCAGATGATTCCTCTACAGATGACGCAGGCGTGTAGTATCCAGAATCAGATTCATCATCATCATTCCCGCCACCGCCAAATAAGCCAAAAATAGAACCATTATCGTCATTGTCGTTTTCGGGTCTTTCTATCTCCTTTATGTTATTGTAGGCTTTCCAATTGTCGTCTGCTCTGCAATTCAATTCTGACGTTTCACCCGATTCCCGCTCACATGGTTGCTCTGGAGGGTACTGATTGAGAGCATTGTCAACTAAACCCAGTCCACCAGTAACAGCAACTACAATCTCTGTAATAACTGCTGTACAGTCATTAAAAAAATCACTTATTTCATCCATAAATGTCGCTTTGCTTGAGCTTTTATCTAATATAGTGCCTATGGCTCAGGTTGAACAGCGATTAAAAGGGATCAAAAGCGATCAAAAGTGATAATATATTTCTGCCAGTGCTAAGATAGAGAAAAATATTTTTCAGGAGAATTGACCCATGACTGCTGATGAAGCTCTAGCGCTTGTGGAAACAGTTCTAGATGGCAAACGGTTGAACGACGTGCAAGAGCTAATTTTCAGACAATGTTGGGAAGGACGACAGTCTTATAAAGAAATTGCTCAAATCAACAGTTATAATGATGAATATATCAAGTATATTGCTGGAAAATTATGGAAGTTACTATCAAAAGCTTTTGACGATAAGGTTAAAAGAAATAACCTAAAGTCAGTAGTAAATGGATACTTGCGGCGACATCAAGTGAACTCACAGCGAAATCAGTTAATGGGAATAAATCTGAGTGGAGCAGACTTAAGTGGCTCAATATTATGCTTTGCAAACTTAAACGGAGCCAATTCATTTCCAGCTAATTTAGACAATGCAATCAATCCTGATAATAAGACAGAATCAGATTTAGGCGATGAGAAAATACCGGATGAAAAGGGAAATAACCAAGAAATTGAGTCTAACACAGAAGAACTAATTTATCACTGGAATGATTTGTGTTTTCGCTGCGAAGAAGAAGTGAAAATTGCCGAAGCACTCGATCGCGCGAACATCTTTTTCTTCCCCAACTCCAAAGCCCGCCTCACAACACCGGAAGGCAGGCAAAGCCAAGAACCCGATTTCCTCATATTTCACCAAGGCAAATTGGGTATTCTTGAGATATGGCATCCCGACACACCAAAAGATGAAACGCGCGATCGCGACTTTGCCTCTGCTGGCATCTGCACTATCTACTATTGTGAAGCCCACAGGTGCAGTCAAGAAGCCGATCGCGTTGTGCAGGAATTTTTAGAGATTTTGAGTCACGCATAGGGCGAATGGTTTTTTCGTAAGGGCGATCGCACTCCCCAAAAAAGTCGAGTTAACCTTACAATACTCTAATCAACAATTCACACCCCCCTTTCACAACGCAACTTCCTTGGCCTACGACAACACCTGCAAATATCTAGCCGAAAAATTCCCCGCCGCCTTCGTCCACTGGCTACTACCAATTGATGAACCCACCGCTGTTCAGGTACTCAAAACCGAACTAATTCAAGAACCCATCCGAGCCGATTCTCTCGTTTTCCTGCAAACGGATAACCAAATCCTACATCTAGAATTTGAAACCCGACCCTACTCCGACCCGCCGATCGCCTTCAGGATGCTAGACTACTACGTCAGGCTCAAACGGCAATACTCCTGTGACATCAATCAAGTAGTAATTTTTTTGCAGCAAACAGCCTCAGAACAAGTTTTTGTATCCGAGTACACAGACGCGAACACCCGACACGGCTACCGAGTTATCCGCCTGTGGGAACAAGACCCCGCTTTACTGCTGTCCGTCCCCGGCTTACTCCCATTCGCGACACTATCCCAAACCGACTCGCCGCGAACTTTGTTAGAGCAAATCGCTACTCAGATTGCTACAATAGAAGAACCGAATCAACAAGCGGATTTACTCGCTTGTACCCAAGTGCTCGCAGGTTTGAGATTTGAAAAAAACTTAATCAGACAACTATTTAGGAAAGAAACTATGCGCGGTTCTGTGATTTACCAAGAAATTCGCGAAGATGGCCTCCTTGAAGGAAGACAACTAGGCCTCCTTGAAGGAAGGAAAGATGAGGCGCTGTCGTTGCTCACTCGCCTGTTGACTCGACGCATCGGTCCGATCGCACCTGAAATCCAAGAACAAATTCAGACCTTATCCGTAGAAGAATTAGAGGATTTAGGAGAGGCGCTGCTGGATTTTTCAGAAGCCTCTGATTTAAACAATTGGTTGAATGAACATCAGCCTTAATTTCTCAAACATAGTCTGCTCTGTTCAAAACTTCACCAGATATATACTTTAAGGAAACTTAAGCCATGACCGTTGATGAAGCAATCGCGATCGCAGAAACAGTCCTTGATGGCGAAGGCTTAAACGACGTGCAAGAGCTCATCTTCAGACAATGCTGGGAAGGCCGATGTTCCTATGAGGAAATTTCTCAACTCTCTCAATATAATGACGAATACATCAAAGCGCTAGCTGCTAAACTCTGGAAAAAACTCTCAGAGGCTTTTGATGAAAAAGTAAAAAAAAATAATTTACGCTCTGTTTTTAAGCGATACTTGCGACGACATCAAGTGACATTACATCGAACTCAAGTAATTGGAGTTAATCTTAGCGGTGCTAACTTAAGCGGAGCCAGAATATCATTCGCCAACTTAAGTGAATCTGATTCATCAACAGATTTACAGGGTGCAACTATATCTGATTATAATACAGTATCAGATGGAATTATTAAGCCTGAAAACGCGCATAACCAGGGAATTTTCTCAAGCATAAAAGAACGGATTTATCACTGGAATGATTTGCGTTTTCGCTGCGAAGAACAAGTAAAAATAGCCGAAGCGCTCGATCGCACAAACACCCTCTTTTTCCCCAACTCCAAAGCCCGCCTCACCACACCCTCCGGCCGACAAAACCAAGAACCAGATTTCCTCATCTTCCACCAAGGCAAATGGGGTATTCTGGAAATATCGCATCCCGACACAGAAAAGGATGAAACGCGCGATCGCCTATTTGCATCTCACGGTATCAGCATCATCCACTACTGCGACGCTAACAGATGCCGGGAAGAACCCGATCGCATTGTCGAAGAGTTTTTAGAGATTCTCAGTCAGGGATAGGGCGAGTGGTTTTTTCATAAGGGCGATCGTATAGGGCCCAGAAACCGGGTTTTTTAGGAAAATACTTCATTGTCACCGACAGATTAGGTAAAAACCCGGTTTCTTTGTCGGAGTGCGTCAGTCTATAAGGGCGATCGGACTCCGTAACCAAGTAGATTTAACCTTGACAAATTACTTGATTTGTGATATGCACGAGTGGTGGAAATTTTTAAGGGCGATCGGGATCTACTTCTGCAAAACGGGCGATCGCGATCGAGCCTAACTCATTCCCCAGCAGCCTCAGCCGACGCAGCGAATCTATCCGCTACAGCTTTGCCAATTAGCGCCACCTGACTCAGAGGCAAAAACTGAATTTTTTTGAGAATATCGTTAATTTCTGGTGGTTGCGAGACTGGATTGCCATCCAAAAAGCTGAGAAACTGTTCCAGGGTATAGCCGGTTCTGGCTGCAATCTTAGCCAAGTTTTCAGTATCGGGAACCGTATCGCCCCTTTCCCACAATTGCACGGCAGTCGCAGAAACCCCCAAAAGCTTGCCAAACCCTCGCTGACTCATTGTTCCCCGGGCCGTTTTGATGATTTCACTAAGTTTTTCTCTGTTTTGGATGTTCACAACTTAAAAGGTACTCGATCGTATCTACCAGTCTACTTAGGAATAGAAATTAAATAACTTAAGCAAATTTGTGGGATGGGCGGGACGCCCATCCCACAACAATCATTAAAGCCTAAGTTATTAAATTTTCATTCCTTACCAACTGATACATCAACTATATTTTCCAGACGACTCAGCAGCCGCCGCGAGTCTATCCATCACCGCCCTACCAACCACGGCTAGCTCACTAATTGGTATACACTGAATTTTCTTGAGCAGATCGTTAGTATCTACGGGTTCACGCATGGGCTTGCCTTCCAGATGAGCGAGCAACTCTTCCATCGTAAACCCTGCCCTCACGGCAATCTGAGCCAAATTTTCTGTATCTGGGATGCTCTGACCTTTTTCCCACAACTGAACCGCAGTCGCAGAGACGCCCAGAAGCTTGCCGAATGCCCGCTGACTCATGGAACCGCGAGCTAGTTTGACAATTTCGATCAACTTTTTCTTAGCTTCTGCGTTCACAGTATCAGTCACCAGATAAACACAACTCCCAGTTTACGGCCCAATTGACTTGGACTCCAGCCCTAATTCCCAGAAACCTCAGCAGCAGCAGCCAACCGCTCCACACCGGCTCGAACAATCACTGCTAAGTCACTCAGTGGCATACATTGGATTTTTTTAAGGAGCTCGTTGGTATTGACAGGTTCCGGCATTGGTTTACCTTCGAGATGAGCCATCAACTCTTCCATTGTAAAGCCCGCTTTTGCCGCAATCTGAGTCAAATTTTTCGTATCCGGGAGTACCTGGCCCTTTTCCCAATACTGAACCGCAGACCCAGAAACTCCCAATAGCCTACCAAAAGCGCTAAAACTCAGGTCGCCACGGGCTAGCTTCACAACTTCGCTCAGTTTCTTCCTAGCTTCTGTGTCCACAGTATTAGTCACCAGATCAACACAACTCCTAGTTTACTTATCTACCAAAAAATCTGTCTTTCTTGCTTGACAGCAAAAAGTTTACCAGTTAGAGTGTAAATACTTTTGAAATCATAATTCTATTTGTAGCCAATCAGGGGCAGTAAAAATGACTCGCAAGACACGCAATACACGTCAAAGCCTTACAGCCTCCGGTTGGCTAAAACCCCAGCGCTGGCAAATTTCCAAAACGGAAGCCGCCGAAGCCCTGAAAATGCCCGTCAACCGCATAGTCAAAGTCTACCCCAAACAACATCAGGTAATAGTCGTTTATCTGAACAAAAAAGGACAAAAATGCAGCTCCTTTTTCAGCTACAGACTATTTGCCAGATGGGAAAAAGAGACGATCGCAGCGATCGCCAGTTGTAGAAACCAGCAAACCCTCGCGCCTCTAGAAATCATTGTACAATACGACATCGAACATTTCAAATATCCAGTCCAGAGCGCCGACGCAATTTGGGAAGCCCTACTCAACAATATCTCCCGCGTCACCAGGGAGCTGAGGCTGAGCAAACAATGCGCCTAGCCCCCCACGCACGATTTATCAATTAGTAGAAGCAGCCAACTCAGCCAAACGTTCCTGCTGATCCTGAGAAATGCAAGTCTGAATAATCCCCTCAATATCTCCCTCCAAAACAGTATTGAGCGAGAAATTCTCCCCCAAACGGTGGTCAGTAGCCCGATTGTCCTTATAGTTGTAAGTGCGGATTTTCTCCGATCGCGAACCAGTACCAACCTGAGCCAAACGCCGCGACTTCACCTCATCCTGCTGCTCCCGCAACTTCATCTCATAGAGCTTAGCCCGCAAAATCTGCATCGCCCGCTCCTTATTCTGCAACTGACTGCGCTCCTCAGTACAGAAAATCCGAATCCCCGTCGGCTTGTGAAACAAATCCGCAGCAGTTTCCACCTTGTTCACATTTTGACCGCCAGCGCCGCCCGATCGAGCCGTACTCATCTCAATATCCTTCGGATCGATGTGAATCTCCACCTCATCCACCTCCGGCATCACCGCCACCGTCGCCGTCGAAGTATGCACCCGGCCGCCAGCCTCAGTCACCGGTACGCGCTGCACCCGGTGTACTCCAGCCTCAAACTTCAGTTTGCTGTAAACGCTGTCGCCCGTAACTTCCAGAATTACCTCTTTAAAGCCGCCCATTTCTGCCAGTGACTCGCTCACCAATTTTACCTGCCAGCCTTGAGTTTGAGCGTAACGGGTATAGAGCCGCAGCAAATCACCCGCCCAAATACTAGCCTCATCTCCGCCAGTACCCGCGCGAATTTCCAGCATAATATTCTTGTCATCGTTCGGATCGCGGGGGAGCAGCAAAACCTTCAAACGGCTTTCCAAATTCTCCAGCTTAGATTCAAGTTCCTCAACTTCCAAGGAAGCCATTTCTTGCAATTCTCGATCGCCCGCAGCCTCTTTCAACACCTGTTTGGCACCCGCCAAATCATCCTGAGTGGTTTTCCACAGCTCGAAAGTATCCACCACTTCTTCTAAGGACGATCGAGCTTTCGCTACCCGCTGAAACTCATAATTATCCCTAGCGACATCCGGGTCAGCCATGCGGCGAGTCAACTCATTAAAAGTTTGCTCTACCGACTTCAATTTATCCAGCAAATAAGATTCAGCCATGTCAAATGTCCTCCGTCAATCGATTTTAGATTTTAGATTTTAGATTTTAGATTTTAGATATTGAAGAGAAGTTGGGATAGAATCGCGATCTTTCCTCAGTTACGGGCCGTAGTAACTCTTCAGTCTAAGCTCTCCAATCCGAGGGCGGATAGATTTTAGATTTTAGATTTTTGAATTGAAGAGAAGTTGGGATAGAATCGCGATCTTTCCTCAACTACCAGCCGTAGCAATCTCAAATCTCAAATCCAAAATCCGAGAGCAGTCAGTTACCAGTAGAAAAAACTACTTCCAACCGACTGCGGACAAATGACAATCCGGCTACTTCTTCTTTTTGCCTTTAGCAGCAGCCTTAGCAGCATCAGCCTTGGGGTCTTCCATTTTCAGAGGCCCAGACATAGCATCTGCCTTCGGCATTTCTACTTCCGTCATGCCGTATTTCCGCATAAACCGTTCGACACGACCTTCAGTATCAATAATCTTCTGAGTGCCGGTATAAAAAGGATGATTTCCCGACCAGACATCAACTTGAAGCTTTGGTCTAGTGGAACCAACAGTCATCACAAGTTCCCCGTTGCAATAAACCTGAGCTTCCGGATACCACTCAGGGTGAATGCCTTCTTTCGCCATTTTTTTTACTCTCTAATTTTTGACTTTACAACCATTTTAGCTGTCCTAGGACTTGCGTACCAACAACAGCGGCAATTTTCCGCGATCGTTGGCTGTGAAAGCGCGAATCGGGAATCAGAAATATACCTTGAAAAAAAGAAGGATGGAATCAGGAAAATTTTTCCTTCTTCCCTCTTCCTTCTTTGTTCCATCCGTTACATCCGTTACATCCGTTACAAAATCCGCTGCCGAACTTCCCTCTTCCTTCAGAAGCTGGATTACCGTTTCGAGTATTGAGGAGCCTTGCGAGCTTTCCGCAAACCGTACTTTTTACGTTCTTTAGCCCGCGGGTCGCGAGTCAAATAGCCCTCAATCTTCAGAGGTTTCCGGTTGTCCGGGTCTAACTGACAAAGTGCTCTAGCGACACCCAAACGAATCGAGTCAGCTTGACCTGTCAGGCCGCCGCCTTCGACTTTCACCAAAATGTCGTACTCATTTTCTAGACCCAAAGTTTCCAAAGGAGCCTTAGCGAGTGCCAAATAAGTAGGGTTGAATTGCAGGTACAAATCCCCATCTTTACCGTTGACAGTCAGTACGCCTGTGCCGGGAACCAAGCGCACCCGCGCCACCGAACACTTGCGGCGGCCGGTACCCCAGTACACAGCGCGGCCGGTATCTGTTGCTTGCATTACTCATTTCCTCCCGGAATCGTGTGAACAATTAATTCTTCTGGTTGTTGAGCTGCGTGTGGATGGTTGGGGCCAGCGTACACCTTCAGCTTAGTAAACAGTTGTCTGCCCAGAGAAGTGTGAGGCAGCATTCCGCGGATAGCTTCTTCGACAATTCTTTCGGGCAAACGTGCTTGCAATTTTGCAAAAGTTTCTGTTTTCATACCGCCCGGTCTGCCAGAGTGGCGGCGGTAGATTTTCTGGGTGCGTTTTTTGCCAGTAACAGCGATTTTGTCAGCATTGATGACAATTACGAAGTCGCCGGTATCCATTGAAGGAGTGTAAGTGGGTTTGTGTTTGCCCCGGAGGTACATGGCAACTTCAGTTGCCAGACGGCCCAGCCGCTGGTCGGCGGCATCGACCACGTACCACTTGTGCTCTAGGGAGTCTTTAGTAGGGACGTAAGTTTTGTTCATTGTTAGTTGTTAGTTCTCTGTTAATTATTGTTAGTTTTTAGTCGTTAGTTTTTAGTCGTTAGTTGTTTTTAATTGTTACTTGTCCTTAGTTTTTTATTAGTAGTTGCCTAATGACTAATGACTAATGACTGACGACTAATGACTGACGACTAATGACTGATGACTAATTTTGGCTGAGTGTCGTACCAGACATCTGGGGGAAAGGGAAAGTCTGAATAGCCAACCCGCAGCAGGCACAAACCTTGAGCGGGAGCGGCGTATTTTACCATTTCTCGGCGTTCGTTGACCCAGATATCTGTGAAATTGTCGATCGCCCTTTCCCCCTGACCCACCTGCACCAGCAACCCCACCAGCAGCCGCATCATCCCGTACAGAAACCCGCTCGCCTGAACCTCAATATATATAAGAGGCCCAGAACGGTGACACTCTGCCGCTTGCACGTCCACCCAGGAATGGGGGCGGGCAGACCCCGCGCGGTGGAAAGCAGCCAAGTGATGCCGCCCGATTAGCGGTGTCAAAGCTGCCTGAATCAAAGATTCGTCCACAGGTGCGTGATAGCAGTGCCAAGCATAAGGACGCACAAACAGATTAGGAATCGGGTCTGTATAAAGGGTGTAGCGATAGCGCCGCCAACTGGCTGAGAAACGAGCGTGCCAGGTAGGTTCCACCTTTGCCGAAGCTCGAATTAAAATATCTTTTGCCAGTCGAGAGTTGAGAACGCTTGCCCAGCGGTGAGCCGGAATTGGGCCACCAGCATCAAAATGGGCTACTTGAGCAGCGGCGTGAACTCCCGCATCCGTTCTCCCGGCGGCGTGCAGCGTTACCGGGCGTTGGAGCACAGTCGATATTGCTGTTTCAATTTCTTCTTGTACTGTACGCTGGTTCGGCTGTCGCTGCCAACCGTGAAAGTTAGTGCCGAGGTATTGGATTACCAGAGCAACGCGCTGTGTCGATCGGGCATTTTCGATTGGGGATTTTGGATTGTCAGTCATAAATCACAAATCTCCAACCCAAAATAGAATTAAACCAGTTCAACGATCGCCATTTCGGAATTGTCTCCTTGGCGGGGGACAGTTCGCACTACGCGGGTGTAGCCCCCCTTGCGCGAGCCGTACCGTTCTTGGGCGGCTTCAAACAAGGCGTGTACTAACTGTTTGTCGTAGATAAAGCCCATAGCTTGCCGGCGAGCGGCCAAGGAGCCATCTTTTGCCAGGGTAATCATTCTGTCAGCTTCTGGGCGCAGCGCTTTGGCGCGGGCGAGAGTGGTAGTGATTTTACCGTGGCGGATTAATTCGGTGGTCAGCGAGCGCAACATGGCGCGGCGCTGGTCAGCCGGTTTGTTTAGTTGGGGGACGCGACAGCGGTGACGCATGGCAGTTAGTAATTGGTAATTGGTAATTGGGCGCGGGGATAGACAGTCTGCGAGCTCGGGCGGTGAATTCTTCTTGGTTCTGAAGCACTCGCGCACTGAAAATGCAGATTTTTTTTACTCGTTACCCGTTGATTAACTTTTAGCTGATTTTTCCTGTGGCAAGGTAATGCCCAAGCGTTTTTGTAAAGCTTCAATCACTTCTTCTGCGGACTTCTGCCCGAAGTTCTTAATCTCGAGCAAGTCTTCTTGGCTATATTCCAATAAGTCTGCAACTGAGTTGATCTGAGCCCGCTTGAGACAGTTGTAGGCCCGGACTGACAACTGCAATTCTTCGATCGGAATTTGGCTCGTAGGATCGGCCTCACCTGGATACTCGGGTTTGAGAGAATCGTGGGTGATGTCTTTGAGAGGTGCAAATAAATCTACCAGGATGTGGGCAGATTGACTCAGAGCTTCTTGAGGAGTCACGCTGCCATCTGTCCAGATTTCCATAACCAGCCGGTCTTTCTCAGCACTGCCACCGAGCCGAGCATCTTCCACGCTGTAGTTGACTCTGCGAATCGGCATAAAGATGGCGTCAATTTGGAGAAAATCCAAAGCCGACCCATCATCGCGACTGCGGTCTACTGCTCGATATCCGATGCCTTTTTCAATTCTGAATTCCATTTCCAGAACAGAACCCGGTGAGAGAGTCGCAATGTACTGCGATTTATCGATCAATTCCACCTCAGAGGGCAAATCGAATCGATCGGCAGTAACTGTGACCGGCCCCTCAATCCGCAACCTACCGATTTGCGGCTGCTGGGAATGAGTTTTGAGAACGACCTCTTTCATGTTCAGGAGAATTTCCAGAACGTCCTCACGTACCCCTTCGATCGTGGCAAACTCGTGATTGACTCCCGCGATGCGGACTGAAGTTACTGCCGTTCCTTCCAAATTTGACAGCAGAACTCGCCGAAGCGCATTCCCGACAGTTGTTCCCTGACCGCGATCGAGCGGTTCCAGAACAAATTTTCCGTACTGACTGCGGTCTTTGTCAGTGTTAGACTCTATACATTCAATTTGAAACTGCGCCACGGAGTGACCTCCCTTTTCCACTTTGGATTTTTGATTTTGGATTTTAGATTGCAGAGCATACCCCTGAACGGATTTCGGATTTTGGATGGACGGGGCAACAGTTAGAACCATTATTTTTTGACTTTAAGCAGTTAGCCAATATCCAAAATCTAAAATCTAAAATCTCAAATCGTTTTAGACTCTACGCCGCTTGGGAGGGCGACAGCCGTTGTGAGGAATTGGGGTAACATCTCTAATCAGGGTAATTTCTAGTCCCGCCCCTTGCAGCGCGCGAATAGCAGTTTCTCGACCTGCTCCGGGCCCGCTCACCATTACTTCTATTTGGCGCATTCCCTGGTCGTTGGCTCTGCGGGCTGCACTTTCTGCGGCTGTTTGAGCTGCAAAGGGAGTACCCTTCTTAGCTCCTTTAAAACCGCTGGAACCTGCTGATGCCCAGGATATTACTTCGCCATTGAGGTCGGTAATAGTCACGATCGTATTGTTAAAGGTAGACTGGATGTAGCCTACCCCATTCGGTACATTACGTTTCTGCTTTTTGGCACCAGATTTCTTGCCTGTCTGTTGTCGTGGCGGCATATTAGTCTCTTTATCGTTTTCATTGAATTGCTCTCCCCAAAGGCGGGGAAACAGTCGGCAGGAACATAAATTTCCTGCAAACTGCTGTTATTTCTTGGACGGTGCTTTTTTCTTGCCCGCCACTGTGCGGCGGACGCCGCGACGGGTTCTGGCGTTGGTACGGGTTCGTTGACCCCGCACCGGCAGACCCAAACGGTGACGCCGACCGCGATAAGTCCCGATATCCATCAGGCGCTTGATGTTCATTGACTCCCAGCGCCGGAGGTCTCCTTCGATTTGGTAGGTGCTTTCTACATGAGCCCGCAGAGCAGTCACGTCGGCTTCTGATAAATCCTTGACGCGAGTGTCAGGATTTACGCCTGTTGCAGCGATAATTTTTTGGGCCCGAGACAGGCCTATTCCGTAAATGTATGTCAGACCTATTTCGACGCGCTTATCGCGTGGAAGGTCTACACCGGCAATCCGTGCCACACTTTTGTCTCCCTAGTTTTCCTGTTTGGCTACAATATTGAATTAGGCAGCACCTGCGTGCATTGCCCAGCCCAATCTTCCTGTTTTCTAACCTTGGCGCTGTTTGTGTTTCGGGTTAGTGCATATCACCATCACTCGACCGCGACGGCGGATGACGCGACATTTCTCACAAATTTTTTTGACAGATGCTCGAACTTTCATCTTTCTTCCTGCCTGGAGAACCCCGCTCTACCGGAGAGCAGGCACGCTGGCCCGTAGAGCGGTGGGAGGAGAGGCTGGGCAAGGTGTAGGCCTCTCCTCGATTAAATTGTATAAAGTGCGGGTTGTTTTATGAAGGAGCTCGCTTGCACCCACTCCCATTGCTGGGTAAAGTTCGCGTGCGCCAGAATGTTGGCGATCGATACTTAAACGGCGTAGCAATGACTTAACCCGGTACGCCGCTGGGTTGTTGACGCCCTTCTAGGCAACACTACAAACGTAGCATTATAGCATAAATTTGAAGCTTTTTACCAAATTCTCTCTAATTAAACTTAGAATTAGTTTTTAGAAAGTTTTATCTAAGCCTATTTTTTCCGAAGGCGATAAGTAATCCTGCCTTTGGTCAAGTCGTAGGGAGTTAATTCAACTTTGACGCGATCGCCAGGCAGAATTTTGATGTAGTTGCGGCGGATCTTGCCGGAAATGTGAGCTAGCACGTTAAACCCATTATCTAGGTCAACGCGAAACATCGCATTCGGAAGTGATTCCGTCACTGTCCCTTCCATTTCAATTAAATCTTGCTTAGACAATTTGGTATTTACCTCAACTCTACATTTGATTAACTAGGAGTGTCCCAGCCTTTGCTTCAAAACCTATTTACCAAGTAAGGAGCGGCCGATTTGAGATTCGAGATTTTAGATTTTAGATTTACTCCACAGATGCATCAAAGGAGCACGAACTTCGGTCTAAAATTTGGGATCTCGACGATTGTCGGTGGCTTGTATCCGTTTTGGGCGGGTTGAAGGCGAACTGGGCAATAATTCGGGTAACTCGATCGACTGCTGGACTCAATTAACCCCTTGCTTCAGCTTTACGTGAGTAAAGTTGTGGCAAGTAGAATCGAGTTCAATCCGGTTTCTAGCAACCCTCACAAAACCTGATAGCACAAAAAGCTCCTAGTTAACACATCTTAGCAAAAGCTGGTGAGTAACAAGCTGTATTGCGAGGGTTCAAGAGTCGCCAGAGAGCGCTTGTTGCAGTTCTGCGGTGACTACTTCCATGTCGCGATCGCCATCAACCGCAACTAACTGTTCGCGAGCGCTATAAAACTCAATCAAAGGCTCAGTTTGCTCGCGATAAACTTGCAACCGGCGCCGGATCGTCTCCTCATTGTCATCCTGGCGGCCCCGCGACAGCAGGCGAGTCACCAAAACATTGTCAGGTACATCCAAATTGACAGCTCTGATAGCGCAGTCCTTACCAGACTGACTTCCCTCAGTACCAACCTCACACAGCAGTTTGTCAAAAAACGCTGCCTGTGCCACAGTACGGGGAAAGCCGTCGAGAATCCAGCCTGCACGAGCATCTGGTTCATTCATGCGTTCTTGGACGATATCCATCAATAACTCGTCGGGAACCAACTCACCAGCATCCATATAGGCTTTCGCCTTTTGACCTAAGGCTGTTTTCGCCACCACGCAGGCGCGGAGGATGTCACCCGTAGAAATGTGGGGTATTTTCCAGAGAGCGGCTAAAAGCTGAGCCTGAGTTCCCTTTCCCGCCCCTGGAGGCCCCATAAAAATCAATTGCATTGCGATTACTTCACCATTCCTTCATATCGCTGGGAGATGACGTAAGTTTGAATTTGCTTGGCAGTTTCGATCGCCACACCTACTAGAATGAGTAGGGAAGTTGCACCAAAACCTCTAAAAGTTTGGACGCCGATCGCACTTTCTACAGCCGTGGGTACAATCGCCACCAGACCGAGAAAAATCGCTCCCAAGAAAGTCAAACGGTTCAAAACCTTCTCCACATAATCGCTGGTTTTCTGACCCGGACGAATCCCAGGAATGCTGGCGCCCATTTTCTTCAAGTTCTGAGACATATCTACGGGGTTGACAATCAACGAAGCGTAGAAATAGCTGAAGAACAGAATCAAAGTCAGATAAAACAGCGCGTAAGCCCAAGGCGCAGGGCCGTTCGGACTCAACACATTAGCAACTTGAACCAAAAACGGCTGATTGAGAGACTGAGCGAGGAAAGAAGGCACAATCAACACCGAAGATGCAAAAATAATCGGCATCACTCCGCCTTGATTTAAGCGCAGCGGTAGATAGCTGCGGCTTTCCCGATAAACTTTGCGGCCGACTTGGCGGCGGGCCGAAATAATCGGAATCCGGCGAGTACCTTCCTGAACAAAAACAATCCCGACAATCGTCACCAAAAAGACCAGCAGCAGAACCACGACGCGACCTACAACTTGCGTGTCGCCACTTTGAGCCAATTCAAAAGTTTGTCCCAAAGAGCGCGGTAAAACCGACACAATGTTAATAAAAATCAACAGCGATGCTCCGTTCCCAATACCTCGCTCTGTCACCACTTCCGATATCCACATGACAAACATCGAGCCTGCTGTTAGAGCCAAAGCTGTTTGTGGGATGAAAAAAGGTCCCGGAGATTGGGCAAAAGGACTGACCCAAATCGCAATGCCAATGCTTTGCAGAATAGCCCAGCCCAGGGAAACGTAGCGAGTAATTTGAGAAATCTTGCGCCGCCCTGCTTCGCCGTCATTTTTCTGCATATCTTCTAAACTTGGCAAAGCCGCAGTTAGAAGTTGCACAATAATTGAAGCATTAATGTAGGGCAAAATCCCCAGCGCGAAAATCCCCAAAGCTGAGAGACCGCCTCCTGAAAACAAGTCCAAAAAGCCAATTAAAGGGCTATTTTGGACGTTTTGGGCAAAGGCGGCGCGATCGATCCCGGGGACTGGCAAGTGGACGCCCAGGCGCACTAAAATCAATAAGCCAATGGTGACGAGGATGCGGCCTCGCAAACCAGCAGCTTGAGCCATCTGCATGAACGTCTCTTGTGCAGTTGGCGCTTTTTCTTTACTAACGTCCATAGTTACGATTTGGGATTTTAGATTTGGGATTTTCGACTAAATCATTTTCTGATAGCAAGAAGAGAGGATTTGAGATTTGGACAAACTCTCAAACCTCAAATCTTCACGCAACTAATTCGCAACTTCCGCCAGCGGCTTCAATTTTGGTGCGAGCACCTGCGGTAAAAGCCTTGGCGCGCACTTGCAGAGCCACATTCAGTTCGCCATCTCCTAAGATTTTCAGCGGCCCATTGTCACTATTGACAATTTTTGCTTCCATCAAAGAGGAGAGAGTAACTTCTGTGTTTGCTGGCAGCGATGCTAATTTACTTACATTAATGGTAGTGTACTCTTTCCGGTTCACTAGAGGGAAGCTTTTCAGCTTGGGCAGGCGGCGGTAAAGGGGATTTTGACCGCCTTCAAAACCGGGTCTAGTGCCGCTACCGGCTCTAGATTTTTGACCGCGCATCCCTTTGCCGGAGCTCGCGCCTTGACCGGCAGAAATACCTCTGCCCAAGCGTCGGGGGCGCTTTTGGGAGCCTGCTTTGGGTCGGGCGTCTTGCAATCTCATAGTTTTAGTAATTGGTAATTGGTAATTGGTATGCAAGAGAGGGGGCGCGCAGTAGTTTTGAGTGCGTGAGTTTTGAGTTGCGGATTTTTTGATACTCAACGCAGGCACTTAACACTCAAAACTTACGGTTTCCCATTCTCTATGCCCTAACCGTAGAGGTTTTCTACTGGAATTCCGCGCTCTTGAGCCACTTCGGACAAGGTGCGGAGGGTGGAGAGGGCGTTGACTGCTGCTCGGGCGTTGTTCAAAGGATTTCCGGAACCTAGCTGTTTGGCTAAGATGTTGCGGACTCCTGCTAGTTCGAGAACAGTTCGCACTGCTCCCCCTGCAATTACCCCGGTTCCCGGAGCGGCCGGACGCATCATGACTTTGGCTCCGCCACCGTCACCGTTGATGGGGTGAGGGATGGAGTTTGATTTGGTGAGGGGAACTTCAATTAGGTGCTTTTTGCCGTCAGCGACGCCTTTTTTAACGGCACCGATTACGTCGCTAGCTTTGCCGACTCCCACTCCAACTTGACCGCGTTCGTTGCCGATAATGACTATGGCGCGGAAGCTGAGTTTTTTACCGCCTTTAACTACTTTGGTAACGCGACGAATCTGAACAACCCGTTCTTGCCATTCGGATTCTTTTTCGCGCCCTTTGTTGTTATTGCTTTTTTTCTTGTTGCGCTGTTCTTTTTGTTGTTCTGCCATAGTTTTGTCCTTAGGGAATTGAGGATTATTAACTCGTAGTCGGCGATCGGGAATTAACAATTAGGAATTCAGAATTTTGTTCTGGGTTTTTTCTTCCTTCTGTCATAGATAGCTAAAAATTGCTTCCTTCTATCCGTTACATCCGTTACATCCGTTACACAATCCGTTGCCGAACTTCCTTCTTCCTAAAAGTCTAACCCGGCTTCGCGAGCTGCATCTGCGAGGGCTTTGACGCGACCGTGGTAGAGGTTGCCTCCGCGATCGAATACGACTTTAGCTATGCCAGCGCTGGAACAGCGTTTGGCAATCAACTGACCGACTTGGACGCTAGCTGCACAGTTGCCGCCTGAAGTCAGAGTTGACTTCAATTCTGGATCGAGGGTTGACGCAGCAGCCAAAGTGTGCTGTGCCGTGTCGTCGATTACTTGAGCGTAGATGTGCTGAGACGATCGAAATACCGCTAATCTGGGACGTTCGGCAGTGCCGAATACCTTGCGCCGGACGCGGCGGTGTCTGCGGTGGACTGATTCTTTGCGAGTAAGCTTCATTGTTACTTCTTACCTGTTTTGCCTGTTTTACCAGCTTTGCGCCGGACGACTTCGCCGCTGTAGCGAATGCCTTTGCCCTTGTAAACTTCGGGCGGACGCACCGCGCGGATGCGGGCTGCTGTGTTGCCTACGAGTTCTTTGTCAATGCCGGAGACAATGACGTTGGTGTTGCCTTCAACTGCCATGGTGATGCCTTCTGGAGGGGGCATTTCAACTGGCTTGCTGTAACCGACGTTTAAAATCAGGTTCCGTCCTTGAACCTGTGCCCGATAACCTGTGCCGATAATTTCCAGACGCCGCTGAAAACCTTGCGATACACCTTCGACCATGTTGGCGACTAGGGTGCGACAGAGGCCGTGCAGTTGTCTGGCGACGCGAGATTCGTCTCGGCGGGTAACGAGTAAAGTCTCGCCTTCGAGTCCCATGAGGATTTCGGCGGGGATTACTCGGGAAAGTTCACCTTTAGGGCCTTTGACGGCTACATTTTGACCGTCTAGGGTGATGGTTACTTTACTGGGGATGCTAATCGGACGCTTGCCAATTCGCGACATAGTTTTTGTCTTTTGTTTTTAGTTATTAGTCTTTGATTGTTAGTTTTTAGTTATTAGTCTTTAGCGATCGATTTTTGAGTTTGTCACCCATGACCAGTGACTAATTATCCGTAATAAACGGGTACAAGTCGCCGACTCTGCTGAGTGGATACTCGCCAAATTTTAGACCCTGGTTCAATCTCTCAGATTCATCTGTTGAGTCAATCTAAAATCTAAAATCTAAAATCTAAAATCGACTGACTAATGACTAATGACTAATGACTACCAAACATAACAAAGCACTTCACCGCCCAAACCTTGGCGCCGGGCTTCTCGATCGGTCATAATGCCGCTGGAGGTGGAGATAATGGCAATGCCAATTCCGCCTAATACTCGGGGCAGTTCTTTGCGGTTCGAGTAAACGCGCAGTCCTGGTTTGCTGACTCGCTTAAGTGCCGTGATAATGGGCTTGCGAGTTTTACCTTTGTACTTTAGAGAAAGCACTAAATGTCTCTTGATGCCTTCTGGTTCTGCTTCTTCAAATTCGCCGATGAAGCCTTCATTCTTTAGAACTTGGGCGATGCTGCGGGTCATTTTTGTAGCTGGAATTTGCGTTGTTTGGTGGCGCGCCATGCAAGAATTGCGAATGCGCGTCAACATATCTGCTATGGTATCGTTAGCTGCCATCTTTTGCTTCTTACTCTAGTGCTTAGTTGTCCCGGAACGGCATTCCCATTTCTTTAAGCAAAGCGCGTCCTTCTTCGTCGGTGTTTGCTGTGGTGATAATTGAAATGTCCATGCCTCGAATTTGATCGATGCGGTCATATTCTATTTCTGGAAAGATTAGCTGTTCTCTCAGACCCAAGCTGTAGTTGCCGCGCCCGTCAAAGCTTTTGGGGCTGATGCCGCGGAAGTCGCGGATGCGGGGGAGTGCGAGGTTGATCAGCCGATCGAGAAAATCGTACATCCGATCGCCCCGCAGCGTCACCATCACGCCGACTGGTACTCCTTTGCGGATTTTGAAGCCTGCGATCGCTTTTTTCGCCCGAGTCACCACCGGTTTTTGTCCGGTGATGATGGCAATTTCATTCAGCGACGAATCCAGTGCCTTAGCATTTTGAGAAGCTTCTCCCAAACCGCGGTTCACGGTGACTTTGACGAGTTTTGGAACCTGATGGATATTAGTATATTTAAACTGATCCATCAGTTGGGGAACGATTTTTCCTTGATAAAGAACTTTGAGTTTGTCCGGCATAGTTTTTGTGTTTCGTTAACTGTCCCTGGGCTTGGTCAGGGAATTGTTCTTTGTCAGTTGTCAGTTGTCCGTTGACAATTGTCCGTTGTCCGTTGTCCGTTGTCCGTTGTCAGTTAATGACTAATGACTAATGACTAATGACTAATTATCGAGGATTTCTCCGGTTTTTTTGAGTTGTCGCAGTTTGCGGCCGTCCTCACTAAATGTATAGCAGACGCGGCTGGCGACTTTCTCTTTTTCGGAATAGTGCATCACATTTGAGCTGTGAATAGGAGCCTCAAAGGTGACGATTTTTCCCGATTCCCCTTCTTGTTGGGGCTTGACGTGCTTGGTTCGGATATTTACGCCTTTAACAATTACTTTGCTGACTTTGGGATATGTCTTTAAGATTTGTCCGACTTTTCCTTTCTCTTTGCCAGTAATTATTTGAACAGTATCGCCTGCTTTGACGTGCATTCTGTGGCGCTGCGGTTCGCTAGTTGCTTTACCCTTTTTTCCGTACATTTTAAAGTACCTCCGGGGCTAGGGAAACGATTTTAGTAAAGTTTTTGTCGCGGAGTTCGCGGGCGACTGGGCCGAAAACGCGAGTGCCTTTGGGGTTGCCTTCGGGATTGATAATCACGGCGGCGTTGTCGTCAAAACGAATGCTCATGCCGCTGTCGCGACGCAATGCTTTGCGGGTTCTGACAATGACGGCTCTGACGACATCGGATTTTTTGACTGCCATATTGGGAATGGCGTCTTTGACGACGGCAATGATGACATCGCCGACTCCGCCGTAACGGCGGTTGCCGCCTCCCAATACGCGGATGCACATGAGCTTGCGGGCTCCGCTATTGTCGGCGACATTGAGGTATGTCTGGGGTTGAATCATGGTGATTGTTGACTGTTGACTGTTAACTGTTGAGTGTTAACTGTTGACTGCTAAGGGAATTGTTAATCTTTGAGCGATCGGGCGATCCTCTTCGAGGGCTACGCTAAGGCGATTAGCTGTTAGCCGTTTTTTGTCCCAAAAATCTCAGCAACCGTCCAGCGTTTGGTTTTGCTCAGGGGGCGAGTTTCAGTGATGCGGACGCGATCGCCCGATTTGCACTTATTTTCTTCGTCGTGAGCTTTGTAGCGCTTGGTACGGACTACGATTTTGCCGTATTTGGTGTGGGAGGAGCGGTTTTCGATCGCTACCACGACGGTTTTATCCATTTTGTCGCTGACTACTACGCCAACTCGTTCTTTAACTGCCATACCTACCTATTGTTGTTGTGCAATTGAGTTTTTTTGAACTGCTGTGCGAACCTCGGCTCGGCTGCTGCTAACTACTCGCTGACTGCGGTGGGAGCAGACTTGAGAGCTGCTTCAGCAGCGATTTGGCGTTCGCGTTCAACTGTCATTAATTGAGCCAGCCGGTGTTTGGCGTGCTTGAACAGGTGAGGCTTTTCCATGCGGCCTGTAGCTTGCTGAAGCCGCAAGTCCATTAGTTGGCGCTTGACGGCTAAAATTTGCTCTGCTACTGCTGCATCGCTTAATTCTCTAGCTTCTTTAATCTTGGTCAAAGACATAATTGTGTGCTTTATCGTTAGCGGTCTAGTGAAGACAGAATTCTTTCTGATGCTGAAGACCGAAGGAAAGAAAAGTTGTACGTGCCAGATTTTAAATTGCTGTAGCCGTTTAAATTTCTGACGAATGCAGACCTAATTCTACCTTCGATCGCCACTATGACGGGCTTTCTTCGCGGGTGATGAACTTGGTTTTAATTGGTAATTTGAAAGATGCCAAACGCATTGCTTCGCGGGCCACTTCTTCGCTGACACCACCAATTTCAAACATGATCCGACCTGGTTTGACCACGGCTACCCAAAACTCCGGTGCGCCTTTACCAGAACCCATCCGGGTTTCTGCTGCGCGCTGGGTGACTGGTTTGTCGGGAAAAATGCGAATCCAGATTTTGCCGCCCCGGCGGATATAGCGGGTCATGGCGCGCCGTCCGGCTTCTATTTGGCGGGAAGTGATCCAGGCTGGTTCGACTGCTTGGAGTGCAAATTCGCCAAAGCTAACTGAGCTGCCGCGGGTGGAAATACCGCTCATTCGCCCGCGCTGTTGTTTGCGGAATTTTGTTCTTTTAGGGCTTAACATGACTTTGGGAGTTGGGAGTTGGGTAATTGGTAATTGCTAATTGCTAATTGCTAATTGCTAATTTGTTTGAGCTGACAATTAACAAGTGACAACTAACAGTTAACAATTAGCTAGCCTTCGTTCGATCGATCTTCAAAGTTCTGACGGCGGCGCTTTTGTTTAGTGCGGGGCACTGCTGCATTTGGTGCGGCTTCTTGTTCCTGTCCGGGAATAATTTCGCCTTTGAAAACCCAAACTTTAATCCCGAGAATACCGTAGATGGTTTGAGCGGTGCAGTACGAGTAGTCGATGTCGGCCCGCAGCGTGTGCAAGGGGACTCGGCCTTCGCGCGTCCATTCGGTACGGGCAATTTCTGCACCGTTGAGGCGTCCGCTGACTTGAATTTTGATGCCTTGAATGCCGACTTTTTGAGCGCGGGTAATTGCTTGGCGGACTACTCGGCGGAAGGATACGCGCCGTTCTAGTTGCTGGGCGATGTATTCTGCGATCAGTGTGGCATCGGCGTCTACGCGCTGAACTTCAACGACGTTGATGCGAATTTGGCGGTTGTTGCCGAGTTCTTTCTGCAAACCCACGCGCAAGGTTTCGATACCTGCTCCGCCGCGGCCTACGACTACGCCCGGTCTGGCGGTGAATACTTCTAGGTCGATTTGATCGGCTTTGCGCTCAATTTTGACCGAGGAGATACCTGCATTGCTGAGGGTTTTGCGGACGTACTTGCGAATTTTGAAGTCTTCTTGCAAGAGTTCTGGATAGTTTTTCGGGTCAGCAAACCAGCGAGAGCGGTGCTCTTGGGTAATGCCGAGACGAAAACCAATTGGATGTATTTTTTGGCCCATAATATTTGATGAGTTAATTGGTAATAGGGAAGGAAGAAGGAAGAAGGAAGAGGGAAGAAGTAAAAAACAACTATCTGCCACTCCGTGATTTCCGTGCTTTGAAGAAAAGTAATTGGTAATTACCTATTTTTTTCTACTTTAAGCTGTTTGTTACCTATTACGTTTTTCCGTTGTTTAGTTTTCTAAGAGCGGAGCAACTATTACCGTAATGTGGCAAGTTGGCTTGCGGATTTGGTAGGCGCGACCTTGAGCGCGGGGTCTAAAGCGTTTGAGGACTGGGCCTTGGTCTGCGTAAGCTTGAGAGACTACGAGCTTGGTTTTGTCCAATCCTGCGTTGTGTTCGGCGTTGGCTACTGCCGATCGCAAAACTTTGACAATTGGTTCGCAGGCGCGGTAGGGCATGAATTCGAGTAAAATCAGCGCTTCTTGGTAGCTTTTGCCGCGAATTTGGTCGAGGACTCGGCGCACTTTGAAGGGCGATGTCCGGATGTAACGGGCGATCGCCTTAATTTCGGATGTGGTATCTATAGCCATTTCGATTTTGGTACACTTGGTAATTGGTAATTGGGAAAAAGGTAAATGGTAATTGGTAAAAAGTTTTTCCTATTACCATTTACCTGTCACCTAATTAGGCTATCTTTTTGCCTTTTTATCACCACTTTTCGCGTGACCTCTAAAGGTGCGAGTGGGGGAGAATTCTCCGAGTTTGTGACCTACCATTTGGTCTGTCAGGTAGACTGGTACGTGTTGCTTGCCGTTGTGAACTGCGATCGTGTGACCTACCATTTGAGGCAGGATCGTGGAAGAGCGCGACCAAGTTTTAATTACTTGTTTTTGGCCTGCGGCGTTGAGTTTTTCGATTTTTGTCATCAGGTTGTCTGCGACAAACGGGCCTTTTTTTAGCGATCGAGACATAATTTTGGGAATTGGGAATTGGGCATCGGGAATTGGGCATTGGGCAGAGAGGGCATTGGTAATTTGTTATTTCCAATAACCCATTACCAATTACTACCCATTAGCTACTAAATTAACTCTGTCTGCCGCCCTTGCCGCGCTTGGAAGATTTGCGGCGGCGCCGGACGATTAAAGAGTCGCTGCGCTTGTTTTTGCGTCGAGTTTTGGCACCCAATGCTGGTTTGCCCCAAGGAGTGACAGGCCCCGGACGCCCGATGGGCGCTCTGCCTTCGCCACCGCCGTGCGGGTGGTCTACCGGGTTCATGACGCTACCGCGAACTGTCGGTCTGCGGCCTTTCCAGCGGGTGCGGCCTGCTTTACCGAGGCTGATGTTTCTGGCGTCTGTATTGCCAACTTGACCGATCGTAGCGTAGCAGTCGCCGCGGACTTTGCGCTGTTCGCCGGATGGCAGTTTGAGGGTGACGTAGCTACCTTCTTTTGCCATTAGCTGAGCGCTGGAGCCTGCGGAACGGACGATTTGTCCGCCTTTTCCTGGTACTAGCTCGACGTTGTGGACGCTGGTACCGAGGGGAATGTTCTTCAGGGGTAGGGCGTTGCCAATTTCGATCGGCGCGTCTGGGCCTGAGACAATTACTGTACCGACGTTTAAGTTGAGCGGGTGCAGGATGTACCGTTTTTCGCCGTCTTTGTAGAACAAAAGGGCGATGCGGGCGTTGCGGTTGGGGTCATATTCGATCGCCTTGACGGTAGCAGGAATGCTGTGTTTGTCGCGGCGGAAGTCGATGTCTCTATAAAGCCGTTTGTGACCGCCTCCCCGGTGGCGGCAGGTGATGACGCCTCGGTTGTTGCGGCCTTGTTTGGTGTGCTTGTTGCCGGTTAGAGACTTTTCCGGCTCTGATTTGGTAATCTCAGCGAAGTCCGAGACGGTATGTTCCCGGGTGCTGGAGGTATAAGGTCGGTAAGAACGGATGCCCATAATCGATCGATTTTAGATTTTAGATTTTGGATTTTGGATTTGACGTTGATCGATTTTAGATTTTAGGTTTAAGATTGGAAATCTTTGGTTAACTTGCGATTTTTCTAGTTCTAGAATTTGCGACTGTTAACCGCAATCTAAAATCTAAAATCTAAAATCCAAAATCGTCTAGACTTCTGGGAAGAGGAGTTTGCGGATTGAGTCTCCGTCTAGCAGAGTTACTGTTGCTCGCTTGTAGCAAGGTTTAAAGCCGACGAACTTACCAACTCGGCGCTTTTTGCGCGGCGGGTTTTGGGTGTTGACGCCAATGACTTTGACCTTAAAGAGTTCTTCGATTGCAGCTTTGATTTGAGGCTTTGTCGCTTTTGGTGCTACGTCAAATGTGAATTGATTTAATTCCATCATTCGGGTAGCTTTCTCGGTGAGAATCGGACGCTGGATCAAATCTGCGTAGTCGCGGGGGTCGATTTTACTCACCGTAAATCTCCTGAATTTTTGCTATGGCTGTAGAGGTGACGATTATTTTGTCAGCCGCGAGAACGTCGTAAACATTCAGAGAAGTTGCCAAGATGACGTTGACTAATTCGATGTTGCGTCCTGACAGGTAAACGTTGAGTTGCGGTTCTGGCAAGATTAACAGAACTTTTTTATTGGATTCGATACCCCAACGGGCGATCGCACTTAGCAATTCTTTGCTTTTCGGTCTCGGAAATTGCTCTGCAAATTCTTCAACCACAATGATGTCATCGGTGCGACTTTGGAATGCTGTCCGCAAAGCAAGACGGCGTTCCTTTTTGTTCATTTTGACTTCAAAGTCTCTCGGTTTCGGCCCGAAGATGACACCGCCGCCCCGCCACAGCGGAGAACGGATCGAACCTGCTCTGGCTCGGCCGGTGCCTTTTTGACGCCAAGGTTTGCGGCCGCCGCCTCTAACTTCCGATCGAGTTTTGGTGCAAGCATTCCCTTGACGGGCGTTGACCATTTGCCGTCTCAAGGCTCTGTGAACGATGTGAGACGCATTTTCTTCTTTGGCTACGCGAAGCTCTAAAGTTGTTTCTCCAACTTCTTCGCCTTGCCAATTTCGCACTACGCAGTTAACCATATCTTTTGTCCTTTGTCTGTTGTTAGTTGTCTGTTATTAGTTGTTATTTGTTATTTGTTATTAGTTATTTGTTAGTTCCTACTAATAACCAATAACTAATGACTACCGCCCAACTTTTTTCTCAGGCACAACATTGACTAAGGCGCCAGCTTTGCCGGGAACTGCTCCCTTGATCAGCAACAAATTCTGCTCTGCATCCACCCGGACAATTGTGAGTTTGCGGACGGTAACTTGAACGTTGCCCATGCGTCCTGCCATTCTTTTACCGGGATAGACGCGGCCGGGAGTTGTTCCAGGCCCGATCGATCCAGGTTCGCGGTGATTCTTAGAACCGTGAGACATGGGGCCTCGTTTGAAGTTGTGGCGCTTTTGAAAGCCTGCAAAACCTTTACCGATGCTGGTACCGATGACATCTACGATTTGTCCCGGTGTAAAAGAATCTGCTTTTACTTGTTGGCCTAATTCAAAGGAACTGGTATCTTCCAAGCGGTATTCGTGCAAGTGGCGCAATGGATTCGCCCCCGACTTGGCAAGGTGTCCCAATTCTGGCTTGTTGAGAGCCTTTGGTTTTACTTCTTCGTATCCAATCTGAATGGCAGTGTAGCCATCAGTTTGTTTAGTTTTGATTTGAGTTACTGTACAAGGCCCTGCTTGTATGACGGTGACGGGAATTGCTCTCCCTTCGGCGTCAAATACTTGAGTCATGCCTAGTTTAGTGCCAAGAATGCCTACAGACACGGA
The DNA here is from genome assembly GCA_004293365.1 of Oscillatoriales cyanobacterium. GTDB lineage: Bacteria > Cyanobacteriota > Cyanobacteriia > Cyanobacteriales > Microcoleaceae > Microcoleus. The sequence goes on along the minus strand of RDYN01000025.1, from coordinate 87,890 downwards.
TTTTTTTCCTTTTATTTACGCAAGAGGTTTCGGATTGCGAAGTTTACGTCAATCCGCTTGCTCTTGTGCAGAAACATCTATTTCAGTGTTCCTGCAATTAACTGTTATCAACCAACAGCTTTCCTCGGTGTTTAAAATTTGAGTTTTAAATTTGGGAGCGAGCTTGTGGAAGTCTTGCAAGGGTTGAGATTCTAGGTTTTTTACCTGTTCGATCTCCGAGTTTGATTTCGGTCTTGCTTATTTGGGCTAGGACTTGAATAGCAAGCTACTCAGTATCCTTGACAGCGCCAGTTAATAATAGTACATGAAGTGTTTGCTATTTGTCAAGGCCTATTTGATAACTTTTAGCCTCAGCTTTAGGATTTATAATACTTTAAGCTCGCAACGGGCGATCGACCAAATTTAAAACAGCAGGCTAGACAAATTTATGGGACTGATTACAACTGGTGCGGATATGATTCGGGATTTGGAAAAGTCGGGGTCGCTAGCCCTGTACGTTCCTTTAGAGGGAGGTTTTGAGGGCCGTTACCTGCGGCGCTTGAGGGCTGCGGGCTACGGTGCGTACACGATTACCGCGCGCGGCTTGGGCGATTTGGCGATGTATTTGACGGGAGTTCACGGGGTGCGGCCGCCGCATTTGGGCAAGAAAACTACTGGCAATGAAGGGGCTGTGGGTTACACCTACTACGTCCCGCCAATGTTGCAAACTCAATTAGATAATTTGCCACCGAAATCTAAAGGACTGGTGCTTTGGATTATTGAAGGGCAGGTTTTGTCGAGTCAGGAAGTTGAGTATTTGACTGTTTTGCCGACGCTAGAGCCGCGAGTTAAAATAGCAGTAGAGATGGGGGGCGATCGAGCTTTTAGCTGGAAGCCGCTTAAAAATGCTTTAGTTGCAGCTTAAATTCGGGTATTTGCGATCGCAAATCAACTAAAAAAACGCAGCGAGCAAAATCAAGCTCAAACGCTTCTGCTCGCTGGTTTTGCTCTTTTTTGGAAAAACTTCTTAATTAACAGGAAAAATCTTATGCTTCAGAATCGCGATTATACAATCATCATTGACAAAAGCGGCAGTATGTACACCAAAGACCAGATGGGCGGAAAAAGTCGGTGGGCGCTGATGCAAGAATCGACGATCGCACTGGCGAATAAATGCGAAGAACTCGACCCAGACGGCATCACAGTTTACGTGTTTTCCGGTCGCTTCAAACGCTACGAGAATGTAACATCAGCTAAAGTCGTGCAAATTTTCCAAGAAAACGAACCTTCGGGGACTACAAATTTAGCGGCAGTTCTGCTAGACTCTCTCAACAGTTATTTTCAGCGCAAAGCATCCGGTAAGACCAAGCTAAACGGGGAAACCATATTAGTGGTGACGGACGGTGAACCGGACGATCGCAAAGAAGTGATGAAAACGATTATAGAGGCATCGCGGAAGCTCGATCGAGATGAAGAGCTGGCGATTTCTTTCATTCAAGTAGGGAATGCCCCGGAAGCGACTAAGTTTCTCAAGATATTGGACGACGAACTGCAAAGCGCCGGAGCTAAATTCGATATCGTTGATACAGTGACGATGGATGATATTGAAGGCATGACTCTGACGGAAGTATTGCTGAATGCAATCACAGATTGATGAGGCTGCGCCTTGTTCGCGGGATTATATTTGTGCCTGGTTGCTGGGCAGCATTTTTTAAGGGGGTTTTAAGTCATGGAATCGATCGATCGCCTGTTAGCTGAACTTAGGGCAGAATATCAAGCATCTCAAAAAAAGCGGGAAGTTCCAAGTGGGCCGCCAGTGGAAGCACAACCGCCTTCCCAGCCAGCAGCAGTGCCGTCAAATCAAACATTTAAAACAGCAGATATAAAGTATCCTAGTAATCTTGACAAAGATTTAGCTGAAATTAAGGCTGAATACGCACAAAATAAAGCTCGGGAAGTGGCCCCGCAGGAACCGCTTCAACCTCTGCACGAAGCAGAAAATAAACCTCAGGAAGTGACTGCACTGGCACCGAAACCCCCAGAAAAAATTGTGCCCTCAGAGTTAGACGTACAAACGCACAGGCAAAAAGTCAGGCAAGCTCAGGTTTGGCTGAAAAATTTAGATAAAAATTCCGATGAGAGATATTGGTTCGATCAGTTTGCTTTTAAGTATTCTTCGAGGATAGATGCGGCGATCGACTATTTACAAGTTGTGAATGAGTTTGATTGATCTGGTTCGTAGTGAGGACTTTAGTCCTGATTTTTGCGGACTAAAGTCCTCACTACGAACCAAATAATTGAAAAGGTTCGTAGTGAGGACTTTAGTCCTTCTCTTGAATGCGAGTCCTTCTTGAATGCGGAAGGGAGTCCTGACTACGAACCAAATAATTGAAAAGGTTCGTAGTGAGGACTTTAGTCCTTCTTGAATGCGGAAGGGAGTCCTGACTACGAACCAAATGGTCGATCGCCTTTTGGTACAGATGTAGGATTCAGCAGAAATGAAGCAGCTTTATTTGCTGTAATTTCAGATAGCTTAATTTGTTTGAACTCAACAATACCATCGGCAATAAAAGAATCTCTCAAAGCCGCTTTTTCTCCGCTGTTAAAAACAGTTTCGTAAAATACTTCGCGAATGCCGGCGGAAATAATTAATTTCAAACAATAAATGCAGGGTTCTAAAGTCACGTAAATGCTAGATCCTGCGGTAGATATCCCGTGTTTGGCAGCAGTGGCGATCGCATTTGCTTCAGCGTGAACCGCCCTTGAGGGCAAAGTTTTGCTAGCGTCGCAACTGCTCAAACCCGGATAGCAGAAGCCTTGAGCCGTGCAGTGTACCGATCCTGAGGGAGAACCGTTGTAACCCGTAGCTAAAACTTGCCTGTTTTTAGCGATTACCGCGCCGACGGGAAAAGCCAGACAAGTCGATCGAGTCGCAGCCAACTTTGCCAACATTAAGAAGTATTCGTCCCATGTTGGTCTTTCTTCTTCTAGATTCATCTTCTGTCCTGAATGTATTGGTTGCTGGTTTTCAGACACTCGGCAGCCTTCTGCAATTCTATTCCCAAATAACCAATATGCTCGGGTTGGATAGCCGGGGAAGCCGCACAAATTTCTCGCACTAACTTGAGAGGGTTTTTTCCAGAATAACAGGTGACAGCTTCGCCGCTGCCGGGGGTGGTTTGCGTGACAACGATTCGATTGTCGGCTACTTCAACTAAAAAATTGCCCGCTGCATCGAAAAAGTCTCGATCTTGGCAGATTTTAGCATATTGGGTTTGAATTAGTCGATCGGCATTTTCAAAAGTATCATCATACAAATGAGCCGATTGCGACAGCGTTATCAGCGGGCCCATTGTTAAATTGTAATCGGAACGCCTCGCAATTTCGTCGCGAAGGTGCTGCTGCAAAGCCCGCAAACCCATGGCATTCGCCGGCCAAGCCGCAAACATATCATTGCTGCGGAGAGTTGCAGTTAGCGATATTTCTTCATCAACAACTCGCACCCAAATGTGATTTAAACAAGGACTGCCACTGTGTTGGTGGTCGGAGGAACCGTCGGGTCTTCTGTTGATATTTCCCCCTGCATCCCACAAACTAATTACAGCACTTGCCGCGTCAATTTCTTTAATTAGTTTGGCAATAACTTCTTCAATTTGGTCGCCTCCGAACCACGACCGCATCCGCTGGGCGTAGGTATATTTTATCCCTTCGTTATATGGGGAATCTTCCAGCATTTGGGGTTTGTACTGTTCGATAAAATCTCGGTCTATTGGTAAGTAATTCGGTTCGGGAAAATAGAACTCGGGCGGTTCATCGGTAATCACTGCCATCAAGTCGATTAATTCTTGCCACTGTCCGTCATAACCTGTCGGCCGCAGTGTGCCGGTGGTCTTGATGCGGTGGATGATTTTTACCCAAGTTTCGGCGATCGTTTTGCCTTCGATTCTGTGTCCGTATTTCTGGCCGGGGAGTACAGTTGGGACGATTTCGACGATCGGAAAAGTTGCGGGTTCTCCCCAAGGTTCAACTGATTGTTTTTGGGAAAACTCCTTGACCAAATTCACTGTTTCTGCTATATTTTTAGATTCTTTCCATTCGATTGAATGACGCAATAGTTCTAAGGCTTCGGCTGCTATTTCAATATCGATGTAGCCAAATATTGCAGATTTAATCAGCCAGCAATCTCTGCCTGTATCGCTTTTTCCTGCTTCAAAGCCGTTGCGAAAAAAGTCGAGCAAGCACTCTGCTGCACCGGAGTTGCGGTCTTCTTTGGTGGCGTTGAGAATTACTAAAAAGCGGACCTGGGGATTGCAGAGCAAGTTTCTAATTAAGAAGTTGATGCCGCGAGTAGGAGAGTACAGTTGTCCGATGACAGCAAATTCGTTGGTTTGTAAGTTTTTGACTATCGCACTTTTGACCGTCCAGCCGCTGACAACCGCTGTTTGCCCGGTGCCGCAAATTAATTGATTCGGTTTGTATCGGGGTTTGTACTCAAATTTATTTGCGAGAGTTATTGCTGTCATAGTTTACGGTTACTTGCGCCGCATACTACTATATCAATACTGCGGACTGTTTGAATGGGGAATAAATTCCCTCGAAATGGTCTGTGGGAGTTGAGTGCGATCGCCCGCCACCAAACAACATATAGTTGCAACTGACGCGAAACCCCGCTCAACAGCTAGGTGAGCGTTATACTTAGTTGATCCAGATAGAAGATGTAGAATCCACCGTGACCGACGAAAGCCTTTACCTCAAAATATTTCTAGATCCGATAAAACTATGCAGACGATACAAGCCTAAATTTGGACTGGGCAATAAAGAACAAGGGCTAGATTTGGCAAGATTTTTATTACTCTACGGAGAAGACCCGTTTTACTCGTGGATCGGTCTTGACTCGGATTTGATGTATGCTGCCCATAAAGCCGCTGGTGGGATGACCTCGGTGTACAGACAGATTGGCAAAGGCTGCGAGAATCTATTCAGACAGATAATTATCGATCGCACAGAATACGAAGCTCCAGAATACGCCCTGTGGTCTTATATTACAAAAACCAAAAACGATACAAATAAAACCTTGTCCTTGGATGCGAGACTAGAAGTTGCCAAAATTCAGAATCTTGAAGTTAAAGCAAAAGTCCTTCAGTGGATAGCAGACTATAGCAATTTTCTCAGTGTGCCGGCACCGGCGAAAGGCGCAGTTTTTGAAGTTCGGCAGGGATATAAAAGTAAAGATAGCAAGAGACAAAATGCTGACATAGATAATATTGCTGTGGCTTGGGCCTACGGCTATCTAACTGTTTTTGCGATTTTTTCCTCTCAGATTGATGCTGATTTATTACTACGCTATCGAAACAGTCGTGGGGGAATAATCATTGGTACGACATCTGGCAGTAGTAAAATTTCGCTGTTTGCTTTTTGCAAGGAAGTTTTAGGCTATGATTTGGCCGACTTCTTTCGCCGAAATTCTGAGACGATCAAAAGCGAAGTTTACAGCACATTAGAAATTCTACTACGGGCAGAGTAATGATATCTACTATTCAACAAAGATCTGACTATACATTCAAAGCTAATCGGAGTCTTGGGCGGCACGGGTGGCTGCGACTGACTCCCGCCTATGGAGTTAAGCTTGTGGAAAAGCTTTTGGCTAATGTTGACAGAGAGGCGATCGTTATTGACCCTTTTTCTGGTACAGCTACCACAGCACTTGTTGCTGCGGAACTAGGACACCAAGCATTCTCATTTGACATTAATCCGTTTCTGATTTGGCTGGGAAATGCTAAGTGCCGGAACTACTCCGAACACTGCTTAATAGATATTCGCAAGCAAGTAAAACAAGTGCTAAAAGAGTACAAAATTTTGATAGGAGGCGACAACTGGACACCAAAAATATTTCATATTGAACGGTGGTGGTCTAGTGATACTATCAAGATTTTATCAGCTTTGCGAACTGCTTTAGTTAACCAGTTTGGAGAACCTGAAGATAATGATGACTATAATCTCGTTTGGATTGCATTTTGCCGCTTAATCATTGAAAGTTCCTCAGCAGCATTTAATCATATCTCTATGTCGTTCAAGGAGACAGTAGACGAGCATGATTGTGAATATATTGACGAACTATTTTTAAGTATTGTTGAGTTGATTTTGATGTCGGCTCAACAAAATATCTGCGGTAGTGTACAAGTAGTGAAAGTAGATGCTCGTCACATCACAGAATTAGACGGCATCAAGATCGATAAAGCGATCACCTCACCACCCTATCCGAATCGAATCAGCTACATTCGTGAACTTCGTCCATATATGTATTGGACAAAGTTTCTGAATGAGGCAAAAGAGGCGGGTGAACTAGATTGGCTAGCGATTGGTGGAACTTGGGGGATTGCAACGAGTCGCCTGAATTCTTGGCAGCTAGAAGACGAAACGCTACCCGATGAGATTTTGGCAACGGTAAATACTATCAAAATATCCGATGGAAAAAATGCGTCTATTTTGGCAGTTTATGTATTGAAATACTTTTATGATATGCACTTGCATTTGAGTTCACTCCGATCTATTTTGAAAGATGGATGTGAGTTGCATTACATTGTTGGAAATTCAACTTTTTTTGGTAATATGGTAGATACGGCAGCATTGCTTTCGGAATCTATGCGGGTTCTGGGTTACTCAAAAATTAGTTATGAAATCGTGAGAAAAAGAAACTGTAATAAATCCCTGTATGAATATTGTATTTCTGCTACTTGGTGAGCAGCCTAATATTTTCGGAATTACATTTCCCCTCAAGCCAACAATTCACTCACGGCAATGCTAAAACCTGCAAGTACAGTTTGGGTGTTAACAACTTCATTCGGATTAAACAAACGCCAGCCTTGACCTGCATTCACAAATACTAATCTTGCTTCAGGAAAAAGCAGCCAGACTTCCTGACAGCCAGACTCCAAATATTCCTGAGCTTTTGCAAATAATTCCTCGGCGCTGTCTTCCGGCGAAGCAACTTCGGCGATTAGGGGAAAACTTTGGGAAAATGAGGTAAAATTGCCTGATTGTGGTAGGAGTTCGGGGGTAATGTAGGCGACATCGGGACGGCGGCCCTGTTTAGCTGTTCGGCAAAGTATTTCGGTAAGAACTTCTCCTCCCTGTCCGCTGGAGTCTTTGTAATTTCCCCAGTAACGGGCTAATTTAGATTGAGCTAGACTGTGTTTAAATGTCATGCCTGTTTTCTCCACTAAGTTGCCGTCAACCCACTCCATTCTCTCCGGTGGCTTGGCGAGAAATTCTTCTAAAGATATAACATTTTCTGGTTGTGTTTTTTCAGATTGTTCTGGTGGTTTTTGAGGTGTTTCTGGTAAGATTAAAGTAGCTGTCATGGCGGGTTACTCGCTAAAAAGGTAAGAGAAATATTCTACAGGGGAGGGCGGGTTTATAGTTTTTTTCGGCACGTACAAATACTTTGGGTAAAACCCGCCCCTACAGCATTATCAACTTAGAAATCAAGACTTTTACTCAATAAACGCTCAATTACAATGATACTCTCAAACCGTTTTTCTGATGCCCTCACCTATGCCGCTCAATTGCACGCAACTCAAATCCGCAAGGGTTCCGGTGTTCCGTATATTGCTCATTTGTTGGGTACTGCCAGTATAGCTTTGGAATATGGGGCAAATGAAGATGAGGCGATCGCAGCTTTGCTTCACGATGCGATCGAAGATCGAGGCGGCGCCACCACCCGCGAAGCCATCCGCCAACGCTTTGGCGATACTGTGACAGCGATTGTAGACGGCTGTACCGACAGCGATGCGACGCCCAAACCCCCTTGGCGCGATCGCAAACAAGCTTATATCGATCGCATTCCTCAAGCCTCCCACTCAGTCAGATTGGTCTCGGCTGCTGATAAACTTTATAATGTGCGATCCATCGTGAAAGATTACCGTGAATTAGGCGATCGTGTTTGGGAACGCTTCACAAGTAAAAAAAATGGTACTCTCTGGTATTATAATTCTTTAGTAGAAGCATTCCGTCAAGCTGAATTAACTCCGATCGTTGAAGAATTAGCCCGCACAGTTTTAGAATTAAACAAGCTTTCGGTAGACAAAAAGTAAAAGCTACTAACAAATAACTAATAACCACTAACAAATAACTAATAACAATGGCAAATGTTCGCTTAGAAAACATTACCCGACGCTACCAAAACGTTACCGCGATTGAAAACATCAGTTTCAAAATCCCGGATGGAGAATTTTGGGTATTAGTCGGGCCATCCGGCTGCGGAAAGTCTACAATTATGCGGACAATTGCAGGTTTGGAAACTGCAACTTCTGGTAATCTTTATATTGGAGATAATTTAGTTAATAACATTCCGGCGAGACAGCGCGATGTCGCAATGGTGTTTCAAAATTACGCGCTTTACCCGCACATGACTGTCGCCGAAAATTTGGCTTTTGGATTGCGGATGCGGAATGTTGCTGCTGCAAAAATTAAAGAAAGAGTCGAAATTGTAGCCCGATCGCTCTCGATCGATCACCTCCTGGGCCGCAAGCCGAAACAGCTATCGGGCGGACAGCAGCAGCGGGTAGCACTGGGAAGGGCGATCGCCCGCGAGCCCAAAGTTTTCCTCTTAGACGAACCGCTTTCTAACCTCGACGCCCAACTGCGAGACGACACAAGGGCCGAACTAAAACAACTCCATCAACGGCTGGGAATTACCACAGTTTATGTCACCCACGACCAAGTGGAAGCGATGACTTTAGCTGATAAGATTGTAGTCTTAAATGGGGGGAAAATTCAGCAAATCGGAGACCCGCAAAGCATTTACGCTAAACCTGCTAACCGGATGGTTGCCACATTTTTAGGCAATCCTGCTATGAATATTTTACCTGCAATTTATGCTAGCGAATCTTTTCAGGTCGGAAGTCAATCTTTAGCCTGTCCGCCCTCGATTCAGAAAAGATTGCAGGCGAAAGAAGGACAAGCGTTTGATTTGGGAATTCGTCCAGAAAATATAGAAATGTTTGCGCCACAAACAGCAGAAAATGATGATTTCAAAAGGGATGTTTGGGCTTTAGAAAAAGTCCCTCTCGATGTAGAGGTAAAAGTAGTAGAACCTCTGGGGCGAGAAATTTTAATCCGGGCGAGTTTACCTGGGTTGAGTGCTGAAACTACTGTACAGTTACAAGTACCGGCGGGTGTTCGCTGGCGATCGGGCGATCGGCTGACGGTACAGCTTGACTTCGATCGACTATTTATCTTCGATCCATCCACTGGCGAGGCGCTGTATCCGTAAACTGGATTAAATCTCAAAGGTTAAATAGATATGATTTATCCACTTGCGACCTCAAAAACCCGGTTTCTACGAATATTTCTCGTTTCTCATCGCAATTTTTTCTCAGAAACCGGGTTTCTCGCTCCGGCTTTGTGCGATCGGACTCCGTAACTCTATCTAATACCATTTTTCTCAAATCGTGCAACACTCTTCGACCCCCCCTAGCCCCCCCCTTACAAAGGGGGGGAACAAGAATACTGTGGCATTCTTTTTTAAAATTGGTATAAAATCTAAAATCGATTGCCCCATCCATAGGTGAGATCTCGGTTTTCGTCACAAAACTTTACACTTGACGTTTTTTAATTTACACAGTAATGATAGAATGATTGTATTGCGAAAAAAAATCATCCCCCTAAAGGCGTATTTTCGTGAACGGCGATCGCAATCGATAACTTCGCATCTGCGATCGAAAAGCGGCAATCCCGCGGCATAGGGAGTAACTTCCCAGCAAAAACTCCGAAAAACGTTCTAGCGGCATTTCTTAGATGAATCCCGATAACCTGCCTCAAATGCTGCAAACAGGATTTCACCTAACTTTAGGTGCAACTTCCTTTTTACTTGAGACATTGCAAGATGCTCAGAAGCGAGAAGAAAATCTGGACAAACTCCGACAGCCAGATTTAGGCCCACTCGCGGATGAGTTGGTGGAAAAAGGAGAAATGACCGATCGAGAAGCGCGAAATTTTGTCGATACTATTTTTTCAGGGCCGGACGATCGGGAGAATGCACGCAGCGAGGAATCCGGATCGCATCAGCGATCGGATACAGCAACTGATACTCCTCCCGAGTCGGTTGTACAGCCTGATGTAAAAGAGATTCAAGAATTAACTGCACAGATGGCAGCGCTGAGGGCCGAATTGGAAAATTTGCGCGCCGAAAATTCCCATGATTAAAGAATCAAGCATCTTTAACACAGCCGGAGTTTAGTGGAAAACAACTTATTGAAGAGAACTAAGCTTTAGTCGTTGTCCCAGTTTTCTGTACCGATCAGATCGGCAATGCGATCGCGCAACAAGAAATCGCATTTTTCCAATTCTCCTTCGACACAAGCCCATTCTCGGGGCGGAATGAACTGACACAGAGTGTAAATAGGCTGTTGCCTGCTGAGTACGCCTTCATGGACGAGGTGGCGTGCTTCGTCTTGGATAACATCTAAAGAGTATTGGATTCTGATAGTTGACTGAATCATAATGCGCCCTCAAGGTTTTACTAAAAAAAATTATGGCCCTGTTAATAATATAGTCCAAACTTACGAATATGTAAGTTATTTTTTTTTCTGTATACTGGCATACAATTTGCTGTGATTAATTAAAAAAAAGTTATAGGAGTGATGAGCAATCGCTCGGATCTGTGTGGGGATTTTTGAGACGCGGCAAATTTTTCCGACTCACAGGCGGATGTGCTGCAAAGCTCAATTAAGGGCTTGGCCACCAGAGTTCGATTCCCGGTTTCTGCATATATGCTTCACCGCTGCCAAATTTTTCGCGAGAAACCGGGTTGATGAATTTAAGTCCTGACGCAGCAGCAAAAGAAAGATTCGCGAGGGGGCGAAAACTCAAGGATTGCCCGTTTTGTCAATGCCGAACAGCAACTCTAAACTGAGAGATTGCGCGGCAGGCATCTGCCCGAAACAAAATACATAAGGAATACTCGGAGGCAACTGCGGCAAGAATTGCTCTAAAACGTAGGGACTTCCGTAAATTAACACACCTTGCAGTTCTCCAGTCCTTAATAATTTATTAAACCAATCTTGAGCCGCTTGGGTTAACCCTGCACTACCTCGAAAGCAATTGCCGCGAATGAAAATTTGCAGCAGTGTCGGAGAAAAATGCTCGGCGCTTGAATTATGACTCAAATCGCCTGTCCGATCGTCAATTAGTTGCAATTCGTAACCAAACTGTTCGGGAATGACGATCGCCGGAGTGTGTTTTCCCAAAAACTCGCAACCCAAAACATCATCCACCACAATCAAATTCCGCAAAAGCTGGTTCTCAGGGGACTTTTTCGCCGCTAAAGGTAGCTTCCCGCCAAATTTCAAAGAATCTCGCAAAATATCGGCAGCCGTCGCCCTTGCCTCTGTGGTTGCCAGCAAAATTAAGTCGCTGGAACTGCCCCCCTTGCTCAGAGGGGGTTGAGGTGGATCGAATTTGGGATTTGTCGCTGTTTGCTCGATCGACAAACCCACTTTAATTTTCGCCTTCCAGATTCGCTTGACAGATTCCTTGATTTGTGATAATTCAATTCGCCCTTGATTGACAGCTTCGCAGACAGCCAGAATCGCCCCTTCCGGGTCAAGCGGCATCAGCAAAACATCAGCACCAGCCTCAGCAGCCAAAACAGCAGCTTCGTTAGCGCCGTACTTATTGGCGATCGCGCCCATCACCAAAGCATCAGTCACGATCAAACCATCAAATCCCAACTCTTGTCGCAGCTTCCCGATCAAAATTTTGCGAGAAAGAGTAGCAGGAAACTCGTCATCCCAAGCCGGAATCAGCAAGTGAGCGCTCATCACAGCATCAGCCCCGGCGGCGATCGCGCTTACAAAAGGAGGCAACTCGATCTGGGCCAATCGATCGGGCGAATGCAGCAAAACCGGCAATTCCAAGTGAGAATCAACCGCCGTATCTCCGTGGCCGGGAAAATGCTTAGCCGTAGTCAAAATCGGGTGTTCACCTGCACCGCGAATAAAAGCACTTGCCAATTTGGTGACAATTTCCGGTGTCTCGCCAAAAGCGCGGACGTTAATCACGGGATTGTCGGGATTGTTGTTAACATCGACAACCGGTGCGAGAATCCAATTGAGACCGATCGCCCTAGCTTCGATCGCAGTCACAGCGCCCATTTGTTGGGCATAGCGATCGGCCGCTGCTGGATTGTGCCGCGCAATTTCAGCAATAGCCATCGGCGGCCCGAACCAAGTCGCTCCGGCGAACCGCTGGCCGACACCTTCCTCAATATCAGCAGCCAGCAGCAGCGGAAACTTCGCCCAAGACTGCAATTGGTGCGATCGAACCGCCAATTCCGCAGCACTTCCCCCCACCAAAATCACCCCGCCCACGCCCAAATTTTCCAGATAATAGCGGAGTCTGTCGGCCGTCGGTTCCCAGGCCCGATAGCGAATTTGGTGGTCGAACAAGTAGCCTGAAGCGCGCACCACAAACATTTGGGCTACCAGTTCTGGTAAGGAAAGATTGTCAATCATTCGATTTTAGATTTTAGATTTGCGATTTTAGATTTGGGAATTGGGAATCGGGAAAAAGGGAATTGGGAATTGGGAATCGGGAAATTCTCCCCCGAACCCCGTCGGACTCTCAACATCCATCCGTTACATCCGTTACATCCGTTACCGAATCCGTTGCCGAACTTCCTTCAATCTAGACTTTCATCCTCGGCCAATTCTTCATCCCCATCTAGAATATCCGGTTTGCGATCGGCAGAAAGCTGATTCAGCAACATCAGCATTTTATCGCCCCGTTCCAAAGAACGATCTTCAAGAAATACCACTTCCGGAGTCCGGCGCAGTTGTACCCGGTGGCCTAACTGGTTTCGCACGTAGCTAGTCGCAGATTTCAAACCTTCCATAGTCTCGGCCTTCGCCTCATCAGTACCGTAGATGCTGACAAAAATCTTTGTATGCTGAAGGTCTCCCGAAACAATCACATCGGTAACGCTAACCATACCCGCACCTACACGGTCGTCCTTGATTCCATTCAGCAACATCAGGCTGACTTCCCGTTTAATCATTGAAGCTACACGCTCAATGCGACGACTTGTAGCCATAGCAACTATCCCCTACTTTCATATCAGCCATTTTCTATCAATTCTTAGTTTGACACAAAGCTGTCAGTCGATTTTAGATTTTAGATTTTAGATTTTAGATTTACTTGCACGTATTGAATCTAGGAGGTTGAACTTTGCTCTAAAATCTTAATCTCTCCCCGACTTAAGTTGTGGGTTTGTACCTATTTTTGGGTCGTGTAGAGGGGAATTCTGCCAAAAGTACGCCACAATGAATTTTGGCTAACCTAGCCGTGTCCCGATCGCCAATAAAAACATAAAAACTATGGATAAAGAATTTACCGTGGGTCAAAAAGTCCGAGTTGTGGCGATGCCGCCTTTCGTGAAAACTGCCGAACCGATGCCGGTGCTGCGGCCTGCGAATGTAATTGCGATCGGGGCCCAGGGTGTGGTGATCGATCGGCGTCCCGGCAATTATTGGGGCATTCGCTTTGAAAAAGGTGCTTTTCTCTTAGACAGTCAGTACATTGAATCAGTGGACAGTTGACAGTGGGCAGTTGTCATTGGGAATTGGGAATTGGGAATTGGGAATTGGGAATTGGGCTCCGTGGGCATGGGGCTCCGTGGGCTCCGTGGGCATGGGGCATTGCTCATTGCTAGTAAATAACAAACAACTAATGACCAATGACCAATGACCAATGACTAATGACCAATGACCAATGACCAATGACTAATGACTAATGACCAATGACCAATGACCAATGACCAATGACTAATGTAAACTGTCAACTATTCAAGAAGCTAACTTTGTCTCAAAATCCAAAGAATCAACCGAAAACTCCCCCAAAACTTCCTCTACAATAGGAGAGCCAACAGTACAATTTTGAGGCTTTCCCAAATAATAACCTTGACCGTAATCTACCCCAAGTTCCTTGAGTTTATCCATAACTGCTTGACTTTCCACATACTCGGCAATAGTTTTAATTCCCATGGCGCGGGCAATTTTGGCAATAGCTTCCACCATGACAATATCAATAGGATTCTCGGCAAGATTCTTAATAAAATTGCCATCTATTTTGATATAGTCAACAGGCAAGTTTTTCAGGTAAGCAAAGGAAGACATCCCGCTACCGAAGTCGTCCAAGGCAAACTGGCAGCCGAGTTCCTTGAGTTTCCAAATTAAGCAGGCTGCTTTGCTGAGATTCGCGATCGCCACGGTTTCGGTAATTTCAAAACAAATTATTTCCGGCGGTATTTGATAGATAGAAAACTGCTCTTGAATAAAGTCTATAAATTTTTCTTCGTTAAGGCTGTCCCCAGAAAGGTTGATTGCATAGAGGCTGGGATATTTTGCAAATGAAGATTGTGAATTAGACAAGGAGCAGCAAGCAGGCAAGGTAACTATTTTATCGCTGTCTGCGCCGGGGTTTTGGACTAAGAGATTTGCCGTGAAAATTTGAGATAAATTGCCAAATAAAGTGCGAATTACCCAGCGATCGATCGCGTGCATCAAGTTGTAGCGCTCGGCTGCCGGAATAAATGCCATTGGTGAGACTAACTGACCAGTTTCAAGCTGGAGGCGGAGGAGGATTTCACAGTGGGTGCCGGTGGTGGGAGAGTTGAGGAAAGGTACGATCGGCTGAGAGTACAAGCGAAAGCGATTCTCTTCTAAAGCTTGATTGATTTCGACCGCCCACTGGGTTTCGCCGTGCTGTTTGATTAATTCCCGATCGCCCGCTTGATAAACCTGCACCCGATTGCGGCCTTTATTTTTAGCAGCATAGCAGGCAAGATCTGCCGCGCTCAACACCGCCGAAGTCGATACTGTTTTGGGATTAATTGCCACCAAACCGATACTGACGCCGATCGCAAAAGTTTTGTCCTGCCACGGAAACCGGAATTCCTGAATGCTAGAGAGTAGCAATTTTGCAACATCTAAGCCCTGTTCAGCCGGACAATTGTACAGGAGTACAGCAAACTCATCGCCGCCCAGGCGAGCCAAAATATCGGTTTTGCGGATATTGCTTTTAAGTAGCTGGCTGACTTGGCGCAGCAGTTCGTCGCCTGCAACGTGACCGTTCGTGTCGTTAACTATTTTGAAGCGATCGAGATCCAAGTAAAGCATCACGTGTTCTTGACCGTAACCTTTAGAGCTGTGCAGGGCGTGTTCTAGCTGGTACTCAAATTCGTGACGGTTGACCAATTGCGTCAGGGGGTCGTGAGTTGCCTGCCAGGTGAGTTGTCGCGCTTGAGTTCGCACCTGGGTGACATCTCGAAATACTACAACTGCCCCGACTATTGTGCCGTTGCTGGCGTGGATGGGGGCGACGCAATGGTCGATCGCAAATTCGCGGTTGTGGCGGGCAATCAGCAAGCTGTTGTGTCCTTGGTCAACAATCCGACCTTCGTACAAAGCAATTTGGGCGATATTTTCGATCGGCATCCGAGTATTTTCGTCAACTATTCTCAACACGCTGGCCAGGGGCAAACCTTTAGCTTCCGAGGTTGACCAACCCGTGAGTTTTTCGGCAACTGGATTGAGGGTAGAAATGCAGCCCTCGCTGTCAGTAGCGATTACGGCATCGCCGATCGATTGTAGAGTAACTTGAGCTAGTTCTTTTTCCTTAAAAAAAGCTTGTTCCATGCGCTTGCGATCGCTAATATCCCGCTGCACGGACACCCAGTGAGTGAGGTTTCCCGACTCGTCAGCAACGGGTACGCTGTTGAGTTCCACCCAATAAGTTGAACCGTCTTTGCGGTAGTTTATCAATTCCAAGCGCAGGGGTTCTCGGCGAGAGAAAGCGCGGCGAATTTTGGCAACTTGAGCGCCATCGCTGTCGGGCCCGCGCAGACAACTCGGTGTTTGGCCGATAATTTCTTCGGGCCGATAACCGGTCATTTGGGTAAAAGCTTCGTTGACGTAGATGATGGTGGGATCGGAGATATCGTTGTATCCCGCATCCATAATTACGATCGCGTCGTTAGCGTTAACTACGGCAGATTCTAACAGTTGCAGCCGCACCTCTGCCTGCTTGCGGGTAACGATTTCCTGTTCCAGTCGGCTGTTAGTCAAGCTCAAAGATGCGATCGCTTTTTGCAATTCGCTAGTTTGTTCTTGGACGCTGGCGTGCAAAATATCGATCGCCCCGGACATTTCCATCGGGTCAAGTACGCGCAGCAAAGTGCTTTGAGTAACTATTCCCAGCAGTTCTCCCTGTTCCCCAGTGACTACTAACCTGCGGACTAAACGCTGCTGCATTTCCTGATGAGCCACCCAGAGCGAGTCTTCTGGCTTGAGACTAAATAAGGGGCTACTCATTACAGTTTCGGCGATCGTCTGCGACAAATCTATATCTAAAGCTTGAAAATCGACAATATCCCGTTCTGTGACGATACCTAAAGGAATTGGGAACGACAAATTCATCCATAATTCTGTTGGTGGTGTAATTACCACGCAGCTAACGCGGTGCTGCGCCATCAACTCGGCTAAACTCATAACTGACGAGGTAACAGGCGCTTGAATAACTTGTGCAGTCATTACTTCTTTCACCTGGCGCATTTTTAAGATATTTGCCGGTTGCACCATGCCTTGGCGAATGCTTTCTGGCGTAATTACTCCTAAAAGTTGACCGTCACTGTCTAATATTGGCAAATGGTGAATTCGTTGTTGCCCCAACAGAATTAAGGCGCTAAAAATGTCTCTATCTTCACCTTTCGTCAGAGTTGCTGCCGGCTGCTGCATAACTTCTGCGATCGTAACATTTTTTAAGTTTTTGCCCGATGCAATCAAATCGACGAGATCCCTCTCGGTGAAGATTCCTTGCAATTGAGAATTTTGAGCAGATTGCGAGTCGGATTTTTCGAGGGATTGTTCGACGACAAAGACGCAGATACCTCTGGCGTCTCTGAGGGCGCTTGAGGTGACGGGATTTGGCGTTTCTGTGAGTTGCGGGTAGATCTCCGTGGGTGGAATGTCTGCGTTTAGAGAGCAACTTGGGCGCCGTTGACCCATCAGGGTAATTACTTCTGCTAATGGGGTATCGGGCGCAACTGTCAAGGGGAAGCGGTCAATTACTTGATCTAAAGTCGGCAGATGCTTGGAGGAATCATTTTTTATCATAGGATTTAATTCATTTTGGCGATCGCGTTGACTCTGCAACCTTGCTAAAAAGCGCTGCTTTCCAAGCAATACGTGGATTTTGACAGCGCTGCTGAGACATAATTAAAATTTTTTCTTAAAAATGCACCCCGAACTCAGGCTGGGAAGCTGGCCGATAACGGCTCTGGCTCTACCTATAAAGTTATAACCGCATCTTGATTTTAAATGTAAATTTTCTTTCCCGTGACAGTTTTATAATAAAAATGTATTTCTCGGGAACTTTTTTGCAGATAATTAATTTATAAGATCGTCCACCGCACCGCTAATCATATCCATCTTTAGCAATACACATAGGTTTGGTGTCCTAGCTAACCTAGAAAAGGTTACTACCAAAAGAGACTGTATTTAAGTTTGGTAATGTTAAGTTTTGCGACATTAAGTTTTGCGAGCTTTTCTAGACCACCTGTCGGTTGCAGAGGACAATGGATATCACAGCCGGTCTGTGAATTCGATCGCAAATTTGCGAAAACGACCGTGGTAAGATTGTAGATACAAACAGAAGCACTTAAACATCAAGTCTGGGGAGGAAAAGGGATTATGAAACGCCATCTACTAGCCGCTACTCTTTTAATTACTCCCCTACTGTTGGCCGGGCCGGCTCGCGCTGCAAATCCCGCTCACGTCAAACAGTTACTCTCAACTGGGCAATGTTTTGGGTGCGACTTGTCGGGAGCAAATTTGGCGGAAGCTCATTTGATTGGTGCAGATTTGAGAGAAGCGAATTTGCAAGGCGCAAACCTGTATCGCGCTAACCTCGAAGGCGCTGACTTGACGGGCGCTAACTTGACAGGTGCTAACTTAACCGCAGTTTTCCTGACTAATGCCAGTTTAAATGGCGCAGACCTCGATCGGGCAAATCTCACTGCCGCCATCATCAACACCGCTGACGTATCAGGCGCATCAATGGAAAACATGACAATTACTGATGCCAAAATCTACAATACGCAAATCGGCGTAGGCGGCAGCTACGAGCAGTAAACTCATTTAAAGAATGCAAACAGGCAATTTTCAGTTTAAAAACCCGGTTTCTGGGCAGAAACCGGGTTTTTAATTGCTTCGCCGTATTTGGGCCCAGGTGCTAAATTAAAATTAGTATTGCTTTAATGCTGATAATCTTAACAAAGTTGTACAATACAGCCATGTCCAAACGACTCACCATTGCCCAAGCACAGCAGCAGCTTCCCAACCTACTTCAAGAACTCACCGATCAGCCGATCGTAATCACTCAAGATGGTGTTCCTGTTATGGCGGCAATCAGCTACAACCATTTGACTGAACTCCTCGAAACCTTGGACATTCTCACCGATATTGAATTCGTTAGCAAACTTCGCCAAAGCATCACCCAAGCAAGCGAAGGCAAAACTGTTTCCTGGGAAAATGCTAAAGCCAAACTGGGACTATGAAAGGCGAAGCAAATTCAACCGAATACGATATCCAACTTACGCCGTTGGCATTAGAAATGTTGGCGGAAGTCAAAGATAGACGAGAACAGCAGAAACTGCGCGATCGCATCGATCAACTCAAAATAGAACCAGAGAAGCAAGGCAAAGCGCTTGTTGATAACTTATCTGGATTTCGCAGTATCCGAGCCGTTGGACAGCGCTATCGCATTGTTTACAAAGTCGAGCAAGAGCGAGTTATGGTTGTTGTTGTAGGACTTGGGAGACGTAAAGATGGTGATAAAAAAGACATTTATTCCATCCTCCAAAAACTGTTAGATATCTAACAGAATTACCTCCCAATCCATAAGTCCTGAGTTAGAAATAAGGCAACTTGTGTTGCCACACTCCTCCTAAAAACCCAAATCCACAGCAATTCGGTGCGCGCAAGCAAACCCAGAAAACGCCACCGCATTTAAACCCTGTCCGGGAAACGTACTATCGCCCACACAATACAAACCAGGCATAGAAGTTCGATTAAACGGCATCCCCAACAAACCCATTAACTTCTGTCGCGGAATCGGCCCGTAAGTTCCATCTTCCCGGCCCAAAAAGCGGCGGTGAGAACGCGCCGTCCCAACTTCCATATAATCCAAACCAGCATCTAAACCAGGAAAAATCTTTTCTAATCTGTCAATAATTCTGCCGCCTGCCTCTTCCTTTTTATCCTCGTATTCCTGCGGCGAAAGTCCTTCCCACTCTTCCATCCAACTCGAAGTAAAAGCATGAACAATGTGATATCCTGCCGGAGCTAAATCTGGGTCTAGTACGGTCGGAATTGATACTAAAATAGTTCCCTCCGGCGCTTCCATTTTTTCCCAATCTTCTAACAAAATGTGGTGGCAGGCAGTACCGGCAGGGATGACGCTGGCTTCGACTCCCAAATGCAAGCTCAAGAAACTGGGGGCTTTTTGATAGCGCTGCTGCCATTTCTTCTCGCTAGCTGGCATCTCTTCAGCAGGCAGTAGTTTCTCAAAAGTATCCCACCGTGTGGCGTTAGAAACTATCCGCTTTGCTCGGTAAACTTCGCCGGTTACTAGCTCGACTCCAACAGCGCGACCGTTTTCTGTGAGAATTTTTTTGGCTTTAGCTTTGTACTGAATTTTCCCGCCACATTTTTCTAATCCTTCTACTAATTTTTGGGCAATTTGACCGACTCCGCCTTTGGGATAATTGATGCCGCCGTAATGTCTGTCGGAAAATACCATTCCGGCGTTAATCATCGGCGTTAAGTCTGCTGGTACTACTGACCAGTAGTAGCATTCCATGTCGATAAATTTCAGCAAAGTCGGGTCTTTTATGTAGCGCCGCGCAATGTCGCCAGTATTTTGAGGCAGATATTTTACTAATCCCAAACAGGCTAAAGGATTCTGAAAAAAGACTCGAACTAGATATCCAGGTTCTTCTAGGGATAGTAATTCCATGCCGTTGAGGCAGTTGAAGACGTTCCAGCATTCGCCGTAAAATTTCTGGATGCCTTCGCGTTCGTGGGGGAATCTGTCAATTAATTCTTGCAAGTATTTGTCATAAGGCTGGGGAACTTCTAGATCTAGACCTGATGGTAGGTGATAGTGAAGCTGTACGGGGTCGGGAATTGTTTCTAGGGTGACGTTGACGGCTTTGAGGGCGCGGGTGAGGAGGTTGGTGGTGCCGCGCTGTCCGAACCCAAATATCATGGAGGCTCCGACATCAAATCTGTAGCCTTCTCGATCGAAATATCCAGCGCTTCCCCCCGGAATTGTGTAGCTTTCGAGCACCAAAACTTTGGCTTTCTTGGCTGCTAGCTGGGTTGCAGTCACGAGTCCGCCAATGCCGGAACCGATGACTATCACATCAAACTCTTGCTCCCTCGGGCGGGAGTTGGGAGAGAATAACTGGGATTGGGTAGGGGCTGACATTTGGTGAAAAATCTTAATATTTTTACAATTTTACAGTCGATCGCTCCAGAAGGAAGAAGTCCGGCAACGGATTATATAACGGATGTAACGGATGTAAGGAAGACCGAAGTTAGGCAACCGATAATGTCCTATGCCCTATGCCCTATGCCCTACGCCATGCCCTATGCCCCATGCCCTATGCGCCATGCCCTATGCCCTATGCCCTATGCCCTATGCCCCATGCCCCATGCCCTATGTTTCAAAAAAAAAATGCGGGAACAGTCTACCATTGCCGACTGCCCCCGTCTGCCGATCCTTTGAGAGGAGAACACTAAAAATTACTATAGCCTTGTTGCTAATTTATGTCAATACTATTGGAAAAATATTTCAATAAGCTGACGGAGGTCTGTAAATTCGGTAAACAAAGAGACTTGTAGGATTTGAGATTTTAGATTAAAGAAGGGAAGATTGTGATAAGTTGCACAGAGCGATCGTTAGCGAAGCCCTCGAAAAGGATCGCACCGCATAAAATAAAATCTCTCAAACCTAGCAATCTCCCCAATTTCCTAATGCCCCTGCAACTGCGCGTTTACGTTCCGCCCCACCCGTTAATTAAACACTGGCTGGCTGTCGCCCGCGACGCCGCCACCCCATCGGTACTTTTTCGTTCTGCGATGACAGAATTGGGAAGGTGGCTGGCCTACGAGGCAATTCGAGAGTGGCTCCCGACAGTGGAAACAACGGTGCAGACTCCTTTGGCAGAATGTCCGGCGACTTTTATTAACCCGGAAGCTCCGTTAGTTGTGGTACCGATTTTGCGGGCTGGTTTGTCACTGCTGGAAGGAATTCAGACGGTTGTGCCGCTGGCTTCGGTTTACCACCTCGGGATGGCAAGAAATGAGGAGACGCTGGAACCGATTTGTTATTTGAATAAATTGCCGGCGCAGTTTAACCCCCAAACGCGGGTGATAATTAGCGAGCCGATGCTGGCGACTGGCGGGACGATTGTGGCGACAATGCAGGAGTTGATTGCACGGGGAATTGACCCGAGTTTGATTCGGATTATTTCTGTGGTGGCTGCTCCTCCGGCTTTGAAGAGGCTGAGTGCAGAGTACCCGAGTTTGATTCTTTACACGGCAACGATCGACGAAATAGTCAACGAACAGGGCTTTATTGTACCTGGTTTGGGTGATGCGGGCGATCGAACTTACGGCACATAAACCAGGGAATTTTAGATTTTGGATTTTAGATTTTGGATTGAAGATTTTGGATTGAAGATTTTGGATTGACTTCACAGATGTATCTCGCGCTTGTATCATTTTTCCCCAATCGTGCAACTTTAGGGAAGCGTCAAACCGATATCCAGTGAATCATCCCCAGTCTAAAATCTCAAATCTAAAAGGGTATGCGGTGAGGAGTTTCTGCAATGGGTTGCGGAATCTCCGGCAAAAAAGATGGGCCTGGCGCAGGTAAAAGCAGGCACACGGAAAGTTAAGATTAAAACTTGAAGTCAAAAATAAATAGCGTTTAGCACTCATTGCCCGTGAAACTTGATTCTGTACCGCCAAACTTGTCTGCTTCTGACTCAGCAAACCCCAATTGCGATTTGCCGCCACAACTAGAACGAGAACTAAAAGAGACTTCTGAGATTTGGGCTGCCTTAAGCCCAGAGCCGGCTGAACTTTCTGTGAGTGCAAATCCTGAGCTTTGTCAGGAAGAAAAAGAACTGAAGCCCCAGGACTGGGCAATTTTTGCCTCGACTTTTGCAACTATTTTTTTGGCTGAAATTGGAGACAAAACTCAGCTCGCGATTTTGTTGATGACGGCTGAATCTCGGAATCCTTGGATTGTGT
The DNA here is from genome assembly GCA_004293365.1 of Oscillatoriales cyanobacterium. Classification (GTDB taxonomy): domain Bacteria; phylum Cyanobacteriota; class Cyanobacteriia; order Cyanobacteriales; family Microcoleaceae; genus Microcoleus. The sequence goes on along the minus strand of RDYN01000025.1, from coordinate 65,532 downwards.
TTGCGGGTGCGGGTTCGGCTTTGATTGCAACGAGTTTGTTGGGAGTTTTGCTGGGAAGGTGGCTGGCGACTCGCATTGCTCCGCAAACTTTGGAGAGAGCAGCGGGAGTGATTTTGCTGGCGATTTCGGCGGTTTTGCTGTGGGAAGTGCTGAGTTAGACGATTTGAGATTTTGGATTTTGGATTTTAGATTGGGGAATTACTGATGATGTTTGGGTAAGTCCAAAGAAACCGGGTTTCTGCCTAAATTTAGCGATTAAACCGAGGATTTTGGACAGAAACCCGGTTTCTGGGAGTTTGTGGTGGAAAGAAACCCGGTTTCTGGCTAGATTTAGTCGTCAAACCGAAGATTTGGGAGAGAAACCGGGTTTCTCGGAGCTTGTGAGTAAGTCGTATATTTGTACAAGAGCTAACTAATAACTAAAAAAACATGGATTGGCAACTTTTAGGAATAACTTTTATTACGGTGTTTTTGTCAGAATTGGGTGACAAAAGTCAATTAGCTGCGATCGCCCTTGGTAGTAGTTGCAACTCGCCGCGGGCTGTATTTTTCGGCACGGCGTCGGCGCTGCTGCTGGCAAGTTTAATCGGGGTTTTAGTCGGACAAGGTACGGCGGAGGTGTTACCCCAGAGGTTGGTAAAGGCGATCGCGGCGATCGGATTTGCGGTGATGGGTTTGCGCTTGTTGTGGCCAAAATCAGATGAGGCCCAAGCTTCCGAGTAGGATTTGCGAGAAAGTTGATACAGTTGACCTCTGGCAAAAATAATTAGGACGGGCTCTTCGGCCCATCCCCAAAAAATTAACGGCGGGCGTCAATTCACGCCCGCCGCTACAGATTGAGTTTTTTTCTAAATTCAATCTTTGAGGATTGTGTCGGTTAAACTTGGTTTTGGTAGCACCAGCCCAGCAGGGTAGCGCCGACAGCCAACTTCAGCGCTTCCAAGGCAAAATATCCTTGGTGCAGTAGATTCATGCCGGCGGGCGCTTCTGTGGCGGAGTCGAACAGATTTAGCTGCATTCCCAAGGCGCTCATTTGAGGTGTGAGGGCGTAGGTGTCAATCAGGGCGATCGCCAGAAGTACCAATGATAAAATAATTGCTGTGCGGCTGCGCTTCCCGAAGTCACCGAGTGAATTGCTCAAAACCATCAAACCAGTTGCTACCACGCCCGAACAGATTAATTCAACGCGGTTGAATCCCCAGAACATCAAATTTCCGGCTGCGGCAAAATCTGGAGATACCATCATGCCAGATACGTAGAGACTCGGCATGACTAATAGATCCAAAATCACGCTACCGCTGAGCCAGAAAATTAAGGCTACCATGACAATTGCTTGCCAGCGGGGTCTGGATTCCACTCTCGATGTAATAGCTGTCATAAAAATTAGACCCTCTAAAATTTTCTTCTGCCTTTTCTAGAGCTTAACGAACTTTTTTCGATAATCGTGTTAAGTATTTTTAAATTAATGGTAACTTTTGTGTAACTGATTTAGAAGAATTGTTAAGCTTGCAGGCTGTAGGGTGCGTCATCCGCAGATTGTTCGATCGATAATTGACGGCTAATCGCTGACGCACCCTACTGGCATTAGCTCGTCGGGCGATCGGGCGATCGAACAGTTTAAAAGTTTTGGCGCTCGTATTATTTATGTCATTGCGAGGAACGAAGCAAACAAGAGTGTCTATTTTTTATTAGTTCTAGGAAGTTGTAAGGTGCGTCAGCAGCGGATTGTTGTATCAATAATTAACGGCTAAAAGCTGAGGCACCCTACTAACTTAATTCTTCAGTGCTTGGAGTGGACGAAAGTTTGTGTAGTGGCGGTTTCCACCGCCGACTCTTATAAATAATCTATGCCTAAATTTCAACTATCATCTTGGCTTCCCCGTCTCCCCACTCAAGTCTGGATTCTCGCCGCCGGCAGATTCCTCTCGCAAAGCGGTAGCGGTTTTACTTTATTTTACGCGCCGATCTTTTTTGTCGATCGCGTCGGTTTATCTGCAACTGCTGTCGGGATTGGTTTGGGTAGCGGTTCAATTTCGGGAATATTCGGCCGCATTTTAGGCGGTTCTTTTTGCGATTCCCAATTTTGGGGAAGGCGGCGAACTTTATTGCTGGCGGCAATGATTTCGGCTGTCGCTTCTTGGATGTTGGCGGCGACTAATGATTTCCCAGGTTTAGTTGCGGCTAATTTATTGATGGGTTTTGGTGTGGGTTTGTATTGGCCTCCAACGGAAAGTATGGTGGCGGATTTAACTGAGGGCGCGCAGCGACAGGAGGCTTTTGCTTTGACGCGGCTTGCTGATAATTTGGGTTTGCAAGTTGGGATTATTTTGGGCGGTGTTTTGATTGCGGTGACGGGGAATTATCGATCGCTCTTTATCATCGACGGTATCTCATTTTTAGTGCTGTTTGCGGTGGTTTGGGGGGCAATTTCGGAAACCTACAAACCAGCAACTATAACGGATACAGGCAAAAAGAGTCTCAAAAATGGCTGGATGGTGGCGTTGGGCGATCGCACTTTGCTAATCTATGCTGTGGTAAATACTCTGTTCACTCTCTACATTTCCCAAATTCAAACCACGATGCCGCTGTATTTTAGCAAGTTTGTGCAGGCGGGGACATCGGGAACAGGCTTTTCTACGGGTACAATTACGGTTTTGTTTGCTTTTAGCACATTTTTAACTGTGGCTTTGCAGATGCCGGTTGTTAAGGCTTTGAGGCGGTTTTCTCACCCGCGAGCTTTGATGGTTTCGGCGCTGCTGTGGGGAATCGGCTTTATGGCGATCGGCTTGACGGGAATGGCTGCAACTGGCAATCTATTTTTAGCTGTTGTAGGTTTGACTTTTTTGTCGGTGGCGACTGTTGCTTATACGCCTTTTGCTTCGGCTTTGGTGGTGGATTTAGCGCCGGAGTCTTTGCGCGGCGTGTATTTGGCGGTTAATTCTCAATGTTGGGCGATCGGGTATTTAATCGGTCCGCCCCTGGGCGGTTTCGCTTTGGATCGAGGTAAATGGGGGGCGGATAATTTCTGGTTGGGCTTGGCTATTAGTGTCGGGGTTGCTATCTTTATTTTGCAAAAGGTCGATCGAATGTTAAAAAAATAATTGCAAAAATACTATAGCCTTTCGAGAGCTCAGATGAGGTACTATCCGGCCTAGGGCCTAGGGCCTAGGGCCTAGGGCCTAGGGCCTAGGGCATACCTCAGCTTGAGAACCGCTATACTTTTTTCGTGATACCGCAATCAACCAGATAAATAAATAGCAAAAAAAATGCCTAGCAGCCTTAGATTCTGATAGGCAATTGTTTTATTTATCTTATGGTAGCCATAAGAAATATCAATTTAATACACTCAAAACCTTCTGTTTTTTGATCCCGAATAGGTTTACACTCCCTAAAAAGCTAACAATAATTTTACAATCAATTGGGTGAGGTATTCTAGTGAAAACACGTTTACTATTTAGTGCTAGTGCAGTAGGTTTATTCTATATACTTGCCGCTTCTTTACCATTAGCTGCGATGCCTCCCGCCGCAGAAAAAGAAACATCTGGTCCTCAAGACTTAAAAGAGTTAGAGGCTAAAATCAGCCTGAACGCAACAGTTGAAAATCAGCAGATCAAAATTCCTGAAACATCCGAAATAAAACAACAAGTTGATTCAGTACAAGCTGACAAAACCATCTCAACAACAAATCAAAACGCAACTCTTCCCCAAGAAACTGCCAACCTCAATCCCCCCTAAATAACAGCATTAACCGCAGAAAATCCAGCGGAAAACTCTTTAAACATTGCCGAAACACCAGCAAACCCAGCCCCAGCAGAAGTCACAGAACAAGTATCTGTTGCCCCTTCCCCAAACTCGCAGACACCAGCAGAAGTCACAGAAAAAACATCTGTAATTCCCGCCCCAAACCCTGCACCAGTTATTGCCAAAACAGAAACCTCAACTTCCGAAAAAATAGCTGAAATCGCCAACAGCGATTCCTTAGAACCCGCAGCAACCAACAGCGAAACCCCAGAATCTACCGAACTCCAACAAGTAACATCTATCTCGCAACTCTCCGACGTGCGCCCCACAGACTGGGCCTTTCAAGCATTGCAATCTCTCGTCGAAAGATACGGCTGTATAGCGGGATATCCTGACGGTACATTCCGAGGCAATCGGGCAATGACTCGCTACGAGTTTGCCGCCGGTTTAAACGCTTGTTTGGACAAAGTTAACGAATTAATCAAAGCAGGTACAACCAATTTAGCAACGAAAGACGACTTAGCCAAACTGCAAAGACTGCAAGAAGAATTTGCAGCAGAATTAGCTACTTTGCGCGGTAGAGTCGATGCTTTGGAAGCGCGTACCTCCGAATTAGAAGCAAATCAATTTTCGACAACAACTAAACTCAAAGGCGAAGCAATTTTTAGTGTTGCCGATACTACCAAAAACAATCACAGCGATACTCAAACAGTCTTCAATTACCGAGTGCGCCTGAATCTGCTTACCAGTTTCACAGGGAAAGATACATTAATAACAGGCTTGCAAGCTTACAACCTTGGCAGTTTTGGCCCTGAGTTGGGTTTGTCCAGGGGGGCATTTAAAGGCTTGTCTGACAGTCAAGCAAAGCTGAGTTTTGAGCCGCAATTCCCCGGGATTAATCCTCAGAATCTATCGAGCATCGGCGCTAATACTGTTGAACTTTACAAACTGCTTTACGTGTTTCCAGTTTCTAGCAGCATCACTTTATTTGTCGGCCCGAAAGCTGAAACTTCAGACGCTTTTCAAGCAATCACTCCTTTTGCTGGAGAAGGGCAAGAATCTATTTCGAGATTTGGAGGTTACAACCCTGTAGTGCGCGTATCCGGCGGCACTTCTGGCAGCGGTTTAGCATCGGCAGGTGGGTTTATTTGGAACCTTTCTAAAAAGGTCAATCTCACAGCTTTGTACGGCAGTGTAAATGCTGCTTTGCCTAAGGATTTGGGCTTTCCAGCTACTCCGTTGGGTGCGGGTTTATTTGAGGGCAGTACCGTTGCTGCGGCACAGTTAACTATTAAACCAACTAGCAGTATTGACATTGGTTTGAATTACGCTTACAGCCGCCACCAATTGAATATTCTGGCCACTGGATTGTCTGATGCGGATTTGGGTTCAATTTTGGGAAGGGATAAAGAACCTGTTGGTGGCGGTGTGAGGATGAATTCGTTTGGCGGTACTGCTACTTGGCGGCTTTCTCCGAAATTAGCTGTTTCTACCTATGGAGGTTGGATAATTGCTGATGCTGAAAGAAGCAATGCTTCTACAACTTTTAACAGTTGGATGGTAGGTTTCCATTTCCGAGATATGTTCAAACAGGGCAATAATGCAGGTATTCTGTTCGGACAGCCTTTGGATCGGGATTCGGTAAGCGGCGGTGCTCGTTTTCAGGCAAATAAGGCAACTCCTTATCATTTGGAAGCTTATTATCGTTTCAAAGTTAACGATAATATCAGCATTACACCGGGTGCTTTTGTGTTGTTCAATCCTGAAGGTACTAAGGATAATGATACTGTAGGGGTGGGGGTTCTCCGCACTACTTTTAGTTTCTAGAGTCGTGAAAATCTGATTGGGTTACGGGCACTATCATTGCCGTAAGATTGGTTCGTAGTGCGGACTTTAGTCCGCAGCGTTTTGCGGACTAAAGTCCGCACTACAAACTGATCTATGTATTAGCTGTTAGCCTGCAAAGGTGGATAATTTTTGGTTGGTTTGGCTTTGGGTGTCGTGTCTGTTATCTTGGTTTTGCAGGTTCTCGATCGAGTTTTGAAGAAGAGGACTGAAGTCCTCACTACAAACCTATAATCAATTATTGACTATTTTCTGCGATCGCCCAATTTGCGGTAAACCGCCCTCAAATCAACCTGATGGTGAGCCAAAGCAACCAAAGCGTGATAAAATAGATCCGCAACTTCTCCGGCGATCGCGTCTTTGTCGTCGTCTTTGCAAGCCATCACAACTTCCGCCGACTCTTCGCCAATTTTCTTGAGAATCTTGTTATCGCCACCCTCGAACAACTTGCAAGTATAAGAAGTCTCGTTAGGATTGTCGCGCCGATCGCAAATTACGTCAAATAATTGAGATAACATATCCCCCGGCGGCGCCACAATTTCCCCGTCAACTTGGTGAAAACAACTTCTTTCACCCGTGTGACAAGCAATATCTCCCACTTGTTCGACAGTCACCAGCAAAGCATCGCTATCGCAGTCGTAACGCAGCCCTTTGACATTTTGAACGTGTCCCGAAGTCGCCCCTTTCGGCCACAATTCGGCGCGAGAACGGCTCCAGAACCAAGTTTGACCGGTTTCCATGGTTTTTTCGAGTGACTCCCGATTCATCCACGCCATCATCAACACAGTGCCGTCTAAGTAATCTTGGACGATCGCAGGCACTAAACCGCGATCGTCATAACGGATCTTTTCAATTGGGATCGATCGGCTCAAACTAGACACATCATTAACAGACATAATTTTATTGCAGCTTTTTAGATAAATTAACGCTTTGGTGTCGGATATTTTTTTTTATTAACCGCAGAGAGCGCAGAGAACGCAGAGAGAAGAGAGGAGATTAGGTGAGTGATGGGCAAATTGTCAAGAACTATTTTACAAAAAATTACACTTTAGGGCTAGGAGTGCGGGTTCTACAAAGCCTGAAAAACCGAAGCTAGTATTGCTACTGATTGGTTTGTATCCTAAGATCTACTATTATAGTTTCCTTGAATCGGCTTAGCCTTTAACCAGAAGTCGCTATATTAAGTATCCTACCAACAAAAGACCTTCACTAAGGAGAAAACATTGGTTTCCACAACCTTGAAAACGACCAAATCAGAAGAAATCTTTGCCGCCGCCCAGAAAATGATGCCCGGTGGCGTCAGTTCCCCCGTGCGCGCCTTCAAATCTGTAGGCGGACAGCCCATTGTCTTTGACAGGGTAAACGGAGCCTACATTTGGGATGTTGACAGCAACCAATACATTGACTACGTAGGTACTTGGGGCCCGGCTATCTGCGGCCACGCCCACCCCGAAGTCATCAAAGCCCTTCACGAATCTTTAGAAAAAGGTACGAGTTTCGGCGCACCCTCGCTGTTGGAAAATGTACTCGCCGAAATGGTGATTGATGCCGTTCCCAGCATTGAAATGGTGCGATTTGTCAATTCCGGTACCGAAGCTTGTATGGCCGTTTTGCGGCTGATGCGAGCCTTCACAGGCCGCGACAAACTGATTAAATTTGAAGGCTGCTATCACGGACACGCCGATATGTTCCTGGTAAAAGCAGGTTCCGGCGTGGCAACTCTCGGCCTTCCAGACTCTCCCGGCGTGCCGAAATCCGTTACCGCCAACACCCTCAACGCTCCTTACAATGATTTGGAAGCAGTCAAAGCTTTATTTGCCGAACATCCGGGCGAAATCGCAGGCGTGATGCTAGAACCTGTTGTAGGAAATGCCGGTTTTATTGTACCGGATGCAGGTTTTCTCGAAGGTTTGCGGGAAATTACCAAAGATAACGGTGCTTTGTTGGTGTTTGACGAAGTAATGACTGGTTTCCGCATCGCCTACGGCGGAGCTCAGGAAAAATTCGGTGTCACCCCAGATTTGACAACCTTGGGTAAGGTTATCGGCGGCGGTTTGCCCGTGGGCGCTTACGGCGGAAGGCGCGATATCATGGGGATGGTGGCTCCCGCAGGCCCGATGTATCAAGCTGGTACGCTTTCGGGAAATCCTTTGGCGATGACTGCTGGGATTAAAACTTTGGAATTGTTGCAAAAACCCGGCACTTACGAACAGTTGGACAGGATTACTAAAAAACTGTCCGAGGGATTGCTGAAAATTGGTAAGGAAGCGGGACACGCTGTTTGCGGCGGCCAAATTAGCGGGATGTTTGGCTTGTTTTTTGCGGCGGGCCCGGTTCACAATTACGAGGATGCTAAGAAGTCTGATTTGACGAAGTTCAGCCGTTTTCACCGCGGAATGTTGGAACACGGTGTTTATCTGGCTCCTTCGCAGTTTGAGGCGGGATTTACTTCTTTGGCTCATACTGAGGAGGATGTCGATCGCACTTTGGCCGCCGCCCGCGAAGTGATGGCCAGCATTTAAAGCTTGTAGTAAGGACTTTAGTCCTTGATGAATGCGGACTGAAGTCCACACTACGAACCAATTTTATAAAGGTGTTCGTAGTGAGGACTTTAGTCCTCTGATTTTATAACGAGCGGGCTAGAAACCCGGTTTCTATGATATTTTGTGTTTAGTAACGAGGAATATACGAAAAAACCGGGTTTCTGAGGAGTTTTTATTTTTTCGATAACCTATTTAATAACTAATGACTAATGACTAATAACTAATGACTAATGACTAATGACTAATGACTAATGACTAATGACTAATTCACTCATTGAGAAATTCACCTTCACAGATTATCGAGTCTCTGTTCTCCAAATCTTCTTGATTCCAAATCGCATTTAATGCTGCCGAACTTAAGGAACTTGAAATCGTATTTAATGTGGTGTTGTAGTATTCTACAGCATTATTCAGTTCCATCTGTGGGGCTTCTTTGAAATAGGAATTGATATCAGGGGTGCAGCGCTGGGCCTGGTAGTATAAATAAGCTTCAGCATTAATACACATTACGTGGTAAAAATCCCTATTTGCTGTTGCAATATCTCCCAATTTGTACAGCGCTAAACCCCGGTTGAGATAAGCTTTAACGTAGTTGGGTTCGAGTTCCACTGCTTTGTTAAAGTCTTCAATTGCTAGCTGCATTTGTTTTAATTTATAGCGAACGCAACCTCTGTTATAATAGGCATAAACATTGTTGTGGTCGATGCCCAGTGCTGTGTTATAATCGGCGATCGCCTGGGTATTGTCTCCTAATTGGTGATAACAGAGTCCGCGATTTATGTAAGCTTTGATATATCTGGGATTCAACCGCAGCGTTTCGTTAAAGTTCTCCGTTGCTGCTTGTTTTTCTCCCAAAAGGTAGAAAGCGCGCCCTCGGTTGTAATAGGTTTTATAATTTTGCGAATTGATAGAGAGAGCTCGATCGTAGTCTTCTATTGCTTCTTCGTAATGTCCTAAATTAGCAAGTACGAGTCCCCTGTTGTTGTAGATAGCGTGGCTGTCAGGCTTATTTACTAAAGCACAGTTGAGATCGTCAATGGCTTTTTCGTTTTCTCCCAGATGGCGCCAAGCATTGCCGCGATTTAAATAGGCCTCGAACAAATTAGGATTGATATCTAGTGCTTGGCTGAGGTCTGCGATCGCCTTTTGGTAGTCTTTCATATAATAGTAAACCAAGCCGCGATTGTTGTAAGCTTTGGCATCGGCGGGATTGACTTGCAGTATCTGATCGAAGTCCTCAAGTGCCGCTTCGTAGTTGCCTTGCTTGGCGCTGTGCAACCCGCGCTTATAAAAATGGTTGAGGTTCGATTCTTTGATGTTCATAGGTCAACTTTCATTCCTTGCTGGATTCTGGATTGATTCCTTTGCACTCAGTGTTGAGTTCGACAGGGGTTAATCTGTTGAAAGAGCATCCACCTGCATCTAGAGTAACTCTTGACTTATTCCAGGAAATCTACCCGAAACAGGATTTTAAGTTTATCTTAACAGGAATTTGATGCTCTTGAGATAGTCAGCACTCTCGGCTCGATTTACTTCCCGAGTTCGACAGCGTGTCATCTCAAGTTGTACTCAAAAGCATAATTTTAGTTGCCATTCTGTGTTTTGTCCTGCGAGTGCGAGCGGCTGCGTTCCGGTATCAATTGTTGCACGCACTTTCTCGGTGTAAACTTTATATCTTTTGGCTAAACTAAGTCTGAGTATTTCCCGCAGTACGCCTTTATAAATTAATACGGTTCAGTTAGCGCTTTTTTACGAATTGAATCTCATGATTGTGTGGGAGATACCTCTTTTGGCAGTCAGATTGTTCTTAAATGAACCGTATTGCTTTATAAACTAGGGAGGAGGAGAGGAAATAAGGATCGGCTCTTATGACTCCGTTCTAACTAAAAAACGCCGACATAGTGGATTATAAACTCGATCAATAAATTCTTTGTGTGGAGCAAAGCCCGCAGCAGAAGTCGTTCTATTGCCTTCAATCTTAATTGATACAGTTCCACCGCAACAACTGTTGCTTCTGCGCCCTCTAGCAGGTAGATTGTTTAAGTGTGTAGGCTCTAAATCAGGAACGCTGTCCGCACATTGGCTTGATAGTTGAGTACATAAAATATGAGCCATTGGCACAGAAGAAACTACACCTTCTACTATTTCCTCGCGGGGATTGCTAAATCGCCCCCGACCGATTGAGAATACTACTAGATTTGGTTTGACTAAATTGCATAACTGCTGAGCAAATGCTTTGCCATCTGCGCCACCCGGTCTACCTCCATGATGCGGAAAAACCAAGATGTCAGCTTTCAAATCACTTCTTTCCTTTAGAAGTTGATCTAATCCAACTTGGTCAATATCAGCACATAATATAGCCACTCTATGAGTATTGTGAACTAGACCAATAACAGCCGATGTCGAGTTAGGATTCAATCGACGCTCATCCACAGTTTTACCTACCCCACCAAGTAGAGCTAATTCAGGAGTTGGGGCAAGAATTTCTACCGTAACTTGACCGACATTCAACTGACCTGTTTTTGTTGTTGTCAGTTCACTTGAAACTACTGTACCAAAACGTTGTCGAGCATCTTTTAAAGCAATAATTAAATCCTTCCAAATTTCAGTTTTTCTCAGTAAATCTGGGTTTAAATGTACATTATTAATTTTTATTGTTTCATTTGAAAGTAGGTTAATTATCCCTGCAATGTGGTCACCATCAGCATGGGAAATTAAAATGTGTGAAATTTCTTGAATAGATAGATTTTCCAGTGTTTCTATCAAAGTAACGCCATGCGGACAGTCAATAATTATTACGCCATTTGTATCTCGCAGAATAGCACAATTTCCATGACCAACATCTAAAATTATAAGTTCAGGTAAGCTCATCATTATCATCTAGCTCAGGTGCTAACTGAAATTTCTCAAAATAAAGATCCTCAGATTTATCAGCTCCTATATTAACATGAGCAAATAAACGGACACCTGCTTTTAGTGCGTCCTGTCGAATTTTTGCGGGAATAAGCACAGCCGGAAAACGAACAGCCTCATGGGGATTCCAACCAGGAACTATTGCATCTAGAACATCTTCCCCAGATTCTTTATCAGTATTGGTGATTCTTACTAGCGTTCTATGAGGTTTTCTGTTACTGGGGACTTGACCACTAAGTTCTAAAACACAGTTTTCCATTCCTTGTTTTATAGTCGCAGCATTGGCTTCATCTCGAGTCAAAAGCACGGGAATTTTGCGCCGCGACTTTCTAATAGAGACATTGGCATCTATTGCAGTGTACTGAGTTATGAGAATTGATGGAATTTTTAGATCGTACAACGCTGCCACTAATGTCGAGCCAGAAAAATTAGTCCGCCCATAATTAGCCAAGCGATTATCGCACAAGGCACCTTGAGCATTTTTCGCAATATACGATGCAAGTAGATTCACTTCATCGAAAGAGCCATCTAGTATTATAGGTTTAAAACCAGCAGCTTCTACATCCCATCCAGTTGATTCAGCTAAGTCTTTTTCATCATCAACTATTGCTATTGTACCGAGAAAACTTGGTGAAATCATCACAGTTAACTTCCAGAAAGCGGTAATTCTACAGCAAACTCAGCTCCTCCCAATTCGCCATTCGCTATCGCGCGTACTTTCCCTCTCATATCTTTAACAGAATCTTTGACAATTGTCAAGCCAAAACCTGTACCACCCGGTGTAGTCGTGATACCGGGCAACCAAATTTCATCTAGTTCAATATCCTTGATTCCCAAACCATTATCTAAGACTTTTAGCCGCACGTTATTCCCTAAAATTTCAGTGCTGATAATTATTTGCCGTCCTTGATTGCGTGCGCCCTCAACCTGGAAAGCATTGATAGTATTTGTCAGCAGATTTGTCAGAATAGCTTCTACCAGAGCAATGCTGCCCCGGATGTGGGGTATTTGATTAACTTTTATTTTTTTTATTTTTATTTGAGATTCTTCAAAAAAAGGTTGGAACAGTTCAACTGTATCGTCAATAACACTGTGGACATCTACCACACCAGAGCGACGCTTTTCTCGTTTTAATAAATGCAGCGGAAAATTAGCAAAACGCTTCCAAGAACTACTGACTCGATAAAGCATTTCTACAGGTTCTTTCAGAGACTTTATATATGCCTCGTCACTCAGTAGTTCTTTTCCTTTACTTTCTATTCTCTTAGCTATTTTCTCGATCAGAGTGACAGGTTTACTAGATTCGTGAGCAAAAACTGCTGCCGTTGTTCCCGCTGTGGCCAAACTGCGATAGAGGTGAAGGTCATCGCGCAATGCTTTTATTTCTCGCTCTTTTGCACTTTCATACTGTTTAACTATATTCCGCACAATCGCCCGATTTTCTTGCGGTACTGCTTCTTCAATCGCTTTTTCAAGGCGTATTTTGACATCCTGAACATCTTGACTAAATTCTTGCTTGATGTCCTCTCGTTTTTTTTCTGTTTCTTTCAACCGCTCTTTAGCGATCCATTCCAACACATCGACAGCAAAGCGTCTCAGCTCTAAAAAAGCTTCATTCTCAATGAAACCGAGCCGATCGGTTTTTTGAATTAGGAAGTCATCAGGATCGCTCGCAATTACCCTGCCAATAACCGTGCTGGTGGAAGGACGCACCTCAGGGTTCCTAGCCCGTGCTAAATTTATATTCAGCCAATCATCGGTGCGATCGCCGTAAGGCTTGACCCGCAAACCTCGGTGGTAAAGATGAACACCTCCTACCTCAGTCAGCCAACTTCTGACTTCTGCGGAAGAAACTTTTTTGGCTGAGAAATTTTGAGGATTTAGCAGAAAAACCCACATCTCAAATTCCGCTGGAACACTTCTGTATGGTTCTTTAGAGGGATTTCGAGAAATATTTTCATGCTCAGCGCTAAAAATTAAATCTCCCTTCCAATCTAACAGTGTCGCTTCAGCAGTTCCCTTCGCATTCAAACTAGCTTTTAAATGATATTCAGCCGCCTCAAAGTAAGCCTCATTTACTTTTTTTTCGATATCAGAAAAGCCCGGAGCTATCAGCCGAGGACGAAAAGCGACACTATTATCAAATGGATCGGCTAAAAGTAAAAGTTCTCTTGCCAGTCTTTTAATCTCAAGTCTTCCCAACTTAACTTTTAAGTTGTGAATTATAATATCAGTTCCTTGACTTTTTTCAGTGGGATTTTTTTGAGCATCAAAAGAGACATCTTCTACGACATCAGCGCCTTCAAAAACATCCCAGTTAATTATGAGACTGTACTCAACTCCCGGCTCATTTTTAGGTCGGGTTTTTAGGTTAACTTGAGAACCTTGCCGTAAAGCAGCTAGCCTGCCTAATCCTTTATCGCCAACAGGTAAACGTCCCAGCAGTGTTGGCTCGCGGGCTGCTTTTTTTGAGCGGCCCAGTACCAACCATCCCTCACTAATGGCATCAGTATCCATACCTGTGCCGTTATCTGAAATAATTATTGAGCCACCTATATTGTTAGTATTAATAAGCTCTACCGTGCATTTTGTAGCATCAGCATCATAAGCATTCTTAACTAACTCGATAATACCTTGATCCGGGTTCGGAATCAGTTCTTCGCCCAGCCTGTTGAGGATGTTTGGTGAAAACTTAAAGTGCATGATATTTTCCGTTATTTAATATCACCAAGAGTTGCAAACAATCTCAAAATCTATACAGAACCTCTATATGTATTATGCCACAAGTACCTTACCAGATCGATTAAGTAAGATACAGCCGAACAATTGCCTAATTCCCAATTACCAATTCCCGATTACCCATTACCAATTACCGATTGATTTCCTCTTCCACATAAACTCTCAATTTCTCCAAATCTGGAAGTTCGACCAATTCTTTTTCCTTTTCCTGAACAGAGATAGGCATCATCACAGGTGTCCGCTGTTCTATCCAGCAACTCGCCAGCGGCAAAGTTTGTTCCAAATCTTCCAAAGGCCTGGGAATTACCATCACGGCGTTCAACTCGCCAATGCGCTCAGCTTCGTACATCCCGGCTTCTACGGCTACTGCGACATCTGCGACTGCGCCGCGAATAATTGCCGTGCACAAACCGGCGCCAATTTTCTCGTAGGCGGCTAAGTGTACGTCGGCGGATTTGAGCATAGCATCGCAAGCACCGACCATTGCCGGAAATCCCCGCGTTTCGAGCAAACCGATCGCCTGATTGCTCAATCGAGAATAACTACCGCTTTCCGACAGTTCAGTCAGGCGAAAGCCGATCGGCAAAACCACTTCCAAATTAGCCAAAGGCCGAGGAATCACCAGCTTAGAAACAAACTGGCCGAATTGTTCGGCTGTCTGAGCTCCTGCTTCCACAGCCAAACGCACGTCGGAAATTCTGCCCCGGACGATCGCCGTACAGTGACCGGAACCAATTTTCTCGTATCCTACTAAAATGACCCCTGCGGACTTCAGCATCATGTCAGCAGTCCCGACAATTGCCGGAAAACTCTTGGTAGATACCAAACCCAAGGCAGTGTCTTTGAAATATTCCTGGCGCTGCGATCGCCCGGAGTCACTGCTGTTACGATCTATTTGTCCGTTCATCTTCGATTACCCTTAGAAACTTCCAAAAATAAAAATTTGTTGATAGTTTTAGTGTCTCAGATGAGAAGACAAACTGCACGAGCTGCAAGATACATATTTATGCTGCAAGACCTTAAAGATTGCTGAGCTACCAATAATATGAGCTTACCTATTTATATTTTTTTGATTCTGCCTTAAGCATAACCGCCTTTTGTACAAATTACCACGCCCCAAAATGGATACCAGCACCCGACACTCATGAGGGTCGAGATCAAAAATTTAGACAATATTTTAACGTCTCAGATTCATCTGTGGAATAAATCTAAAATTCTTCAATTCTTTAATCTAAAATCGATTGACCTCTATCCGGTACCGCCCGAGAGTGTTTGACCGTTTTCCTGCGATCGATTAAAAGCTTGTCGGTGCGGAAACAGCGTCCCCAGCAACTGATTGATGTGAGCTTGACCGTACAGAATAGTTGGGACTTCTCCTGGTTGGGGAGGCGGATTGGCGGCGGTTTCTGGTGATGGATCTGGGGCTGTCTCCGGCGGTGTTTGAGGCTGTGTTTGGGCGGGTTCGGGCGGGTCGTCGATCGGGCGATCGACGGTTGGTTCAACTGGTGGCGCAGTGGCTGTGGGGGTTTCCGGTGCAGCGGTTTGGGTTTCTGCGGTTTCTGCGGTTGGTTCTGCTGCGACTTGGCGGCTGGTATCTCCGATCAGAGAACCTGCTGGCAAAATTTGCATTTGGTCGATCGCAGGATTAATCAGCGTTGTTCCCGCGCCAATACAGGCATTTGCGCCGATCGTCCCCGCACCTACCACCAACACTCCTGCACCCAGCATTGCGCCCGCTGCGATTTCCAGAGTACCCTCGCGGGCGTGAAGGATAACTCCCATACCGATACAGGCACCGGTGGCGATCGAGATCCGGCTACCCGGATCTGCTTGGAGGATGACTCCAGGGGCGATCGCCACACCTTCATTCACAACTACATCGCCACTCAGGAAAATCTGAGAGTTGCTACTTAATTGCAGTGGCGATAAATACATTCAACTTCACCTTGAAATGAGCTATGATTTTAGATAAAACGACTTTAATTTATCGCTTTTTAGAATGATTATTTTAACTCTATCAATCTAATAAACGATTATTTACTAATAATTAAAAGCTCGATTTGGACTTACAAATTGCCCGAAATAATTGGTTGAAAGCCGGAACCCTTTTAAGGAGAAATTAAAATCAGACGATTCATTACTCCAATCGCATTCCTTCTTTTGTCAACTGTCAACTGTCAACTGTCAACTGTCAACTGTCAACTGTCAACTGTCAACTGTCAACTGATTCTCCCGCTAGCCCAACGCGAGCACTTAACGGGAGAAACCAGCTAATTACCTGACAAATTATGGTCGTTGGATAATTTCTTCGAGTACCCGGCGCTTGGCCTTGGAGTCGATACCGAGCAAGCGGACGTACTCGCCGCTGTGTTGTTGGAGACAGCCTTCGAGAGCCGAAATTACTTCGGATTCGCGGTTGGTGGCGATCGGCGCGCAACTGCTCCAAGAACCGGTGCGGAAACGGCGCGCGTCGGCGTGTTCCGTGCCAATTTTGTAGCCTTGGGAAAGCAGGTTGCGGATTTGGTCGATCGTCTTTCCAGTCAACTTTCCGCTACCAGCCGCACCAGTCGAAGCTGCTGCTTTGAATCCCGATGTTGCACCCGGTTTAGCCGATTGAGCAACCGGGCCGTCGGGACGCTGAATCAGTTCTTCAACTACGCGGCGCTTAGCTTTCGGGTCAATGCCGATCAAACGCACGTATTCGCCCGGATATTGGTTCATCACAGATTCTAAAGCGGCGATCGCCTCAGATTCGTTTCTGACTTGCAGCGAAGCCCCGCTTTGCCAAGAACTGGTGCGGAAGCGGCGCGCGTCGGCGTGTTCTGTGCCGACTTTGTAGCCTTGAGCTAACAAGCTGCGAACTTGAGCCACAGTATCCGCGCTCAATTTGCCGTTGGATACAGAACCGCCATTTTGGTAAGCAGTTTGTGCAACTTTACCGTTAGATTGGTGAGTTGTGGCGCCGTTACCGTTAGAGCCGTTGTCTCCCGGTCTTTGGACGATTTCTTCTAATACGCGGCGCTTGGCCTTGGTGTCAATCCCGATCAAGCGGACGTATTCTCCTTGGTGATCGGCCATACAAGCCGACAAAGCAGCGATTACTTCTGAGTCGCGGGTTGAGGAAATTGGACCGCAAGTGCGCCAAGAACCGGTGCGGAACCGGCGGGCGTCGGCGTATTCCGCTCCCACGCTGTATCCTTGGGCTAGCAAATTGCGGATGCTATCGGTTAGAGAGGAACTCAATTGGGTGCCGGCATAGGTAGAATAATTCATTTGAGTGATATTTGAGTTTTTAGATTGCTCGTTGCGAATTGGTGCTAGACAGGCGATATTCTCAGCGCAGCGATAACCCGCTCTCAGAGCGTCATTGATGCCGATGACGTGGGTCGCAAATTTAACATCTGAATCTTGAACGTCAGGGAGGCGATCGGCTTGCTGCTGATTAGTGATGATGGCTCCCGAAGGTATGTACTTACCGGGGGGAATCTCCACATCTTGAATTAATACGTGCATCATGACAATGCAGCCGTTGCCCACTCTGGCATTGAACACCGTAGAGCGAAAGCCGATAAAGCAATCGTCGCCGACGTAGGCCGGGCCGTGAATTAAAGCCATGTGGGTGAGGGAAGTATTTTTCCCCACCCAAACCGAATAGGATTTGTCATCCTCTCCTGTAACTCTGCCTTGCTCTAAACCGTGAATGACTACTCCGTCTTGAATGTTGCTGCCCGATCCGATATAAAACGGAGTGCCTTCATCAGCGCGGATAGATGTCCCGGGGGCAATCATCACATTTGAACCGATCTGCACATCCCCAATAATGTTAGAAAAGGAATGTACGAAGGCGGTGTCGTGAATTTTGGGCTCAGCCAAGTTTTTCGACCAAGGCGTCGGGGGAGCCGCAACGTTGCGGACTGCCATAAATTAAGTTCTCCTAAACTGAAAAAAATTTTGTTAGTTGTTAGTTGTTAGTTGTTAGTTGTTCACTGTTCACTGTTCACTGTCAACTGTTCACTGTTCACTGTCAACTGCTTTCCTATCAACTGCTTTCGGAGTCAACTGCTTTCGGAGTCAACTGTCAACTGTCCACTGTCAACTGTCCACTAGCGGTACGGGTCGTCTTTTTTACTGTAAATGAGGCGATTTTCTACATTGACAGTATCTATAATGCCTACTACTAGAGCATCGATCGGACGGTCTTCGCTCCCGGGCGCGATCCGGGCCCCGCTGCCGCGGGTGACTAAAACCCATTCATCTATACCAGCGCCCACACAGTCAGCGGCTACTTCATAGCCGGGAACTGGCGAACCTTCCTCATTGATGAATTGCAGCAGTAAAAATTTCGATCCTCTCAGCGTCGGCTCTTTTTGGGTACTGACAACTGTGCCTAGAACTTTGGCCATTTGCATTTTAGGTAATTGGTAATTGGTAATTGGTAATTGTCATTTTTTTCGCCGTCACTTGTCTTTTTTAAATTAGCTTTATTCAGTCCCATGTCTTCATTTTAGATTTTTTGTCTAATGACTAATGACTAATGACTAATGACTAATGACTCGTGACTAATAACCAATATCCCATGCCTACCTCAATTAAAAATTAAAAATGCTAAATCAAAAACATCGCCATTTTTAATTTGTGATTTTTAATTTTTAATTACCAAACGCCCCAAACAGCCTTGAGCCTATCTTTAAGATCTGTTGAGAGGGCGAATGCCGCTCACGCCTTCGCGGAACTGTTCTACAGCTTCGGTGTAGCGAATTGGCAGCACGTACTCCAAGTTTTCGTGAGGGCGGGCGATAATGTGGGTGGACATCACTTGTCCGCCGTTAACGCGCTTCACTGACTCTACTCCGGCGGCGACGGAAGCTTGCACTTCCGAGACATCTCCTCTTACAATGACAGTAACGCGAGCGCTACCGATTTTTTCGTATCCTACCAAGGTGACGCGGGCTGCTTTGACCATCGCGTCAGCGGCTTCTACTACTGCGGGGAAGCCCATGGTTTCGATCATGCCAACTGCAATTGCCATTGGTTTTACTCCTAAATTGAATATTTGCGGAACTAAACAGTTAATTTTTGACGATCGCGCTGCTTTTCGTCAAACGTTTCGTCAAACGAATTTTGGGCGCTAAGAACTTAGTAGCCTCGGAACTGCTCTACTGCTTCTGTATAACGAATTGGTAGAACGTATTCTAGGTTTTCGTGGGGGCGAGCGATGATGTGGGTAGAGACGACTTCTCCGCCGTTCACCCGCTTGACGGATTCCACTCCTGCTGCGACTGAGGCTTGGACTTCCGACACGTTGCCGCGCACAATTACGGTGACGCGAGCGCTGCCGATTTTTTCATAGCCCACGAGGGTAACGCGAGCAGCCTTGACCATAGCGTCGGCAGCTTCCACAACAGCGGGAAAACCTTTTGTCTCAATCATTCCCACGGCAATTGACATTTTTGAATCTCCAAGTTGAGGATTAGCGGAATTACCGTAACAAATCTTTGAGAAATCTAAAAATTTGGACGGGGAGGCCCACATTATTTAGGAATGCAGTCTAAAGCTTCCTATCCTTATAGAATAGGGGAAGCTGTCCACCTTGACAATATAAACTAACATCATAATGTTTAATAACAAAAATTAAAATTTTTTATGTTACTTATAATATTTTAATATTTATTTAATAATCTTAATATAAAGCGGAGTAGATGCGGACGGGGAGCTAGCAGTCAACTGAGTACAAATACCTGTAAACTAGAGTTCGGTGGGTGAAGGCTGGGGGTCTCGGTATCGGGAAAGTTTGGGATTTCCCAAGGGGGATCGCGGGGAAAGGGGCAAAAAAGCAGTCTTAGCGATTTGCGGGCGTTTTTTTTCGGTGAGTGCCGATTCTGAGCAGCCTGTAATTTTCTAGGGAAAAAATTCTCAGTTTTGATGCTTTAATGTATAGTGAATTTTGGGTGCAAATTATTTTGCCAAAACTATACGATCGAGTTTAGTCAAAGTTTTACGGTGTGGCGCGATCGCCCGGAACTGCTTTTGTATCAAGGTAGCCGGTAATTTGAAGTTTAACGGATAAATTAAATGACAGAATTTCTCCTCCAAACCTGTTGGTGGATACCTTTATATGGCTTAATAGGGGCCATTCTAACTTTGCCGTGGTCTACGGGAACCGTTCGCACAACAGGGCCCAGACCAGCGGCTTACTTCAATTTACTGATGAGTGTGTTGGCTTTCATCCACGGATCGGTGATTTTTACAGCAACTTGGGATCGAGCGCCCCAACAGTTGCTCATCCACTGGGTGCAAGCAGCAGATTTAGATTTGTCTTTCGCCATAGAAATCTCCACGATCAGCGTCGGAGCAATGGAGCTAGTGACTGTTCTGAGTTTGCTAGCACAAATTTACGCACTAGGCTACATGGAAAAAGACTGGGCGCTAGCTCGATTTTTTGGGCTGCTCGGTTTTTTTGAAGCGGCAATTAGCGGGATTGCGATTAGCGACTCGCTGCTGCTAACCTACGGTTTGCTGGAAGTGCTGACACTCTCAACGTATTTGCTAGTCGGGTTTTGGTACGCTCAACCCCTGGTAGTAACGGCGGCGAGAGATGCGTTTTTAACCAAGCGCGTAGGAGACGTACCGCTGCTGATGGGAGTAGTGACGCTTTCAACTTTAGCCGGAAGTTTGAATTTTTCCGATTTAGAAGAATGGGCGGAAACTGCAACTTTATCTCCTTTAGTTGCGACTCTTTTAGGCTTGGCTTTAATTGCCGCACCGACAGCCAAGTGCGCTCAATTTCCGTTTCATTTGTGGCTCGACGAGGCGATGGAAGGGCCCAACCCGGCTTCGATTATGCGGAATACGGTGGTTGTGGGGGGTGGGGCTTATGTTTTGATTAAACTTCAGCCTGTTTTGGCGCTATCGCCGGTGACTGATGCGGTGCTGGTGGTGTTGGGTGCGGTGACGGCTGTTGGGGCTTCTTTGGTGGCGATCGCCCAAATCGACATCAAAAGAACACTATCGCATTCTACCAGCGCTTCTTTAGGTTTAGTGTTTATCGCGGTGGGGCAGAATCACGTTGACATTGCATTGCTGCTGCTGTTCGCGCACTCGATCGCCAAAGCACTATTATTCATGAGCATAGGCTCAGTGATTGTCACAACCAACACTCAAGATTTAACAGAAATGGGTGGGTTGTGGTCAAAAATGCCCGCCACGACAATGGCTTATTTAGTAGGCGCTGCGGGCATGGTAGCCCTATTGCCGATGGGTAACTTTTGGGTAATGCGACGGTGGCTGAACGGTTTTTGGACAGTGCCCTTGTGGTTAGTAGTTGTGCTGCTGTTAGTTAACGGTTTGACTGCGCTCAATTTAACTCGCGTATTCGCCTTAGTATTTGTCGGAAAACCGCAGCCCAAAACTCGCAGGGCTCCAGAAGTCGGTTGGCCGATGGCTTTGCCGATGGTAATTTTGACAGTGATTGGGCTGTTGGTGCCTTGGATGTTGCAGCAGTGGCAACTGTTAATTAGTTGGACTGGCCCTTGGGCGGAAACGGGAGATTTTGATGCTTTAAATTTGCTATTGAAGACTCTGGATATTCCGCTGTTGGTGTTATCTGGCTTGATTGGGGTTGGCGCTGGCGTGGCGATTTATTGGTACAACGTTTTACCTCGACCGGTACGTTTGCCGGTGCCGGCGGTGCAGGATTTGTTTGCTTACGACTTTTATATCGATCGAATTTACCGCTTGACTGTGGTTTGGGCCGTAGCTTCTATTGCGAAAATCAGCGCTTGGACTGACAAGTATGTAGTAGACGGGGCGGTGAATTTGTTCGGTTTTGCCACAATTTTCAGCGGTGAAGGTTTGAAATACAGCGGCACCGGTCAATCGCAGTTTTATGTGTTGACTATTGCTGCGGGAGTTGCTGCGTTGTTGGGGCTGATTATTTGGCAATTCTAAACCGCAGATGTTGGGGGATGAACGGGGATAAACGCAGATAAATTGTTTTTGGTTTGTCTGCTTGTTCCTCTAATTTTATTCAAACTCAACTGGCCACAATTCTGCAACCGGAACTTCCCAGCCGGGTAAAAGTTCGGGAAGTGAAATCGTGTCGTAGTGCTGTCCCCGCTCGCGAGTATTATACACCTCGCGAACGGGGACAGCACTTCAAGAAAAGATATTTTTTGCAAGAATGAGATGCTCCCATTTAATTTGCAAATCTTCTCGATCGCTAATAATTGAGGTCCTAGGAGGATTCCCGAGACATTGGCATCTATGTTATACCAATTTAATGGGGCGTTGCACATATTCCGATCGCCTTGCAGCCCTCTGGTTGGAGGAGCAAGAAAGCTCGAAATCTTATTCCCCCCTTATTAAGGGGGGTTAGGGGGGATCGGATTGGGGAGTATCCTCCTAAAAAATTGGTATTAACAAGAAAATATGCCGATCGCTATTTTATGCAGTTGCTTTGCGTTAATCTTAAATATAGTTCTAAAAACTGTGTAATAAGGGAAAGTTTTAATTGATGCTCAGTGCTTTAATCTGGATACCAATGTTGGCCGCCGCCCTGATTGGGTTTTGGCCCGGTGCGGTAAGTTCTAAAATAGTTAGGAATGCCGCGATCGCCATTGCGGGTGTAACTTTTATTCTATCGGTGATTGTGGCAGCTCAGTTTGATGCCAGTACAAGTCAGTTACAGTTTTCCGAATTTATTCCTTGGATCGATGATTTGGGATTTAATTACAATCTCGGCGTTGACGGTTTGTCTCTGCCCTTGGTAATTTTAAATACCCTACTGACAGGTGTAGCTATTTATGCTACGGATGAGGCGATCCGCAGACCTCGACTTTATTATTCTTTGATGCTGTTAATTAGCGGCGGCGTCACCGGAGCTTTTTTATCTCAAAACTTGTTGCTATTTTTCCTGTTTTTCGAGGTAGAACTAATTCCGCTTTACCTGTTAATTGCGATTTGGGGAGGAGAGCGCCGGGGCTATGCTGCGACTAAGTTTTTAATCTATACTGCATTTTCGGGAATAGTATTGCTGGTTGCTTTCTTGGGTGTAGCTTGGCTGAGCGGTGCTTCTAGTTTTGATATGGTTGGTGCAGCCGGCGCATCGCATTTGCAAGGAGGTTCCCCATTGCCTTTGGTAAGACAAATTGTGTTGCTGGCTGGGGTGTTGCTGGCTTTTGGAATTAAGATTCCTTTGGTGCCTTTTCATACTTGGTTGCCGGATGCTCACGTAGAAGCTTCGACTCCGGTTTCGGTGCTGCTGGCGGGGGTACTTTTGAAGTTGGGAACCTACGGGATGCTGCGTTTTGGTTTGGGTTTGTTTCCGGATGCGTGGGCGGTGGCGGCGCCTTGGTTGGCGAGTTGGGCGGTGGTAAGCGTGATTTACGGGGCGAGTTGCGCGATCGCCCAAAAAGATATGAAAAAAATTGTAGCTTACAGTTCGATCGCGCACATGGGCTACATTTTGTTAGCTAGCGCCGCAGCTACTCCGATTAGTATGCTGGGAACTGTTTTGCAAATGGTCAGCCACGGTTTAATTTCAGGGCTGCTATTTTTGAGTGTCGGTATTGTTTACAAAAAATCCGGCACCCGCAACATCGACGTGCTCAAAGGTTTGTTCAATCCCGATCGCGGTTTGCCGGTAATTGGCAGTTTAATGATTGTCGGCGTGATGGCGAGTGCCGGCATTCCAGGATTGTCTGGATTTATTGCTGAATTTTTGATGTTTAGGGGCAGTTTACCAGTGTTTCCCGTGCAAACTTTGCTCTGCATGATTGGCACTGGTTTAACTTCAGTTTACTTTTTAATTATGGTCAACCGCGCCTTTTTCGGCCGCCTTTCCGATTTGGTGGTGAATTTGCCCCAAGTCCGCTGGGGCGATCGCATTCCTTCGCTAGTGTTAGCAGTAATTATCGCCATCATGGGAGTGCAGCCCGCTGTTTTAGTTGGTTTGAGCGAGAAAACTGCGATCGGCTTAGTATCGGCTGTGCCGGCGCAAGTTAAACAAGTTGCTCAAAACTTAGACTAATATCTTCCCTAGGTTCGTAGTGAGGACTTTAGTCCTCAGAATTTGAAGAGGACTAAAGTCCTCACTACAAACCTTTCTCTGGATTCTGAATTTCTAGGTAATAAAACAGTTATTCAATGAAGGTTCAAATCAAATGACAACTACCGTATTAAAACCCTCTTCCCATCCCCTAGCCGCCTACATTGACATCTTGGAATCAGGCAAAGCTTTGCTTCCCGAATCGGCGGAGAATGTAGTAGAAGTTGTCGGCGTTCTCAAAAGTTACGGTGTAGTTCTCGATGCCTATTCTCGCAATCTCAACTACATCGCTGAAGAACAATTTTTAGTGCTTTTCCCGTTCTTTAAATATTTCAACGGAGAAGTGACAGTGCCGAAATTAATGCGCTATTTGTGGCACGATCGCATTAATTTTGAGTATGCCGAGTATTGCATGAGAACAATGCTTTGGCACGGCGGCGGCGGTATGGACAGTTATTTGGATTCCCCGGAATTTAGCAGCTTGGCCGAAAAGGCGATCGCAGCTAAGTTAAAAGGCAACTTTTTGATGCAGGGACTCCACAAAGCATTCCCAGAGTTTTTACCCGAACAAGTGCGGATGTTGGCTTATTACACGGGTTTGGGGCAGTTTTGGCGGGTAATGAGCGATTTATTTATCGATTTGTCCGATCGCTACGACGCCGGTACAATTAAGTCGATCGCAGAGATAGTAGATTTCGTCTTAGCCGGTTTGGTAAGCGCCGCAGCCCTACCAATCACCTACAGCGTCAAGATACGCGGCGAAGTCTACGATATCCTTCCAGCCTCAGCTAACTTGACCTTTTTACCAGATGTAGCAGTACCTTATGTAGAAGCAGTTTTCTTTCGAGGAACAGCTTTTTTTGGCACAGTTTCCTACAACGCCCAAGCGCACCAAATCCCCGAAAAACAGGGAGATTTTGGCTACGGGGCTTTGTTTGCAGATCCTTTACCCATAGGAGGTGCAGGAATTCCGCCAACTCAATTGATGCAAGATATGCGGCATTTTCTGCCCGATTATTTGCACGAAATTTATCGAACTAGCTGTCGCGGCGAAGACGATTTGCGCGTGCAAATTTGTCAGAGTTTTCAGAAGTCGATGTTTTGCGTGACGACAGCGACTATTTTCGGTTTAGCACCTCATCCCATGAATACCTCCGATCCTGAGGAAAAAAAGGCTAATCGGGCTTATTTAGAAGGTTGGATGGATCGATTTGGCACTTCTCGCTTAGATTGGGCAAATCAGCCAACTATCAGGGCTTGTCAGTTGTTCCCGGAACGGTAATTTTATTCAACCAACTGATATTTTTCACTTATCCGGTCAGTCCGCAAGGGGTTTAAACCCCTTGCTCAAAGCTAAAGTCCTCTGAAGAGGACTAAAATCATTCTTGACAATGCTGCTCTTGGGTGAGTTCTAATGACTTTGACATCATTGAATCAAGCTTTACATCGAATTTTAAAATGGTTAGAAGAACACAAGCCGGAAGCTATTTCATTATTACAACCAGGCTTATCTAATAGAGAAATTGAAGAACTTGTTAAGGACTTGCCGATTCATTTTCCACAAGAAGTTTACGATTTATACAAATGGAAAAATGGCTCAGAAGATAGTCCCGCACAAGAAAATGTTGCTTACATTTTTAATGGATTCAGCTTTTATCCTCTAGAAGATGCCATAAAAATATATCGACACAAGCTCATCGAGCGTAACTGGTCTACGCGAAATATTAATACTCCTGGTTGGATAGAAATATTTTTTTGTTATATAGGAAAAGAAGTGGGAGGTTACGTAGTTATTGACGGCTCTCAAGAAACTCGTCAGGTAATTTTCACTTATAATAAAGACGGTGATGAAGTTACCGCTCGATATACCAGCCTCACCAGCATGATAACAACGATAGCAGAGTGTTATGAAACAGGGGCTTATTCCATAAGTAAACATGAAGATTTTACAGGGACAGTAATTAAGGATTATCAAAAAGCTCATCAAATTTGGTGCAAACACAATTCAGAAATCGTAGATTCACTACTGGAAAAACTCCAAGAATTATCGTCTTATCAATCCTTTCTAGATATAGCAGCCGATATAAGGAAGCTAAAAGACCCAAGGACTGTAAAACTCTTAATTCGGGCTTTACAAAGACCAGTTTTGACTTACGATGATTTATGGATTCAAGAATTAGCTGCCAAGATGTTGGGAGAATTAGGCGATGCTGGGGCTGTTGAACCTCTCATTTCTGCTTTACAAAACGATAGCTGGATGACTCAATATTGGGCAGCAAGATCGCTAGGTCAGGTCAAATATAAACCAGCAAATGACCCTTGGATCGAACCTTTGAAAGATAGCCATAATCGAGTTCGACAAATGGCAGTTTGGGCCTTAGGAGAAATCGGAGATTTAAGAGCTGTAGACTCTCTAATTGATGCTTTGCGGGATAGCGATTATAGGGTAAAACAAGTGGCAAATCAAGCTTGGGATAAACTGGTTGCCAAATTCCCTGAAATTGATGAAGAAATTCCCTTTTAACCTAATACCGTTCAGATAAGAACAATCGGACTTCTTTTCATAAGTCTGCATCTCCCAGAGATTCATGAAATGAAGTTTGTCTGAAAGCGCTAACCCAAGCGTATTGCCTTTTAACCTAATGAGTAATTCATCTGTACTATCTAGATTCGGACTAAAAGACTCGGGCCGTGAGAATCAGTTCCGCAAGTTCCCAACAAACCATAGGTTTCAGCTAAATCCTTGACTAAAGCAGTTTGTTTGGGACTCGGTTTCCAAGGATTGGGATTACCGTAAGCATAGTAAATTTCTACGCCGTCAATGCCGAGACGGGCTGCTTCTGGGATTAGTTTATCTGCGATCGATCGATACCGGCAAGGATGTGCTAGAACCGCTAAACCTCCGGCTTCCTGAATCGCTTCAATTACCCTGGCCGCGGAATAAGAAGCGTAGCCTTCAGTACCTTTACCTCGCAAGTAAGGTGTGAGACTGGGATGTTGCGGATCGAAGGCGTAAGCGAGAATGTGTACGTCGTTGTTGAGCAATTCAGCGTTAATTTCAGCGCCAGTCCAAAGACTCGGCGCTGCGATGTTGCTGTCGCGATTGTTTAATTTCCAATTATCCAGCCAAATTTGAGCTTGAACGTAGCCTTTGGTGCTGTGGTGGTCGGTGATAGCTAAGCCTTTGAGACCACCTGCTATGGCTTGTTCCATCAACTTCTCTGGCTTCAATCGCCCGTCGGAGCAAACTGTGTGCATGTGGAAGTTATAGGAACCCGGACAGCTATCGGCATCAATCGTCTGCAAGACTTGTTTGAGTGCTGAGATATTCTGGGCTTCTGGTTTGAGGCTAGAACTTGTTGAGGGAGCGAGATTGACAGTCATAAGCATTATTATAAAAAAAACTAGCTTTGTTAACTATATCTAATTTTTTCTTTAAATGTTGGGGGCTGCTACAGGCACTGCAAAGCGTTAGTCACATTTTAAACCTGCGGCGGCGGCTGTCGGAAATTCGATCGGCACAAAGGTAAGGCCAAATTGTTCTCTAGCACACGGAACAATGTGCGCTAAGGCTTTAGGAGGGTTTTTCCGATTTCCAGTTGTCGAGTCAAACTCAATTATACCCGTGGCTCCGTCGGCTTTAAAGCCAGGAGATGCTAAGGTTTGTTGCATTCCTTCGCGGCTGGGTTCGGGCTGTATTTCTAAGGCTTTAATCAGGGTTTTAGCGGCGTCGTAGGTTAAAGCCGATCGAGTATTGACCGGGCCTCCCCACAATTTTTCAGCATTAACTGGAAACTTTTTATCAAAACTGATTAACGGATGCCAAAACACGGATACGGCGAGTTTTTCAACAGATTTTAGCTGTTTTACTGCTTTTAAAGTTCTCGGATCGTACAGAGTCCAAGGGCCGACCATCCAATTGCGATTGTTGTTGATTTTAATCATTTCGATCGCATTTTCTCCAGCCTTAGTAACTTGACCGTCTGGAAAGACAGCTAGGGCTGTTATTCCGGCTTTCTCAACTTCTTTGATTGCTGCTTCGGCGTTAAAATCATTTTTAGATAAGTCGTAATTACTGGTTCTAAAAGTAGAACCTCCTTGGGCTTCAAATTGCTTTTTGAATTCTTCCCACAAAGAAGCGCTAAACGGACTGTTGGGATTGTAAAAAACTGCTACTTTTTTTGCACCGACTTTAATCAGTTGATTTACTAAGCCTTCAGCTTCTTTGCTAGTTGTTGGGGCTGTCCGAAAGAAAAATTTCCGAGGTTTGCGCGTTAGTTCTTCTGTTGTGCTTCCCGGAGAAATGGCGATTAGTTTATTTTGATTGTAAATATCTACTGTTTCCACGGTCATGTCGCTGGTGTAGTGTCCGATGACGGCTAAAATATCGGGCTGAGTGACTAGGTAATTTGCCCTTTGCTTTGCGTAGGATTTGATATTGCCGTCATCCGCGATGATGATTCTGAGACCTTTTTTCCTAATAGCTTTTGGTTCGAGAAAGCCTTGACCGGGAAAATCTTTATTGCTGTTATTTGCAACGAGGAGACCTAAATTAACTTCAGTTTGAGCTTGAGCAAGACCTCGCAGCAGTTCTTCGGCTAAATCTGCGTTGACAATGCTACCGTCCTGATTTCTGCGGATGGGAACAACAATTGCGATGGTATAATACTCTGCATTGATTGCTTTGAGCAGGGCATTGTTCATGTAAATTAAAGTTTCTGGGTCTCTGCGGTCTTCTCGCCAGGACTGTTTGAGCAATTTTAAAGCTTCAGAATAATTGGCTTCGGCAAACTCATTGATTCCCCTTTGTTTTGACCAAAGGGCGGAGGTTTGCACTAGAAGTTTTTCGCCAGAACTTACACCATCTGGGGAGGGTGTAGGTAGCGTTTGTGGCTGGGAAATTCTGGGGATTAGCGGGTAAATTTTGGGGATTGAAATTACGATCGCCCCTGCCGCAATTACCGCAACACCTAACAGCAGCCACCGAAAGCGATCTCGCAACACCCGCTCAGGTTTTGGTGACTGAGGCCCTGGGTTAGCTGGCAGGGGCGAGATCGCTTTATGAGGTTTTGTTTCGGGTGGTGGAGGCGATCGCATCGCGTGCAACTCTTCCAAAACCTCAGTCACAGATTGGTAGCGATCTTTAAAGTGGTAGCGAACCATTTTATTAAGAATATTTTTTAGACGATCGCTAACTTGTAAAGTCTGTCGATTGTGCATCGAGTAATCCCAGATAATTTCACAAGTCTTGGGATCTTCCGGGAGATCTCTAGGATGCTGCCCAGTTAGAGCTTGAATGACGATCGCTCCTAGGGCGTAAATATCGTTATAAGGTTGAGCTTTACGCCCGTTGGATTGTTCGGCCGGCATATAACCGCTGGTGCCGATCGCCTGCGATGTGAATATTTTACCTGTAGAGTCAGCCGTCAAAGTGCTGATTTCTTTGACAGCCCCAAAATCAATTAAAACAAGTTTTTTATCTGCTTCGCGCCGAATTAAGTTAGAAGGTGTAATATCGCGGTGAATAATATTTTCTTTATGGACAAACTGTAAAATTTCCAGAATTTCTCGCAACAAGGCGATCGCCTCCTCCTCCATCCACTGTTTACCTGGAGTGAGTTCTTCCTTGAGCTGATTTCCTTTAATGTATTCTTGAACTAAGTAAAAATGGTCATTTTCTTCAAAAAAAGCGAATAATTCGGGAATGCACGGGTGATTGCCGAGACGGTACAAAGCGCTAGCTTCTTTTTCAAATCGCATCCTTGCCTTCTGCAAGACGCGCGGATCGTTCGATGAAGGAAAAGGAATTTCCTTAACAACGCACTCGGGATTTCCGGGTTTGGCTAGATCGTTAGCCCTGTAGGTGATCGCAAACCCTCCCCGTCCCAATTCCTTGATAATTTTGTAGTTTTCGTGGAGGATATGCCCTGACTTGAGACACATATATTTTCCAACACCTGTTGACTGGCTGAGGTCTTTGATGTTGATTATAAGCTTTTTTGTTACCAGATACAGCTTGGCAGTATATCAAATTTATGTGGGTGTATGTCAAAAAAAATATAACTGTCAGCAATTCCTCATTCATTAAGCAATTTTTTTAATTATTTATTTGTAGGTATTTATCTGTAGGGTAGGTGAGTTTGAGAAATATTTCAATTCCTAGTCTGAGATTAGATACTGATGCACTGCCACGATATTAGTCAGGTGCGTCAGTTTGTGATACTATTTTGACAAAAAAATGCTACACAATAAATATTATGTTTGTTTACCCAATTTAAAAAAAGAATGCAACAGTATTCTTCCCCCGCAATACAGCGGGGGGGCTAGGGGGGGTCGAAGAGTGTTGCACGATTTTAAAAAAATGGTATAAATTGTCGATATTTTTTAGGGATTGTTGATGGCGACACACCCTACGACTACTGACCTCACCTCTGGTAAAATCATCTTTATAAGTTCGTAGTGAGGACTTCAGTCCTCGGATTTTTATGAGGACTGAAGTCCTCACTACGAACCATTTTTACCTTTTTTTATTACATAAAATATGATAATGATTCCTATAAAAAACAAATTCCCAGGCATAAGCTGGGAAGAAAAAATATTACAAATAATGTTGTTTTAATAAATTGAATTTCCCGGGAAGCGGCGATAATTTGGGTGATAATTGAGCAGCGCTGGTAGATTTGAGAGCGGACTGCGGGGCGGGCATTCCGGTTCCGGTGCCGCACCCGATCGCATTTTCCAATCTCAATAAAACACTTGCGTTCATGTTGGATCACCCGTTAAGCTTGAGTGCTGTTGCGAGTCTGGCTTGCCAGATCCAACAGTTGTGCCCAGCGTTTTTGGACTTGTTTGGGGGTGCATTTGAGTGCAGTGCCGATCGCCTTGTCGCATTCTTGATTCCGCTTCATTGCTAACAGTTGTTGTTGTTCGGGCGACAGTTGAGCGCGAAAATCTTCCCATTTGTCTGAAGTCATGCCCAGCTTTTGATCGACATCAGCACCCAGCCATTCGTGGACGAGTTTCCAGTTTTGAGTGCGGGCAAATTTTTCGACGTGGTACTTAAACCGTTGTTGCAGGTAGTCGCGCTGGCGGGAGGACAAACCGAGAACTCGATCGATTTCTGAAGCCGAAAGATCTTGCAATTTTAAAGTCAAGTAGTTCACGCATTCGGGCTGATTTTGAGCTTCCAGATAGGCGATCAATTCGGTGACTACTCGATCGCGCAACACAGCATCAGCCGGATCGACAGTTTCCGAAACCATTTGTTCGCGGACTTGTTGCAGCGCCGGAGAACGGCTGTAGATTTCTGCATCTTCTCCCTTGCCGGATTCTACAGCCATTTCAATGTCGATCGCAGTTTCAGGAGGTTGGCCCTTAGCAAATCCTTGAGCGCGCAGCACGATCAGGCGTTGGCGGTTGCGGCCCGGTAAACCGATTTGGCGCTTGGCGTATTGTTCGGTGAAAGCCATGTACTCAGCCAATTCAATCTGGGTGCGGGGAGTGTAGTTGAGATCCAGTTGGTGTTCGCGGCGGAAAGCCCGTAAAGCTTCGATGTAAAAGCCTTGCAAAAAGTCTTCAATCATGTTGTAGCGAGCTTGGAAGTTCAAGTTCGATCGAAACGAAGCAACATGACGGTAAATCATCGATGCGAGGTGAGAGTGCAGTTGGACGCGGCCTTGTTTGGAACCGAGGCGGTAGAATTCCAGAGTTTTTTGCAACCGGTGCTCGGCCAAGGTGATTTGCCAAGCTTCAACTTCGCCGGAAACTTGGATGCGATCGCTTTTTTGGCAAATCCGTTCGACTTCCTTAGCAATCCGCATCGCCACTGTTTGAGCGCTGCGGCTGGCAGTTTTCATTTCAGCTTCCAATTCTTTGAGCGCGAATTCAGCTAAAGCCAGGACATCGATGCTGGAAACTGTATTGATTTCGGCGGTTTGTTCGGTGGAGGCGGCCGGAATGAAATTGAGGTTAGAAGCGGTGTTGCAGTGAACAGGGGTGGCAGTTTTGACAGTCATGGCGTTTATCTGGTGGTAGCGCACAGCGTGCGAGGACATTTTTCAGGGAGCGAGGCGGCAGTGGCTGGCGGTTTCGCTTGGCACGGCTGATTCAACTCTCTATGTATTGAATATAAGGAAATACAGATAGGCACAGTGATGCGAGTGTTCCACTCTCTCATGCAACAGTTTTTGGCTGCTGTTTCTGATTCTAAGCGCTGGCTGTGGAAGATTGATTTTATTACCCTTAAAGCCTTACTGTACAAGCATTCTGAACTGTATTTCGGGTAGGGCGATCGCGACAAAGATTGACGGTGTTCCGGGGCCGCTGAGTGGACAATTTACCAACTGGCCTTTTGAGGGGGTTTTCGGCGTCGGAGATTGCGGAATTGAGACTCGGCAGAATGTAGCGAACTGCAATGTCTTCAGAACCTACGCTACAGCAGTTGGGAAACCCGGTGAATTTAGAAATTTGCTCTTAGTAAAACGGGCAACGGCTTTTTTTGAACGAACCGCGAAGACGCAAAGGACGCGAAGGAAGATCGGAAAAGTAGGGTGTGCATCGCGCACCGCTTCGCCTGTCTGCCAACAATTCACGCCGATTCTCTTTCCAACACCAAAGTGACTGGGCCGTCATTATCTATAGAGACTTGCATCATGGCTCCAAACGAACCTGTTTCGACTTTTAAGCCGCTGTGGCGCAACTTTTTGACAAATTTCTCATAAAGTTTTTCGGCGGCTTCTGGGGCGGCAGAGCGATGGAACGAAGGGCGCCGACATGAGCGACAGTCGCCGTACAGCGTAAACTGACTGACAACCAGCAACTCGCCGCCGATGTCTTGTACGGACTTGTCCCAGCGCCCGCCGTCGCTGGCTGAATCGGGAAATAAACGCAATTCTAGGCATTTGCGAGCCATCCAGTCGAGTTCTGCTTCGGTGTCTGTGTCCGCAATACCTACAAGCAAGTTGAGTCCGCGGCCAATTTTGCCGACAATTTCACCGTTAACTTCAACTTGAGATGATTTGACTCGCTGGATGATTACTCGCATGGGAAATCAGAAATATTTAAATTAAAAACTCACAAGGAAAAGGTAAACTTCTTTTTTTAACAGTCCTCGACGCATCAATACTATAGAAACCGGGTTTTTTACCAGCATTAAAGGCATTGATACAGTTTTTTGGTAAAAAACCCGGTTTCTGGCCACTCGTGCGTAAGTCCTTTTTAAGAGTAATATCATGTCCCCTTAAAAGACCATAATTAACATTGGTTTGTAGTGAGGACTTTAGTCCGCATTATCAGAGGACTAAAGTCCTCACTACAAACCTTTATATCTTGGTTTTCGCAGCCAAGTCTCTCGGCTTTTTAAAGGTTCAGTTTTTCCCAAAACCTTTGCCGCGATCGGGTGCAGGCATACAGAGACAGTTTTCTATTTGCGATCGCAAAGTCTCGGTATCCAAACCCTGACCGATCAGAACAAGCTGGTTTTTCGGCTCACCTTTCCACTGGTCGTCATCCATTGAAAACCGCTTGCCGCTCAAGTGAAATATATGCCGTTTCGGACTTTCTTCAAACCACATAATCCCTTTCGCACGAAATACGTTTGTAGGCATTTGGTGGTCTAAGAAATATTGAAATTTCCTCAGAGAAAACGGCTTGTCGCTCTGGAAAGAAATTGAGGTAAATCCGTCATTGTCTAAATGACCGGAGTGATCGTGATGGGCGTGATCGTGATGGCTGTGGTCGTGATGGTCGTGATGGTCGTGATGGTCGTGATGGTCGTGATGACCGTGATCGTGATGGTCGTGATGGTCGTGATGACCGTGATCGTGATGGTCGTGACTGCTAGGAGTTTCCTCAGATTGGAAATATTTGTCAGATTCAAACAATCCGACGCTGAGGACTAGAGGTAGGGGAACTTGCGATTTTACCGTTCGCAGAATTCGAGCACCTTGTTTGACATCGCGAATTTTAACTTCCAACAAATCTAAATCTGCTTCTTCAACCAAATCTGTTTTGTTGAGGATAATAATATCGCCATAAGCTATTTGACTGTAGGCTGCTTCTGAGTTGAACAAATCTAAGCTGTAGTTGGCTGCGTCTACTACTGTAACTATCGAATCTAGACGGGTCATATCGCGCAGTTCTGTCCCTAAAAAAGTTAGAGCTACTGGCAGCGGG
This sequence comes from Oscillatoriales cyanobacterium, assembly GCA_004293365.1. Classification (GTDB taxonomy): domain Bacteria; phylum Cyanobacteriota; class Cyanobacteriia; order Cyanobacteriales; family Microcoleaceae; genus Microcoleus. The sequence continues at coordinate 31,533 of RDYN01000025.1, read as the reverse complement.
TCGGCGAGACCGGTGGTTTCGACTACTAGATAATCGAGATTTTCTTGACGTTCTAAAACTTTGTAAACTGCATTAACCAAATCTTCATTAATCGTGCAGCAGATGCAGCCGTTGTTGAGCTCGACCATGTTGTCATCGGTGGTGACAATCAGTTCGTTGTCGATGCCGATTTCACCAAATTCATTGACCAAAACTGCTGTTTTCAAACCTTGCTGGTTGGTCAGGATATGGTTGAGCAGGGTTGTTTTACCACTGCCGAGAAATCCTGTAATGATTGTAACGGGCAATCCGTGTTTGGGAGCGTCCATCGCCGTTTCTGTCTCGGACTGAGTTGTAGATTGCATAGCTTGACTGTCAAATAATGTCGATCGCACTTTTCTTGTGGTTCTTATTGTATCTTATTTAAGCCGAGGCCCCATCAACCCGGTTTCGGGCAGAAATTGTGGGTGGGGCGGCATCGCATCTACGCATCCACCGCAAATTGGCCCCAGAGTACGAAGGCTATTGGCTTACTGCCTGTTTTTCTGGTAAATCCAGCGGCGACAAATTTGGGGCAGACGGACGCAAGTGCGATCGACCAATTCCCCCTGCTCTATCATGGTTTTTACGATCGAGTTGCGTAAAATCTTTATTTTTTAACTATCAATTAAAACAGGGCGGTGGCTCACAACAGCCACCGCCCTCAAGATAGTATTGCACTATTCTTTATCTGTGCTTACCCAGGAAGCAAGACTGCATCGATGATGTGGATGACGCCATTATCAGCAGCAACGTCGGCTGTTGTAACGGTAGAATCATTAATTTTGACGCCGTTGGAAGCATCAATTTTAACTTCAGAACCTTCAACTGTCTTGGCAGATTTCAGCTTGACTACATCAGCAGCCATAACTTTGCCAGAAACGACATGATAAGTCAAGATTTTTGTGAGCTTAGGAATGTCCTTAAGCAGTGCTTCTACAGTACCTGCGGGAAGCTTAGCAAAAGCATCGTCTGTAGGTGCAAAAACTGTGAAAGGGCCGGCGCCTTTGAGAGTATCTACTAAACCAGCAGCTTGCACGGCAGCAACTAGGGTTGTAAAAGAGCCTGCCGAAACGGCGGTATCAACGATGTCAGCCAAGTGAGTCACCTAGGTTTTGTATTCCGTAAATCAATATATAGCACTTCTCAGAAAGATGAGGTACAATTGGGGGATTGGAGGATTGGAGGATTGGGCGATTCGGGGATTTTGTAATTTTGTAATTTTGTAATTGCTAATGAATTGGTGAATACCTCATCTTTCCGAGAACCGCTATAACGCTGAAAAGTTAATTTAGCTACCTAAATTTTCCTTTTTTTGGGTCAGTTTTTCTGATATAAATAGCCAAATATCTTTATATAAATAAGTTAGTAAATACCTGTATAAAGGTAGATGAAAAATTCTATGTTTTAGGGTATCTTAAAGTCAAAACAATGCGATCCTAAATACATTAATAAGCCGATCGTCCAGGCGCAGTGTGAAACGTCAATGCAGGGCGATCGACATTTTGACTAACTTGGGATCGCAAATTAAATAACTTACAATTTTAATTGTTCTTGTGGGATGGGCGGGAGAGCCCGTCCAGAAAGAACGGGCTCTCCCGCCCATCCCACAAATATGTGTAAATTATTTAATTCTCATTCCTTGGCAAAACATTCAACTATCGATCTTTGCCAAAAGCTGACAAAAACTTTCTGCCTGGTGAGGCAATTGGTTGTCCAAAAAACTGCGTTACACTTATATAGGTATCTTTACAAAACAACATAAAAGCATGACAGTTGCCTATCCCCGCAAGCTACGCAACGGTATGGGAGCGCGCGAGATTTTAAGTCAAGTGGTGCGCGATCGCGAAATCCACCTGATCACCCTCAACCGCTACCGCTTCAGCGAACAGCGCAGTTGCAAAGACCTCACCGACTTGATCGAACAGCTAGACGGCGAACCGGCCGAACTCGTGCGGGATCTTTCCCGGCATATCTCGGACGAAGCGCGACACGCCATGTGGCTTACCGACTTGCTGGTAGACATCGGCGAGAAGGTAGGAACGCCGCCGGGAGTCTCCTACATTGACGAATTTGAAAGGTTGCTCGACAGCGACCAAAAAGACCCTACCAAAGACCGCGAAGATTTTGTAATTTCTTCCCTAGCGGCGATTAATGTCACCGAGAAGCGGGGATGCGAGTATTTCTCAGCGCACATCCACGCCCTCAAAAATGCTCCCCAAACCGACGAAAACGTCAAAATCCGCGAAACCATCGAAAAGATTTTTCCCGAAGAAGCTGGTCACGTCCGCTGGGGCAACCGCTGGCTGGGTGCAATTGCTGCGAAGAGTCCGGCACACCGCGAGAAGGTGGAACAGGCGAAACGCAAGTATGCGGCGATCGAACAAGCAGCATTTGCATCGGGAATGGATATCATGCTGGGAGCAGAACTGCGTCGCGTCACCCGTCTCGTGGACATTGCTAACACGATGCCCATGTGGGAACGCCCGCAATATCTGATGGAACGCTTGCCGGCAACCTTGCTCGCCCCCGATTTGCAAATGACCAGAGTCGATGTAGCTCAACGGGCCTGGAACCGAGACCCGCAGGCCTTTGTGGAGAAATTTGTGCCGATGTTCCTCAATGGCATGAATAATACCCAGAAGAAGCCGGCCGCGACTAAGCCGAGTCAACAAAGCTAGAGAAACCGGGTTTCTGGAGATTTGGGCTTTGATGCTGAGTCTGGAGGAGAGAAACCCGGTTTCTGGGTTTCTCGGATGCAAAGCGGCCGCGAGAAACCGGGTTTCTGGAGATTTGGGCTTTGATGCTGAGTCTGTGGAGAGAAACCCGGTTTCTGGGTTTCTCGGATGCAACAAAACTAGAGAAACGGGGTTTCTGATACTCTGGGCGAATCCAAGATTTTAAATCTACAATCTCAACCTGTAGGAAGTACACTGATTAGTGGAAAAGTGTCCGTCAAATCACAACCATGACTAACAGCGAGCCGAACCTACAAACAGCTTCCGCAGAAAGCCTATCTAGCGAAAGCGCGATCGCCTCCGAGCAGGTCGAAAAAGCCACAGCAGTGAGCTATGCCGAAGAAATTGAAACTGTGATTGCCAGCATGGCTGTAGACCAAAAAGTGATGGTCGGTCAAAATGAAGCTGGCGGACATCTTTGGAAATTTAAGTACGGCAGCGTTGAAGTGTTCGTGCAACTCACGGGCGAAACCGAAAATGACACTTTGACTGTTTGGGCTTTTGTGCTTCAGTTGCCGGCAAAGAATGAAGCTGAATTAATGCGGAAACTGCTAGAAATGAATTGGCTGGCTACTTTAGAATCTCATTTTGCGATCGTTGACAACCAAGTTGCGGTAGTATCGACTCGGACGATAGCCGAAATCTCCACCGGGGAAATTTCTCGGGTGATTACTATTGTCGCCACCATCGCCGATGACAACGACGACTTACTGCAAGCTGAATTTGGTCAGTAGTTATTAGTTGGTTGTTAGTTGTTCTTTGTTAGTTGTTGATTGTAACAACCAATAACCAATAACTAATAACCAGTAACTAATATGCAGGCCCTGCGATCCAAGAAATAGCGATTCCCAGCCCCAAACCGACGAACACTTGAAAAGGAGTGTGTCCCAGCAACTCTTTCAGGCGAGCCTCATTAAAGTTGTGGTCTTCCTCAAAAAACTCGTCAATAATTTGGTTGAGGATTTGAGCTTGCTTGCCTGCTGCTTGGCGGACTCCAGCAGCGTCGTACATGACAATAATTGCAAAAATGGCTGCGATCGCAAATTCTGGACTTTCCCATCCCATCGTTTGTCCGACTCCCGCAGCCAAAGCGCCCACAAAAGATGAGTGAGAGCTGGGCATTCCGCCAGTTGTTACTAAATACCGCAAATTAAACTTGCGATTTTTGATTAATTCGATCGGCAATTTAATGATTTGAGCCGACAGACAAGCGATCAAAGCAACTATCAGTACATGATTGTTTAAGATGCCGCTGCAAATTTCCTGCATATTCTTTAGTATTTCTAGTTACTGCGGCTGGTAATAAAATCGGCGATCGCCAATAGCGGTTGGGCTTTATTCCCAAACACTGTCAATTGAGCCTTAGCATCAGCAACAAGTTGTTTAGCTTGACGCCTTGACTCCTCAATTCCCCACAAACTAGGATAAGTCACCTTTCCGGCTTGAACATCTTTGCCAGCGGTTTTGCCCAATTCTTCGGCAGTAGCAGTAATATCCAGAATGTCATCAATTATCTGGAAAGCCAGCCCAATATTCTTGGCAAAACGAGACAAACGCTGCAAATCCGCAGCCGACGCGCCAGCCAGAATTGCCCCACAAACCACGCAGGCTTCTAACAGCGCGCCGGTTTTGTGAGCGTGAATGTAGGTCAAAGTTTCTATAGAAACATCTTTCAATCCTTCCGATTCCAGGTCAAGTACCTGACCGCCTACGAGTCCAGGAGCGCCGGACGCGCGCGCCAAATGGGCGATCGTCTGCAACACCTGTTGGGGGGGTACGTTCTGAGTTTGAGTGGCGATAAATTCAAAAGCATAGCTCAACAAACCATCGCCGGCCAAAATGGCGATATCTTCGCCGTAGACTTTGTGGTTTGTCAGTTTGCCGCGCCGGTAGTCATCATTGTCCATTGCGGGCAAATCGTCGTGAATTAGCGACATGGTGTGGATCATTTCCAAAGCGCAAGCTGTGGGCATTGCCATTTGGGAAGTGCCACCGGCGATTTCGCACCCTGCAAGACACAGGATCGGACGAAGCCGTTTGCCCCCTGCTAGCAGTGAGTAGCGCATGGCTTCGTAAATTTTCTCTGGGTAGATGACCTGGATCGCACTGTCGAGAGCTACCTCTATCGCCTTTTTCTGTTCGACTAGGTAAGTAGATAAGTCGAAAGCGGATTCCGGTTGAGACGAATCCATTTCTGTTGCTGCAAATACCATCCCTTGCTCTCTTGTACTGAATGTGACGAAAGGATACTTTGATTTATTCGGGTCGATCGCGCCGACTTTTAGGGGGGCGATCGATCGAAATCTGAGACTCAATTTAATCATTCTACGGGTGTTTTTGCACAGAAACTTATTGCAGTGTGGTGAATGTCAAGGATTTAGTTTTGCTTGAGGGTTGGGATATGAAGTTGTTGACACCGGAACAGATTCGGGCGAGCATCTGCTTTTCTGAGCAGTCAGGAGATGTGCGATCGCTCGCCCTGCTTCACCAAAGTATTTTGTTAAATTTTATTTAGTCGGGCGCTACCGTGGATATAAACTAGCCTAGAGTAAAATCACAAACAAACCACATATGGGACGTGGCCAGGGCTGCGAGAAGGCTCGCCAACCGCCACAGAGCGGCCGTTCGTCAGCAAAAAATAGCAACAATACTCAGTAGAAGCTTACGGTAGATCATGCAACCCTTTAAACTGCCAGAATTTTATATGCCTTGGCCCGCGCGGCTGAACCCAAACCTGGAAGCCGCGCGAGTTCATTCCAAAGCATGGGCCTACGAGATGGGCATACTTGGCTCAAAAGAAGAAGCCCAAGGCCAGCCTATTTGGGACGAACGCAAATTCGATGCCCATGACTACGCCTTGCTTTGCGCTTATACTCATCCAGATACACCAGGTACGGAATTAGATTTAGTAACAGACTGGTATGTGTGGGTATTCTTTTTTGACGATCGTTTCTTGGAAATCTACAAATGCAGTCAAGACATGATTGGTGCGAAAAAACAATTTTTTATCATTTTAGGAGGCCCAATGAATCAGTTTATCATAAGACCGGTAGGGCTTGGCAGCGCGGTTACGCGTGTCAGCCGAGCGGGATGTGACGTCCGCGCGGGTAAGCCATTGCCCAGCCAGATACAACCTCGATTGCAGGACATCAATTTTGGTTGCCCCTGGCCGTTGCGGGAGAGTCCGCACCTCGAATCGGCGCGCGCCCACGCCCTGTCCTGGATGGTGGAACTCAGGCTCGTCAAGGATCCCGAGGCCAACGAGCGGCAGTACCGCGACTGGAAGCTCGCGGAGTGCGCCGCCTGGTTCTATCCGGATGGCACCGCCGACGGCGTGGCCCTCGTGGCCGATCTGATGGGATGGTACTTCGCCCCGTTCGACGATCAGTTCGATGGCGAGCTCGGCCGGGCTCCGAGCGTCTCCGCCAAGGCGATCGGTAATCTGATCGAGATCTTGGATCTGCCCGAAGGCTCAGTGACGCGGGCCTCGTACCCGGTCGCGCTGGCCTTCGCCGACATCTGGCAGCGCAGCAGCCGGCACATGTCGCCCGCGTGGAGGCAGCGCGCGGCCTACCACTGGAAGCAATACCTGATCGGCCAGCTCGGAGAGGTCGTCAACCGCGCCCACGAGCGCAGGCCGGACGCGGAGAGCCACCTCCGGCAGCGCGTCGCGACCACCTCGAGCCCCGTGCTGTGCGATCTGATCGAGTCAGTCGCCGGATTCGAGCTGCCGTCCGAGGCCTGGCACATGCCCGTGATGTATGAGCTCCGGCAGCTCGCGGCCGAGATCGTCAGCATCACGAACGACCTGGTGTCCGCGGAGAAAGAGGAAGCGGCCGGCGACACCGACAACAACCTGCTCCTGATCCTCGAGAACCAGGAGGGGTATTCTCGGCTGGAGGCGATCGAGAAGCTCCGGCAGATGACCCACACGCGCTTCGAGCGCTTCCTCCGCCTGGAGCAACAGGTCCCCGACATCGACGACGTCCTCGACGACGCGGGCCGGGTCGTCCTCCGGCGCTACCTCCAAGGTCTGCACGATCTGGTGGCCGGGGACAACGAGTGGGAGCACACATCCGGTCGCTACGTCGTCGATCGACCGGCGCCCGCGATCCCGGGCATTACCCTATCCGAAGGCATTGGGGGAGCCGGTCTCACCGGGCTAGGGACTTCGGCGGCACGGATTGGAAGACCATGTATACCGATCGAGAATGCTGAGTCAATTATTTCCCCCAAAAAGTTGGTTGGTGTCCTCAATGGGCTAGGTACTTCGGCGGCAAACATTGGAATGCCATCTATACCTGAGACTGATCGGGAGAGCATTCAGTCAATGCCGATCGTCGAGAATGCTGAGTCAATTATTTCCCCAAAACAGTTGTTTGGTATCCTCAATGGGCTAGGTACTTCGGCGACACAGATCAGCTCGTTGGTCGGTTCGGACAATCCTGTTGCAAATAATCGGTAAATTTCAATCGAATTGTATCTTTTTGTCAAAGATACAATTCGATTGTCTATTTTTACAAGACAATCTGTCTTGTTGACTTCGGTTTTTGTCGCTCGCCATTCGGTCAAGTAAAACCAAGTTGTTTTTTGAGTAACTAGAAAGTGAAGAATTAGTTTATGACCTATTCCAATGATTCGGGTTCAGATGTTGAGAATCAGCAGCCTCAGTTGAGTTTAAGTACAGCAGCGGCCCGTAATTTGGCGACGACCACCAAATCTGTACCGCAGATGCAGGAAATTACCTCGCGGTGGTTGTTGAAACTCTTGCCGTGGGTGCAAACAAAGGGTGGTGTATATCGAGTTAACCGTCGTTTAAGTTATACCGTAGGTGATGGGAGAATTACTTTCACAAATACTGGCGCAACTGTACAAGTAATTCCCCAAGAACTTACTGAGTTGCCATTGCTGAGAGGGTTTGAGGACACGGAAGTTTTAACTGCGTTGGCGAAGCAGTTTGTGCAGGAAGAGTACGCCGCCGGGGACACGATCGTTGAAATAGGTCAAGCAGCCGATCGAGTATTATTGATCGCCCGTGGTAAAGTTAACAAGATTGGTCTTGGCAAGTATGACGAGCAGGTTGTTTTAGATGTACTCGCTGATGGCGATCGTTTCGGCGATGAGTCTCTGGTAGAGTCTCAAGACACCTGGCAGTATACCCTCAAAGCTCTTACCAGATGTATTGTATTAGCATTACCTCAACAGGCGTTTGAGCAAATCCTTAACCAGTCCGAAGCTTTACAAACTCAGGTTGATAAGTTCCGTTCCCTCCTGTGCCAGCCACAAACTACAGAAGGTGAAGCTGCTATTAATGTATCTGCGGGTCATCGCGGCGAGACTGAGTTACCTGGTACTTTCGTAGATTACGACCTTTCACCCCGCCAATATGATTTGAGCATTGCCCAAACCGTGTTGCGGATCAGTACCCGCGTTGCGGATCTGTACAATGAACCGATGAATCAGACCGAGCAACAATTGCGTCTGACTGTTGAGGCATTACGGGAACGTCAAGAACACGAAATGATCAACAACCCCGAATTTGGGTTGCTGCATAACGCTGACCTCAAACAACGCATCTACAGCAGCAGTGGCGCACCTACGCCGGACGACATGGACGAATTGCTGGCTACGGTATGGAAAGACCCAGGATTCTTCCTGGCTCATCCCCGCACGATCGCTGCCTTTGCTCGCGAGTGCAATCGCATAGGGATCTATCCACAAAGCATTGACATGGGCGGCCAACAAGTTCCGGCTTGGCGTGGTGTACCGATCTTTCCCTGCAACAAGATCCCCATCACAAATACCCGCACCAGTTCTATCCTCTTACTCCGCACAGGTCTTGAAAAACAAGGCGTTATCGGTTTACATCAAACTGGTATCCCTGACGAATATCAACCTAGCTTGTCTGTCCGCTTCATGGGCATCAGCGAAAAGGCAATTATGTCTTATCTCATCACAGCTTACTACTCCGCAGCCGTCCTAGTACCTGACGCCCTCGGCATCCTCGAAGATGTAGAAGTCGGTCGTTAATTAGACCTCGACCATATTTATTGTGGAACAGGCATCCTGCCTGTTCAAAACTTGCTTATTTGGAGAGGTCTATTGGTGCTGAGAGGTTAAGGTAAATGATTTTTGTCGATCGGTAATTACGCTCTCTTTTAAGCGTTAAATACAGTAATTATTGACAAAAAAATCGCCTTAAGCTCTCATATCATGTCCGGTCGATTACCATAAAAAACCGTTTGTAGTGCGGACTTAAGTCCGCTCGCTTGTTGCGGACTTAAGTCCGCACTACGAACCAATTTTATAGTGGTCGATAGACCGGACATGACGATATCACCTATTAGAGCGGGTATTTTTGTTAGTAAGTAAAGGATGAGGTAATGACATATTCTAATGATTCGAGTTTGGAAGTTGAAGGTCAGCAACCTCAACTGAGTTTAGGTACAGCCGCAGCCCGTAATTTGGCGACGACAACCAAATCTGCACCGCAAATGCAGGAAATTACCTCGCGGTGGTTGTTGAAGATGTTGCCGTGGGTGCAGATCAAAGGTGGTACTTATCGGGTGAACCGTCGGTTGACCTATACCGTAGGTGATGGGAGAGTTACTTTCACCAATACAGGCGCGACTGTGCAGGTAATTCCTCAAAAACTTTGTGAATTGCCCTTGCTGCGAGGGTTTGATGATATTGAAGTGTTGACCGCTTTGGCCAATCGGTTTGTACAACAGGAGTTCGCACCCGATGACATCATAGTGCAGTCAGGTCAGCGGGCCGATCGGCTTTTCCTAATTGCTCATGGTAAAGTTAATAAATTTGGTATTGCCAAATACGAAGAAGAACCTTTATTGGGCGCGTTAGCCGATGGCGATCGTTTTGGCGATGAGGTTTTAGTCGCGTCTCAAAGCAGTTGGAAGTTTACCGTTAAGGCCCTCACCCGATGCACTGTATTAGCGCTACCACAACAGGCGTTTCGGGAAGTGCTTAACCAGTCGGCCGCTTTGCAGGCTCATATCGATCGAGTCATAACTCGCGCACAATTACCGCAGAATAAGCAGGGTGAAGCCGCCATTGCTTTATCTTCGGGACATACTGGAGAAACTCAATTACCAGGGACTTTCGTTGACTACGAACTCTCCCCCCGCGAATATCAGTTAAGTATTGCCCAAACTGTGTTAAGGATAAATACTCGCGTTGCTGATTTGTATAATGAACCGATGAATCAGATGGAACAACAATTGCGGCTGACTGTTGAGGCATTGCGGGAACGTCAAGAATATGAGTTGATCAACAACCGTGAATTTGGTTTACTGCACAATGCTGACCTTAAACAGCGTCTTCACCCCCGCAGCGGCCCTCCCACACCTGATGACCTCGATGAACTGCTTACCCGCCGTAGAAAGTCTAAGTTCTTCCTAGCCCATCCCCGCACTATTGCAGCCTTCGGCCGGCAGTGTAACCGCTTGGGCATCTATCCACAAAACATCGACATGGACGGAAGTAAAGTTATTGCGTGGCGCGGTGTACCTATTCTTCCTTGTAATAAGATACCCATCACCAAGAACCAAACCAGTTCTATCCTTGTGATGCGTACTGGTGAGGAAGATGGGGGCGCGATCGGTTTACAGCCAACGGGGATACCTGACGAATACCAACCAGGTCTATCTGTTAGATTTATGGGTATTAGTGAAAAGGCCATTATGTCCTACCTTGTTACTGCATATTACTCCGCAGCCGTGCTAGTACCTGACGCGCTTGGTATCGTTGAAGATGTTGAAATCGGGCGCTAGGAGGGATTCCGGTTGGGATTAATCGATGAGTGATTAAGGTCGATCGCGCCGACTTTTACCGTGGCCGATCGATCGGTACGCCTCTAATCGCTAATATTGAAGACTTGATAAGTCTCTGGCTGTCTCCAAAAACCGTAGCACCGCCTCTGTGGGATGACTCAGCCAAATCAGAGAAATGGAGACGATCGGACTTGGTTCTTGTAACTCTTTGTAAACAACCCCGCTGCGCTGGAAATTTTGCATCGATGCGGGGACGATCGCCACCCCCATGGAGGCTGCTACCAAGCTGATAATTGTCTGCATTTGAATCGCTTCTTGACCGCAGATCGGGCTAAAACCGGCTTGCTGACACAGACTGACGATCGGATCGTACAATCCTGGAGCGAGGGAACGGGGAAATAAGATGAACGGTTCGGCAGAAAGTTCGCGCAATTCCACAACAGCGCGTGAATCTGCCTTAGGATGCGTTTCTGGCAGCGCCACGATCAGAGGTTCTCGAAAAACGATTTCGGAATTTATGCCATCTTCCTCGATCGGCGGACGCACGAAGCCGATATCAATGCGCCCTTCCCGCAGCCGCTGCAACTGTTCGTTGGTTGTGAGTTCGTGCAGTTCGAGTTTGACGGCGGGAAACCGAGTGCGAAACGCCTGCAAGATGGCTGGAACTACATTGTGTGCAGCGGAGCTCACAAAGCCTACAGTGAGTTGGCCGAGTTCGCCGCGACTTGTCTGTTTGCCGAGTAGAATGGCGCGATCGACTTGCTGCAAAATTTTCTGTGATTCCTCAAAAAAAACCTGTCCCGCTTCCGTGAGCACAACAGTCCGCTTCGTGCGGCGAAACAGTTGAAAGCCCAATTCCGCCTCCAAATGCTGAATTTGTTGGCTTAGCGGAGGTTGAGCCATGTGCAGTCTTTCCGCTGCGCGAGTGAAATTCAGTTCCTGTGCAACGGCAATAAAGTAACGCAAATGTCGCAGTTCCATAGCTTCCCAATCATTAATATTTTAAAAGTATAAGTTGTTAGTTGAAAAGATATTGGACATTAATGATGGTATTTAATACAGTGATTAATAGTCGAAGTTGAGATTTAAATAATGGCTAATTTGGATACAAAAATTAGAGAAGCCGAACTTGCAGACTTGGAACTAATTCTGACTTTTATCGCGCAAAAAAGCGAATTCGATGGAGCGAAAGATTTGTTGGCAGCAACCGCAGATCAATTGCAGCAAGCTTTATTTAGTCAACCTCCGCTAGTGCGGGTAGTATTGGCTGAAGTTGCAGGCACTGCTGTAGGATTTGCGATGTTTTATGCTACCTATTCAAGTTTGTTGACCCAGCCTTGTCTGTGGCTTGATGATTTATTTGTGCAAGCTCCCCTGCGCGGTATGGGAGTCGGTACAGCTTTGTTGAAACATTTGGCACAAATTGCTGAATCCACAAATTGCGGGCGAATTGAATGGACTGTTAATGCTAAAAATTCAGCGGGAGTTGCTTTTTATGAGAAGCAGGGAGCGCGGATTTTGGAAAATATTAGGGTTTGTCGGATGGATGCAAGTACGATCGCCCAACTCGCTAATACATAATTTGATTGGTTTTGTGAAAAAGATTTTTTTTCCCGCAGAGAACACAGAGAACACAGAGAAAGAGAAGACAGAGAAGGCAGATTTAGGGTAATTATCATGTCACAACAATCTTGGAACACAGCTCTTTACGAAGAGCAGCACGCTTTTGTTTGGCAATATGGCGAATCGCTGTTAAAATTACTTGCTCCGAAGGCTGGAGAGCGCATTGTAGATTTAGGTTGCGGTACGGGACAGTTAACTGCAAAGATTGCTGAAAGTGGTGCTTTTGTGCAAGGTATTGATTCTTCTTTGGCTATGATTTCTACTGCTAAATCTAATTATATTGATATTAATTTTGCGGTGGCGGATGGCAGGAATTTTCACGTGGAAGAGCCGTTAGATGCTGTGTTTTCTAATGCGGTTTTGCACTGGATTAAAGAGCCGGATGCTGTAATTAATTGCGTGGAAAAAGCGCTGAAGCCGGGAGGGCGTTTTGTGGCTGAATTTGGCGGTAAGGGGAATGTGGGGGCGATCGCCCGCGCGCTTTTGAGCGTTTTGTCGGAATTTGGCTTGAAGGAGCCTGAATCGCTTAATCCTTGGTATTTTCCGAGTATTGGTGAGTATGCTCTGCTGCTGGAAAACCACGGTTTTGATGTGGGTTATGCGGTTTTGTTCGATCGCCCGACTCCTCTAGAAGGCGGTAGCGCTGGTATGGTAAATTGGATTGAGATGTTTGCAGGCGGGTTTTTGTCGGGTTTGTCACCGTTCGTGCGATCGGGCGCAATCGATCGAGTTGAAGAATGTTTGCGTCCCGCCCTTTACCGCGATGGTAATTGGAGTGCAGATTATCGCCGAATTCGCGTTGTTGCTGTCAAGAAATAGACCAGATTCCCCAAATAGCTAGGAAGGACGCTGCTCAAAGCCCATCCCACAACTTTTTATTCTTGTGGGATGGGCTTTGAGCAGCGTCCCAAAAATTGATTAAAAACTTTTGCAATCTTGTCTAATAGTCGGCGTAGGCGGCAGAATTAGCCTGTATGGTAGCGAATTATATTCGTCCGTCATTTGTGGTTTCATTCATCGAATTTGGTATTAAATAAATCGCATAACCTCTATATGTAGTAGTAGTAGGGTGCGCAGTGCGCACCTTACCTGAATAAATCGCATAACCTCTATATGTAGGGTGCGCAGTGCGCAGCTTACCTGAATAAATCACATAACCTCTATATGTAGGGTGCGCAGTGCG
>RDYN01000025.1:0-18066 GCA_004293365.1 Oscillatoriales cyanobacterium | reverse complement strand
GCTTACCTGAATAAATCACATAACCTCTATATGTAGGGTGGGCACTGCGCAGCTTACCTGAATAAATCACATAACCTCTATATGTAGGGTGGGCACTGCACACCTTACCTGAATAAATCACATAACCTCTATATGTAGGGTGGGCACTGCACACCTTACCGCTATTCGCTGGTCAAACCATCTTTTTCGTATAACTAGAAACCGTATTTTCCAACAACATAGCAACAGTCATCGGCCCGATTCCTCCCGGCACCGGCGTAATCAATCCTGCTACTGTTTTCACAGCATCAAAATCTACATCTCCGGCCAAACGGCTCGTACCGTCTGCATTCACGACGCGGTTAATACCAACATCAATTACAACTGCTCCCGGTTTGACCATATTAGCTGCAATCATTTCTGTGCGGCCGACGGCGGCTATTAAAATATCGGCTTGGCTGGTAATTGATTCTAGGTTTTGCGATCGCGAATGAGCTACAGTAACAGTGCAATCGGCTTCTAACAGCATCAGCGCCATCGGTTTACCTACCAAAATACTGCGGCCCAAAACAACAGCATTTTTTCCTTTCAACTCAATCTGGTATTCTTGCAATAACCGCATCACTCCGGCGGGAGTACAACTCCGCAAACCTTGCTCACCGCGCACCAAGCTGCCTAAATTTACCGGGTGAAGTCCGTCAGCATCTTTGTCAGGCGCAATTTGGTACAGCAGCGAAATTGCATCTAAGTGTTCTGGTAGCGGTAATTGAACTAAAATGCCGTCTACTCGATCGTCCTCGTTGAGTGCATGAATTGCAAGTTCAAGTTCCGCTTGAGTGGCGTTTGCTGGGTAATGCTGGCCGAAGGAAGCTATGCCAACTTTAGCGCAGGCTCGCTCTTTGTTGCGAACGTAGGCCGCGCTGGCTGGGTTGTCTCCCACCATCAGCACCGCAAGTCCCGGAGGACGCCCCATCTGGGGCTGTAGGGCGCGGACTCGATCGCTCAGTGCGCTTTGAATCTTTGTCGCTAAAGCTTTGCCATCTAGTATTTGAGCAGTTTTGGCATCCATTGTAGACTCTGGGTTAGGGGCTGACGATTTTAGATTTTAGCTTAACTGCCGTCAAGGATTGCAAAGCGAGAAATTTCTGACTTGCGATCGACTCTGAGGATTCTGTTAAAGTAAGTCAATCTAAAATATCAAATCCTTTGACAAATGACTACTGTAATTCAGCAAGTTTGGATTCAAAGATACTCCATAGGCTCTTTATTGCTAATACTGACTAGCGGTTTGCTCAGTTGTGGCAATGTACCCATGTCTCAACTCAATCTCGGTTTGAATGTTGCTAGTATTGGCGACATTCAACAAAAGCGGCAAGTCGATGGTGAAGTTTATCTCCGGGGAAAGGTTGAAAATCGCGCTCCGTTTGTGGGGAATGCGGCTTATCAAATTCAAGACGGTACTGGTAAAATTTGGATTTTAACTAAGCAAGCTTTGCCGAAGCTTGGTGATGAAGTGTTGCTTAAGGGAGAAGTTCGCTACAAGAGTATTACTGTGAAGGAATTGGCAAATCAAGATTTAGGTGAAGTTTATATTGAGGAAATGGAACAATTAAAACGCACTCCAGCGGCTGATAAAGCCAAATAGCAAAATGCTCATTTATTCCGATAATTCAGTTATGCTTGTAGTGCGGACTTCAGTCCGCTTTCATGTTGCGGACTGAAGTCCGCACTACAAACCGTTTTATTCCGATAATTCAGTTATGCTTGTAGTGCGGACTTCAGTCCGCTTTCATGTTGCGGACTGAAGTCCGCACTACAAACCGTATTTGTTGATGACTAAAATTCACGTTGCGATCGCCATTTTACACAAAAACGGCAAGTTTCTCTGCCAGTTGCGGGACGATATTCCTAATATCAGATATCCCGGACATTGGGCTTTGTTTGGCGGACACTTGGAACCTGGAGAAACTGCGGAAGTTGCTTTGCTGCGGGAATTAGTAGAGGAAATTGGCTGGGTTCCTGCAACTGTTTCTTTTTTCTGTCGCGATGTCGAAGGAGATGTTGTGCGCTATGTTTTTCACTCACAACTTACTGCGGATGTCAAGGATTTAGTTTTGCAGGAGGGTTGGGATATGGAGTTGTTGACAGCCGAGGATATTCGGGCTGGTAAATGCTATTCTGAAAAGTCTGGAGATGTGCGACCTTTCGGCATTCCTCACCAGCGGATTTTATTGAATTTTATTGAGTCGATTTGAGACTCTACTTATAAGTTGTCCCTGATTTTTGAAATTCTTGTGGGGTGGGCAAGAAGCCCACCCCAAAGGTAAAAACTAAATGCACAATAGCTTAGTCGTAAGGTGCGCACTGCGCACCCTACATTTCAGGTTTTTAGCGGTTAAGAGCGAGCAGCAATCATTCCCGTTTGGCCTCCGTCGTAAGGTGCGCAAATCATTCCCGTTTGGCCTCCGTCGTAAGGTGCGCACTGTGCACCCTACATTTCAGGTTTTTAGCAGTTAAGAGCGAGCAGCAATCATTCCCGTTTGGCGTGCGTAGGCAAATAGCCCTCCGGCATCAATCACCGGCCCGACATCTCCTAATGGCTTGAGGGAGTAAGTCAGGTTTTGAGTGTGGTTGATAATTAGATCGCCCTCAAAGTCGATCGTCACTTCTTCGCCTGTTACAAATAAGTCGCAAAGTCGATCGACCGATTCGATCGGATACAATTCGCCAGTCGCCGAGCAATTGCGAAAGAAAATCCGCGCGTAAGACAAGGCTACCACCGCTTCGACCCCAGCGGCTCCCAGAGCGATCGGAGCGTGCTCCCGCGAAGAACCGCAGCCAAAATTTTCGCCCGCAATGATAATCGGATACTTGGTTTTGGTTTCCCCAGCCTCGATAAACTTGCCGTAGCGATCGGGCAACCCAATCATCGCATAACTGCCTAGTTTCTCGTACTCGTCCGGCTTCGAGGGAACCAGGGTCAGGTATTCGGCTGGGATAATTTGATCTGTATCGATGTTGTCATCTAGAACAAAAATTTGACCGCTAATTACTTTACCCATAGTTTATTTCCTGTTGGCGAGAAGTAGATTCTGTGGCGATCGTGTTAAGTGCGATCGGTATCCAAGATTTGCACCTGTTCATTTTAACCTGGCAGTGTCAGTGATAACCTGTATAGGTAAAAATTAGATCCAAAACTTTGGGTTAAAAATTAACAGATTGCTAAGCGTCAAAATAGTGTTATGGCGAATCAAATAGATGACATTGCTCGACAAGCTCGCGAGGGCTCCGTCGCATCGATTATTCAAATCCTTAACGACCGACTGGCACAGGTAGGTGTCAGAGCCCGAGCCGTGTTTGCTTCTGGGGTACTGCAACTGCTGTGCGAAGCTGCAACACCCCAACTGCTCGAACAGTCTAGTTTGGTCGATCGCATCCGAGAAATTTTGGAAGGCCTTTCGCCCCGCAATATTCGCCGAGTCAACATCAACAGCCGGCTGGTGCGAGAACACCAACTGCTGTGGCTGGAAGAAATTAGCCGCGATCCTGAAAATCAATTGCTGTGGTCTCAAGAAATTAAACTCAGAAAGCCGAATTTGTTCAAGCGTTTGGCGGCCGCCCATCACGAACGCCAAGTTCAAAGCAAGCGGGCTTTGCCGAGAATCGCTGCTCCTCGATCGATGCAGCAACCGCGGCAATTTAAGCGCGGTATCGTCGGCGACGTCAGCTTGAGCGTGTTGTTGCTGGCTGCGGTGGCCACCATCTACAAAGGACTCAATTCCCCAGTGCCAAACAGCACAGCCGCCACCACCCAAGCAGTTGCCAGTCCCACTCCCTCAGAAGCAACACCTGCTGTCAAAACTTCTAAGGAAAATGCTAATTCTGCTGTTGACTCTTTTTCCCAAGCAGTGCGGGTGGCAGAGCAAGCAGCCAGCCAGGGCAAAACCGCTCAATCTCGCGAAAATTGGTTAGTAGTGGCTGCTAAGTGGCAGCAAGCTTCGGATTTGATGGCTGCCGTACCCTCAAATCATCCCCGCTATGAAACGGCTGTTAACCGGACGGGACTTTATCGTCAAAATAGCGATAAAGCTCAACAGGAAGCACAAAATAAGTAAGCAGGGAAGTCGGATAAATTTAACAATAGAACGAGCAAGCGCGTTTCTAGAACTTGCGATCGATAAGTAGTCGATCAAAAAGTCCGAAACGCTCAGATAAGCTATGAGTGAGGATTTTTTGATTTTTAATTTTTGCGATCGGCGTCACTCGATCGCATGATTTATATCACAATAAAATTTTATCAGGATCACAAACTTAAATAAGAAACATCACAGAGTCAGGAGAGGAGTGTCACGAAGCGGTCTCAAGAAAACCTTCATACTCAGAACAGTCAAAAGTAGTGGGAATGGGATTTATCCTCATCTGCTCGAGGGTGCTAAATTTCATCCCTCACAGATCCCAGGGTAGAAAACAGCAAAATAGAACTCGGTCGGATCTGAGTAAGTCTTTTACAGATTTAGTTACCCGCCGACGGGCTGCGCCAACGCAGAAAGCAGGCTCATAACAGTCCAACCGACTGTTATGGATAGGTTCTATATATGCAGCGCGAGCCTGCTCAAACATCATTCAAAAAAATAAAGGCTTCGTTGCCATGATCGATTACCAGGGAAATCCAGACTTTACTCCGATCGACCAATCGCCGTCAGAGTCTCGCACTTTGCACCTACCACAAATCGCAGAACCAGTATCAGTCCAAAAATTTCTGGATCGTCTTATGCAGTACCAGGTCGATCCTGCCCTTGTCGGGCGGCAAATTTACCAAATTCTCGCGACCAACATCGATCGAGAAATCCTGCTGCTACAAATAGCAAATACTTTGGGGGTTGCTTGTGGGGCAGATTTCTGTTTGATTGCTGTAGCTGACCAGAAAGTAGTAATTCCGAATGCTTGCTGGCTTCAGAGGAGCGATCGACCAAACGCTGCGGATGCAACTCAAACACCCGAAGATTCCCAAAGCACAAAATTAGAATCGCCTAGCATATCGATCGAACATCCTGTTTTCGCAAACGTGCTAGCAGAGGGCGAGATCGTGGCCATCTCCGACTATCTTGATACTCCTGGGGCAGCTTCATCGCCCAATTCCCCTGTGACACCGCTGCCTTGTCGGGCTGTTTTGGCAGCGCCTGCGCGATTTGGAGGGGCTGTAAATGGGACGATCGTTCTTGGTAAGTGGCAACCTCACGAGTGGTCGGCAACCGATGGCCAGCGCCTAGAAGCAGCATCGGAGGCGATCGGCATCGCGATTGCTCACATTCAAAAAACTCAAGAAATTGCCCGTTTAAACCAACAGTTACAGCGACAAGCTAAATACAAAAATCTACTCAGGTCAGTTGCTACTGCGATCGACACGAGTTCAGAAGTCGATCGAATTTTGCAGCAACTTATTGAAAATACCGTCAATACTCTGGAAGTAGATAGAGGTCAAATCCTGCTGTTTAAACATACAGACTCCCCCTTAACAAAAGCCTCCATCAATCAAACTCCCAAATCAAAAATAGTATTAGTTGGCGAATCTGCATCGACCAAAAATGAAAGCAAACTAGCAATAGAACAAAAAAATTCTGGAAAACAAAGCTCGAAAGCTAAACCCAAGACTCAGGCAAAAAGTGCTAATTCCAAATCCAAAAGTTCTAATTCCAAACAAAATAACTCTCCCGCTTTTTGGCTGTCGGAATCTAATTTGTGCAGTCAAGCATTCCACAGCGCACCCCAACCTTTCGCCTTTGCTGACGCCAGCGAATTAATCGACAAGGAACAAGAGGGCGCCGCAGAAATCTTGAAACTCCAAGGTATTCGGGCGCTGCTGGTAATTCCCATCATGGACGCAAGCAGACAGGAAACTGTCTTAGGGTTCTTGGTTTTGCAGCACTCCGAGCCGCGTCCTTGGAACCCTGAAGAATTAGAAATTCTGGAATCAGTCTGCGCTCAAGCCAGCAGGGCGATCGTTCAAACTCAGACACTCAAGGAACTGCAAAGCCAAGTCCAAAAAAGAGATGCTGAGTTGGAACAAAGTATCAACGTGCAGGAGAAACTGCACGAACAATCTGCCAATCTACTAGAGCAAATACGCAGATTGAAGCTAATCAAAGACGAGTTTATCGACAATGTTAGTCACGAGTTGCGTACCCCTTTAACAATTATGAATCTGGCGATTCTGATGCTCAAAAAGGCCGAACAGCCATCAGCAAGTCGCGCTAATTATCTCGACATTCTAGAGCAGCATTGTGCTAAGGAAGCCGCCCTGGTTCAGGATTTGCTAACCTTCAAGCAATTTGAGCGCCAGCCACTCCCTCTTTATCCAGTCAACATCGATCTCAACCTTTTAATTAAAGATTTAGTTGTGGATTTTGAGAAAAAGTGGGCGGATAAGGGATTGACTCTGGAGGTGGATGTGCCGAAGTTGACCCCTTCCTTGGAAACCGACCCGGACAGTCTTAAGCGGGTGCTGCTGGAACTGCTGACGAATGCTGGAAAATACTCGGCTTCTGAAACAACGGTAGTTTTCGAGGTATCTGAGGTAGCCAGCGATATTGTCCTAAGTGTGTCTAATTTCGGGCGCGGCATTATTGCTGCTGATTTGCCGCACATCTTTGACAAGTTCCGTCGCGGTACTGGCATTACCAACAAAGTCATCCCCGGTACGGGTTTGGGTCTGGCGCTGGTCAAGTCTTTAGTGCAGCACATGAATGGTACTATTGATGTGTCTAGTTGTCCGGCCGAAAGTTCCGAATCTGACGAGTTGTGCTGCACATCTTTTACTCTGACTTTGCCAAAAAATCCAGCGGAACTCTTGAATCTAGAATAATAGTCTGGTTGAAAAGCTGCCTTTAATCGGCAACGAGCAGGTGAAAACTTGGGGAGCATCTCAGTTTTGCATTGCTATGAGTGCGATCTCTTAAGCTAGCTTATCAAAAATTTGGGTTTAAAACCCCGTCGTTCTACGACGGCTTTAATTGATCCTTGATGTATTGCTTGAAGATTTCAATCGGTGCGCCCCCAACCGAAGCAGCAAAATAACTCGGACTCGCGCATTGCGTCTTTTCCGTAGGGCTTCGGATATCCAGCTTGCCCGTATCGGCGGCTGGATACTCCTTTTAGCGCGTTAACTATGTTAGAATGAACAAACCAACTATAGCACAAGCCATGAAAGCTAGGTACAAATGTCGTTTCTATCCAACAGACCAACAGCAGCGGGGCTTAGCTCAGTTGTTTGGTTGCGTTCGAGTAGCGTGGAACGACGCCCTAGCTTTGTCGCTTAATGGCAAGTATCCAGGATATGGCGAATTGTCTGAGTCTTTAACGGCTTCTAAAAAAGCTGAAGACCGAGTGTGGCTAAACAACGTATCTTCAGTTGCTTTGCAACAATCTCTAAAACAGTTAGATGTTGCCTACCAAAACTATTTTGGTTCTCTAAAAGGCAAGCGCAAAGGGAGAAAAGTAGGAAGACCTAAGTTTAAAAAGAAGTCGAACCGGCAGTCTGCAACCTTGACAAAAGCAGGGTTTTCCTTAAAAGGAGATGAAGTGTACTTAGCTAAAATCTGGAACGTCTTGCCGATTTGGAGTAGAGAACTACCATCAAATCCCAGTTCGGTAACAGTAATTAAAGATTGTGCCAATCGCTATTTCCTAAGCTTTGTAGTTGAGATAAATCCGGTTAGCGTACCCGCTAAAAACGAGTCTATCGGCATCGATCTGGGCATCAAAACCTTTGCAGCGCTCAGCGACGGAACACAAGTAAAAAGCCCGGACTATTCAAAACCCGACCGCAAAATTAGGAAATTGCAGCGCAAGTTAAGCAGACAACAAAAAGGCTCAAAACGGCGCAATAAAACGAGGATTTGCCTTGCCAAACAGCACAACAAAATATCGGACAAGCGCACTGATTTCTTGCACAAATTGTCAACCAAGATTGTCATCAAGAACCAAGCTGTAATTTTGGAAAATTTAAATGTCTCGGGCATGGTTAAAAACCGCAAATTAGCCAGAGCGATTAGTTTGCAGGGATGGTATGAATTTCGCACTCTAATTGAAGCTAAATGCGACAAATACGGGCGTGACTTTCGGGTGATTGATAGGTGGGAACCCACGAGTCAAATTTGTTCGGAGTGCGGGTTTAGGTGGGGCAAGCTAGATCTCAAAGTTCGAGAAATAGTCTGCGTTAATTGTGGGACGCACCACGATCGAGATACAAACGCATCTAAAAATATAGAAAAAGTCGGGATGGGACATCGCCACGACTATAAACGGACACGGAGAGAAGGTAAGACTACTTGTAGCGCATCTCAATGAAGTGTCAAGAATCCCCGTCCGTTCTACGGCGGGGAGTATGTCAAATAATAAGCTGTACAGTATTCTGAACATCGCACTCTTAAAAAACGCTGTTTAAAAAAGTCAAATGCTCCCCCAAAGATTTATATGATGCCTGGCATTAGTGTAAAATTAACATCAAACTTAGTCACAGACTGCTTTTGGGCGATTAGGAATCGCTATCCCCTAGCCCCCGGATAGTCGGGGGGACAAGATTATTCTCTTTCGTCCCCTTCTGTAAGGGGGATGCGAGGAGCCTCAAGACTCTGCTATAAACTAGATTTATGATGAATTTTAGAATGAAGTTGAGATTAATAGATGTGCCGTTATGTGCCGGTAATTAGTACCTGTTAGTACAGATATATTTATTACTATCTCGCTCAATTAATCAGGACGAAAGTCTTTATTACAACATGAACGATGGTAGTATAAATAAGATAATGTTAAGAGGTATTGACCACAAAGATCTGTTTTTTTAACTTTTTCAAAGACCTGCAACGAAGTATTATTGTACATCGAAGTCGGTTTCTATCCCTTGGAATATTCCCTAAAAATTGTCGCGCTGCATGGAACTAGATCGTCTATATTATGCTAACAAAAGCTGCACCTAAACTCCTGCGTTGGCAACGTTCTAAATATTCGCCGCTGGCACGACAAATAGACGTTTTTGCTGCGACGGCAAAGTTTATGTTTTTTTTGTGGTGGGATGGACTGCTGCAAGATAAGTCTGCTCATACTAGAAGAATTCGCGCCCATTGGTTGGTGAATACTTTGCTGGATTTGGGCCCGACTTTTATTAAAATCGGGCAGTCTCTCTCGACTCGTGCTGATTTGCTGCCGCTGGAGTACGTCAAGGAGTTGGAACAGTTGCAGGATCGGGTTCCTGAGTTTAGTTCCGAAGAGGCGATCGCCCTTGTAGAATCAGAGTTAGGCAAGGATATTTACGCTTTGTACCGGGATTTTGACCCGTTACCCATCGCAGCAGCGAGTCTGGGACAGGTGCACAAAGCGAGGCTGCACACGGGGGAAGATGTGATTGTGAAGGTGCAGCGCCCGGGTTTGGAAAGGTTGTTCGATTTGGATGTCAAGGCGGTGCGCCAAGTAATGCGTTTGTGCGATCGCCATTTGCCCGGGACGCGCAAGTACGATCTAGAATCTCTTTATCACGAGTTTTTCAAGATTTTATATCAAGAAATCGACTACGTGCAAGAAGGCAAAAATTCCGATCGCTTCAGCCATAATTTTCAGGAATATCCTCAGATTATTGTCCCAAAAGTCTACTGGCAATACACAACTAAAAAAGTGCTGACTGTAGAATATGCTCCCGGTATTAAGGTGGACGATCGCATTAGTTTAGAGGCGATTGGAGTAGATATTACGAAGCTAAATCAACTCGGAATTTCTTGTTACTTGAAGCAGTTGTTAATTGATGGTTTTTTTCAAGCTGACCCGCATCCGGGAAATTTGGCGGTGACAGAAGATGGCAGCTTGATATTTTACGATTTTGGGATGATGGCAGAGGTGAAGTCTCTGGCTAAAGACGAAATGGTCAAGACTTTTTTTGCTGTGCTGAGGAAGGATACCGATCGGGTACTCGATACTTTAATTGCGATCGGCTTAGTTGAGCCGATGCCGGATATGATGCCGGTACGCAGGCTGATTGCTTTTTTGTTGGATAAGTTTATTGATAAGCCGATCGACTTTCAAGCCTTTAATGAAATCAAGAACGAACTTTATATCATGTTCGAGCAACAACCCTTTCGCTTGCCCGCACAAATGATGTTTATTGTCAAGTCTCTGACGACTCTCGACGGCATTGCCAGAACTCTCGACCCTCACTACAATTTCCTATCATGCGCTCAGCCTTTTGTCAAGAGTATGGCGGTGAGTAAAGGGCGCAGAAGTGCGATCGGAGAATTGGCTCTTCAAGCGCGAAATTTTATCGCGTACAAGTTGCAGCAGCCGAGCAAATCGCAAGTTTTCCTCAAGCGTTTGGAGCAGCGGATTGAAGATGGGGAATTGCAAATTCGAGTCCGCAATAGTTCGAGCGATCGCGCCCTGAAACGCATCAATCTAGCCCTGAAAACTCTGATTTTTGCCTGTGTAGCGGGTTTTGGGGTGCTGACGGGTGCGGTGCTGCTGGTGGGCGGATATCAAACGGGGGCGATCGTAGCTTTTGCTGTGTCGGGATGCGCTGGCTTGTTTGTGCTGCGTACTTTGCTAGATTTGTTGGTGAGGGAAAAGCTCGATAAAATGGCTGAAAAATAAATATTTTGGAGAATGGGTAATTGGTAATTGGTAATTGGTAATATAGCGGTAGGGTGCGGAGCGTGCGAGTTAATTGTAGGGTGTGTGACGGCGATAAATCTTTACATCTAAACCAGGAAAATATGTACAGTCACGCACCGCCTCAGTCCCGATCTAAATTTCAACAAAAAGATGCTGCCGAATAAATGTTGTGTTTATTTATACAACCATTGTGTTCCGGTGCGGATCTCTTAAATTGTCGATAGGTAGCTAGGAATTTTTCGTGGCGACACACCCTACGAATTAAGTAAACAGTATTGCATGATATCAGATCGATCGAGAGTCAATTCACTTGATTTGATAAATGTAAGCATCATCAATGTACCTATGATTGATGCTTTGATTCGTTATCCGTCTCCCTGAAAAACTTGATTTGAAACGTTGTTGTAACTCACGCAATCCCTGAATTAATTCATCTTTGACGCTGACTGCGACAAGGGCTGTCCAATCAATTTTCAATTCAGGCTCTACCTCGCGAAAGACTGATAGTATTTCGTCATAAGTTTTAAGTGGGCCTTTCTTATCATAGGAAGGTGATGTGAGCATCAATCGCCAGGTTTCGGGTTCTGGTGCGTAGAACCAGAGAGCAGAATCAACTGATACACCCGCTTCATTAAGAGCGTCTATTAGTCTTTGACCTTCTGCTATTTCTTGACTTACCAATGTTGCTGTACCCATTGTAAAATTCCGTGAGTGGTGTCGGTAATTGCTGAGTAAATATCGAGGGCTTTTTGTTTGTCGTGTTTTTCATAACGACTTTCTTCTGACCAGTCTTTGAGTAGTGCCCATCTATTTGCAAAACTTCTATCCTTTACCAGAGTTTTTAATTCTGAATCAAGTTTAGCAACTTTAACAAGTTTTTCTAAATCGTGGGTGTAACTTTCGAGCGCTGTTTTTTTGTCAGGAAAGTCGAATTTCCGGGTTTGTTTGGCAATGCAAGCTTTTAAAGCACATTCTATGACATAACCGCTGAGATAGTAAGCACCAGAGTATTGACGATTTTGGAGGAGCACTTCTACTTCTTTAAGTCGAGTAAGTGCGATGTTTTGTAAATCTCGTCTATTCACAAGTTTAGCTTACCTCCATAAAATCAGCAAGAAGATGGGGCGGTTTCAACCGCGCCTGCATCTACAATTATCCAATAGAGGAGGAGGTTGAAGCCAAAAGCAAAAATGATACCTAGCGTGTCGGTTGGGCTTGTTGCCTTTACCAGTTGCTAGATATCATTTCGATATCAGAGTTAGATTTTCAATACCCCCAGGGGAATTCGAATCCCCGTCGCATCCGTGAAAGGGATGTGTCCTAGGCCTCTAGACGATGGGGGCGCGTTTTGCGTTGCGTTTGCTTGTGTTCCGCACCTTTATTACCTTAACTAATCTTTCCCAATCTGTCAACTACTTTGCGAAAGTTTTTTTTCTAGTCGTCCGACAACTGCTCGCAGTAGGCTTTGAGGATGGCGGCGCAGTTGCCGATCGCCCCCAAGTGAGCAATTTCAAAGCCGTGGGTGTTCTGGGTAGGGAAAGCCAAACAAGCGGCGCGGGCCACGTGGCCGAACTTCATGGCGATCGAAGCATCGCTCCCAAAACCGCTAATCACCGCCAACTGCACCTGTTTGTCGGCTGCTGCGGCTGCTGCGCGCAATTGAGCGTTCAATCCTTCATCGTAGACTCCGTAGCCGTCTTGAACTAGCAAAACCGGGTTTTCGCCGTCGTCGATCGGGTATTCCGGCGCCAGCGGGCAAATTTCCAAAGCAATCAGCGCTTCCAACGGCTGGCGCTGCGTGAAATACAAAGCCCCGATCGCCCCAACCTCCTCCTTCGCCGACGCCACCAAATAAACATTCACCGCAGGCTCTTGCAAAAATTCCGCCAGAGCCAGCAAAATCGCCACAGAAGCCTTGTTGTCGAGGGTGTAGCTCGCGATCCAATCCTTCAGCCGCAGCGGGCGTTTGCGGTGCTTTCCCACCACCATCCGCGTGCCCGATCGAATTCCGGCCTCGGCCAATTCCTCGGCGGTACACTTGGTTTCGATCCAGGCATTTTCCCACTTGACAGCAGCATCTTCCTGCTGAGCTTTTTGAGGAGATTCGTGGGAAACGTGGCGGCTTCCGAAGCTGAGAATCCCGCTAATTGTTTGCTTGTCTCCTAACAAATCGACAACGCCTTCGCCGTAAACCCAAGGAAAGGTGCCGCCTAACCTGCGGACTTCGACGCGCCCCCGATCGCCTATTGTTTTCACTAGGGCGCCAATTTCGTCTTTGTGGGCGGTAATGGCGATCGACTTTTCGGGATTGCGGCCCGGAATTAGGGCGATCGCATTGTCAGCGCGATCGATCCAAGCATTCACTCCTAGGGCGCCGAACTTTTCCATCAACCGCTGGTTAATTTCCGACTCCGCACCGCTGGGTGAGTGCAGCATGACTAACTCTTCAATTGTTTCAAATAGGCGATCGAACTCTAACATTTTTGATTACCGCATTTTGGAGCATATTTTGACATATATTAAAGCAGATTTATTCT
Source organism: Oscillatoriales cyanobacterium (assembly GCA_004293365.1). GTDB lineage: Bacteria > Cyanobacteriota > Cyanobacteriia > Cyanobacteriales > Microcoleaceae > Microcoleus. The sequence continues at coordinate 4,897 of RDYN01000025.1, read as the reverse complement.
ATGTAGCAATCATATTTTCTTAAGCGAACCAGATTTTTATTTTTCTTGACCGCAGAGGGCGCAGAGAACGCAGAGGTTGGAGAAAGGAGGGAAAGATGGATGTTGAAAAATTCACACACTTTTGCAACTCAATAAACTAGGTTGGTCGCGCCTATATGAGATATGATTGGAAAGATTGTTATCATAACTTTGAAAATATTTTCAATATTTACCTATGCTTTTATCTAAACTTCAGCAACTGATGCAGCGCAACATTAGAGCAAAAAGATTAGGCATAAAATTTAACAGGGTTGCTAGCTTTCAATTGCCGGATAATTTGCTGGTAAAAGGAAAGCGCCATCAAGTCAAGGTGCCTTCAGAGAAAGGTATGGACGGAGAATTTATAGAAGTGCTTTTAGACGACTGCTACGGAGTCGAACAATTACCCCCATCGCTGAGGACAATTATTGATATTGGAGCCAATGTCGGGTTATTTCCGATTGCGGCGAGGAACAGGTTTCCCCAGGCGGTGATTCACGCCTACGAAGCTAATCCCAACTTGGAAAATTACCTCAAACATCAATCTGAAATCGCAAATTTTACGTATTTTATGGAAGCTTTAGGAGACCGAGATGGTAAAGTAGTGCTGGATATTCGGGAAGTCTCGGGAAAAACGCGATCGCGCGTCAGCGAAAACGGCGATGTACCGATGGTATCGTTGAAAAGGGCGATCGATCGCATTGGCGGCAGCGTCGATTTAGCCAAAGTAGACTGCGAAGGTGCAGAATGGCTGTTATTTGAAGACCGAGATACTTGGCAACTCGTGCAAAACCTGTCTTTAGAATACCACTTGTGGTCTGGTCACACTCACGCCGAAACCCGACAAGTTATTGAAAACTTAGGATTTGAGGTCAGAAAGCAAACGCCAATAGATAAATGGTACGGCTCCATCCTAGCATCCCGAATCCCCAACCTTAAATAAGGTTCGTAGTGAGGACTTCAGTCCTTCTTTTCTTGAGGACTGAAGTCCTCACTACGAACCAATTTTAACATAGCTTGGATTAAATCTGTTCTTCACCTTGATTGAAACTGTGCATTCCTAGATTTTCTTCGACGCCAACAACAGCATCTTCGCGAGTATTGAGGATGCCTGGGAATGATTCTTGACTTGCTTGCAAAGCTTGTTCCTTGTTTTTGCGATCGGCAAGTTCGCGCTGCAATTTATCAATTATCCGTTGAAAACGAGCTGCTTGCCTCAGCATTTCCTGTTCCGAAAAATCCAGCAATTGAATTAAACTAGCAATTTGATATTCCAGTAATTGATTTTCGTAAATATTGTGAGATTTCACAATATTTTCCGATGTTTTTGAGTTATTAAAAACTGTTTTTTCGTCAGACAAAGACAGAGCAGTTTTGACACTCAGTGCCAAATGTTTAAACAGTTGAGCTGTGCTAGGGGGAATTTTTACTTTAAGGAAAATGACTACCGCAAACAAACTTCCCGATCGCAAAAGTCCCCCAAATGTCAAGGTAGACTTGACTTTGTAGGGGATAATTAAGGAATCTTGTTCGGGAATAAAGGGGCTGCCTTTTGCCTCGGATACGTGAAAAATATTTAAGACTGCGGGTTCTAATTGCAGAAACCTTTCTCCCTCGATTCCGAGGACTGTAGGAATGTCTAAACCGAACTGCCTGATGGTTTCCGCAATCGCCGGCATTTTGGCTACTACTTCGGTGCTAACTAAGGGAATAGCTGTATTTTCTACTCCTGTGTGCCGAGAATTCCACTGCGGTTCTATGCCTGCGGTTGCTAGTAGAGTCCAGCATTTCATGTCGGCGGCAGGGGATTTGCCGTTCATTAAGCGGCGGGCGGATTGTTGCAATGAGTCTTCTAATTCCCCGTAGGGATGAGTTTTGAACAAACGCACCAAAACACAGCTATTTTCTCCAGTTTGCGAATCGCAAAAATGTTGGTAAATATACTTGACAATTTTTTGGCTGCTGGCTTCCATACTAGCAGAATTTCTACCGAACTGGCGCAGGACTAAACTGCATTTCGCGATGTCTTGCGGGGTAAATAGGGTAATATCGTACATTAGAAAACGCTCTCCCAGATCTCAAACACTCTTTTTCATTTATCCGTAAGGTCGTTACCCCATCCGGAATCCTACTGAGAGTTTTTCCAAGTGTTAGTTAAAATATGTACAAAATTTGCCAGCCAAATGCAGCGCTTGTCTGGCAGGATACAGAAATTAAGACTAAGTAAGAGTAAAAGGAAAAATCTATCCCGTAGCGCGCGCACCGCGCACAGAGAGGCAGATGTATGATTTATGGCGTTTGCAAGGATTTGTGGCGGTGACTCGGGCAGAGAAATTAAAGTAGCGAGACTTTTCTACCAGAGTCAGGATGATAATCTAAAAGGTTCGTAGTGAGGACTTCAGTCCTCAGCAAAAGAAGGACTTAAGTCCTCACTACGAACCTGTAGTGAGGACTTCAGTCCTCAGCAAAAGAAGGACTTAAGTCCTCACTACGAACCTTTTTTTGTTTAAGTTGAGGCTTTGTTTAAAACTTTTAATCATCCCAAACAACTCTACTGGGCTGCTTGAGACTTGGCTTGCAGAGCATCTTTAGCCGACAATCCCTGATCTTGAATGCCAAAATACCACAAACTTGCAGCAGCTTCGGCGCGAGTCACGGATTTTTTGGGCTGAAACAGAGTTGTAAAACCAAAAACGCGGCGAATATTCGCCAAGTCTCCATTGTTGAAATCAGCTAAAACTGCTCGCGACGCCTGGGAATCAATCTTAGAAGCGTCTTGAAAACTCCATTTTTCTTTCACTCCCTCAATGTTAGCTGTGGGCAAAACTTGACGAGTATCTAATGGTACTTTCCAGAGAATCATTGTTTCGCGGGTTAAAGGTGCATCCGGGCGAAATTTCATATCTTTAGTTTCTCCCGAAAGTGAACTCGGAATTAAACCGGCTTCTGCTAAACCTTGAATTGCTGAAAAATCTGGGTCGGTTTTGGGTATGTCAGAAAAGGCTGATTCGCTAGATTCTACTGCTAATCTTATTTGTTTGGCTTGACGGCTGGCATAAATTTGATTGTTTGCTGCTACTAACCACCGGGCGTATTCGCGGCGGGTGATAATTTTGTTGGGTTCGGGCAAAGTGCTGCCTGTTTCTAAATTAGCACCGCTTTTAGATCGCACTTTCAGCGCTTCTAACTGAGCCAAATCCGCCACGTACTGCTGCAACTGTTGAGGAATTTTGGTGTCTAGTTGGCTAACTTTTTCGGATTTTGGCGAGGCAGATGGGGTTGGAGTAGTTGCTTCTGAATTTGATGGAGTTGGTGAAGCGGTTGGAGATGGGCTAGACTCGGAATTGTTAGGCTGGGGACTGGCTGCTATTTCTGGACTGTCTTTGGTGTAGTCGATCGCAAATTCCGTAGAACCTCCTACTTTTTGAGTCGGAGAAAGCGATACTGTTACCCGCAATTTATCTCGGGTTGCTACCAAAGAACCTTGTCCTTCGGCGGTTGGGCGGCTGACTATTTGCCAATTCCCGCGCCCAAATTCTCTCTGATAAAAGTTCTGAACCGAATTAACCGGATCTGTGCTTTCCCAGCGCAGCCGCACGTTTTTTGACGGCGCATCGGTTGGCGCACCAACTTCGACTAACTGAGCATTAGGATAGAGTGGAATCTCTGTCGGGAAATCGGCAGGAAGTTTGGCGGTTGTGCTGGTTTCGACTGCTGTCGCTGGGGGAGGCACAGGGACGGGAAGCGGAGTTTCTGTTAATTTGGGATCGGCGGCTAAAGATTCTTGGAGGGCTTTGCTGTTGGGGTCGTTTGCACAAGCTGTCACAGAAACCAGCAGACTGATAGCCAGCCAAGTCTTTACAACAGCTAGTATATTGGTTTTATTAGTTTTACTGGTTTTACTGGTTTTGGCTGGGCCCAGCGAGTTGCCTCGCCGTTGAGTACGTATAATATTCAGCATAAATCCCTCGTTTGCGGATATGTTTCTAGGCTAGCGCAGATCGATCGGACAAATATAATTTTTACCCAAATGAAATTTCTGCATATAATCCTAGTTACTGCTACATTACTTGTCTGGGCACTCAAGTTTACAAGTCCCGCAAAAGCTGAAGCAGCCCCGCTGCGGGCGCCACTTCAGACGCCGGAGTGGCAGCCGTTTTGTTCGGCGATGGGTCAGTTTGCGATCGATATGCCGGGAACTCCCAAAATTAATACTGAAACTTTTTCAACTCAAATTACCGCTCATACATACAGGTCTATCTTAAAAAATAAAGAAACTTATTTACTGCAATACTTCGATCTAGATTTTCGGCTCAGCAACAATAATATCAAAATTACTTTAAATAATGCCGTTGATTTTTTTGTCGTGGCTGCCAATGCTAAATTGCTGCAAGTGCGGGATATTTCCCTGGGCGGCTATCCGGGAAAAGAGTTTGAGTTTCAGCCACTTTCTCCCAAGGAACCTATAGGCGTCGGTCAAGTTTTTTTGGTGGAAACGCGCGTTTACGGGCTGGTTGCTACTACTCCAGAACCAGAAAATGCTCAAAAATTTCTCGACTCTTTTCGTTTGTATTGAAGCAGGAAGTATGGATTTAACGGATGTTGAGGCAAATTTCTGTTGGCCCGGGCGATCGCATTTATTAATACAACTTACGAGTTGAAACTTGGTGGATCGGAAAATATGGGCTGTGGCCAAGAAAAATGTTGCCATGAATTGGTTTTTTTGATCGACAGTGCATTCATGACTAATCACGTTAATTTTTTTTAATGCCTAATTTGCTTTGGCTCTTCTGGGTTTGCGGTGAAAACTGTATAATATAGGAACTTTACGCTAGAGGCTAAGCTTATGGATTTTCATCTTGACGGATTACTCAATTTG
>RDYN01000162.1 GCA_004293365.1 Oscillatoriales cyanobacterium | reverse complement strand
AGCCTCAAATGATTGCAGAGCAATTATTTGAGGTTTTGAGAATTCTGAATTCTTTTGAAATTAAATCCGATCGAATATCTGCGGAATGTGGGTTATAAACTGCTGTTTTTAGGTTCAAGTTACGATGAGGCTCACTCGTGGCTACTGGAAGATGAATATGAGCGAGTTGATGGTAGGCTTTTAGCCTCGGAAATAGTTTGAGTGAAGAATAATTAGGGCGATCGCCCTTTAGGGCAAAAAGGGCGATCGGGCATTTTCCTAAGCAACCCCATAGCCCGTATACGGACGCTTGTAAGGCGGATGCAGCCCTAAAACAATGTCCTCTTTGGCTACTCCCATCTCGACTAATTCCTGTCCGAGGTCTGCTTCTGTCATATTGCGTTGAATCCAGATTTTACCATCCTTGATATCTAAGTGAATGAAACAGTTATAAATGCGTTTGTATCCCTCCCAGCCCACATCTAAAATTTGGTAATGGTCGTGTTCTGTATCGAACACAAGTTGGCACTCAACATCCAACTCTGAGTTATTATATAGACTGGCATGAGAGGTTAATAGTTGGCGGATAAATTGGCGGTACAGCTCTATTCTTTCCATTCAATGATTACCTCCTGAACCGGAGCGTAGACGATTAACTTCACTTGATAATGTCGGATAGCTTCCTGAGTAAATCGTTCTTGAAAGAAGGATTCAAATATATCGATAGGGACTGCCAGATATAGAGTTCTATCTGATTCGCTCATTTGCAATCCTAAGCGGTAGTTCAAAAACTGTCCTAACGCTGAATGAAAGTCTGTAATGGCTGATGGATTGAGAAAGCTTTTGATTTCAACAGCAATCTTTCGTCCAGGCTTTTCAGCGGCAAAGACTTTCTCTGCTGCTAGATCGATCTCAAACTTCACCTTATCTATCTTGAGGATGAGCGGATCTGCCGTAATTACCCACTGCTCCTTCAGGAGTGCTTGTTTTACAGCATCATGGAATAGGTCTTTGGCAGCCATCGTTTTTTCACAGCATCTAGCTATTATTATACAAGCGATCGCTCCTCAGTTCAAGTCAGGGCGATCGCTCTTACGGATGAGGCAAAAGAAAGGGCGATCGCCCTTTAGGGCAAAAAGGGCGATCGCCTATCCTCAAACTTCAGTTATTAATTAAATTTTGGAACACGAACCTCAATCGTCCTTTCTGGATTATTACTAGGATGCCAATAAACAGGATCCTTCGTGGCTCCCGACCAATTGCGAATATTGATCACACAGTCTCCGTTTTTAACGTGTGCCCAGATATGCCAAGTATTCTTTTGAACACTTTCATCGAAAATTCCTACCTGTCTAAGCTCATTAAAATTGTTGTTACAGACAGAATCTGCCTGTTGTTGATTCATATTTGGCAAATTTGGTAATCGACTAATGAAGACAAATTCATGTGCTTCGTAAGCGATCGCTTTTTGATGTATAGCTTGTCCCCAATTTATAGTCAAAGACATACAAAAGGTTGACATAAATAGCAGAATTCCCAGCGGTTGATTGTTCAAAATATGCTTTGCCATTGAACCCCCTAATTTTCCTGGTATCAATAAAATGGTTGATTGCGAACCTGACACTCGGTGAAAAATCATTAAACTTACAATAATTTCACCTGCTGTACTAAATATCAATATAGCTAAAATCCTAGTTTTTTTTACAGTTAAAATATCATGAAAAGTCAGATATTAATAATTAAAAAAGTCAGATTATGTCATCATTATCATAAAATGTCATAAAAAATATGATAAAATAGCCAAGACCTCCATACATACTTAACTAATGGACGTTAAAAAAGTCTTGAAATTAGCTGAAGACATGGTTTTCGCTAAGACAGGAGAACACTTGGACGATCTGCAAGAAGCTATCCTAGCAGGTGTATGGGAAGGTCAAAAATACTCTCAAATCGCAGAAGCATCCTATTGTAGCGAAGGTCACGTCAGGAATATAGCTTCAAAATTATGGAAGCGTTTATCAAATGTTTTAGGTGAAGAAGTTACTCAATCGAATTTACGATCGGCACTTGAAAGACAACAATTATTCATCATTTCATCAAATTCGGGCAACGATTTTTTTATTGGTAATGTCAATGTTTGTAAGGACACTCAATCTCCCGAAGTTCCAAAAGCCCGATCGCCCTCAACCCCCACCCCAGACACCTCAAAACCCCAAACCCGACTAGACTTAGCCGATGCACCTCATATTTCATTGTTGTCCGATCGCACATCCGAACTCGCCACCCTCGAAAAATGGATCGTCCAAGAAAAGTGCAACCTCACAGCAATATCAGGACTCAGCGGCATCGGCAAAACCGCACTTTCCCTCCACCTCATCCCACAAATTCAGCATCACTTTGACTGCGTAATTTGGCGAAGTCTGGGCACCTCCCCACCCCTCGGAACCACCCTGAAAAACCTGATTCAATTTATCGCCAATCAATACCCCCCCAACCCCCCCTTGTCAAGGGGGGGCGAAGAGGGGTTTTTGCCTAGCAGCATTGGCGATCGACTTTCCCTGTTAATGGAATATCTGCGAAAAAACCGCTGTCTCATCATCCTCGACGACGTGCAAACTCTCCTCGGGAGCGGACAACTCGCAGGAAATTACCGCCCAGAATGCGAAAATTACAGCATCCTTTTCAGACAAATCGGAGAAACAACCCACAACAGTTGCTTAATCCTCAACACTTGGGAAAACCCCAGAGAAATTACCGCATTAACAGGCGAAAATTCATTAGTTCGTACTTTACAACTCAAAGGCATAGGTACAGATGCCGCCGAAATTTTCCGAAATAAAAATTTACTCAACCCCGAAAAATGGGAATACCTAATTAACGCCTACCGAGGCAATCCATTGTGGTTAAAAATAGTCGCGGCCACTATTCAAGAATTATTTCGCGGCAGGGTAGCAGAATTTTTGAAATATGATATGCTATTCGTGGGGGAAGAATTGGCCGCAAACTTGCACCCGCAGATCGATCGCCTGTCAGAATTAGAGAAAAAGCTCATCTCCCGCCTCAGCCGCGAAGCGAATTCAGTTTCAATAGAGCAATTGCTAGAAGATGCCGATTTATCGCCCTCGGAGTTATTCAACGGGCTGCAATCTTTGGGCAGGCGATCGTTGGTTGAAATAGAGGAAATGGAGAATGAAACTTTATTCAATCTTTGTCCTGTGGTGAGACAATATGTGATATCAAATCCGGTTTGTTGACGCTTTCGGTGCAGTCCGGCAGTCCGGCAGTCCGGCAGTCCGGCAGTCCGGCAGTCCGGCAGTCCGGCAGTCCGGCAGTCCGGCAGTCCGGCAGTCCGGCAGTCCAGTCCGGCAGTCCGGCAGTCCGGCAGTCCGGCAGTCCGGCAGTCCGGCAGTCCGGCAGTCCGGCAGTCCGGCAGTCCGGCAGTCCGGCAGTCCGGCAGGGGTTGAAACCCCTGCCTCATAGCAGAAGTCGGTTGAAACCGACTGCAGAGTGTGATGAAAAATGCAATTAATTGTAGTTTTCTTTTAGAGGACTTTCGCGCTTGAGACAGGCAGGGGTTTAAACAAGAGCCTCAGAGCTGCGAGTCGCTTGAAACCGACTAGAAAGTCTGATGAACAATGCAATTAATCGCAGTCCTCTTTTAGAGGACTTTCGCGCTTGAGACAGGGGTTTTTAACCCCTGTCGGACTGGAACTAAAACGAGAGATTCCATCGCAAATATGAATACTCCTAAACCTTTATTAACCAAAACCGAATTAAGACGATCGCTCCTGAACACCCGCAAATCCCTACCAGCCCAAGAATGGACACAAAAGAGCGAGATCATTTGCAACCACCTGCACAACTCGCCCCCATTCACCCAAGCAAGAACAATCCTCGCCTACTTTAGCTTTCGCCAAGAAGCAGATTTAAGTCCCCTATTTGAAACTCCCCGCACGTGGGGATTTCCCCGCTGTGTCGGCAAAGACTTATCCTGGCACGTCTGGCAGCCCGGAGATGCTTTACATACGGTCGCTTACGGCATCCAAGAACCGCTGCCTGATGCTCCTAAAATCGATCGCTCTGAAGTAGATTTAATCCTCGTACCAGCAGTCGGCTGCGATGTTCGCGGCTATCGCTTGGGCTACGGCGGCGGCTATTACGATCGCATGCTGAGTTTAGCAGAGTGGGAATCAAAAATGGCGATCGCCACAATCTTTGAATTTGCCTTGCTAGCCCAGCTACCCGTTGACTCCTGGGACAAACGGCTGCACGGAATTTGTACTGAAAGCGGGTTAAAAATGATACATTAAAAATCAAAAAGGTCGATCGAGCAGTAAATTTTCACTAATTATATGATTTGGGCTCAAACGATCGCAGTGAAATTGGTTCGTAGTGAGGACTTCAGTCCTCATAAAAATCAGAGGACTGAAGTCCGAACGATCAAACTTACAACAGTTATTTTACGGGACATGATATTATCCCTAGATTCGTGTTTATATGTATCCTACTGAAAGTCCTATTTAATCTAAAATCTAAAATAGTATGGCTCAGCGCTACGTTCGAGTTAAAACAACACAAGGACACATCCATTACGGTTTGCTGCAACTTAGCCGCAGCGTTCAAGTATTTGATGCACCACCCTGGTTAAAAGGACAACCAACTGATTTGGAACTTTTACCAGATAGTTACCAAATTCTCGCCCCGTGCTCTCCCTCAAAAATTGTAGCCGTCGGCAAAAATTATGTCGATCACGCCGCCGAGATGGGAACGCCTGTACCTGAAGAACCGCTGCTGTTTTTCAAGCCTCCCAGCGCTGTCATCCCCGCAGGAGGAGAGATTCGCTATCCCCAGCAGTCGGAAAGGGTAGACTACGAAGGAGAATTGGCCCTGGTAATTGGCGAACACTGTACCAACTGCACTCCCCAACAAGCACACAGCAAAATTTGGGGTTACACGATCGCCAACGACGTAACAGCCCGAGATTTGCAAAAGCGAGACAACCAGTGGGCGAGGGCCAAAGGGTTCGATACGTTTTGTCCCTTGGGGCCTTGGATTGTGCGCGAATTGAGTCCTGCAGCACAGTTGCAGACTTTTGTCAATGGGAGCGATCGACCTGTACAGTCATCTCAGATCGATCGCATGGTATTTTCCCCAGACTTTCTCGTTTCCTACATCAGTCAAATCATGACCCTAAATCCCGGGGATGTAATACTGACTGGAACGCCGCAAGGAGTTGGGCCGCTGCAAATAGGCGATCGAGTCCGCATTGAAATAGAAGGCATAGGCAGTCTTGAAAATACAGTCAGTAGTCATTGGTCATGAGTCATTAGTCATCAGTCATTAGTCATTGGTTATTAATTAAGCTGTTGCCCAAAAACAACAATGTCATGTCTTCTAGGAGTTTTTACGGTAGTTTAGTCATGATTTGCGCCCCTGAACGAGTTAGCCATTGCACGCACACCCCCTCTCGTCACTGATGACTACTGACCAATGACTACTGACCAATGACCAATGACTAATGACTGATTTATGGTACCTGCATATAAACAGCATCCGAAAGGGGAGGAATCTCTGCATAGCGTCCCAATGCCGACTGAACGACTGCATAGAAAAATGCAGCCAAAACACCCAAAAATACCATGTTATACAGCGTCTCTGCAATAAATGCCACTTGCAAGCCTTTAGAAAAAATCGGCAAAACCAGACCGCACAGCATCAAAACAATGTCTAAAAGAATCGCCTGCATCGCATTAAAACGAATGAAGTGACTGATGTTTTCGTTTCTAACTACTCCTAAATACAGGGCAAAGAAAATAACCAAGCTAGCGAAGGGCAAACTATAAATTTGCATCAATGGAGCTAGCGGTACGAACAACAGTTGCAGGACAGGAAACTGTCTAAACAGATACCCGCCAAAGGCAAGCCCGTCAATCAGCGGGAGCAAATAAGGCAAACAAGCAAAAATCCGGTCTGGAACAGTTGTAGATCCGCGCCAAGTCATAATGAACTCTCCTGAGTCGATCGATAAACTATCAATTCCTATTAAACTCAGGATAACGCAGCAGGCTCAGTTCCGACTCGCCCGGAATTTTCCCGCACGAGCAAGCCGAGTAGATTCAGGGGTACTTAGATCGAGTCGGGTTCAATAGTCACTGTTTGGCCGATGCCCCATGACCAGGGAAGGCCCATGCCCCATGCCCCATGACCAGGGAAGGCCCATGCCCCATGACCAGGGAAGGCCCATGATTATTTAACATTGGCAATGACGAAGCCCATTTGACACTCGTATCGATCGGGCAAATTCTCCGTAGGTTTAGCAACTGGATGACCGCAGCGAAGCTCTCCACCGCTCCAGCGCGGTTGGCCCGTGCGATCGGCGAGCACGCAACTTTGGCAAACACACTGAGGGGCAAGCATCTGATTTTCCATTAGAATGACTAACATTTGATACCTCCGGCAGGTTTCACACCAGTAATTTCATTGTATGTCAGGAATTTGGGACAAAGAGCTTAACCTGAACACAACGTAATATTTCTGTCAATGGTGCGAAATCCGTAGTAGGCTAAAAGATCCCCAATTCCCAATCCCAAAATTGTCAAAAGGTTGATTATTGTGACGGACACTAACTTAGACTTCCTTTCCAAAACCGATCCGCTGATTGCCGATTTAATCGGGCAAGAACTCCAGCGGCAGCGAGATCACCTAGAACTGATCGCCAGCGAAAACTTTACCTCCGCAGCCGTAATGGCAGCTCAAGGCTCAGTGCTGACAAATAAATACGCCGAAGGATTGCCAACCAAACGCTACTACGGCGGCTGCGAATTTATTGACGGCATCGAGCAAATCGCGATCGATCGCGCCAAACAGCTATTTGGAGCAGCCCACGCCAACGTCCAGCCCCACTCCGGCGCTCAAGCCAACTTTGCAGTATTTTTGAGCTTGCTAGAGCCTGGGGACGGAATTATGGGCATGGATTTGTCCCACGGCGGACACTTGACCCACGGTTCGCCCGTCAATGTATCCGGTAAATGGTTCAAAGCTTTTCACTACGGCGTCAACAAAGAAACTGAACAGCTCGACTACGACGAAATTTTGGCACTGGCGAAACAAAACCGACCAAAATTGCTGATTTGCGGCTATTCGGCATATTCGCGAATTATCAACTTTGAAAAGTTTAGAGCGATCGCCGACGAAATTGGAGCTTACCTGCTCGCCGACATCGCCCACATCGCCGGGTTAGTCGCCACAGGCCACCACCCCAGCCCCCTCGCCCACTGTCACGCCGTTACCACCACCACCCACAAAACCCTGCGCGGCCCCCGCGGCGGCTTGATTTTGACCAATGACCCGGAACTAGGCAAAAAGTTCGACAAATCAGTGTTTCCCGGCACTCAGGGCGGCCCCTTGGAACACGTGATTGCGGGCAAAGCTGTAGCTTTCGGCGAAGCATTAAAACCGGAATTTAAAACTTATTCCGGTCAAGTAATTGAAAATGCGCGGGCTTTAGCGGAACGGTTGCAGCAGCGGGGTTTAAAACTCGTTTCTGGCGGCACGGACAATCACTTAATGCTAGTAGATTTGCGATCGGCAAACATGACAGGTAAACGAGCCGACCAATTAGTCAGCGGTGTGAATATTACTGCTAATAAAAATACCGTGCCTTTCGATCCGGCATCGCCCTTTGTTACCAGCGGTTTGAGACTCGGTTCGCCGGCAATGACTACAAGAGGAATGGGAACAGCAGAATTTACCGAGATTGGTAATATTATTGCCGATCGACTCCTGAATCCCGAAGATGAAAGCGTCGCCACTGAATGCCTGCGCCGAGTAGCCGCACTGTGCGATCGCTTCCCGTTATACCCGCACTTGTTCTTGAAAGTGCCGGCATTAGCTTAATTTTCCTGATCGGCAACGGGGAATTGGTAGTTGGAAGTGTACGGGTAAAAGGGTAAAAGAGCCGGAAAAGATTGAGAGTTGCCGGTAGCGATATTGACAAGCTGTTTTCACCAAAAATATCCCTCGCCCGGACGGTTTTTAGTAAAGATATTTGTCGGGTTCGGCTGGTTTGACTAACGGTATTTATAGGTTGCGAAAAATACCGCTCAACTGGGCGAGCTCGCCAAATATCGCTCAACTAGAGTCGCGATGAAAGAGCTATCTTTCGCGCCCTTAATTCGAGAGTTATGAGCGAAAAAACTCACAATTTGCACCCTGGCAACTTCCACTCCGGCAAATCTCCGGCTCCCCAACCCCCAGTCGCTCTTCAAGATGTTTCCTTGTTACAAGCCATCTGAAATGTAGTAGACTCTGCCTGACAGCCAAATTGCCCTGCACTATTTAAAATTGATTTCAGATGCCACAGCAGTATCTGTACCACGTACTAGCTTTTATGGTTTCCGCGATCGTCGTCCTCTGGAGTACGCCAATAGTTAAAAAAATTGGTCTCAAAAGCGGGCGAGTCGATCGGCCAGGCGAGCGAAAAGTCCACCAGCGCCCCATGGTACGCTTGGGAGGAGTATCTATCTTTCTCGGCACTCTGATTGCCCTGTTATTTGTCTGGCTCTCAGGAGGCTTCATCGATGCTAGCGGACAAGTTCTCAATCCCAAAGACGAATACGAAATTTGGGGAGTCACCCTCGGCGGCCTCGGATTCTTCCTCATCGGTTTAGCAGACGATTTATTTTCGCTCTCAGCCATCAAACGCTTGCTCATGCAAATTGGAGTATCCAGCATCGCTTGGATGGCAGGCGTACAAATTGAGTTTCTCACAGTTCCCTCCCTGGGACTGATGGATCTGGGCTGGCTGAGCTTGCCAATTACCGTAATTTGGCTCGTCGGCATGGCCAACGCCATCAACTGGATTGACGGTTTGGACGGTTTAGCAGCCGGAGTTTCGGGGATTGCAGCAGTTGTAATGCTGATTGTCAGTCTGTCGATGCACCAACCGGCGGCGGCCCTAATTGCAGCGGCTTTAGCTGGCGGGGCCTTGGGATTTCTGCGCTACAACTTCAATCCGGCTCAAATCTTTATGGGAGATGGCGGGGCTTATTTTATCGGGTTTACTCTCGCTGGAGTGGGAGTAATTGGGTTAGTTAAAACTACGGCTGTTACTTCTGTGTTGCTGCCATATTTAATTTTAGCTGTACCGATTTTAGATATGTCGGCGGTGATTCTCGATCGGCTCCGCAACGGCAAATCACCCTTTATTGCTGACAAACGCCACCTCCACCACCGACTTTTAGAAGCCGGACTCTCCCATAGATTTGCGGTTTTATTTATTTACTCGCTGACACTTTGGGTAGGAAGTTTAGCCCTAGCTTTTTCGGTTCCCAGCGGCGTAGTTTACGCGATGGGTGCGACAAGTTTACTGGGATACGCTAGCTGGAAAGTCTGGAGACACGCTCGATAGACAGTTGACAGTTGACAGTTGACAGTTGACAGTTTTCAGTTGTTAGTAAGAATCACCAATCACCAATCAATAATCACCAATGCCCTATGCCCTATGCCCCATGCCCCATGCCCCATGCCCCATGCCCCATGCCCAATTTCCCAATCCAAAATCTAAAATCGAATAATGGTTGCTGAAATTATTTGTGTTGGCACTGAATTGCTGTTAGGAGATATTCTTAACAGCAATGCTCAGTTTTTAGCGAAAGAATTAGCGAGTTTGGGAATTCCTCACTACTATCAAACAGTGGTGGGAGACAATCCCGAACGCATCAAACAAGTGTTAGAAATAGCAGTAAAGCGATCGCAACTTTTACTCTTCACCGGAGGCCTCGGCCCCACACCAGACGACCTCACAGTCGAAACCATCGCCGATTTTTTTAGTGTTCCCTTAATCGAAAAGCCGGAAATTATCGCCGATATCGAACAAAAATTTGCCGAGCGAGGGTGGACGATGAGTCCCAGCAACCGCAAACAAGCTTTAATCCCCGAAACTGCGGACATTTTGCCCAACCGCACCGGTTCTGCACCTGGGATTATTTGGCAGCCGATTCCCAATGTCACAGTGATGACATTTCCCGGCGTACCGAGGGAAATGCACTTAATGTGGCAAGAAATAGCTGTTCCTTACTTGAAAAATGGCGGCTGGTGCAGCGCAACTATTTGCAGCCGCACGTTGAAATTTTGGGGCATTGCTGAGTCGGCACTGGCAGAAAAAGTAGACTGTTTTCTGAATTTAACTAATCCTACCGTGGCTCCCTACGCGAATCACGGCGAAGTCAAACTGCGGATTTCGGCCCGCGCCCAGTCGGAAGCTGCGGCGAAAAAGTTAATTGAGCCGATCGAGCAACAATTGCAGCAGATTGCTGGCCTAGACTGTTACGGTGCCGATACCGATACTCTCGCTTCGACAGTTGGCAAATTGCTGCTGTTGGCTGGAGAAACTCTGAGTGTAGCTGAATCCTGCACGGGAGGCGGATTGGGGGCGATGCTGACTGGTGTTGCCGGCAGTTCGAGCTACTTTTTGGGCGGGATTATTTCTTACGACAATCGGGTTAAGGAAGGATTATTAGCTGTTAATCCCCAAGATTTAGCCGAATTTGGCGCAGTCAGCCAGCAAGTGGCCAAACAAATGGCTGCGGGAGTGCGCGCGAGTCTCAATACCACTTGGGGATTGAGCATTACAGGTGTCGCCGGGCCTGGTGGCGGCACCGATGCTAAACCTGTCGGACTGGTTTATATCGGTTTAGCGGGCCCCGACGGCGAGGCTGAAAGTTTTGAATACCGCTTTGGCGATGGCCGGGGCCGCGATTGGATTCGGCATCTCAGTAGCTGTACGGCGCTCGATCGGCTCCGGCGTAAATTATTGGCAAAAGCGTAAAAATCTATAACACTTTGTCAATTGTCAATAGTCAGCCGTAAGCTTAAGCTTTATTTAATAATTAGACTCCGAGATATTTCAGTAATTTTCCCCTTGCCTATTGATTATCTGTAAAGATTCCCCATCGACTAAGAATAGACGACTTTCAGCGAAACGTACTCGACGCCTTGACTTGCGATCGCCTGCATTCTTTCGCAAAATCTGTCCCAGCCGCGCCGCTTTTGCAACACAATGCACCCAGCGCTGCCGGGAACATTAGCATCAAAGTGAATCCCAAACTCCGATCGC
>RDYN01000161.1 GCA_004293365.1 Oscillatoriales cyanobacterium | reverse complement strand
ATTCGACAACTTTACCCGAAAGTCAAACACAGCAGTCTGAAAAATCCGCAAGTTTGCCAATTTCTGAAGTTGTCGAAACTTGGGCGGATGTCGCAGCGGAAAAATTACTCGAAAATTCGACAATTTCATCCGAAAGTGAAACGAATTCGGCAGAAAACGAGGAAAATTTGCAACTTAGGAAAACAACTAAGAATTTGTCCGGCTTAGCAGGTGATTTTTCCGGTAAAATGCCCGAATCAGAACCTAAATACCTTGATTTCCCCACTGAGATTCACCAAGAGAAATCCCAACTAAAAAATTCCCCCTCTCCCCCTCTCCCAATCTGGAAAGACGAACTTTATCTAGAATTCCACCGGGGTTGTTACACTACTCGCGCTGACCAAAAACGCCAAAACCGCCGCTGCGAAGATTTGCTCTATGAAGCGGAGTTGTTTTCTTCGATCGCGACAATCTGCACTGGTGCGGTTTATCCGAAAGTTGAGTTAGAATCGGCTTGGAAACAGGTGTTGTTTAACCAGTTTCACGATATTTTGCCCGGTTCGGCGATCGCCCAAGCCTACACTGATGCTAATCTAGCCTTTGCTGGGGTCGATCGCGCTTGCCGCCACATCTTGCTAAAATCCTTAGATGCCATTGCTGCTCAAATTTCTCTGCCTTCTCCTCCGCAGCCGGACGCTCAACCCATTTTTGTTTTCAATTCTCTCAATTGGTCGCGCTCTGAGGTTGTCGCCGTAACTCTTCCCGATTCCTCTGACGCAGCTTGGCAAATTTACGATTTATCGGGACAGCGGTTGACGAAGCAGGTTGTCACGGGCGATCGAGAGTCACTACCATTTACAATTTTATTCTGTGCCAATGACATCCCGGCGATCGGCTACTGCGTTTTTTGGCTCTGTCGTGAAGATACTCAAACAGTCGATCGTCCGTCAGCAAGCTCAACCACCGAAAAAAAGACAGAACTGTCGAAACTTACATACGGTATAGCACAAAAAAACACGCCTTGTCAAGAAACGCATTTTACAGCCCCAGAAATAGTCTTGGAAAATGAACTTATTCTGGTAAAAGTAGACGCAGCAACTGGTAACTTATCCAGCATTTGGGATAAAGCAAACCATAGAGAAGTGCTGAATGCAGCCGGAGGAAATCAACTGCAAGCCTTTCAAGACAGCGGCCAATATTGGGATGCTTGGAACATCGATCCGAATTACCAAAAACATCCATTACCCGCCCCGATACTCAAACAGATTTATTGGGTAGAGCGGGGAGAAGTGCGGCAGAGTTTGCGCGTAATTCTGCAAATTGGTAAATCCGAGTTTCGCCAAGACTATATAGTAGAAATAGGTTCCCCACTGCTGAAAATCAAGACAGTTGCAGATTGGCAAGAAACTCACGTTTTAGTCAAAACAGCCTTCGGGTTAAATGTCGCAGCAGATTTTGCAACTTGCGAAATTCCCGGCGGCGCGATCGCACGCACGACCAAACCACAGACACCCGCAGAAAAAGCCAAATGGGAAGTACCGATTTTGCGCTGGACTGATATCAGCAACGACGGTTTTGGAGTTAGTTTGCTCAACGATTGTAAATACGGTTGCGACATTCAACCAAATCAAATTCGGCTGACTTTGCTGAGAAGTTCGACTTGGCCGGATGAAGCAGCAGATGTCGGAATTTCCCAATTTACTTGTGCCGTTTATCCCCACACTGGAAATTGGCAAGATGCCGACACAGTTCGGCGCGGGTACGAGTTGAATATGCCGCTGCTAGTACAAGTCTTGCCAAACTTAAAGGAAAATTGCCATAAGACTCTGCCACCCGTTGGCAAGTTCTTGGATTTGTCCGCCGAAAATTTAGTGCTGATGGCTTTCAAACAGTCGGAAGATGATGCTAATATGTGGATTTTGCGGTGTTACGAGTGTCATGGTGAAGAGGCGAAGTTGGAATTAAACAGCGATTTGGGTTTGGCGATTAGTCAGCCAGTCGATTTATTAGAACAACCGATAAATTCACCCAGGAAGTCGGACGATGGGAAAGTTTTCAAAATATCACCGTGGAAAATAGCCAGTTTTGCAGTAGACTTATCATAAATATACATCTCCAAAAAAGTCTAATATTGAACAGGCAGGATGCCTATTCCACAATAATTATTATTGGAGAGGTTGATTAGTCCTGGACGTATCAACTAATTATGTAAGGTGAGCAGCGTCCACCTTACGGCTACAAATTGAGAACAGTCTCCGCAAATTTATCCCACATTTTGAGACTTTGCGAACTTAGTGCGAACAAAATTTGTTAACCTGCGCCAATTAGCCCTGACAACTTTCTTCTGATCTAAAATATGCAAAATCGCGAATGCTAAAAACGTGTACGCCAGCCAAAAATGCAAACTCCTTCCCACCTCAACCATGGCGGAATTCTGCGGAAACACATCCGGCAAAACAATTCCGAAAAATTTCACATTGTTACTTTTGAAAGAGTTAGAAAAAAAGAAACCAGCAACCGGAACTAGCCACATAAAAACGTACAAAGTCGCGTGCAGAGCAAAATTTTTGTACCATTCCTTCGTAAACTTTGGCAGGCGTTTGGTATATTTTTTCCACCCTACTCGCAGCAAAGTCAAAATCCGCCAAGTCAGCAAAGCCATCGTCAGCACTCCTACAGATTTGTGAAAATCGTAAAGAAAGCCTCGAATTAACAACTCTCTCGGCAATTGAGCCATAAACGTACCGCCCACAAACAGCACTAAATAGCAAGCTGACATCACCCAGTGCAAGGACATCAATTGTTTGAACGCAGAATTAAGTCGGGGTTTAGCAACGGGTTTTAGGGTGGTCACTCTTCTTTACCTCCTTAGCGTTTGCTGCACAAGATTCAGTATAAACTATAGGACTCAAGCCTGTGGTATATTGTGCATTATCATATACCCTTTCAAGCTCTCATATTGGCGGACGAATGGGCATAGGCCTGCGCCGGGCATAGGGCATAGGCCTCTGTGACCATACCTCACCATGCTTGAGAACCGCTATATTTCGTTAACTTAATTGTTATCAATATTTATTAAACAGTCGAATTAACTCTATTCACGATCGTCATTCTCGGCCAAAAAACGATCGTACTGGGGTCGATCGCCTGCCAAGCAGTTTTGAGGTCTCCTACTCCCCAAAGCTACGGCACTCATCTGACCCAACAATTGCGCTCGCCGCCCGGTTCATCCGCAGCCCGGGCAAATATCCCAACCCGAAACCTAAGTAAGTCAGTCCCAACAGTAGATATTTGAATGTTATCATAGATACTTAAAACCATTGATTGCCGATTTTTTCCATTGTCGAGGATACTACAAGTACACAGGAGGTAATTGCTGTTTTAATTGCTGACACGGCAACGCCGCGGGAAATATCTCCCGCACGCAGGCGGTCTACCAACTACTGCAACCGCTAAGATGGTTAAGATGTTCTTAATTGCCGAAACCCTTGTGGTCGATCGCAACGAAAGGTCTTCCGTCTTGCGTCTTCCTTCGGTCAACTGTCAACCGTCTTGCTTCTTCCGTCTTCCTGATGACTGATGACCGATGACTAATGACTAATGACCGATGACTAATGACTAATGACTTCTTCCTTCTTCCTTCTAAACAAACACAGGGGTTGCATCGCAAGCGAAAACCAGCGTGCTGGACAAGCTGTAATTTTGTTACAAGTTGTAACTTTTTCAAATAACAGGTTAAATTTAGTTTCACAAGAAAGTTAAATTCCAGAAAGTAAAATTAATTACAGTCGAGTTAAGCTAAAAGTGTTTGCTAATAAAAATCATTCAAGCAACCCAGAAACCAACAATTCTCACTTGACAGGTACGGGGGACGATCTCGCGGCCACGAAAGTTTCGTCCAACAAACAACAAGTCGAACAGGATTGGTATCGAACTGTCTACGATAATTTTCCGGGCATTTACTTCGTCCTAGACGCTTTGGGAAGAGTTTTTTCGCTCAATCAATTCGGCGAATCTCGCCTCGCCTACAGGTCGCAGGAATTAGTTTGTCATTCAATTTTTAACATATTTTACTGCCAAGATCAAGGGAAAATGCAGTCAGAATTTGCGAGATTGGTTCACCCGAAAAACGGTATGCCAAATCCAAAAGTTGCCTGTTGGGAAGGCTGCTTGACTCGCAAAGACGGCAAAATTATCTGGGTAAAAGCAACGGCGCGCGCTTTGCCTGTGGTAGAATGGAAAATAGACGAAAATACCGATAGTCGCTCAGTTGCTAATTTCCAACAGCCAGTGGTACTGTTAGTTTGCGAAGAAATTAAGGCCGCTGGGCCTCCTTCAGCACCGCCGCCAAACTCTCAGGACAATTGGCGCCGTTCAACTTTGGCGATCGCAAAATTAGCCAAAAGTCAACTTAAAGAACGCAACAATATAGAAGGATTCATCCGCGAAGTCACGGAAACCGCTGTCAGTATTGTCAACTGCGATCGAGCTAGCATTTGGCTGTACGGGGAAGACAAAACGCAGCTTCACTGTATCGACTTTTACGAACAAAATACCAAACTCCATTCCGTACAAATAATCATTACAGCAGCCGACTGTCCGGCGTATTTTCAAGCCTTAAAATCCGCAAATGCGATCGCAACGGTGGCAGCCGAAAATGACCCGAGAACGCGAGAACTGGCAAGTCTTTATTTTGCCGATCGGGGTACGACTGCCCTGTTGAACGTACCGATTTTTCTGGCAGGTCAAATGGCTGGAATAGTCAGCGTTGAACGCCTGGGTTCCAGCAGTCAGTGGACGGAAGAAGAACACGAATTAACTAAAATATTAGCAGAGTTTGTATCGTCAAGTTTGTCGGCTAGCGAAAGCTTAAAATTAGAAGCTCTGCGGCGCGAACAGCAGCAAAATATGCTGAGTCAATACTACGACCAACTAGAAGAAAGAGTAGAAAGACGCACGGCCGAACTCAAAAAAGCCAACAAAAAACTGGAACAAGAAATAATTAAAAGAAAACAAGTAGAAGCAGAAATGCGCCGCCAGCACCAAGAACAGCAAATTATTTTTGATGCGGTGCCGGCGATGATTTGGTACAAAGATACGGACAGCCGCCTGTTGCGAATTAATCAAGCCGCCGCTGCATCGAGAGGTTTGCCCGCAAATCAACTAGAAGGCAAATCTTTTTATGAAATCTATCCAGACGAAGCAGAACAATATTATTTAGAAGATTTAGAAGTCATCAATTCTGGCGTTCCCAAACTGGGAAAAGTCCAACTGTTGCCAACTGCCTCCGGTCACAAATGCTGGGTGCGGACAGATACAATACCTTACCGCGACGAATCAGGTCAAGTGGCTGGTGTTATCGTGTTTGCAGTAGATATTACAGATTTAATTAGAGTCGAAAGAGAACTGCGAGAAAATCGCGCTCGTCTTACTGAAAAAGTTGAGAAACGCACTGCTATGTATCGGCAGGCAATGGCAGCTCTGTATTCGGCAAATACGCAAATGCAACAGCTAATTAACAACAGCTATGCCGGGGAACACGGTAGCAGCACAGCAGCACAATTGCTCGAATGCGAAGCTTATTTTGAAGCAGTTGCCGTGGCCGACCGCGACACAATTTTGAGCGTCAGCAGGGATTTTGCCGAACTGTTCGGTTACGAACCTGCGGAAATGGTGGGAATGAGTTTGCTGGAACTGCTGTCGCCAAAATCTTACAAAATGGCACCACAAATGATTTCTGCACCCAGCAATACAGTCTGCGAAACGATTTTTCTCAGGCGGGACGGGACTGCTTTTCCTGCTGATGTACGCAGCAAATTTGTAGTTTGCGAAGGTCGTTTGGTGCAGGTGAAAGCAGTGCGAAATCTCACGGAACGCAAATTGATGGCAGCAGAATTAGAACGATCGCGCTCTTTGTTGCACGCTACTATGGAAGCGACGGCAGATGGCATTCTTGCTGTTACTAATGCGGGAGAATTGATTAGTTTTAATGAAAAGTTAGTTCAAATGTGGGGCATCCATGAAGAACTTAGAAACTCACTGGATAGGACGGTTCGGCTGACGTTTCTCACTAAGCAAGTTAAAGATCCGAGGGATTTTTTACAGAGAGTTAAAGAAATTTATAGCGATGCGGAGTCCGAAGGCTGCGATATTCTTGATTTTAAAGACGGCCGGACTTTTGAGCGCTATACGCAGCCGATTCGAGTCGGACAAAATATTATTGGCAGGGTGTGGCGCTTCCGGGATATTACTTCTCGCGAAAAGGTGACGGCAATGTTGGGAGATTCTCAACGGCGCTTTCGGGCAATTTTTGATTCTTCTTTCCAATTTGTTAGCTTGCTAAAACCGGATGGTATTCTGCTGGAATCTAACCAAACTTCTCTGGATTTCGCGGGAATTAAGCTGCGGGATGTGGCAAATCGACCGTTTTGGCAGGGGCCTTGGTGGGGGGTTTCTCCGGAAGTTCGCCAACAGTTGCAAGAGGCGATTTCTCGATCGGCAAAAGGTGAATTTGTCCGCTATGAAGTGGAGGTTCAAGGGGTAAACCGCACGGCAACTATCGATTTTTCTCTCAAACCGGTGGCAGACGAAACTGGTAAAATTGTCTTGCTGCTGCCGGAAGGTCGAGATATTACTGAAAGCAAGGAGGTGCAAGTGGCTCTGCGCCAGCAAGTTGAGCGGGAACGCCTGATCGCCGAAATTCAATCTCGCATCCGTTCTTCTCTGGATCTCAAAGATATTCTCAACACTACAGTAGCGGAAGTGCGGGAGTTTTTGGCAACAGATCGCGTGATTCTTTTCCGCTTCCGGCCAGATTGGAATGGGGATGTGGTGGTGGAGTCGGTGGGCCCGGGGTGGATGCCGCTGATGGGGATGGCGATCGAGGATTGCTGTTTTGCTAATAGTTATGTGGGCCAGTATTTGAAGGGCAGAATTCGCGCTGTAGAAGACATTCACGCTTCTAATTTTGCCGAGTGCCACGTCAATTTTTTGGCCGATTGTCAGGTGAAGGCAAATTTGGTGGTGCCCATCGTGCAGCAGGGAATCGAACACCGCGACGGCAATCCTACTTGTCAAGTGCCGAAGTTGTGGGGTTTGTTGATTGCTCACCACTGTTCGGCGCCCCGCGAGTGGCAGCAGTTTGATATGGATTTGCTGAGTCAGTTGGCGACTCAAGTGGCGATCGCGATCGAACAATCTTTACTTTACCAGCAGTTAGCTGCTGCTAACCAGCGGTTGGACGGGTTGGCGAATTTGGACAGTCTGACTCAGTTAGCTAACCGCCGCCGGTTTGACGAGGTGATCAATCGGGAATGGGAACAGTCGAGCACTGCGGAACCGCTATCTTTGATCATGTGCGATATTGACTGTTTTAAACTTTATAACGACAATTACGGCCACCAAGCCGGAGATGCTTGTTTGCAACAAGTCGCGCGGGCGATCGGGGATGCTTGCGCCCACGCACCCGCAGAACGCCTTTATTTAGCTGCTAGGTACGGTGGCGAGGAATTTGGGGTAATTTTGCCAAATACTAATATCGCCGCTGCACAGGCTTTTGCTGAGGGAATCCGCCGCCGCGTTAAAGCTTTGGCAATTCCCCACCTCAAGTCTGTTGTCACCGATTCTGTGACTCTCAGTATGGGGGTGGCGACGATTGCTGAAAATCAAAATTCGCCGAAGATGCTGATTGAAGCTGCGGATAAGGCGCTGTATCGGGCTAAGTCTGGCGGGCGCGATCGAGTCATTAGTCATTAGTCATTAGTCATTAGTCATTAGTCATTAGTCATTAGTCATTAGTCATTAGTCATTAGTCATTAGTCATTAGTCATTAGTCATTA
>RDYN01000160.1 GCA_004293365.1 Oscillatoriales cyanobacterium | reverse complement strand
ACAGATTTTAGCTCATAAGCTTGCACACGCGGAGCGTTCAAACCAGTCAAAGTCTTTCTCTGTAAAGGTTTTAGGCTTTTTCGGCAAGCCCTAAATAGGTTCGATCGTTTGGACTTCAGTCCGCATCAAATCAGAGGACTAAAGTCCGAACGATCGAACCTAAAAGCTATATTTTTGCCATAAAATATCTATCCTATAATCCTGCTTTTAAGTCTCTACCTCGGAGTAAAAACTGCACTAGGATAAGCAATCCGCTTGTGATTGAACTGTTCCCAAACCCGCACAAAAATCTCCGCAATTAAAGACATATCCTCCCGAGTCAAACCCGAATCCAGCAACTGATTATCCTGCCAGCGCGCCCTCAAAATCCGATTAACCATATTCAAAGCTTCCTCATGAGTGGCATCCTTGAGCGATCGCAAAGCAGCCTCACAAGAATCCGCCAACATCAAAATTCCGGTTTCCCGCGACTGCGGAATCGGCCCGTCGTAGCGAAAATCCTGCTCCCTCACTTCCCGGGTTTCGATTGCTAACTTTGAATTATCCGCCTCTGCCAAAGTAATATTTAAATTTTCTGTTTCTTTTGCAGCAATTTGCTGCGCTTGATGGTAGAAATAAGCAATTAACATTGTGCCTTGATGTTCGGGAATAAACGCCTGAATCGACTTCGGCAATCGATGCTTCCGCGCCATTACCAACCCTTCGGTAACGTGCTTTTTAATAATTTCGGCGCTCGTCCAAGGGTTATTAATTTCATCGTGTTTGTTGCCCCCGCCCATTTGATTTTCGCAAAATCCGCTTGGGTCGTGCATTTTTCCAATATCATGGTATAATGTACCAGCCCTGACTAACTCAACATTGCAGCCGAGTTCCCGGGCCGCAGCCTCCGCCAAACTAGCCACAAACAGCGTGTGCTGAAAAGTCCCCGGAGCCTCGGCAGCCAACCTCTTTAACAGCGGGCGGTTGGGATTGGCAAGTTCCGCCAGCCGGATCGGGGTAATTAAGTCGAAAACGTGTTCTAAATAAGGGCTGATGCCGATCGCCACCACGCTCCAAGCCAAACCTGCCAAACTTTGGCAACCCACCGTACCGAGCACGACGTACCAAATCGCACCGGCAGCCGCGCTGGCAATCAAAGTCCCCACCAGATAGACGCTGCCCTGAGTCAAGCCGACAGCCACGCCCAAAAGAGCCAATTCCTCGCGCGATCGCAATTTTCCGGCCATAAAAGCGCCCAGCAATCCCCCCGCCGCGCTAGCCACCAAATGAATCAACTCTACATCCAAGCCAACGGGCAGCAGCGCCGACAGCAGCCCCACCACAGTCACTCCCACCGCCGAACCGTAAAAGCCGCCTGCTAAAATCCCGATCGCGGGCAAAGTCGTCCAAGGCAGCCCCAAACTCACCAGCACCGGCGCGCTCAAAGTCAGCAGCAGCAACAGCAAATGATCTCTCCGGCGCAAGCGGTAGTGCCTTTCTACCAGCAACACCATCGCAATTGCCCCTGCGACTAAACCAACAAAACCCGCCAGCCCCAGCCAATTCACCCCCCGCCGGCTCAAACCAAAATAGTCCAGCAGCACGAAATCTTGCTGCGCGATCGCTTTTCCTTCTGCAACAATAATATCGCCCTTCTCTACTTCGATCGTCACCGGTTTCACCTTTTGCGCCGCCAATTCCGCTAGCTGTTTGGTTTCCTCGGGATCTCTCACCAGATTTGGCTGCAAAATCGCACTTAAACCCTCAACTGCCAAAGCTTGGGACTCTAACGGCACTTGATCTGCTACTTGCAGCTTCACAGCTTCTTTCAAAATCTCTTTTGGCAACCCCTGCGGGATACCTTGAGCTAGCATCCTTTTTGCCGCCCGACTCATACCCGTTTGGGTTTTCTCCCAAGCTGCATCGGACAAATCAAACAGCGAAGTATCATAAATCTGTCGGAGTCCGGAAACCGATGGTTTTTCAAGCGCCTCGACAGCGTTGGCATAGCGCCTGCGAGCCTCGGAAATACTATCTGTCAGGCTTTGAAAATCTGCTGCCCGGACCGATCGGCTGTAAGCTTGCAATTGAGCAATCGCATCCTGCACAGACTTGTTATCCGCCGGCGCAGCAATTGCCGGGGAATTCAAATTCAACCGCTCGAAATTTGCACTGTTGTCCCCGGATTGCGCCAAAATCGCTCGCCACTCCCACTCCGGGCACCCCCGCAAGTAAACCTGAGCCGCATTTGAGAGCGCCGAGGGCGCCGCAAACGGAAACAAGCCTACCGCCCGCCGCAGTTCGCTTCCCTGTTCCAAAAATTGTTGCAATTCTCCCTCGATTTGTCGATCGACCGCGCGATCGAGCATTAATATCGCTACAGCCCCGATCCGCGCTGATGAACGGTGTTCTTCAGTAGTTTTGCGATCGGGGATGCTAACACTAGCAGGAGCCTTAATCGTCTGAGGAGCTTTCGTCCCCACATCCAATTTCGGCTGGTTGTAGAAGCGGTGCCCCAGAGTGCTGCTGAGGGAAACTACTGCTACCAGCGCCAACATCGGGGAACGAGCCTGATTTTTGAGGCGAGATTTTGAGGTTTTACTTGTCAATCTAATAAAAGTCTCGGGCCCAGGCCATTTCTGGGGCAATAAACGGCTCAGGAGAGGCCCGCCAGGGCGATCGGGATCTGAAGAGCTGCCGCCATTTTGCACTTTAGCAATATGTTGGCGCCGCGAGCGCGCAGCCCCTAGCTGCTCAATCTGCCGCATCAATGAGGAGAGCGTATTCATTTGTGTCGAAGATAGATCACTGTTATCCAGCAGCTTTCTCAGAAATTCTGACAAAGCATCATTGATTGAGTTTATCCGAACTGCCGTACCTGAATATTCAAAACCAGCAGGCTAATTTACCTGAATCTCGCCAGCAGTTTAGTTCCCTGACTTCCGTTGTTCATCTTTAACAGAACTCGCCCGCAGCCACTAAAAACCCGGTTTCTCCGTAGATTCCTGATTTTCCCACCCAATATTATCGTATAAACCCGGTTTTTTTCGGCAAGGGAGTCCGATTAAATTTTTTAATTTTTAATCTTTAATTGTCGCTTTCCTTGCGCTTTCGCTTTTGATTTGTTGATTGCTAATTGTTCATTAGACTTAAATTGCCTAAATCTTTGATACAATTCGAGGAAACCGCTTCTTGACGCGGATGGACGCAGATAATTTGAAGAAGAGCGATCGAATGAATGCACTTTAAGTCTCTTGCTAATTTCTGGTTTCCACTCCTGTTAAAAGTTCAAAACCCCCAACTTTATATTTTACGAGGTCTAATCACATAAGGTGCAGCCACTGCGCGGGCTAGGGCTGCGGAATCTGACCCCGCCGAAGGGTTGTAAACTCCAGCCCAAACAGCAAACAGGTTACTTGCTAGCTCCACAATTTTGGCATCGCTGCGGGATCCCCAGACCGAGGGTTCAGGGCCCTCAACTAGCGGCCGCGATTCAACCGCCGACAATACCTGCCGCCATTCTACAGGAATCGCAGCAGCGCCGTTGTAGGCTCCAGACAAAGCTCCCGTCAAAGCGCAGGTGAGTTGTCCGGCTATCCCGCTGCGGGCAGCCCGCACTACTGACAAGCGCAAGTCTTCTGGGGTGCTCAAGAAGCAGTAGAAAGCTAGGGCAATGGGAATAAAATTTCTCGGGTTGACAATTGAGTGAGTTTCTGATTTTTTCTCGCCCTCTTCTGGTTTTTCTCGCAAAGCTGTGGCGCTTTTGCACAGGTGAGTGGTAGCTGTTTCTAAGTCTGCTCCCTGTTCTAGTAGTATTTGTACTTGCACCAGCAACTCGGTTAAAGCATTATCTGTTTTTAGGTAGGCAATGGTTTGTTCGATCGCTGTCGCTCTTTCAAGTCTTTGTTTGAGCGATCGGGCGATCGCATATCCTATAGCTAGCACTGCTGTCTGCAATTCTGCCTTATTTTCGTTGGGCAAAACATCTGTCGCCAGCATGATTTTATCTCGCAGCTTAGCCTTATTTTCGTGAAAAAACATCGCGCAGGGCAGCGCAGCAACCGCCGCTTCACAAGGGTTTAGCAGGCTGTGAAACTCTGTGTTTGGCGAAGGGTAGATTTCCGACTTTGCCAATACTTCCCAAGTATCGCGCCAATCTTTTAAATCTAAACCGTTACACCGAATTAAACTTTGAGCTCCGGCTACTGCAAGTTTCCCGCATTCGGAGTATTTGCCACTGAGTATTTTACTGTTGGGAGAATTCAACGCCAATCTTGGCCCGCTCAGGGTCAATTGTTGGTGTTTCGTCAGTTGTAAAATCGGCTGCAAGTCTTCTGTTTGGGGATGGATACCTGCTAGTTGCCTCTGGTATTGCAGGCCTATAGAGTCTCCTAAAAGTGCCCCCAGGATGGTTCCTTGAAACTTGCTCAACAGGGAATGCCGCATTTGAATTTAACTCAAGTTGCTAGTAATTGGGAATTGGGCATGGGGCATGGGGCATGGGGCATGGGCCATGGGCCATGGGGCATTGGGCATTGGCCTTCCCAGGGCATGGGGCATTGGGCATTGGGAATTGGGCATTGGCCTTCCCAGGGCATTTGGGCATTGGGCATTGGCCTTCCCAGGGCATTTGGGCATTGGGCATTGCGAATTGGTTACTAGAAAAATCACTAACAAGTAACCACTAACTATTACCCATGGCCCATGGCCCATGGCCCATGGCCCATGCCCCATTCTTGTAATTAATTTAAATTCCACCCAAACATATAAGGGCTGGTTTTCCATCTAAAACCGGCCCTCATCCGATCGCGAAAATCGGTGAAATTTTAATTTTTAATCAGATAACTAACTAGAGCTTGCAGCCCCAGCCGGTAACTTTCTGAGCCAAAACCGCTGATTTGCCCGATCGCCACCGCTGCTATATACGAGTGGTGGCGAAAAGCTTCCCGGCGGTAAATATTGCTCAAATGAACTTCCACCGCAGGGATATTCACAGCGGCGATCGCATCTCTAATTGCCACACTCGTATGAGTATAAGCTCCAGCATTAATCAACAAGCCTTGGTGCTGCCCTAACATTGAGTGAATTGCATCCACCAAAACCCCTTCATGATTCGACTGCTGAATAGAGACTTGCACCTGGAGGGCTTGCGCTTCTCGTTCTAGCAACTTGTTGATATCATTTAAAGTCGCAGAACCATAAACTCCAGGTTCTCGCTGACCCAATAGATTCAGATTAGGGCCGTGAAGTACCAGGATATTTAACAATTTTAAAAATTCCAGCGCAACAAAATTTATGAGAGTTTTGACTTGGGATTTAGAACCAGTCTTCAACCTCAAACCTCAAACATCAGATGTCATATCTAGTCCCGACTACCGGCGATGCCTGGGTTGGTTGACTGGAATAGGAATCGGTTCGAGTTCCGGTTGAGCTTCTGGACTCAGCAGTCCTTCTATCAGCTTGCGAACCCATTCTTTAATTTGTTCCAGCACCTTTTCAATGTCTTCCATTGAACGGATAGCTCCTTTTTTTATAGTCTAGATTGCTAAACCGACGGCTAAATCCCTGAAAATAAGCAAGCACGACTTTGAAACCAAAGGTCAAACTTGCTTTCTCGCTTGCTGGTTGTTGGGAGCAACGCTTTTAAGCAAAGGAGAGAGTCAGTATATT
Organism: Oscillatoriales cyanobacterium; assembly: GCA_004293365.1. Taxonomy (GTDB): domain Bacteria; phylum Cyanobacteriota; class Cyanobacteriia; order Cyanobacteriales; family Microcoleaceae; genus Microcoleus. The sequence continues at coordinate 2,191 of RDYN01000160.1, read as the reverse complement.
TGCCAATCAGTCCTATCTTATTATCATAACGAATCTGCACAGGTTATGCAATGATTCTTAAAAAAAGCCCCGAGCGAGCGATCGAGGCTTCGCATTTATCAGGTTTTAAAAGCCCGGTAAATCTCCCGAAACAATGAATCCGCCAGTTTGCGACAAGTAGCGTTACGGGCATCTGCCAGTTGACGGCCTCTCTTTTTAGTCCCGTTAGCATTAAACTTGCGCTGCACGTAAAACTCTCTCAATTCGCTTTGTACTGAGGAGCGGCTTATGTTTTCCGGTTCGATGCGGTTGTGGACGTAAGTCCAGAGAATCGATCGAGTATTCGAGCATCCAGTCCAGCGACTGCCACCCTTGCCGGCGGCAACCTGACCGCTGGACTTTTCTATTTTGCCCAATCCACAAGCCTGACGAAACCTTCGTAAGGCTGTTTTTTTGGGCAGGTGCAAGAACGAATCAAACGGAAAAATTCTAGACAAAATCCATCCACGCTCTCGCAAACCAAACCTAAATAGATCGAATACTTGATGGTATTTTCCAAAAAGCTCGCACTCCAGGGCTTTAGCAAGTTTAATCTCTAGGGAAGCTTCGATCGCGTGCAGGTCGCATATTTGCGCGGCGAACTGTCGCGTCAAGTCGCTGATGCCAGAACCGGGATTTAACTTGTAAGAAGTGTTAAACCTTGTCAACCACCTCGAACAAATAGCTTCTGTTTTTCCAGCGAGCCAAGCCCAGAAAGGAGGGGGAGCACTCGGATCTAAATTTCCGTTTGGCCTCTTACTGCTAATTTTGGCTTTTGCTGGATACTCAAAAGCTAACCTACTTTTAGTTGTGTTGATAAAAGCTGTTTGCTTTTGCACGGTAGTTTTGAGATCTAAAAGCAGGCGCTTGATTTGTTTGATTTCTGCGGGGCGATCGGCAACCCAAAATCTGCGATCGAAAATTTCGACGTAGTGTCGCTGATACAGCGATATCATTACTAATGCGTCAAAAGCGTCATCTTTGTTGTCGGTGCCTCCGAGGCTTTTGCGGGTAGATTTTACCATTCCCTGATCCGCCACCAGAACGGGGATGCTTTGCTTGGAAAACTGCTCTTTCCAAAAATAAGAATATGTTCCCGTCGCCTCTAGGACAACCACGCAATCACTTCCTATAGTCTCTATCAACTTACCAATTTCGTCTGTTTTAAAGACAAAATGACAAGATTTGAATTCTGCCGATTTGTAAAAATCCCTCAATGCAAAATCTGGGATTTTGTCGAGTACGACAACGTCAATCCTGTCAGCAGATACATCTATTCCTACAATTTTCAAGGTTCACCCACTTATTAAACTCTTACATAACCCATGATTATCCCAAGGGGCTTAACCCATTTCTGCACCGGGGCTTAGGAGTTTTTTTAACAAGGGAAAAAGCTTGTGGAAGGCTTTTTCCCCGCGCGACCGATCGGCATTCCCACGATTCGTAGGGATAAAACATCCACATCTTTACTAAAGAACTAAAATCGGTGCGGAGGATGCGACCCTTTCCCGCGACTCCCCCTTAAAAAGGGGAGTTTCGGCCGCCGAGTTAAACAGCCATCATCAGGCGGACTATTTGATTAAATTCACCGCTACCAAACCTACGTAGGTATATAAGGCTTGTGGGTTTCCCTTCATTTCTGGGGGAAGTTCTCCGCCCCCAGAGCAAACTCTGAGAATGTCGTTTGCTAAATTTACGGCATTCGCGAAGCAGGCGCTGCGCCCGCGTTGACTCCCTAAAAAGCCTTTGCGTTTTGCTTCCTTGATAATTTCAAAGCACTCCTGCATCTGAAGGCGATCGAAATTATCTTTAAGGTGTCTTTGGCAATCAGAAATTAGCCGGCTAGTTGTCGATGGCGTCCTATTTTTCATCGCTTTTGTCCTTGCTAGAATTTACAAAAACAAACTTTTTGACGGGTGTCATGCGGGAAGCTTCGACGAATTGTCGCATAAATTGATTTAATTCGTCTTCTGTCACTGTCAATTGATTGGCTTGAAATGTATCGGCTAAAAATGAGGCTACTGCTTCTCGAGTTTTTCCTGTATGTTCTGCCAATACAGATAACATTATGGAATTGGTATAATTCATCGAATACACCGCCTGCTTTTGTTCAATTGGCAAATTTGTTGCATCGCATTCATTGCTACCATCCGGGATGATTCGGATTGAATTT
>RDYN01000024.1:74574-115277 GCA_004293365.1 Oscillatoriales cyanobacterium | reverse complement strand
AAATATCAATCTGCATTATTTCATGACCATCAAAATTGATGCAGCCTGTTAGTTATTTGTTGGGTTGGGGCGGGTTTATATATCCCCGGGCTGGTGACATATATTGTTGGTGAACCCGCCCCTACAAGTCTTCTGGTTGATTTACCTAACAATATCTAACACAAACAACCTAGCCCTTATCGTGCTTGGCGATTACCCAAATAGCGTGGATCATACCCGGAAACCAGAAAAAACAGGTGAGAAGCAGGTTGATCCAAAAATCCATGCCGATGCCGACAGTCAAAAATACGCCCAGAGGGGGAAGAAAAATTGCAGCGACTATGCGGATTAAATTGCCCATCTCAGTTACTCCAAACGACTTTTCTCTTTCAATTTAACTTCACTGACCGACAGAGCCTTTCCCGAAAAATTTAGGCGGTGCTGCGATCGTGTAAACTTCGGTTTCCTCGGCGATTACCTGCCGCAAGTGACCGGGAACTTGCATCAATCCCAACAGGGTAATCCCGTCTAACATCCGCAACCCCCCAATTGTTTTGTCGGCGAGCAATTTGTCGGTAACTTCGGGTTCGGGCCGCGTGTTGATTTCCTGGCTGGAAGCTACCGCAAAACCCCAAGGAGCTCCGTAGGTAGAAATAAAGCTGGTGCAGGATTGAACCTTGGGGAAAACCGATTTCAGGGTGTTGACAATGCGGGCGTGCATTTTCATTTCTGCCGGAGAAACTGGCCCCGCTTGCACTACGAAATATCCGTTAGGTGACAGTATCTTGCGGACTTTCTCAAAATACTCCTTGGTAAATAACTGGAAAGATGGGCCTTCTTCAATGGGATCGGATAAGTCGGAAATCACAATATCCCAATCGCTGTCTGTGTTGTCTAAATAGTCCAAAGCGTCGCCGATTACTACTTCGCAGCGGGGGTCGTCAAAGGCGTTTTGGTGCATTTCTGGCAGGTGTTCGCGGCAAGCTTCTACTACTTCGCCGTCAATATCGACCATCACGACTTTTTCAACGGTTTTCCAGCGCAGCACTTCTCTAATTGTAGCTCCTTCGCCGCCGCCGAGAACGAGCACTTTTTTGGGCGAACCGTGAGCAATCATGGCTGGGTGTACGAGGGGCTCGTGGTACAGAAACTCGTCGCCTGTGCAAGATTGCCATTTGCCGTCCAAAACTAAGCCTTTTCCGTAGGTTCCGGTTTGAACTACGTACATTTCCTGATAGGCTGTTTTTTTGTAAGCGAGCACGCCGATGACGCCGTGAACGTAAATATCCCAAGGGGTAATGTACTCGCTCATCCAAAAGTCTGCACGAACTTCGCTACCTGACATCCAATACTCTCCCAATGTAAACTGCTGTGTCGATTTTGTCGCAAGTAGTAATTCTTAGCACAAAATGGTGCTGGTGTGTAAGTGCGATCGACACATGGGAGTTAACTCGATCGCAAAAGTCGGATGGAAGAAGCAATAAGTCAAGCTTGAAGGCGCAATGAAATCAAGGATTTCAGCGGCGGTGGTTGTCTGCAAAGTAGTCCTAGGGTGCGTCGCACCAACAACGGTAACTTGCACCAACAATTTCACCGCGATACACCTGACAAACCGGCAGGCCCTGCAAACATCGTGCTACCAAATAATTGTTGGGTTTGCTCTACCCGATTGCTAAGGTGCGTCGCTATGAGATTTGCAATTGAATGCCAAGGATTTATCGCAAGCGACACATCCTACGAATACTTTTATCGCAAAACTTTATAAAAATGGTATTAATACTTGTGCCCGCCCGGCTTGGCTACAAAGTTGTTTGTCACGGGCCATTTGTTACAGGGCAATTATTCACCTTTAAGCCGCTGCTACAAGTTGGCGATCGGCGTTTATATTGACTAGATTGGTAAATATGAGCGGCGATCGCACCACCTGAACTTAAGTGTTCGCCAACTTGTATAATTCACTAATAAATAAGCAGGATCATACCTAAGTATATGCTGAAAAATCTTCTGATGTTTGACCTCAAGTTTTGGAGAAAAGTGAGCCGGAAACTCAAAAAAAGCTTTACGCTTGGCATTGCGGCAGTCACTCTGTGTACAGTGATATTAGCTAGTTGCACGAAGGCAGAACCCCCTTTGCGAGTCGGTGCCAATGTGTGGCCGGGCTATGAAACTCTGTACTTAGCTCGCAGTTTAGGGTACTATGACAATACTCCTATTCGATTAGTAGATTACCCTTCAGGTACAGAAGAGGTACGAGCCTATCGAAATGGAGAAATTGAAGCAGCAGGTATATCCATCGACCAAGCTTTGGTATTGGCAGCAACCAATCCCGATGTAAAAATTGTAGTTGTTATGGATTTTTCTAACGGTGGGGATGTGATTCTCAGCAAGCCAGAGATTCCAAATTTGCCAGGTTTAAAAAGCCGACCTGTAGGCGTCGAATCTACTGCACTAGGAGCATTCATAATTACCCGTGCCTTAGAACAAAAAGGTATGTCACCTAAAGATATCAAAATTGTCTCTTTAGGAGTATCCGAACATGAACGAGCTTTTAAAGATGGAAAAGTAGATGCTGTTGTTACCTTTGGATCTGCTCGAACAAAGCTGCTAGCAGCGGGTGCCAAACAACTATTTGATAGTTCGCAAATTCCCGGTGAAATTGTTGATGTTCTGATAGTACGCGAGGAGGTAATTAACAAGCAGCCCAAGGCTTTGCAGGCTTTAGTTGACGGTCGGTTTCGCGCCCTAGATTACTTGACAAAAAATCCCCAGGATGCTGCTAGTCGCATTGCTCCCCGTACAGGAGTGACTCCAGACCAATTCTTAGAATCTTTAAAAGGGCTGAGCAGTCCAAACCTCCAAGAAAACCAAAAGTTACTAGGAAAAACAGATCCGTCATTGCTGAATGGCCTGAAGCGATTGTCTGAAGTGATGCTAGAAAACAAATTGCTGCCGAAAGCTGTAAATCCTGCTCCTTTGTTGGACGACACATTGGTCAAAAAAGTGAAACTTTGATCGATTAAAATTCTAGTTATTCCTGAACAAATGTGAGTTTTAAGTAACTATTGGTCTGCATATTTTTGGTTAAAATTAGCAACAATAATCTAGAAACTCAAATTTATATCATTTCTAACTATGAAACGATTTCCCTTTTCTCTGCGTTTCTCAATTCCTTTGATGCTGCTGATTTTCGGTAGTTTACTGGGTGTATTTTCTTTTCAGCGGGAGGTAGATCAGTCGTACCGCCGACAAGAAGAAGATGGAATTAACGATTTAAAATTTTCTGCAAATCAACTCTCTGGAATGCTGGAATATTTGTACCGCAGAGGAGATGTTGAGCAAGTGGAAATCGCAATTAGCAAGTTGGGGAGCGAGCGAAATATCCGCTTAGCCTTGCTTTGTGATGAAAATAACCGCATAATTTTGGCAACCCGTTACGAATTGCGAAATCGCCCGATCGCCTCCATCTCCTTACCTAACTATTTGCCCGAAGAATTTTTCAAAGTTCGGGAAATGATGTCAGGAGAAGTCAAGCTTGCTGAAAATAAAGAGAGTATCTGGGCCATTTATCCGGTTTTGTTGGGCTCCCAGCCGGGAGAAGTTCGACCTTCGAGAGTTGGCATTCTTTTGGTAGAGTATGATATTTTGTTAGTCAAGCAGCAGGCTTATGCAGATGCTTTGCAGCGATCGACTGAAACGAGTATGGGATTAGCTGTATTTTGCATAATTGTCTGGTTGTTTTTCGATCGAACCTTGACAGGGCGAGCTGCGAGGTTGGTTGCAGCCAGCAATAGCTTCAGCCAAGGAAAATTGGGCGATCGCGCGCAACTGGGAGGTTCTGACGAACTTGCTCAGATTGCGGCCGCTTTTAACCAAATGGGCGATCGCATTCAGTCTGATACCGAGGTGCTGCAAGACAGCGAGAAACGTTTCAGAACCTTGGTTTCCAATCTCCCAGGTGCGGTTTATCGATGGGTATTCGATGCCGACTGGACCATCGAGTTTATCAGTGATGCGATCGCAGATATTTCGGGCTACCCCGCCACCGATTTTATTAACAATCGAGTGCGAAGTTTTAACAGTATCATCCATGCTGAAGATGCAGCCATGGTACAAAAAATTATCGATAAAAGAATCTTAACAAAACGGGATTATATCATCGAGTACCGCATTATTCGAGCGGATAGGACTGTGAGATGGATGTCAGACAAAGGTCAAGGCATATTTAATGAAAACGGCGATCTTCTCTGGCTTGACGGAGTAATTTTTGACATCACCAAGCGCAAGCACGCTGAGGCAGAATTGCGTCAAATTTTAGAACTTAAGGATAAACTTGCGGCCACTGCTACTGCTCAATCTAAACAACTAAAACAAACTCTGCAAGATTTACAGAAAACCCAGGCTCAACTAATTCAAACAGAGAAAATGTCTTCCCTCGGTCAAACGATCGCTGGTGTCGCCCACGAGATTAATAACCCTGTCAATTTCATTCACGCTAATCTTTCTCACGTTAGTACCTACAGTAACAACCTATTAAGTTTAATCGATTTGTACCAGCAGGAATATCCGAATCCCACTGCTGAAATTGCAGATTTGATTGAAGATAGCGATCTGGAGTTTATCGGCGAGGATCTGCCGAAAATCTTGTCTTCAATGAAAGTGGGTACTAATCGCATTCGTGAAATTGTACTAAGTTTGCGAAATTTCTCTCGCTTGGATGAATCTGACCTCAAACCAGTTAATATTCACGAGGGAATTGACAGTACGCTCTTAATTTTACAAAGTGCTCTCAAAGCTAAACCGAATTTTGCTGAAATTGAAATCGTCAAAGAATATGGAGATTTACCACTGGTTGAATGTTATGCGGGACAGCTAAATCAAGTATTTATGAATATTTTGACTAATTCTATATATGCTTTGCACAATTCCGAAAATCAGGATTTTAAAAAATATAAAACTCCCTTTCACTGTCAGATTATCATTAATACCTGTATTCTCAAAAATAATTGGGTTAAAATCAGTATTAAGGATAATGGGCCGGGCATAGATGACGCAGTGAAGACGAAAGTTTTCGATCCTTTTTTTACGACGAAACCAGTAGGTACAGGTACAGGTTTGGGACTGTCAGTTTGCTATCAAATTGTTGTGGACAAACACGGCGGGAGGTTGGAGTGCATATCGACAGTGGGAGAAGGGACGGAATTTGCGATCGAGATTCCGATCGCCAAATCCCGCAGTTAATATACCTGTTTTCAGTTGACTAACATACAGATATCGGCTAAGGAGATGGTGCCGTGTCCTTCATCGTGTCAACAAGCGTGTTAAACCCACACTCCGCCAGGGGTTGAAACCCCTGGCTAATAGCGAAAGTCCTCTAAAGAGGACTCAAGAACTCATCAGTCCTCTTTAGAGGACTTTCGCTTTGAGGCAGGGGTTTAAACCCCTGCCGGACTCTGGGAAAGCCCGTTAAGTTCGCACTTTCGGAAAAGCAGGGCGCCGTGTCCCTAAAGTATTTCATAGAATTGAAGACTGCTCGATCGAGCTAAACTGAGGGATAATAAAAACTCCCCATGACCGCGGCTCCTCCTAGTTTGATGTAAAACCCTATGTCTACTGTCACTTTTGGTTTATCAACCCCCTCCGCGGCAGAGGCCGGGGCATCCTACGGTAGCAGCCAACCGCCCCAGCGCCCCACCGCGCCGGCAGAGTGGATCGAGGTGTTGGTGGACTCTCCTTTCAGGGGCGCGGGGGACTCGCCGGGGGAGGAAAACAAGTTATTTACCTATCGCTTACCTGCCCAATTGAACGTGCAGCCGGGGGATATTTTGAGCGTACCCTTTGGCAGTCAACAGGTAGGGGCGATCGCGATTCGGTTCGTTTCTCAACTGCCGGCAGACTTAGATCCGGCGCGGGTTAAAGATGTTGAAGATGTTGTGAGTACGGGCTTTTTTCCGCCTACTTACTGGGAATTGCTCGAACGAGTATCTGCTTATTATTGTACAACATTAATTCAAGTAATTAGAGCTTCGCTGCCGCCCGGTTTGTTAAGCCGTTCCGTGCGCCGGATTAGGTTAGTTAAAGATGCTGTTTCTCCGAATGCCGAAACGTTTTTGAATCCCGCCGCGAGTCAAATTTTGCAATTGTTGCAAGCTCAAAAAAAGGGCGATTACACTTGGCAATACCTTCAGCGCCAAGTCAAGGGAAGTTATCGGGGATTGAAAGATTTATTGCAGCGCGGTTGGGTAGAAAGTTATTTAGAACCGCCCAATCCTCCGAAAGCACAACTCAAACCGGCAGTGACATTAATCCCCAGCGCCTTTGTCACGGATTTAACCAAGCGCCAACAAGAAGTATTGGAAGTTTTGCGGCGCGGCGGCGGTGAAATGTGGATGAATGATTTGCTGAGAATTTGCAGCGCGGGTGCTTCGGTTGTCAAAAAATTGGAACAGAAAGGTAGCGTTGTCATCGATCAAAGGGAAGTTCTCAGGGGCGATCGCGGGATTGCTCAATTACCCGATGCACCGAAAACTTTAACTCGTTTTCAAGCTGAAGCTTTAGCGTTTATTAACAGTTTTTCGGGATTCCGTCAAGTGCTGTTGCACGGCGTTACAGGTTCTGGTAAGACTGAAGTGTATTTGCAGGCGATCGCCCCAATCTTAGCCAGCGGCAAATCCGCCCTCGTACTGGTTCCCGAAATCGGGCTGACACCGCAACTGACAGACAGATTCCGCGCCCGGTTTGGCGAGCAAATTTGCGTGTACCACAGCGCCCTATCCGACGGCGAACGTTACGATACATGGCGCCAGATGCTGACTGGAACCCCGCAAATTGTCATCGGCACGCGATCGGCCATTTTCGCACCATTACCTCACCTCGGCTTAATTATCCTCGACGAAGAACACGACAGCAGCTTCAAACAAGAACAACCAGCCCCTTGTTACCACGCCCGCACTGTTGCCAAATGGCGCGCCGAATTAGAAAATTGTCCCCTAATTTTAGGTTCTGCAACCCCAGCCTTAGAGACTTTTGTTGAGACGCGAATCAATAATTATTCCTTGCCAACTATCCATTATTTATCATTGCCCGAACGCATTTATTCGCGTCCGATGCCACCGATTGAAATAGTCGATATGCGCCAAGAATTGCGGCAAGGAAATCGCTCTATTTTTAGTGTTTCCCTACAAAATGCTCTGGAAGAATTGCAAGAAAGACAACAGCAAGGTATTCTATTTATTCACAGAAGAGGACATAGTACCTTTGTCTCTTGTCGGAGTTGTGGCTATGTGATGGAATGCCCCCATTGCGATGTTTCGCTTTCTTATCACCACATCGGTGAAGGTACAGCAGAAATATTGCGCTGTCACTACTGCAACCACACAGAAAGACACCCTCAAAACTGTCCAGAATGCAGTTCTCCCTATTTCAAAAACTTTGGTAGTGGCACTCAACGAGTCGAACAGGAATTAACCAGATTGTTTCCCCAATTACGGGCAATTCGGTTTGACAGCGATACGACTAGAAATAAGGGCGACCACCGCCGATTGTTAACCCAATTTGCCAATGGGGAAGCTGACATTTTGTTGGGTACGCAAATGCTGACAAAAGGGTTAGATTTAGCTGGAGTGACATTGGTGGGAGTTGTCTCTGCTGATGGGTTGCTAAACTTATCCGATTATCGGGCAAGCGAACGAGCATTTCAAACTTTAACTCAAGTGGCGGGGCGTGCGGGTAGAGGGGACGATCCGGGAAGGGTAATTATGCAAACTTACACTCCCGAACATCGGGTAATTCAAGCAGTTAGGCGGCACGAATATGCAGGTTTTGTGGAAACAGAATTAGCCGAAAGAGCAGCGCTAAATTATCCTCCTTCGGGGCGGCTGGTTTTGTTGCGGTTAAGCAGTTTGGATGCGGCGGAAGTTGCGGTAACGGCGGTACAATTGGCGTCTGTTTGTCATGAGTATATTCAGCGATTGTCTATACCGGGTTGTGAGTTGTTGGGGCCGGCACCTGCGGCGATTATGCGAGTAGCAAATCGCTATCGGTGGCAGATTTTGCTGAAGTTACCTTTGGATGAGTCGCTGGATTTGTCGGATTTGGTCGGGTTGCGCGATCGGGCACCGCGTTCTGTTAGTCTAACTATTGATGTCGATCCGCTGAATTTTGGTTGATTGGGATGGATAAGCGAGAGATGCAAAGATCAGACGGCGGTTGAAACCGCGTCTACACAAACAATGTCCGCCTCCGCGGACTCAAGAAAACAACGTATTTAAACGGTCGCGTCTTCAACCCGCGGAGGCGGGTTTTGTCTGTATAGACGCGGTTTCAACCGCCCGGTCTTCTTATGCCAAGCCTATCAGATTATGAATAATTTTCCTCCACGCCCGATTAGTTGTGAAGCTGACTTAATTGCTACCCAAAATCGGATTAATTCTATTTTGGATCGCCGAAAACTGACGCAAGATGACCGAGATTACTTAAATGTGCTGGGTATTCTTGTCTACGATTATGAAGAGAAACATGAGCCAATGCCTCTGTTGAAGGGGATTAAATTGCTCAAAGCTTTGATGGTTGAAGCTGAGCTTTCAGAAAGAGACTTGGTTGATATTTTTGCTACTGAGTCTCTGGTTGCTGAGGTTTTGAATGGTAACAGGGAACTGACGGCGAGTCAAATTCAGAAATTAGCTGAGTTTTTTCACCTATCACCTGCGGCATTTCTCGATTGAAATTAATCGGATTCCCACTCTCGCTCGATTCTTTCTAAGTCTTTCGCGGCTCCCAATTGTTGAAAGATTTGATGGGCACTGTTGTAATGTTGTTGGGCGAGTTCTGGGTTGTTGCGTTTACGTTCAAGTCGTGCTAAATCGTAGTGAGCCTCGGCAACTTTTGCAGGTTCTCCCAGTTCTTGAAGCCTCGCTAAAGACTCTTTTAAAAGTGGTTCTGCCGCATCTAAATTCCCCATAAGCATTTCGATTTCTCCCAAACAACCGATCGAAGTTGCCATACCAGAGCGATCGCCCAATTCTGTCCTTAATTCCAAAGATTGCCGGTACAATCTCTCAGCTTCATCCCAATTGCCGCGATTTCTCTCAGCTTCATCCCAATTGCCGCGATTTTGCTCGATATATCCCAATACTCCCCAACTTGTTGCCATACCAGAGCGATCGCCCAATTCTGTCCTTAATCCCAAAGATTGCCGGTACAATCTCTCAGCTTCATCCCAATTGCCGCGATTTCGCTCGATATCTCCCAATACTCCCCAACTACTTGCCATACCAGAGCGATCGCCATATTCGCTGAAAATTTCCAAAGCTTTTTGATAATAACCTTCAGCTTCAGTCAAATTCCACATTTCTTTTGCCACCCATCCTAACTGCTGGTAGGTACTTGCTTGAGAGTAAATATCTCCGATGGCTTGTTCAATTTCTAAACATTGCTGATAAAAAACAGTTGCCTTTTCCCACTCTCGCAAATCCTGACAGACATTCCCCAAATCATACAAAGCATTAGCTTCACCGCGACGGTTTCCCAGTTTTTGGGCGATTTCCAGCGATGCTTGATAGGCACTCATTGCCACCGAAAATTGTCCCTCTTGCCGATAAGATGCACCCAACTCATTGTAAACTTCAGCTTGCAGCGATATATTTCCACTTTCCTTAGTCAACTCCAAAGCTGGTTCTAAATACTCCCTCGCTTTAAGCGGCTTTCCTTGACTGAGATAAGCAACTCCTAATTGATGCAAAATATTGCTGCAAGCACTAGGATTTTTTTCCGTTCCAGAATGACTCGGCTTGTACTCCATCAACAAAAACTCTAAAAGTTCAATTCGTTCTTGTTTTTCTGGTGTCTTTAAAGTCCTAAAACTCCTTTCCGAATCGAGAGTTCGAGCAACGGCATCATCTCTAGTAGATTGAGTAGTTTTAAACAAAAATACGGCAGATTTCCACGACCAAAAATCCGGTGCAAACTTCGCCAAACGAGTAATCCCATAGTCTGGCAAAACAAATAGCATCGGATGGGGAACTCTGGTTTTATAAGCATCTCGTACAAAATTGAGGTCTTGTAAAACCGGAGGATATTCAGCAAATTTGCCGATAGATTTTTCCAATCCTCGCACAATTAAAACTAATTCTTTATTGGCTTCTCGCTTAATTGTCGGTAAAATTTTGACAATTTCATCTAGCAGAAAGCGCAAATTTTCATCAAAACTCAAAACTTCAAATTGATTTTCTTGAGAAATGGGATGTTTTTTTAAACCTTCAATTAAAAACTCAGCCTCAGCATTAAAATTAACTTCTACAAATGCGATCGTAAACTTGTCCGCAAAATCAACGAAGGTCAAAAGTTCAGTAAATATTTGCTGATTTGCTGCTATAAGTCGCGCAAGTTGTGAATTTCGATCGTTATGGGTTAACATTGGATTGGCTGGCATCTCGGAGGGCTTTTTGGAATTCTTCATTTTGCTTCACCACCGGATTCGGATAGTTCCATCGATTTTTGCCGTTATATTCCAAAACAGAAGTGTTGAATAACATTAATTGACCGACATCATCTTTAGTAATATTTTTTGTCAAACAAGTTTCAGCTAAAACCGGGTAATGATTTTGCGGGATAATTCGCTCAAAATTAAATTGTTCTTGTTTGACTGCATAAATAACATCGTCGGCAGTTATTTTAGCATTACCGTTAGTGCTGGCAGTCAAACAAGCTGTCCGCATCATCCGTATGAGTTGGCGAACATGGCCTCCGCTAGCTTTTGCTAATTCTAGCAATTCTTCCCGCGACTCAAATATCTTGTCAACTTCCACGCGGCGCTCGATTAAGCTAGCAATAGCATTTAAGCCTGCTTGGTTGTAGTTTAAGTCACAATTATCTCGATCGAATTCATAAATATTGACCATCGGGACAATGTGGGGGTTGCCAAAATTATTATTGAGATTTTTAGCAGAATAAAGAACTGAAAGCGGGACTGTGTAAACTATCGTACAATCCAGTTGTTGAAGTTGAGCCGCATAATCAAAAAACAAATGGTTTCCAACCTCTGGAGAAACGCGGTCTAAATTATCAAAAATAATCAGAAAACCTTTATAGTTCGGAAACTTGTTGCGTAGTTGTCTTGTACCATCATTTAACAACAAATTAATATCAGCTTTTAAACGAGACACATCCTTTTCTAAAATTTGGCGAATGCTTTTTTTTCGTCTGTCAGATCCTTTAATTTGTGCCAGCAATTTCACCAGCAACTTAGCCAAAAAAGGAGCTTCTGACCCCAAGGTTGCTTCTCCTTCGATACTCACAGAACTTTCTACAGTTTGTTCTGTTTCTTCGGTAACATCCTTAAACCAAGCTTCAAAATTTTTCCTCAGCTTGTCATCTAATTGAAGTTTAAGTTTCCGTAATTCAAACTCAACTTGCTTGATGACAATTAAATATAAGTCCGTATAACTGACATCATTAATATCTGTTTCTTCGTTAACCTCCAGATAAATTATGCGATAATCTTTTTCCCACTGCTTTTGGATCAGTTTCAATTCTGTACTTTTGCCGCAGCCTGAATGTCCTGTAAACAAGATTGTGGTAAACTGTTCGGATTCTTGAAACTCCAAACGGGTACTGATACTTGCGATCGCTTTTGTTTTGCGAACTTCTGATAAATCGACGTAGTAGTGTTCGAGATCTTCTCCTTCTAATGGGTCGGTATTACAGACTCGAAAAGCTGTTTTGAGAGTTGTGGCGCGGTTGGTAGGATGAGTAGTCATAAATTTTTAATTTAGTAGATTTTTTGCGGGCAACCTGAACAATCTATCAAAGTTAAGTTGTGTAGGTACTTGTATTTTAGCAAAATAAGTAGATCGGCGGTTGCTCTACATAAGTAGGGACACGGCACTGCCGTGTCCTGTAAACCCTACTAAGGCAAATCGGTTTCACCCATCAAATAAAGGTCGCACTCCCGGGCCACGCCGCGCCCTTCATTAATCGCCCAAACCACCAAACTCTGTCCCCGGCGACAGTCCCCCGCCGCAAACACTCCCGGAATGCTGGTTGCATACTTTTCGTGCTCCGCCTTCACATTGCTGCGCGCGTCGCGTTCCAATCCCAGGGCATCCAGCAACGGCTGTTCCGGGCCCAGGAAGCCCATCGCTAGCAGCACAACCTGCGCCGGCAACACTTTCTCGGTTCCGGCGATTTGCTTGGGAATGAACTGCCCTTTCTCGTTTTTCGCCCACTCTACCTCAACAGTGTGCACGGCTTTGACGTTGCCGTTTTCGTCGCCCTCGAACTTCGTGGCGGTGGTGAGATAGCCGCGGGGGTCATCGCCGAATTTCGCTGCCGCTTCTTCTTGGCCGTAATCCAAGCGGTAGACTTTGGGCCATTCGGGCCAGGGATTGTTGGCCGCGCGTTCCGAGGGCGGTTTGGGCAGGATTTCTAGCTGTACCAGGCTTTTGCAGCCGTGGCGGATGGAGGTGCCCACGCAGTCGGTGCCGGTGTCGCCACCGCCGATAATCACGATGTCTTTGCCTTCGGCGGAGATGAAGTTGCCGTTGGTGCTCTTGTCTAACACTGCTTTGGTGTTGGCTGTCAAAAAGTCCATCGCGAAGTGGATGCCTTTTAATTCCCGCCCTTCTATTCCTAAGTCGCGGGGTTTGGTGGCGCCGGTACAGAGGACAACGGAGTCGTATTCTTTTAGCAGTTGTTCGGCTGGTAAGTCTTTGCCGACTTCGGTGTTGCAAACGAAGTTCACGCCTTCAGCTTCCAGGACTTTCAGGCGGCGCATCACGACTTGTTCCTTGTCTAGCTTCATGTTGGGGATGCCGTACATTAACAGGCCTCCCGGTCGATCGGCTCTTTCGTATACAGTTACCAAATGACCGGCTTTGTTCAATTGCGCCGCAGCCGACAAACCAGCGGGCCCGGAACCGATGATGGCGATTTTTTTGCCGGTGCGTTTGGCTGGAGGTTCAGCAGTAATCCAGCCTTCATCCCAGCCCTTATCGATGATTGAGGCTTCGATGTTTTTAATTGTCACCGGCGGGTTGTTGATGCCGAGCACGCAAGCGCCTTCGCAGGGCGCAGGGCAGACTCTGCCGGTGAATTCGGGGAAGTTGTTGGTTTTGTGCAGTCTGTCTAGGGCTTCTTTCCACAGTCCCCGATATACTAAGTCGTTCCATTCGGGGATGAGGTTGTTAATCGGGCAGCCGCTTGCCATCCCGCTGATGATGCTGCCGGTGTGGCAAAATGGAATGCCGCAGTCCATGCAGCGCGCGCCTTGGCTGCGGAGTTTGTCTTCCTCCATCGGTAGGTGAAATTCGTCCCAGTTGTGGACTCTTTCGACTGGTGAGAGCTCGGAGGGCAATTCCCGCAAGAATTCGATAAAGCCTGTTGGTTTTCCCATAGTGCTGTTTTTGTTAGAATTTACTATTTTGGTAGTTTTTCAAAGCTGAGGCCTGTAGGCTGATGAACTAACTATTGTCATATAAATTGCGGGCGATCGCACCTCAGATAGAGCAATTCGTACCTAAAATCTTCTATATCGCCCTGGCTACAAATAATCTGGCTGCTAAGCCTACCGACTGGAAGTCGGGGCTACACATACCAAGTCCGCCTCCGCGGACTGAAAACCATTGTGCTGACGGTGCTCGCACGCCACCGATACTCCCACATCTGGCAACTTTCCAGCGGCGTCCCCACCAGCGGCGTCTCCAAATACTATACAAAAAGTTACAGTTGCTAAATATTAATTTCAGGATATACTACTGTAAGCCCATCAATTATACGGAGTTAATATCTTCAACTCCTAAAATAGGTAAAAAATGTCATGAGCATTACAATTCAAAACGTATCGAAACACTTTGGCTCCTTTCACGCCATTGACAACGTGAGTTTGGAAATCAAAAGCGGCTCTCTAGTCGCGCTGTTGGGGCCTTCCGGTTCCGGGAAATCAACTTTGCTGAGAATGATTGCGGGGCTAGAACCGCCGGATGCGGGTCATATTTACTTGATTGGCGAGGATGCTACCCAGCAGTCGGTGCAGGAACGGCATATCGGTTTTGTGTTTCAACATTACGCTCTGTTTAAACACATGACTATCAAGAAAAATATTGCTTTTGCTATGGAAATTCGCAAAGTTCCTCAAAGCACCATTAGCAAGCGGGTTGACGAACTTTTGGAGTTAGTGCAGTTAAAAGGTTTGGGCGACAGATACCCTTCGCAACTGTCAGGAGGCCAGCGGCAGCGGGTTGCTTTGGCGAGAGCTCTTGCAGTTCAACCGAAAGTGCTGCTGCTAGATGAGCCTTTTGGAGCATTAGATGCTAAAGTTAGAAAAGAATTGCGATCGTGGCTGCACAACCTTCACAAAGAAGTTAACATCACCACAGTTTTTGTGACTCACGACCAAGAAGAAGCGATGGAAGTAGCCGACGAAATTGTGGTGATGAACAAAGGTAGAGTCGAACAAGTTGGCACTCCTGCGGAAATTTACGACAAACCGGCATCAGCTTTTGTGATGAGTTTTATCGGGCCAGTCAATGTGCTGCCGAATGCTGCGGGTTTGTTCGCCAGCAACGGTACAACGGCTCAAAATAATGGAGCTGCTCATTCTGAATTAGTGTTTTTGCGCCCCCATGACGTGGAAATTAAAACTAAGCCGGAGTCTGGTTTTGCGTTGGCAAAAGTCAGCCGCATCATTCATTTAGGGCGGGAAATTCAAACCGAGTTAGTGTTAGAATCGGGTCAGACGGTGACAGCTTACGTCAGCCGCGATCGGTTCGATTATCTACAGTTAAAGCGAGAGCAGCAGGTTTACGTCAAGCCCAAACAGGCGATGGTTTTTCCCGCTTATTCTATTTAAAATGAGCCGCGGAATCTTACTCTAAATTATATCGGGAGCCTCTACAACACACTACTACATCGTTACCAGGTTGATGCCTGGTAATGCTGTCTTGTGCCTCTAAATTCGAGGCAGATCCTCCAGGCATTCATTCCCAGGTTGAGCCTGGGAATGAGAAAAAATGATAAAAAATATTCATTTCCTGGAGCGGGTTGGAAGAACTATAAAAAAGATAGGTGAAGAATATGACTGCTAACAAATTGTTAGATTTAGCGGCTAGCACTTTACTTGGTTATCGCCGCCACATCCAAGTAGTGTTAACACTTTGTGCGGGATTGGGACTGTCTGCGATCGCCTGTTCAGTCGCGTACAATTGGGAATACAAAATCATGCAAGCCGAACTGCAAGAGCGGCTGGATCAAATAGCTACAGGCATCCAGAGAGATGTTAGCGGCAGTGTAGAAATAATTCGGGCCGCGGGAGCTTTTTACAGCACATTTGACGGGGAGAAACAACCGGAGTTTCAAAAATTTGTTGATTCTGCTTTGTACCGCCATCCGAGCGTGAAGGCGATCGCGTGGCTGCCCCGCATTTCTGACTCTCAACAATTCCTGACAGATGAAATAGATTTAGGTTTAGATTTGACTCCGAATCGGCTAGCTTTAGAAAAAGCAGCAAAAAGACAAGAAATTATCGCTACCGATCGCCAAATATTGCCAGCACAAAATCAACCCTGCATTTTCGTGTTTCAGCCAATTTTTAGTCAACTCGATCTTGGCGATGCTGCTGTATTGCCACCAAAATTACCTGCTTTGGAACAAGAAAATTTGCAAGGCTTTACTCTCGGCATTTTGCTAGTTGATGCAATTGTTAAATCGGCCGTGCAGGAAAGTATACTCAAGTCTGTAAACCTGTACCTTCAAGATGCTATGGCTCCTGAATCCGAAAGATTTCTCGCCTTTTACGAATCGAAGACAAAAAGGATAATCACGGACGAAAAAATTAAAAATAAACTACAAATAGGGGAAACAATTTACTGCCCGGACGGCAGCAGTTGCACTCGCATCCTCAATATTGAAAACCGCAGGTGGTTGCTGCGATTTCTGGTAACGCCGGAGTACATTAATCCTGTAAAATATTGGCGATCGCTGACTGTTTTAGTTTTCGGGACAGTTTTAACTCTAGCAGCAACCCGTTATTTATTGAGCTTGCTCAATTATACCGATCGCATTGAAAAAGTAGCGGCAGAACGCAGGGCTAAATCTCTACAGCTACAGCAGACTTTGCAAGAGCTGCAGCAAACTCAAACTCAACTGATCCAGCAGGAGAAAATGTCTAGTTTGGGTTTATTGGTTGCTGGTGTCGCCCACGAAGTTAACAATCCTATTAATTTTATTTACGGCAACATCCACCACGCCAGCGAATATGCTAAGGATTTGTTGGAGTTGGTAGAACTCTACCAGAAACACTATTTATACCCTCACTCGGAAATTTCAGAGCATTTAGAAAATATTGACTTTGATTTTATGAGCGAAGATTTGCCGCAAATTCTGTCCTCGATGAAAATAGGAGCCGATCGCATTGTTCAAATTGTCCAATCTTTGCGGAATTTTTCTCGCTTGGACGAAAGCGAAATGAAACCTGTCAACATCCATGAAGGCATTGACAGCACTTTGCTAATTCTGCAAAGCCGGCTAAAAGCTACAGCCGATCGCCCGCCGATCGGGATTGTTAAAAACTACAGCAATTTACCAATGGTTGAGTGCTATGCCGGACAATTAAATCAGGTGTTTATGAATATTCTGGCTAATGCGATCGATGCCCTTGAAACTTACAACCTCGATCGCGATCCCAAAGCAGCGAAAGCCAATCCGATCGCGATCGCCATCACCACAGAATATTCAATTCCAGACAAAATAATTGTGCGGATATCTGACAACGGCCCCGGCATGGCAGAAAATGTCAAAAAACGGCTTTTTGACCCGTTCTTTACGACGAAACCGAGCGGAAAAGGGACAGGATTGGGACTGTCAATCAGCTATAAAATTGTCGTAGAAAAGCACAAGGGTGCGCTGCGCTGCGATTCGACACCGGGATTGGGGACGGAATTCTCGATCGAGATTCCGCTGCGGCAACAAGTCAGACAAGCAGTACCGTTAGTTTCGCTGAAAATATCGGAGGCAGCTTAGAAAGGGCTGGAGAAGGAATTTTTTTTCTCATTAACTACTGTAACTCGGTCGGATTAGAGTATTATGTGTAATAATGCCACAACAATACTGCTAGTCCTGGACGCAGGGGAGGTCAGAAACCGGTTTTTTTACCGAAATACTTCATTACACCCAGAAGACAGGGCAAAAAACCCGGTTTCTTTGTTTTTAATGCGTCAGTCATGACTGGTTTATGCAGCTTAAACTTTGGGCGCTGGCGATACTGTAAAACCGAAACACGGCGAGACTGCAATTGTACGAACTAACTTGGATTCCTTCAGTAACTAGCTATGACTATTGCTTCACTTTCCACTAGAAATTTTGATGAAACGAGCAGACATATATTTTCTCGCCGCTCGCACTTGCCCAATAGAAGTAATGCTCTGTGGCAAATTGCAACTGGAGTAGTGCGAACTGTTACCTGGCTTGAAGATGGCACAATTATCACTTTGGGATTGTGGGGGCCTGGTGATACGATCGGCAAACCGATATCAAAATGCGATCCTTTTCAAATTGAATGCCTGACTAAAGTCGAGGCAATTCTCTTATCTGCCGAGCGCTGGCTAAATAGAGATATTTTGCTCAATCACATTCAGCAGGCTGAAGATTTTATTGTACTGCGAGGTTATAAAAAAGTTGATTTTATGCTCTATAAACTATTGACTTGGCTGGCTAAGAGGTTTGGTTCTGAGGTAGAGCAAGGACATCTGATCGATATGATTTTAACGCATCAGGACATTGCAGAAATCCTCGGTACAAGTCGCGTAACTGTCACTCGCACCCTCGGTATTTTTGAGCAGCAAGGTTTGATTGAGCGTCTGCCGCTCCACCGGATTGTTCTGCAACCTTCAGAGGTGTGGCACTACGAAATATAAAAGGATATTAACTGTTAACAGTTGTCAGCGCTTTTTTAGCGGCATTGCTTCCACCAGTTTGCACCGTTGGCTGTAGATTGCTGCTGCGAGAGTGGGGTAGTGTTGCGGGCATTAAATTGCGATCGCTCCTCCGGCTCCAGAATTAAACCAAAAATTAACTACTGTTTGCCTATAGACATTAAGTAGTAAATCGTGTAATCTATTAAATTAAGTAGAGAGAGCTGGCGATAGGTACTTGAGTGCGATCGCCCAATAGCTAGCAAAACAGTCATTCATATCAGGTCTCAACAGATCGATCGCCGCGAAGTAAGGTTCGTAGTGCGGACTTTAGTCCGCTTCTTCAGAGGACTGAAGTCCTCACTACAAACAGTTTTTATTGCGGGTAGTTGACCGGACATGATATCAATCTTGCCGCTATTGCCAAGAAGAATTGCCACAGCAGCAAAATCTTATAGATGATCTGGGCAAATCTCATCAGGCTGCATTTGCTCTATACCCAGCGCATTACACATTACAGTGAATTTTGCGCTCAATCCACCTGAGAAAAAATAAGAGGAACTAAGAAGCATAAATGCAGTACCATCATCTCAAAGATAATGTCTTGCAATCCTTAAAGAAAAAAGCTGGTTTTTCAGTGAGTTCTTTAAAGTCGATCGAGTTTCGTAAATCGTCCATAGTCAGAGTTTTTGCTTTCTTTTTTGCAGTAGGTTTAGGCTTTAGCTGGTTAATCCCTCAGACTGCGATCGGTCAGCCAAAACCTAAAGATGTCGAACTCACCTTAGTTTCCTTTGCTGTTACCAAATCCGCCTACGACAGGATTGTTCCCGGCTTCGTCGCCAAGTGGAAGCGGGAAAACAACCAGAATGTCACAATCAGCCAAAGCTACGGCGGTTCGGGTTCCCAAACCCGTGCTGTGATTAGCGGTTTGGAAGCCGATGTCGTACACTTAGCCTTAGAATTCGATACCGATCGCATCCAACAAGCCGGTCTAATTAAACCAGGTTGGCAAAGAGAAGTACCCAATAACGGAATTGTGAGCAAATCAGTTGCAGCATTAGTAACTCGCCCCGGAAATCCCAAAAAAATCCAAGGCTGGGCCGATTTAGCCAAACCCGGTATCAAAGTAATTACTGCTAATCCGAAAACCTCTGGTGTCGCGCGCTGGAACTTCTTAGCTTTGTGGGGTTCGGTAACTCGAAACGGAGGAAGCGAACAGCAAGCCAGCACCTTTGTCAGCCAGGTTTATAAAAACGTGCCAGTGCTTCCCAGAGATGCCCGCGAAGCATCTGATACATTCTACAAACAAAACCAAGGCGATGTACTGATCAACTACGAAAACGAAATTCTGCTGGCAAGAACGCAGGGCGAGACTGAACCTTTCATCATCCCCCAAGTGAATATTTCCATTGACAACCCAGTAGCTGTAGTTGATAAATACGCAGCTAAACATGGAACTACTAAAGTAGCAGAGGCTTTTGTGAAATATCTTTACACGCCGGAAGCTCAGCGAGAATTTGCTAAGGTGGGTTTTCGACCTGTTAACTCGACGGTAGCCGGAGAATTTAGCAGTAAGTTTCCTAGAATTAGCAAACTGTTTACAATTGCCGATGTAGGCGGCTGGAATGCGGTGCAAAATAAATTCTTTGCTGACAATGCGATGTTCGATCAAATTCAGAATTCTCTGGGAAGGAGATAATCTAAAATTCCATTAGTTAAATTTTCTCCTCGACTCCTCAATTAAGTTCAAAGGCAAGTGCGATCGCACTTGCTTTTTTTAGGGACGAGGTAGGGAACGAGAAATGTCGAGGTCGAGGTCTTTGAGGTGAGGAACCGCACTTTTTTAGATATTCCCAACCTCTGTGTTTTGCCACTTGTTCTCTCCCGATTTTTTGAGCGCTCCATAGGCAGCGTGCGATCGGGATCTTTGATACAACCCACATTCCGCACCCTAGGTGTCACACAAGTATAATTACTCAGAAGAATCTATTTTTTAAGTGCTAAGTTATGCCTTTCAAATTTTTTTCATCCGTTAATATGCGGTATACAAGTATAATTTATAGCTGAATTGCCCAATAAAACTAAGTAAAAACCGATTGTGACAGTTGAGGTGCGGAATGTGGGATACAAGAGACAATGCACCGGAACTAGAAGAACTATTAAAAACCGAAATTAACATGACTAAAATCGGGCGCAAAATTACATTGATTCGAGCATGATTTTGGGTTTCATTAAGGGTTAGGTGTCCGATGCGATCGCCAATTTGTTCAGCGTTGAGTCCTCGCTTGTTAAATATAGTTTAGTCTGTAATATATGTAACTTTTTTCAGTGCGACGGCTCTTGTGTTTGAGTCGCATAGTGCGCCGAACTCGATCGAGAAAAGAAGATTCTGAGGGGGAGTAAGAAGGAGGTTGACATACATGAGTGACCTGCGGTAATCTTAGTTAGGTAAGATCGTGTATTCTACCGCATTTGCGACCCAATTATAAGTTATGCCCTCAAAAAAATTAGTTCTTATGTCTAAAAACAATGTCTAAAAACAAAACATTTCCTAGTATAAGAATTAACTCCATAGGCTCAAAACTATTCATTTATGTTTTAAGCACAGCCCTGTTGAGCTTGGGTGGTATGGCATTCCTGTTCTACAAAGTTTCTGAAGACCGCGCTCTGGAGCAAATCCAAGTAAAATTAGCAATCAGAGTAAGAGAAACCCAGAATCAACTGGAACAATCATCTGCCTATATAGGTGGCTTTGTGTTGGCTGTTCAAAACCTCCGTAAACTAGGTACTTTTACGACCAAGGATTATGAAAATCTTGCCCTTGAATTCTTCACCAACCGACCCGATTCCAGTATAGGTCTTGGACTCGGGCAAACTCCCTACGGACTGATTCCCCAACGCCAGTGGTACTACCCCTACTTTTACATCAATGAGAATAAACCCGTAACTCTAGGCAGACTCTTGCCCCCACCCTATAAGAATATTTACCAAGCAGACCTATTTAAAGAAGATAACTACCCCCAACAAGATTACTACAAACTACCTGTAGCTACAAGGCAACCCCTCTGGACTGAACCGTATCAATGGTTTGGATTTACCATCGTTAGCTACATGCAGCCCATTATCGATGAAAAAGGTAAGGTTATTGGCGTTGCTGGAGCGGATGTAGATACCGATGCTTTGAGCACTTGGTCTCAGGGAAAAGTAACCAAAGAAGGCGGCTATTTTGTTCTCCTCAGCCCATCGGGAAAACTGCTGGCTTATCCGCCAGAACCTGAAAAAGCGATTAGACGAGACAGCTATCAAACAGTGCCAGTTTTAGCGAAATTATGGACGCAAATTCAAGGAACAGAGGAAGGCATTATCCTAACTGATGATGCTTACATTGCCTATCAACGCATTCAGGGAGCTAACTGGTTTAGCCTCGCGATCGTGCCTAAGTCCCTAGTTTTAGTTCCATTGCTGACAATTACCCTTACCAATGCTTTGGGAGCAGGCATTATTCTAGCTTTGGTAATCGCTCTGTTTGTACGCCATCTAAATGCCCGACTCGATCCTCTGGTGAAAGAATGTGAAAAAATTACTGGCAGTGGCGATCGAGATTCAGATGATTTACTAAAACCAATAGATTATTTTGCCAAGCATGATGAAATTGAATTGTTGTCTCTAGCTTTCCATCGCATGGTCGAACGATTGCAGGCTTATTTTACAGCACTAGAAACAGTCAATAAACAATTAGAACAGCGAGTGGCAGAGCGCACCAGTGAATTGCAAACTGCCAATCAAGAAATTTTCGCACTCAATCAACTCCTGACCGAAGAAAATTTGCGTATGGGAGCAGAATTGAAAGTTACCCGTCAGCTTCAACAAACGATTTTACCCAAGGAATCGGAATTGAAGCAGAATAATCTACTAGACATTGCCGCTTTCATGGAACCTGCCACTGAAGTGGGTGGTGATTACTATGATGTGCTGGCTCACCAAGGTTGTCTAAAAATTGGGATTGGCGATGTGACAGGACATGGATTAGAGAGTGGCATCTTGATGATTATGGTGCAAACGGCTGTTCGTACCCTCTTAAATCACGGCGAAACCAATCCCATTAAGTTTCTCAGCACTATTAATACAACTATTTTTGATAATGTCCAAAGGATGAATTCTCCTAAGAATCTCACTCTAGCTATTTTAGATTATCAAGAAGGTATCCTGAAGTTAAGCGGACAACATGAAGAGCTGATCCTAGTACGATCGACTGGGGAAATAGAACGTATTGACACGATCGATTTAGGATTCCCCATTGGACTAGAAGCAAATATTGATGATTTTATCAGTCAAACTCAAGTTAACCTGAGATCGGGAGATGTAGTTGTGCTCTATACGGATGGGGTTACAGAAGCAAGGAATTTAACTAAAGAACTCTATGGTTTAGAGAGATTGGGTGATGTCGTCAAGCAAAATCTACACAATTCAGCAGAGACAATTTGTTGCAGAGTAATTGAAAGCCTGCGAAATCATATTGGCGATGGGGAAATTGATGATGATATTACTTTATTGATTTTAAAACAAAAGTAATAAAAGCGTTTTCTGGACTAATTGAAGATTGATGTCTGTGACTTTACTGAATCCGTAATACCAATTTAATTTGAAGCTGCATAGAATATCAGCAAGC
Source organism: Oscillatoriales cyanobacterium (assembly GCA_004293365.1). GTDB lineage: Bacteria > Cyanobacteriota > Cyanobacteriia > Cyanobacteriales > Microcoleaceae > Microcoleus. The sequence continues at coordinate 92,729 of RDYN01000024.1, read as the reverse complement.
TGAAAACATAGCCAGAAGGCGATCGCGCTTAAGAGCTATTCTATGCAACCTCATACAAAATTTGTATTACTCAAAATACTATCGGGTAGCTTCTACAAAACACTGCTACCGCATTGTTACCAGGCTCGTGCCTGGTAATGCTGTCTTGTGGCTCCAAACAGGAGGTAGAGCCTCCTGAAATTCATTCTCAGGCTCTGCCTCGGAACGAGACAAGCGAGAAAAATGGTAGGGCGCGTCCCTGCTGCTCGTAATACCGACAGTGCCGACAGCTTAAATTGCTTACATTTACGTTGTTCACGGGATTTATCCAACCGTTTTTGTCATAAAAAGATAATAACACCTATATATCTACCGGAATAGTGTACTATAATATAGCGTACAATTTAAACTCGATCGCAAGTGGGGAATGTGGAACTATCTTCTAGAGTAGAATATGCCTTGTTAGCGCTGTTGGAACTGGCGAGCCGCCACCCAAAAGAATCGCCCCTAACAGTGAACGAAATTACTGCTTTTCAAGAGATACCGGAACGCTATCTAGACCAAATTCTTGCCGTGCTGAGGCGTGCGGGTATCGTCCAGAGTCTGCGCGGCGCTAAAGGCGGTTATTTGCTGGCGAAAGAGCCTTGGCAGATTACTTTGCTAGAGGTGTTTTCGACTCTCGAAGGATCCGGCAGCGACCAGACCCAAAAAGTTTCGGAATCTGCAACAATAGAAAAAACTGCGGTGCTAGAAATCTGGCAGGAAGCTCAACAGGCATCTTGGGGCGTTTTGGAAAAATACACATTACAAGATTTGTGCGAACAGCGGGATGTTCGGAAGCAAGCAAATCCCATGTACTACATTTAACTGGAGAGAAATTAAACCATGAAAATTGCTAGAGATGTTACACAAATAATTGGCAGAACTCCTTTAGTTCAGCTCAATAAAATTCCTCAAGCTGAGGGAGTGGTTGCTACAATTGTAGCGAAATTGGAAGGGATGAATCCGGCGGCTTCGGTGAAAGATCGCATTGGGGCGAGCATGATTCAGGCGGCAGAAGATGCGGGGTTAATTCAACCTGGGAAAACTATTTTAGTTGAACCGACTTCGGGAAATACTGGAATTGCTTTGGCTATGATTGCGGCGGCGAAGGGCTACCGTTTGATTTTAGCTATGCCGGATACGATGAGCTTGGAACGCCGATCGATGCTGAAAGCTTACGGTGCTCAGTTGGAATTGACGCCGGGACATGAAGGGATGTTAAGCGCGATCGCCCGTGCGGAAGAAATTGTCGAAGAAACCCCCGATGCTTTCATGCTGCAACAGTTTAGCAACCCCGCGAATCCCAGAATTCATCGGGAAACCACAGCGGAGGAAATCTGGGCTGATACTGACGGTAAAGTAGATTTTTTAGTAGCGGGAGTGGGCACTGGCGGCACAATTACGGGAGTTGCTGAGGTAATTAAACAGCGGAAACCGAGTTTTAGGGCGATCGCAGTTGAACCGACTAACAGCCCCGTGCTTTCTGGAGGCAAGTCTGGTGCTCACAAAATCCAAGGGATTGGTGCGGGATTCATCCCGGAAGTGCTGCGAGTTGAGTTGATTGATGAGGTAATTGCAGTTAGCGACGAAGATGCGATCGCTTACAGCCGCCGCCTAGCCAGAGAAGAAGGATTGCTGTCAGGAATTTCTGCCGGTGCAGCATTGTTCGCTGCAATTCAAGTTGGCAAGCGCCCCGAAAATGCTGGTAAATTGATAGTTTTTGTGCAGCCTTCTTTTGGCGAACGCTACCTCAGTACAGTTTTGTTCAAAGACTTAGAATTGCCCACTGTCAGCGAACTCGAAGCATTAGTCAGCAATTATTAATCCGTTGTAGGGGCGATCGACCCTACTGCGGCATTGGTATTAGCTTAACCCGAAAGACCGCCGGGGAATTAATTCCCCGGCTCAAAGCGAAAGTCCTCTAAAGAGGACTAATGAGTTAATAGTCCTCTTCAGAGGACTTCAGCTTTGAGGCAGGGGTTTAAACCCCTGCCGGAGGGGCGGGTTTAACGCGGTTGTTGACACGCCCCCCACGGTTTTGCCCCCCCTTTTTCAAACTTGATACAACTTCCAACTCGCCATCGCCAACATTCCGTAAATAACAAACTTTAGCGGGCGTTGAGGCATAATTTTGCAGAATTTAGCCCCTACCAAAACTCCCGGTACAGAACCCAACCAAATTGGCAAAACTAAACTCCAATTGACTGTTCCGAGGCTGAGGTGTCCGACAGAGGTAAACATCAACAAAATTGCCGCCTGCGAAATATCTGTACCCACCAATTTAGAAGCATCCAGGCGGAAAAAAGCAATCAGCAAAAGTGCAAACATCGCACCGGAAGACACGCTAGTGATTCCCACTATGCAGCCCAAAATTGCTCCAGCGCTCACTGTGAAAATGCGACCGGAATTAGTATTTAAGTCCCATTCAGGGGGCGAAGGCAATTTTAAATTCGGGAGAAATATTTTGAGCAGTAATTGGCTCAGCGATAAAGCGACAATTAGTGCGATCGCAATTCCCAGACAGCGGAGCAATATGCAATCTAATTCCTGATTGCCGCTGCATTTGATGCAGTGCAAAATCCACACGCCACCCAGGGAACCGGGCACGCTACCCAAAGCCAGCCACTTAACTACTTGCAAGTCGAGGGTTTTTTGCTGCCAGTGTTTGAAGCCGCCAACAACTTTCATTAATGTGGCAGATACGACATCAGAACTAATAGCAATTGATGCGGGAACTTGAAAGACAAAAATCAACATTGGCGTGATGAGCGAGGCTCCTCCTACTCCTGTTAAACCCACGACAATGCCCACAAAAAAGCTCAGAAATGATAGTAAGAAATAGTTCATAATTTTGCCGATCAACTGTGTTTTATAGCGCACCTATCCAACTAATAATAGAACTTACGTATCGAATGATTGACTCGCAACAGGGCGAAGCGGGGTAGCACTCAATAAAATAGCAGTTTTACCCCAAGCGATACTTATAAGTGAGGCGATCGGGGCATCATAGATAAAAGAGAGCTGAGGTTAACAGACTCGCCGGAAAATATATCTGGAGTATCGAGAATCTTAAAATAAATCAATGCCACAACGACAACAGTGAAGGCGGTTGAGGAAGCTAAACCCGTCAATAACTCTTTTTTGAGGTTTTTTTCTTTCGGTTTGTCTGCAAAAACATCTACAGCCCCGAATTGCATCAAGAGAATTCCAGCAATATTGGAAAGCCAGTAGCCGACAATTGTGCCCGGAAACAGTAATTCTGGGGAAAGCCCACTGCAGATATACCCAAAGCCATAGGCAATTGGCAGATTGAAAAATAGGTCGTTCCACCAACACAGCGGTGACAGCAAATATCCAATTGCCAGAAGTAACCCGCCTCTGATCTTTTTAAACCAGACTTCGTTAAAGCCCTTAGCTTGTGGCAACTGTTGGGTGAGTTGTCCTGCAAGCTGGTACTTTTCACTGACTTTTTTAGCGTTTTCCACGTTAATAACTCATAACTCGCTCGGCTTACCGTAGTTTAACAGCAAAACTGAGTAATGTCTAGTAACTCGATAGAGTTGCCGTATTTTGCGGGTCAATACAGTTCAGTTAAAGCCGATCCCCCCGCATTCAGGGGGGATGCGAGGGGGCTCTCCGGGGAATAAACAGCCTTATCCCAAGCGTATTGATTTATGGGCGATCGGCTAAATCTACTTTCTTTCCGGTACTAAAAATATCGACGAGGGAGAGGTTGTTGAGAATGCTGGCGGGTGTCAGTTTAGGCGCCGATCGAGAAATTGAAAGCTTCAGGCAAATGCTTGACAGTTTGCCAAAGATATGCGGTATCGATGCCCCAGTAAAATTGCAGGTAAACGAGCAAAAGCCCGATCGCGACTGTCACGCCTAGCAATTTAGGGACTATTTTCGCGACAGTCTCCAGCACTACTAATGCTGCTGCCCAGACAGCAGCACCTAAGATGAGAATGGAAGCGATCGTGGCAACTGTATCGCTGTTCATGGTTAACTCCTGTTGAAAATCAATCGGGTATTACAAAACTACTTGGGCTCACGGCGGCTGCAAAGATAAAATAAATTACTCCAATCCCCAATAAGCCGACAGCCGAACTGAAGAGGAATATCAACCCATCTGACGGTTCGTAGGTGCGATCGTCAATTTGGCGGCGAACAATAAAGTATTTTCCAGTTGAGATTAACACTGTTGCTAAACCCACCAGAGAGAAGACTAAACCTAACTTCCAACCCGTGCCGTGACGGTGCTGTACGGGGATTTGCACGACGCGAAGTCGGATGATGACGACGCCAAAACCCATGAGGGCGATCGCGGCCCGCATCCATGCTAAGAAGGTGCGCTCATTTGCCGATCGATCGATCGCCAGCGACAGATTTTGCTGTTTTGGTTTCTCATCATCTACTTGCATCGGTTTGAACGATAATTGCATCGATCTGATATCTTGCACGGAGCGTCAATTGGGGATTTTTCGTGGGGTGGGGGCGGGTTTATTTAACCTGTTTGCAGCGCGATAGTCTGTTGGCGAAAGGGCCCCTACAGGATTGTTGAAAATGGTGCGTGATGTCAGAGCGATCGCACTCTTTGATATATTTTTAGTCAAAACTCGGATTATTCCGGACTCATTAAAGTAGTTTGGCTGCCGGGAACTGTGAAAATAAAATAAATTACTCCAGCTCCCAGAAGTGCGATCGCCAAACTAAAAAGCAGTACCCACCTATCTGTAGGTTCGTAAGTATCGTAATCGATATCGTGACGGACAGCAAAATAGTGCTTAGTGGAAATTAACACCGTCAGCAAACCCACCGCCGAAAACAGCAAACCCAACTTCCAGCCATTGCCGGGAGTGGGCAGCAGAGGCGGGTGGAAGGCGCGGAGGCGGACGATGACTACGCCAAAACCCATCAGGGCGATCGCTGTTCGCATCCATGCTAAATAAGTACGCTCGTTTGCCAAATGATCGCGTACCCTAGACGGATTTTGCCGCTTGGCTTTTGGCGTATCTGCTTTGGTTGATTTAAATCCTAACAGCATAGAGAAAAATCTTAATTTTAGCGATCGACTTTTAATGGAAAGAGAGCTTTTTTTGGCTTTAACGATGAGCCTTCGGGGGATTAGGCTGTGTTTATTGCTTCGGAGATCCCCCCCAGCCCCCCTTAAAAAGGGGGGAGAAAGAGTCGGAATGTCCCCTTGAAAACACGCCCTAATCCCGGCGCGGCTTCACCAAAACTAATCGTTTTCCTCAGTCGGTGCGTTGGGAACTTGCGTATCTATGTACGCCTGCGACACGTCGGGAATAAACCAATTAACTTCCCCAGGCTTGAAAACTTTAGCAGTAGGAACGTTGAATTCAACAGCCGCCGTTTCGGGATTAGCTGTCGCCACTAATTGAGTGCCGTCAACTATCTTAACAGCTACACCGCCAGTTAAAGCTTGTGCAACTTTGTCGATCGCACTTAAATCTGTTGCTGTGACATCGCTCGGCAGATAAACTCCATCGCAATCCCATTTATGCTCTGTGGTTTCACCTGCTCCTAGAAAATAAAGAGCATTCTCGTAAGAACCAGGAGATTCTTTGCGTTTCGTGCCGTAAATAGCCAGGGTTTTTCCCGTGTCATTGCGGCACTGACCCCAGCTTTTTCCTGTTTCTAAGGTATACTTTTGAAACTCCAACTGAGCGATTTTATTTTGAAGTTCCTCCGGGGTGTAATTCTCACTTTGTTCCGTCGAGTTTTTGGCAGCTAACAGAGTGTTGAGACTTTGAGTCACTTCGATATAGTCGGGATTGCTCGTGTATTTAGGCTTGTCTGACCCAGCCCAAGATGCGGGCGCAAAAACAAAATTGACTGCAATGACTAAGACCACTAAAACAATTTTCCAGAATTTCACAAATTTTCTCCTTTGGTAGACGCTTCGGCTATTAGAAATTTAATTTTCGGGTAACTTTCTGCTCAAAAAACACACAGGTTATTTTGATTTTATGTTATCATCTTAGATTTAATTGTCAAGCTAATTAAGTAAAATATACAATATCCCAAGTTAGATTTATTGGCACTATATTTTTTTAATCTTTATCTATCTTGAGAGGTAGGTAACGCAGAAAATTTAACCAATTATTTAGATTGAAATAGTGGCAGCAGCCGATAAGTACCGCTGTCTATCAAAATGAATATTCCCAAGCCAATCAAGACAAAAGGGACAACAGCCTTTGTATAGCGAGTTAAAATCTGAGCGATCGCCTTTTGGCTAGTCAACCAGTAAGCGACATAGCACCAAGCACCTACCATCAAAAAGAAAACCGCCAAAATCACCACCAAGCTCGGCAAATCGCTGCTAGCAAACAGCGGCAAATAAATGCCGATGTTGTCTCCCCCGTTGGCCACTGTTACCGCAGCGACATTCAAAGTTTGGGGATTAAAAAAATTTGCGAGTTTTGACACCGCAGATGAGTTAGATTGACGGTTAAATTCGCCCGATACCGCTTGTACGTCTTTTTCCTCATTTTCTCTTTTGACTAAGTGACTGATGCCGATCGCGATCGGAACCAAACCCAGCAAGCCAATCCAAGCTTTCGGCACAATTAAACCGCCAAAAAAACCGGGCAAACTAGCTGCGATGAGGGCGGCAAATCCGAGATACTTACCGATAAAGATATGCCGGGGGCGGAAAGTAGAATTTACCTGAGCGAAGAACAGCATCGAAATCACTAGATCGTCAATATTGGTGGCGACAAAAGATGTAATTCCGGCAATAATCGCTGCTGCAATCCAACTCATGTGCTGTTCCTTCAACTTTCCTAAACTTCTGGTTCGCTGGCGTTACTTCTGCTCAGAGTTATCAAACAGAAACCGCAACCAACTAAAGATATTATACTTAAAGTTGGACTTGCCAGAGTGCCGCTTTTAACCAGAATCGCCATTCCCAATCCGATCAAAACAAAAGGCACAAGCCGATCGCCGTAGCGAGTCAGAGAATCTGCGATCGCCCTCATCTGAATTAATCGATAGGCTGCATAGCACCAAACGCCCACCAGCGAGAAGAATACGCCGAGAATCACCGCCAGACTTTCTAAAGTATTGCTAGCAAACAGCGGCACGTAGATCCCGATATTGTCGCCACCATTTGCCACCGTTACTGCTGCTACGCTGTAAGTTTGAGGAGACAGAAAATTGCTTAAAAAAGAACTCTCGGATTGTCCTAATTCTGCCTCCGCTTCTTCACCGTCAGTGTCTGGATTCAGCCAGCGACTCAGCCCGATCGCAATTGGCAGCAAACCCAGCATTCCGATCCAATCTGGCGGAAAGATCAAGCGGCCAAAAAAGCCGGGAAGGCTAACAAAAACCAGTGCAGTAAAGCCCAGATACTGACCCGCAACAATGTGCCGGCGCCGAAATACTGCATTCACCTGCGAGAAAAACAGCAGCAAAATCAGAATATCGTCAAGGTTAGTAGCCGTAAAAGCCGTAATCCCAGTGGAAATTGCTGTCACTAATTCGTTCATTTCTGTGTCTCCTTAAATGGTTTGTAGTGCGGACTTAAGTCCGCTTGCATCGGAGCGGACTTAAGTCCGCACTACGAACAGGGGCGGTTTAATTAACACCTATAAACACCAACCTTGCAACTAATCAAAGCCGTTATTATCAATGGATACTGCCTTCAACCGAACACCGCCGTAAATTGCATTTTCGTCGTCGAACTTAGCGTGAATTGCCTCAATACCCTGCTCCATCGAACCAACAAGTTCGGGAGAGCGCAGCCGCTGCAAAACAAACCACCCGCAAGTCGCAACCAAGTACATCAAGAACAAGTAAGGAAACGCATCGTAAGGAGCTTCGGGAGGTGGGAACATAGTGCTGCCGGGAATGCCGACACTGCCCGCAATCGGAATCATCATAAATGCGATCGCCACCAGCGAACACACCGCATCCCGCACGCGCAATTTACCAATTTTGTGCAGGTAAACCGGAGCTGCGATCGAAATCAAAACGTACACTGTTAAAAATCCGTAGCTGCAAATCGCTCCCAAATAACCCATGCAGTCGTACAGTTTGATGTGAAACAAAGCCATCGCAGCGGGAACCAGAAACGTCAGAAACGTACACATCGAAACCGCAACGTGGGGAGTTCTGTTAGACGAATGCGCCGCACCTAATGAAGAGTGAAATAAACCGTGGCGCGCCATCATAAAGAATACTCTAGCCGCTGGATTGATGCTGCCGAGAACGCAAGCAAAGAAGCTCAATAAAGCGCCGATCGCAACTAACTCACCCAGCCAACCAAATCCCACCTGTTGCGCCAGAAAAGTTAGAGGATCTTCAGTATTAGTAATTGACTGTCCGCTGCCGCTAAAACCCAAAACCTCAATATAGGTCATCAAAATGAAGAATAAGCCTGCCATGACAGCACTGCCCATGACTGCTCTGGGGATATTTTTTAAGGGTTTTTTCGCTTCGTCGCCCAGAGAGGTAGCACTTTCAAAACCAGAGAAACCAAACATGACTAATACAAGTCCCGTCGCTATGCTGCCCGGAGTTACGCCTTCCAAAGTCAATTGCGACATATCCAGGGCAAAACCTTTGTGCGCCCAGATGATGATTCCTAAAAGTGCGATCGCCACCACAGATGCTCCCTCCAGCCACAGCATCGCCATAGCTGAAAGCTGGATGTCTTTGTAACCTGCATACCAAGCAACGCCGGCCCCAATCGCTAACAGCGTAATCTGTGACGGATGGATGCCCAAATGACCGATTAAAGTACCGCTAAAATTGGCAAAACCGCACAAAACTGCCATCGCCGTAAATAGATAAGCCAGTACCAAACTCCAGCCGCAAATCACGCCGGCAGTCGGGCCAAGTCCTTTAACAATGTAAGAGTAAAGAGAACCGGGAGAAGCCGATCTGCTAGCAAATTGGTTGATGTTGATACTGACAAATATTAAACCGATTAAGCCGATGAGAAAACTCAGCCAAGTCCCGTTACCCGAAAGGGCGACGATTAAACCTATATTTGATGCTGGTATAGTTGTAGGTGCAATGACGGCAAAGGATTGAGCTAAAACTTCTCCGAAGGAGAGGCAGTCCGGCTTTAAGCCGTGTGCACTATGATTTTTTTTCGTTTTCTCGCTCATTTATCTTCTCTATTTTTGTCGATCGACTTTTGGCGATCGATTTGAAAAAGTGGGTTCTGCTTCAGCGTCGGGCCCTGTGTTCAGACGCTTGAGTATAACTCTAATTCACCTCAACAGTTAAATCAAATGTTGTTTTTTATTGAATTAATAAATACAAGTGATGCAGTGGAGCCTAACTTCCATCACCCTTGGCCGTACAAAGGCGATCGGGCGCAGCAAGCTGAAAGCCTTGACGCTCTAGGAAAAGTCGAAATAACTGTTAGCAACCGTCCTTTTTGCGGATTTCCAACTTGTACAATGGAAGAGCAAAAAAGTACAGGCCAAGGCTTAGCCGCAATAGGTTAAAGTCTTAAAAAAACCTGTATTTGGTATGGGGTACTCACAATGGCCGGAATGACACTTGACCAACTGCGAGTTTTTCTAGCTGTCGCGGAACACCTGCACTTCAGCCGCGCGGCAGAGGAACTTTACATCACACAACCCGCTGTCAGTGCGGCAATTCAAAGCTTAGAGGAGCAATACGGAGTAAAACTGTTTCACCGCATCGGGCGCCGCATCGAAATCACTGAAGCCGGAAAGTTGCTGCAAGTCGAAACACAGAAAATTATCGATCATGTTGCTTTGACAGAGAGAGGTTTGCGGGAGTTGAACGACTTGCAGCGGGGCGATTTAAACTTGGGTTGCAGTCTGACAATCGGCAATTATTGGTTGCCGCACAAAATTAGCAAATTTAAACAAAAATATCCCGGTATTTGCGTGAATTGTACTCTGGCAAATGCCGAAGAAATCTGTGCGGGCATGGCGACTGGAATATTTGATTTGGGCTTGGTGACTGGAGACATTAAAGCTTCGCTGAAGAACGCTCTGGAGGAAGAAGTTGTCGGTACCGAGCGCTTGCTGATTGTAGTTGGCAAATCTCACCCTTGGTTTGAGCGTCAAGAAATTAATTTAACCGAAATTGCACAAACAGATTGGGTGATGCGAGAACCCGGTTCTGGAGTTCAGCAAATGTTGGAACAAGCTTTGCAAAGTTGGGGCATTAATCCCCATGAATTGAATGTAACTTTAGTTTTGACCAGCAGCGAAATGGTCAAAGCAGTGGTGGAAAACGGCACGGGTGCAGCGGCTATTCCTGAATTGATGGTAAACAAAGAATTGCAGCTATCTACACTGCGATCGATTAAATTTATAGATAGCAAACCAAGTTCCCATGTATCTTTTGAAATAATTAAACCTGTTTTGAAACTGAAGCACCGACAGCGTTTTCAAACGGGAATTACTAAAGCATTTGAACAGATATTAATTGAAGTTGATGGTAATTGATAATTGGTAATTGATACAGCAGTTTTCAGGTAAGCGAGGTAGAGAGAAAGCCGGTTTCTGTAGGGGCGGTGCCCCCGTGCCCGCCCCGGGTTTGGAGGGGTGTACTTCATAAACTTGAAAACTGCTGTAATTGATAATTGGTAGCTATTTGGAAGCATTCATACAACCTGCAACCAATACGGCCCGATCCCCCCTAACCCCCCTTAAAAAGGGGGGAACAAGAGAGTTCTTAAAGTCCCCCGACCTAAGGGGGATTTAGGGGGATCTGCGGGAGATAAACAGTGTTAATCCAAGTGTATTGGATTATAATTATCTCTCAACTAATTTCCTCAAGTCCAATAAATTTTTACTGCCATCACCAACAATCAGCGGCAATTTCCCGTTCCATTTTTCTATAGCTTGCCTTTCCAACAGTTCGGGCGTCAAATTGTCCCGCAGCAATCTTTGTACTTCGGCTTCTCCTTTAGCTAAATTCACCTTAGCCTCCGCCTCTTTTGCAGCCTTCAGCGCTAAAAACTCCCCTCTTTTTGCTTCCTGTTCGGCAATTTGTTTCGCCTCCACCGCATCGCTAAACCGCTCGGAAAAGTGAACGTGGACTAAAGAAATATCGTCAACGGCAATGTGATATGCAAGCAGCCTCAAGGTCAAAGAATCATCAACTCCGGCTTTAACTTCTCCCCGTTTAGTAATAATTTCTTCAGCCGTGTATTTCGCTATGACTGCTTTTAAGACTTCTTCAACTGCCGGATCGATAATGCGTTCGATCGCGGCTTCTTCGTCACCTATTTGTTGAAAAATAGCATTTGCTTCTTCTGGGATAATGTGCCAGTTTAGCGCTACATCTGCGAACACATCTTGCAAATCTTTTGATGAAGCTTCAGCGGAAATTTCCTGTTTCTGCACTCGCACGCTCAACTTTTGTACGGTATAAACTATGGGGAATATTACGTGAATTCCTTCGGGAAGTACCTGTTCTTGCACTTTACCAAACTGCATCATCACGCCCCTTTCTCCAGCGTTGACGGTGACAAAAAAATTGGACATAATAGCTAAGAACAGTATCGCTAGAGTTAGTTTAACAGCTATGTAAATATCCTTATTTTTTTTTATGCTTGATTTGAGCGAGTCAACGTTACTGCTGGATTCTAAAACCATATTCCACCCCGATCGCACTTAATTAGAGAACAAATATTGAATTCACCAATTTTCTATTTGCCCGACACCAGCAACTCCTCAAAATCCACTGCGGGCACGGGAGGGCTGAACAAATATCCTTGCATGGCATCGCACTCGTAGCGCCAGAGAAAATCTCTTTCTGCTTCTGTCTCAACTCCTTCGGCAATTACCTCAAGACAGAGACTGTGCGCCATTTCAATAATCGCTTTTACAATTGCTGCATTGGCGCAACCGTCGGTGATATTGGTGATAAAACAGCGATCGATTTTTAAAACATCGAAGGGGTATTGTGTGAGATAGCTTAAGGAAGAATAGCCTGTGCCGAAATCGTCAATAGAGATAGAAATTCCTAAATCTTTCAATTGTTGCAAAGTAGCGATCGCACTTTCGGCATCCTTCACCATCATACTTTCGGTGAGTTCTAATTCCAAACTGCTCGGTGCTAAACCAATTTCTGCTAAAATTTCGGCAACTCTGCTGCTGAGATCCGGTTGGTAAAATTGGCGCGGGGACAGATTCACCGCTATTTGCTCCAAGGAAAAACCAGCATTTTGCCAAACTTGCATTTGCCTGCAAGCTGTTTGCAAAACCCATTCGCCTAATTGTACGATGAAACCAGTTGCTTCAGCATCTGGAATAAATTCGGCGGGCGAAATCAGCCCTTTTTCTGGATGCAGCCAGCGCACTAAGGCTTCGGCGCTCATAATTTGACCCGTCTGAACATCGATCTGCGGCTGATAGTAAACTTGGAATTCTTGTCGATCCAGGGCGCCGCACAGATTTGTTTTTATCTGCTCTAATTTATCTGCGGCTTCTTGCAGCAATTCGTTGCTTTGCGATCGCAAATTATCCTGCTGTTTGGCCAAAGCTGCTTGTTTTTTCAAGCGGCTCGATACGGCGCCCACAAGTTCAGCTTTAGTAAAAGGCTTCGTCAGGTAATCATCTGCACCCAATTCCATGCCTTGCCGCACTTCGGATCGATCGGCTTTACCGGTCAGAAACACAAAAGGTACTGTAGCAGTAACAGGATGCGATCGCAATGCCTCCAGCACCCCGTACCCGTCAAGTTGCGGCATCATCACGTCGCAAAGAATCACGTCGGGAAGATTTGACACCGCCGCATTTAAGCCCATCGCTCCATTTTCTGCACCTGTCACGTCGTAACCTTCAGCTTTGAGGAGTTTGAGAATATTCTCGCGAATTACTCGATCGTCCTCAATCACTAGAATCTTGTTCATATGTCATTCCCTGAAAGCGATATAATTGACTCTGCTGTGGAACCCGATCGGCGTGAGAATAGCTGAGAACCCACAGATCGATCGACTTCACAGCGGAATATTTTCCGACACAAATAGCAGACACCCCAGAAAAACGCTAATTTTTCAAGGACCACTTGATTAATGTTTCTCTGCTTACTTAGCGCCGTCCGTATTATTACGAGGTTAGTTAATAAATCTCTAAACTTAATTCTAGGCGATCGACAGTTAGCAGCACCCTGAATAACTGCTAAACTGATTGTGCCACTAGAGCGATCGTCTGCAAACAATCTCAACCTATTTATAACATTTGCCAAAAACAATGCAACTGCCAGCAAGTTTCAAACCCTTGCAGAATAAGTCTTTCCTCATTCTTTAGTGTAAAATCTCAAATCAAACATCAAAAATGGTATTACCAAGTGGATTTCCTGAACCCGCACAGATTGGCGTCATAGAAATTAAGCAATATCCTCAGTACCGGGCTGTCACCTACACCCACGCGGGCGATTTGCGACAAGCGACAGGAATCGCTTTCAATCCTTTATTTCAACACATCAGCAACAACCAAATTGCGATGACAACCCCAGTAGAAGCGCGCTACACAGCAACTTCCGAGCAAATCAATGGAGTGCCTGTTGCAGAAGTTTCATTCCTGTATCCCGCACCAAATATCGCCCCCACCAGCGTTAACCCTGCTGTGGAAATTACTGATACTTCACCGATGACAGTTGTCAGTATCGGCGTGGGCGGCGCCTACACTTGGGAAAGCTACGAAAATAACCTCTCCCAACTCAAAGATTGGCTTCAACAACATCCCGAATACGAAATAGTCGGGCCGCCGCGCCGCTTTTTTTACAATTCTCCGATGACACCGGAAGCGACTAAAATCAGCGAAGTACAAATTCCGGTCAAATGCCGCTGACGTGAACAACCAATTCCCGAATGTGGCCCCGCTGGCGGTGTTCCCACAGGTAAATTCCCTGCCAAGTTCCTAACAATAATCTACCGCGTGCGATCGGGATTTGTTCGGAAGTATGAGTCAGCGCAGTGCGAATGTGGGCGGGCATATCGTCGGGGCCTTCCGCATCGTGAATGTAATTGGCGCCCTCCGGTACCAGTTTAGCTAAAAAATTAGCCAAATCCGTGAGTACATCCGGGTCAGCATTTTCTTGAATCACCAAGCTAGCAGAAGTGTGGCGCAAAAACAAGCTACAAAGTCCCGTTTTAATACCTGAATTTGCTACCGCATCTTCTATCTTAAGACTGATATTGTACAGCGACTTGCCTGTAGTTTTAATTTTGAGTATTTCCTGGTGATGAAGCATATCATATCCGGTAAAATAACCATTATAAGGTTCGTAGTGAGGACTTCAGTCCTCAAAAAAGAGAGGACTGAAGTCCTCACTACAAACCATCTAATATTTTAAACATTCAATGAGACTGTTTGCAAACTCTTGAGTCGGCGGAGGCCGACATTGTTTGTGTAGGCGCGATTTCAATCGCCGTCACTCGATTTTAGATTTTAGATTTTAGATTTTGGATGAAATTGTTTGCAAAAATCTTCAATCGCTGTTTGCAAAACTCTTGAGTCGGCGGAGGCCGACATTGTTTGTGTAGGCGCGATTTCAATCGCCGTCTTCCTAATCACCGTCATCCCGATCGCCATCTTTAAAATAGTCTACAACAGCTTGGGCGAGATCCTCCGTACCGCGCTTATCCAACTTATCCGACAAACGGGGCGGGTGCAGGGGCTTGTGCAAAAACCCCCAATCCCCCTCAAAAAACTCCGCCGCCGTCACAACTTGATGTTCCGCATAATTTTTCAGCCATTCCAACAACACAGCAGCTTCCGCAAAACCATCTCTCATAATAGAAACAACAGGTATTTCCAAACGCAAAGCTTCCGAAAAAGTGCTGTATCCCGGTTTAGAAACCAAGCGCCCGCAGACAGGCATCATATCGACCGGGCGCGGTAAAATTGGGAAAGATTGTGCAAACTGCGGATGTTTGACTCTAATCAAATTCGGCAAATCGGGAGCACCCGCATCAAAAGTGATAAATTGCCAATCGCTAAATTGCTGTAAATTGTGATAAGGAATTGCCTCTAAACCCAGTCCGCCAAAAGTCAGCAATACAGTTTTTTCCGTCGGTGATTCAATTCCAAATACTTCCCGAATCTTATCATTGCTGTAGCGGGGATTGCCGCCAGTCAAACCGACATCTTGAATATTTGGGAAAGCTGGCATCGGTTCGTGTAAAGGGAGACGAAAAAGTCGATCGCACTTTCCGAAACATTCACCAATCCAATCCGCCATTTCGTCAAACTCTCCGCCCCAATCTCGATAGATAAAATCCCACCCAAAATTGCTCATCATCCAGCAAGGAACCCCAGCCGCTGCTGCCATTCGCGTTGCTAAAGGAGGAATATCTGCCAGCACCAAACCCACGCGATTTTGCTTGATAAAATTAACTTCGCCGGCAATTATGGAATTTTGGTTTTTCCGAATTTCCCGCAATTTTTCTAGAGTTGCCTCTTTATCCATATGCAAACTGTCAGCCTGCACGACTCCGACATCAAAAGCGCGCGGACGGAGGATAAAATCGCCAGTAATATAACATTCTAGCAGCCAGCGAGGCGCAGTTGTTGTAATAATTAGTAAGATATCTGGATTTAATTCTTGAATTTTTGCAGCTACGGAAGAAACTCGGACGGCATGGCCGAATCCATGATTGGTGATGGCAATATATAATGTTGGTCTAGACATTGGAAATTGGGAATGGGGAATTGGGAATTGGGAATTGGGCATGGGGCATGGGGCAAACAGGGCATCGGCCAAACAGGGCATCGATCCGAAGAGAATTTGTAGCAACTAACCAATGACTAATGACTGCTGACTAATGACTGCTGACTAATGACTAATAACTCGATCGATAATTTCGGCTGCCATGTCTTGTAAGGATACCACTCGATCGGCAAAACCAGAATTAACCACACTTCCCGGCATCCCCCAGACAACGCTGCTAGCCTCATCTTGAACAATAATCTTACCCCCAGCCTCCCGGATATTCTGACAGCCCAGCAGCCCATCCTGCCCCATTCCAGTCAACACCACACCCAAAACCCCAGCACCGTAAATCTTAGCAGCCGATCGAAACAGCACGTCAACAGCAGGGCGACAAGAATTTTCCCGCGCCTCTTGATGGGTGCGAATTCGCGCCCCAAAGCCCTGTTTTTCCAGCACCATGTGGTAATCACCGGGCGCTATCCAAGCAACTCCAGGCTCAACAATAGCTCCCGTCACAGCTTCCTCCACTCTAATTTTGCACTTTTCGGTTAGTCGATCGGCCAAACGCTTCGTAAAAACCGGCGGCATATGCTGCACAATGACAATTGGTACAGGGAAATTAGCCGACAAACTCTGCAAAACAGTTTCCAAAGCATTTGGCCCACCCGTCGAAGCCCCAATCGCCAGAAGTTCGACTTTAGACTTAATATTTACCGCGAAATTAGACGATACAAAAGCTGGCTGAATTGGCGATTTTGTAGCAGGAGAAACATTCTGCTGTTCCGGTACTCTAATATTAGCCAATTTTTGCCTATTGCCGCGATCGCAAAAAACCTTAATCTTCGGAATCAATTGCTCGCGGATGTGTTCTAGCGCCGCTTCCTTGCTCTTCATATTGTGAGGCTTAGTCACGTAATCAGTAGCACCCAGCGCCAGAGCATTTAAAGTAGCAACAGCACCCAAATCTGTGAGCGCGCTAAACATAATTACAGGAATATTCCCGTCAATTTTTCGGATTGCCGCCAGCGTCTCCAAACCGTCCATTTCCGGCATTTCCACATCCAGCACAATCAAATCTGGATGCACCTGAGAAATCTTGGCTAAAGCAATTTTACCGTTGGGTGCAGTCCCCACAACTTCCAGTGCTGCATCGCCGTCGAGTACGTTACTTAACAATCGGCGCACCACTACCGAATCATCAACAATTAAAATCTTAATCTTGGGCATTTTGGATTAAACTCGAAATAACAAATCGAGCAGTAAGCGAGCTTGAAAAAACAGAATTAAATCGCCTTCTACGCCAATATCTATAATTTTAAAATGAGACATAAACAGTAGAATTGTTGAGCGCATATTAAAATTCATAGCGCTAAATATTTCCTCTGCTGAACCTTCTATATAGTGGGGAACTACATAACCAAGATTGTATTTTAAGGTATTGCTAAACGTGCCGACAATACCGCTAATAGCTAAATTGCCAATTTCCCCCATAATGTCGGCCTTATCTTGCTTGAATTCCTCGCTCGCCACATCGCCACCGCCGTTGAGAGCTAAAACAAGAGCATCAGCAGCCTCGCAGGAAAACAACATCTGAGCCGAACCGGATAAATTGCCGTTAAAATCAAGCTGCGCTACAGCTATTAGGTTTTTTCCCAAGCTTTGAATTAGGTTTTTTTGCAAAAATATCGGGGACAGCGCTTGGGATGAAGGAATTTCAAATTCTACCTCACAGTCGATCATTTCGCTCATCTGAGAAACTGCTGTGCCGATGGCTTTGTTGACAACATCTTGTAATTTGGTGTGTTTTCCGGTTTCGAGCTTGCCTAGGTTGAAATTCCGCATTTGACTGTGGGAATTAATGGCATCGGCGTTATTTGGATAAGCCGCAGTTGCCACGGTGTGCCGCAATTCTAATTCATTGTTAGTTTTTTTGAGAGTTGCGAATATTCCTGCTAGAGACAAATACTGAATCATATTTTTTGCTAACTCGTCGCTGAGAATAATCGTGGGTATTTGCAATAGTTCCAAGAATTGGATAATTGCTAAATAATTGTGTTCTATGGCTGCAAAATTTAGCAGTACAGCTTTGGGATGGTGGCACTCAGCAATATCTAAGCAAGTGTATAAATCTGTAGTTGCGGCAAATACATATTCGTCTGCTTTTAAGGTTTCGCGCAATATCTGATTTTCTGAATCCGAAAAGCCTCCAATCAGAATTAATGAAATTGGTTTTGAGTAGGTTTTCATTTGACTTAATTGTAATTGTAATTGTAATTGTAATTGTAATTTATAATTGATTTCCAGCTTTCTGGAGGGAAAACTTAATTATGTAGGGTGCGCAATGCGCACCTTACGGTTATAAGTAGCGCATAAAACTAATTATGTAGGGTGCGCAATGCGCACCTTACGGCTATAAGTAGCGCATAAAACTAATTATGTAGGGTGCGCAATGCGCA
>RDYN01000024.1:0-74552 GCA_004293365.1 Oscillatoriales cyanobacterium | reverse complement strand
GGTGCGCAATGCGCACCTTACGGCTATAAGTAGCGCATAAAACTAATTATGTAGGGTGCGCAATGCGCACCTTACGGCTATAAGTAGCGCATAAAACTACTTTTTGCATTCTATGTAGGGTGCTTGTGGCGCACCTTACCTGATTACCAATTCCCCATTACCCATTATCCAAATTAATACTTAAACTGATTGACAAGTCCTTGCAATTGAGCTGCGGTTTTCGATAGTTCGATCGCAGAATTTTGAGTATTGCTAGCACTGGTGGCGGTACTTCCCGCTGCATCGGCGACGCTGGTAATATTACGGGCAATTTCGGAGGAACCGATCGCAACTTGGTTGACATTGCGCGCAATTTCGGTAGTTGTAGCCGTTTGTTCCTCCACTGCACTGGCGATCGTAGTTTGGAAATCGCTGATTTGGTTGATAATAGAAGTAATTTGGCCGATCGCCTGCACGGAACTTTTAGTATCAGCTTGAATCGCCTCCACCTTCTTGCTGATATCCTCAGTCGCCGCCGCCGTTTGTTTCGCCAACTCCTTCACCTCATTGGCCACCACCGCAAAACCCTTGCCCGCTTCCCCAGCCCGCGCCGCCTCGATTGTAGCATTCAGAGCCAGCAAATTAGTCTGTTGGGCGATCGAAGTAATCACCTTGACAACATTACCAATTTCTGCACTGCTAACGCCCAGTTTAGTAATAGTTTGATTCGTACTTTGGGCCATCTTCACCGCCGAATTAGCAACCGTCGCAGCCTCCGAAGCATTCTTAGCAATTTCCTTAATACTCACATTCATCTCCTCAATCCCAGTAGCCACCGATTGAGTATTGCTATTAACTAAATCCGCAGCCGCAGATACCGTCCCTGCTTGAGCCGAAGTTTCTTCAGCCGCAGCCCCCATATTTTGGCTTTCGATAATCAATTCCTCCGAAGCACTGCTAACTGCGATCGCCACTTCAGAAATTTGCTGCACCTGAGCGTTCAAATTAGCCGCCATCAGATTAACATTATCCGTCAAATCCTTCCAAGTACCGCCAATATCAGGAACTGTCGCCTGCCCTCCCAACTGTCCTGCAACTACCTGTTTTGCCAGCCCCGTTACTTCATCTGCAAAAGTATTAAGCTGGTCAACCATAGTATTCAGCGTATCTTTCAGTTGCAGAACTTCTCCGTGAACTTCCACAGTAATTTTCTGAGATAAATCTCCCTTAGCCACAGCAGTAGAAACTTCCGCAATACTCCGAACTTGTTCCGTAAGATTAGCCGCCATAATATTCACATTACCAGCCAAACTCAGCCAAGTCCCCGACAAACCATCAACCGTTGCTTGACCGCCCAATTTGCCCTCAACGCCCACTTCTTTAGCAACTCGCGTCACTTCTAAAGCAAACTCATTAAGCTGAACAGTCATTTCATTAATCGTATTCTTCAGATCCAGAATTTCCCCTTCAGCTTCTACAGTAATTTTCTTAGACAAATCTCCCTGAGCTACCGCCGTAGTAACTTCCGCAATATTGCGTACTTGATTGGTAAGATTGCTCGCCATTAGATTAACATTTTGCGTTAAATCTTTCCAGACGCCAGCTACTCCGTGAACTTGTGCTTGACCCCCAAGTTTCCCCTCAGTTCCCACCTCTTTTGCTACCCGCGTCACCTCTTTGGCAAAATCGTTGAGACTGTCAACCATTTGATTGAGAGTATCTTTCAGTTGCGAAATTTCCCCTGCGGCTTCAACGGTAATTTTTTCGTTCAAATCGCCGACGCTAATTGCCGTTGCAACCTTAGTAATATTTCGTACTTGATGAGTCAGATTTGCCGCCATCAAGTTAACACTTGCCGTCAGTTCTTGCCAAATACCCGATAGCCCTTCTACCTCTGCTTGGGATCCCAATTTGCCTTCGCTACCAACTTCGCGGGCGACGCGAGTTACTTCTAAACTAAAACCATTTAATTGGTCTACCATTTTGTTGAGAGTAGTCCCAATCCGGCGGAACAATCCTTTGATCGGTTTGCCTTCAAACTCTAAGCTAAATTTCTCCGATAAATCGCCTTTAGCTACAGCGTGCAGCACTCGCGCCATGTCTATTGTCGGGGTGACTAAGCTGTTTAGCGTTGCATTCACCGCGTCAATACTGCTCACCCAAGAACCTTTAAATTCTTTAATTTCTCTTGATTTTGGTACTTTGCCTTCTTCGGCAACTGCTTGGCTGACGCGCTCTATTTCGTCAGCAAATTTTTCATTGACACTCACCATTTCATTGAAAACTGTGGCAATTTCACCCAAGCCGTTGTCGGCGGGTAAACGAACGCTAAAGTCGCCATCTCTGACTGCTGCTAGAGCGATTATCAGTTGCTGCCGGTAGTGGTTGCTGACAATCTCTGCTGTCTCTGCAACTTTTGTCCCTACCAAATTGCTGGCATCCGAGTCAATTTCGGGAGATTCTGAGGCTGTTGATTGATTTTGTGTATCCATGTTTTAGGTAAGTAGAAGGAAGAAGGAAGAAGGAAGAAGGAAGAAGGAAGAAGGAAGAAGGAAGAAGAAAAAACCGCAACCTTTTTAGCGAGCCATATTTTACGTTTAATTAGGTGGATTTACTTAGTTTTATACAAGTGACATCTCCAATAATTATTGTGGAACAGGCATCCTGCCTGTTCAAGACTTGCTTTTTTGGAGAGGTCTAATTTATGGGGGAGGGCGATCGCGCTTTACGTCACATATCCTCTGCACTTGCAGCCCGAAACCCTCTCTGTGGTTACAGTCTGGGACACAAAACATCCGGTTTGCATGAGGAATATTTGCGGTATTTAAGAGACTGCGGCGATCGCCTTCAGCAGCATCTGAAAGGAACCCACATCGAAAAACAGCAGAATGTCACCTTGAATTTGCAATTCTTCAATACTAAAGTGAGCCGGAGCCAACAGCACGCTCCCGGTATCGAGAGACTTTTCTTTTAACAGTAAATCCTCAATTTCTTCCTCTGCGTAATAGGGAACCTCATAGTCTAACGGTTGGTCTAGAACGTTACCAATAGAACCCATTACACCGTTAATTATCATATTCCCCACCTCGCTGAGGGTACTAATTTTGAGAGAATCAAGGTCAGGACTTCCCTTTTCTTCACCCGTGAGAACAGAAACTAAATTCACCGCACTTTCGGTAGGAAAAAGTAGCTGGGCGCTGCCGCTAAATGAGCCGTTAAAGCCTAGCTGCACCGTGGAAAGAGGCTCTATACCGAACCGTTTTTTTAATTCGCTTCGCAGCTCATTCGCGGATACAAGGTCAATATCTGGAATCTGCAACTGGATGGGAAATTGAATCATTTCATTCAACATTCCAGCCGCACTGCCCACCCCAATATTGATTAGCTCCTTCAACGCATCTATTTCATCTGCTGTTAGCTCCACCTCAGTATCTCCTATTTACTATCCAAAGCTTTTTGGATTGCCGCCTGAATCTCGGGAGCTTTTGGGGGCTTTTTCAGCATCATAAATGCTCCCAATTCTTCGCACTTCTGCTTGGCGCTGTCTTGAATATCTGCTGAAAGTACGATGACTGGAATTTTAGAGCCTTTTTCGCCCAGGGCTTTTAGCAAGGCGAAACCGTCCATTTCTGGCATTAACAAATCTGTCATCATGCAGTCTGGCGACTTGGATGCAGCCATATCTAAGCCTTCTTGTCCGTTGGCTGCTTCTATCACTTGATGTCCGGCTTCTTCGATTGCTTTGCGAATCATCCGCCGAGAAAATGCTGCATCATCTACAATTAAAACTAAACCCATTTTGGTGCGCTCCTTAATAATTGGGAATTGGGCATGGGGCAGAGAGGGAATTGCGAATTGCGAATTGGGAATTGGGAATTGGGAATTGCGAATTGGGAATTGGGAATTGCGAATTGGGAATTGCGTATTGTACGAATTCCCTTAGTGTCAATAATTGGCTGAAAACCTTTGTATCTCTGGTTTATATCAAAGTCTCGATCCCCCTCGCATCCCCCGAAAGCAAGGGGGACTTTGAGAACGCTCCTGTCCCCCCCTTAAGAAGGGGGGCTAGGGGGGATCTAGACCTAAACATCAAACAGTAGATTGATACTAAGTTTGAGGTGGTTGTTGACACGCTTTGTACGACTTCACATTTGCCATTTGCTATTATTCATTACCAATTCATGCACTACACCTATGCAGATGTTCCGAACAATCTAACAGGTAAGTTTTCATCTTGCCTTTGCCTTTAACATCAATCATTCCTCTTTCTGCGAACAAATGTTTTTTTGACAACTGCTTGTAAGTGTCTTCTGTCACTTGAATGCAGCCTGGAAAACTGTACTGTTGCATGCGGCTTGCCGTGTTTACGGTGTCGCCCCAAAGGTCGTAGCTGAACTTTTTAGTTCCGATGACCCCTGCAACCACAGGCCCGGAGTGAATGCCAATTCGCAGGCTGTGAAATTCTTTTGTTTGCGTGTTTAGCCGCTTCATAGCTTGCTGCATGGCTAGGGCCATTTGTACGATCGCGTCAGCATGATCGTCTCGGAGGATGGGCAATCCAGATGCTACCATATAGCCGTCCCCAATAGTCTTAATTTTTTCTAACCCGTATTCCTCAGTTAGCTGGTCAAATTCCGAGAAAATAGAATTGAGTTTGAGAATTAATTCAATAGGAGGCATTTCTGAGGCCAGCTTGGTAAAGCCTACCATATCAGCAAATAAGACGCTGACATTGGGGAAGTGATCGGCAATTACTAAGTCTGGGCTTGATTCGTCTTGGAGCCGGAGTGCGATCGACTCTGGTAAAATATTCAGCAATAATTTTTGAGTTTTCTCTTGACTTTCCATCAACTGCCGGTAAAGTTGAGACTGTTGAATCAATCGCCGCACTCGCTGAATCAGCACGGGCCAGTGAATCGGCTTCGTCACATAATCTGTTGCTCCTACTTCAAAAGCTTGATTGACAGATTTTTTGTCATCTAGTGCGGTAATCATCAGCACCGGAATTTTTTGCGTTTGGGGATTAGCCTGGAGTTCAGCGCAGCAAGTAAAACCGTCCATTACAGGCATCATCGCATCCAACAAGACAATATCTGGGAGAGTTTCTTGACAAATGTCCAAACATTCTTGTCCGTTTGATGCCTCAATTACCCGGTAGCCTTCTTTTTCCATAATCCGGCGGGTAAATAGCTGCTGGGTTGCTTCGTCATCGACGATCAGAATTTGGGGCGTCGTTTGGGAGTTTTTTCTAAAGTCAGCACTAATCATAGTATTGTGAAAATAGCATCAAGTTCTCACTCAGAAGCAGATTGAATTTCTGCGTTGAAATGGATGAGTTTACTGTAGATCGATCGCACTCTGATTATTTTTAACAACTGTATAATCTCATACTCTATTGAGTATTGAGCATTTTACTCAGCAACTGAACGGATGATTTGTAACTTTTTATACTGGTAATTTGTTACAGTATCTGAAAAGTTAGCAATTGAGCCGTCACATTACTGTTGAGATTCTATTGAGAATTGTATCAGATTATGTCAGAACTTTTAAAGTTCCGCAATTGGCTAAATGGCCTAAAATTTAGAAGATTTTGCGGAAAATGGCGATCGATCGTTCCACGTCACCGACACAGCATATCTGCTCGCTTTTGTCAATCTGTTTTGCTTTTTACACTCACACTCCTAGAGGCAACTGGCACCTTAAAAAAGGTACGTTGTTGCGCTTGGGCGCCCAAGCGCAACAACGTACCTAAAAACCTTTAAGTAGTGTGATACTTGCGTCCACGACTGACTTATTGAGATGCTACAAATAAATCCGTTGCTGAACTTCCTTCTGCTATATCAGTAACTAGATGCCAAAGCCGCGTTTACCCGCTGATACTCGGCTGCAATTTTGCACATCAAAACATTGCTACCGGTGAGAGTTTCATTGCGGGCAATCTGTTCGAGCTGCGCGCACAATTGAAACAAAGGCATGGCTCCGACTGTCGTACAAGCACCT
This sequence comes from Oscillatoriales cyanobacterium, assembly GCA_004293365.1. GTDB lineage: Bacteria > Cyanobacteriota > Cyanobacteriia > Cyanobacteriales > Microcoleaceae > Microcoleus. Next base: position 68,573 of record RDYN01000024.1, on the reverse strand, counting down.
CTAAGAGCGTGAGCCGAGGCTTTAATTGCGGAAGCATCCTCTTGATTGACAGCATCTACAAGTTCCTGCAATTTTGGCGGTGCTACTTCCAGAAATTTCTCAACTAGCTCGCTCCAAAATTCTTCAGCTTCTTCTCCTAATAACTCCCTTAACTCTTCAAAAGTTTGACTGTCAAGAGGCGGCACTTCTATTTCCGATTGTGCTGTTTCTGGTAGAGAATTCGGTGGGGCTGCTGGCGGTAAAATTGGGGAGTTTTCTGCTTCTAATTTAGGAACTGTCACAGCAGGTAAAGCGGGAATTTTAATGTTATCGGTACCCGCTACAATTTCCCCAAGATTAGGAGGAAAAGTTGCCACTCCCGATTGACTTCCAGCTTCAATTTGTGAAATCAAAACACCTGCGCGGGCGATTAAATGCTTTAACTCTTCAAAGGCAGTGTTGTCGATCGCAGGCGCAACACTTGTCATTTCGTTTCCAGGCTGAGCTTGGGAAACAGAGTCTGTCGGCTCAGCCTGCCGATTGTTCAGCTCTGAATTGAATTTGGATCGCCCGGTTTGTCGATCGTACTGCGCGATCGCCTGAACGATCGCCTGCACTCGCACCGGCTTACTGATATAATCATTCATCCCAGCATCCAAACAAAGTTCGCGATCGCCCTGCATCGCATTAGCCGTCATTGCAATAATCCAAGGAGAAGTCGATTTTAGATTGTGAGATTGCTCGTCTGTTGCAGAAAATCCCGATTCTGGAGCGGGATTTTCTAATATTAAATCTCGCGAAAATCGCTGGCGGATCAGGCTAGTAGTTTCCAAACCGTCCATTTCTGGCATCTGCATATCCATAAACACAATATCGTATTCCGAACGCTCCAAAGCATCCAAAGCCGCTTGTCCGCTGCTGGCAAAATCTGCACTGTAACCTAACTTCTGCAACATCTGCCCTGCTACCATTTGATTGAGTTCTACATCGTCTACCAACAGCATTTTCAAAGGCAGTGTTTCGGCGAGTTGTGAATTAAATTGAGGCTGCGAAAAACACGGTTGAATTGTGGTGCATTCCCCGCCCAAGATGCGGAGCAAAACTTCATGAAGCTGCGCTTGCTTAATTGGTTTGTATACAAAAGCTGCGAATTCAACTCGCCCTTGAACTTCCCGGCGAGATGGCCGGCCGCCAGAACTCAAAATCATTAAAGGTAAATTTTTACCTTGAGGAAGTTCTCGAATTTTTTCAGCTAAAGTAATGCCGTCCATTTCTGGCATATGAAAGTCTAGAATCGCTAGGTCAAACATAGTTTCATGTTGCAGCACTTTCAGCGCTTGGGTGCCAGATTTTGCTGCGCGGACAACCATTCCCCAAGACATAGCTTGCAGGGTAAGAATTTTGCGGTTAGTGGGATTATCGTCAACTAGCAGCAGCCGCAAACCTGCTAGTTGAGGCTGGGGTGCATTCAGCTTTAATATTTCTTCATGAGCGGGTGCTGACTGAGCTTTGATGCTAAAAGAAAATTTAGAACCTTTGCCTATTTCGCTTTCTACCCACATAGTACCGCCCATGATTTCGCTGAGGCGTTTGCTGATGGCTAAGCCCAAGCCAGTACCGCCATATTTGCGAGTTGTGGAACTGTCAACTTGACTGAAGGCTCTAAATAGTATGTTTTTGCGATCGGGCGAAATTCCGATGCCTGTATCCCTGACAGTAAATTGAATTTCGTAGTTGCTAATTTCTGAGTGTTCTAGATATTTAGGAGCGGCAGCGTCGGAGTCTGATAGGGAGAAATTTAAAGCAGGTTTTTGACTGGATTCTTCGCTAGCAATCCCAATATTTATCTGAGAAATTGAGTTAGTTTGCGTAACTCCTAAAGCAGTGTCGGAAATCGGTTTTGCTGTAACTTTAACTACGACTTCCCCTGCTTCGGTAAATTTGGTAGCATTTCCGAGCAAATTTATCAATATTTGCCTCAATCTAGTGACATCTCCGTACAGGAAGGCGGGAACATTGGCATCCAATTCGCAAGCTAAGTCGAGCAGTTTTTCCGCAGCTTTCATCGCGACTAAATCTAAAGCTTCTTCGACACAGTTTCTGAGATTAAACGGTTCTTGTTCTAAATCCAGCTTGCCTGCTTCTATCTTAGAAAAGTCGAGAATGTCGTTAATAATTGCCAGCAAAGCATCGCCGCTGGTGCGAATTGTATTTACAAAATTGCGCTGGTTTGGCGAAAGTTGCGTATCTAGCAGCAGTTCAGTCATGCCGATGACTCCGTTCATCGGCGTGCGGATTTCGTGGCTCATCATTGCCAAAAATTCACTTTTGGCTCGGTTAGCAGCTTCGGCATCAGTTGTGGCGCGCTTGAGTTCTTCTTCTATGACTAATCGGTGTTTAATTTCTTGCTGATAGGTTTGGATGCGCTGCGTTACTTCGGAAACATCTTGAACCGCGATTAAAGCATAAAAACCTTCTCCTTTGATGGCTGGTATGGGAGTGACGTTTGTGTTGTGAACTCGGGGTTTGCCGTTGGGTAGATTTGATGAAATTAGGGGCTGGTGGAGTTGAGGCGAAAATACGGTGGGCAAGCCATTGTTAAATACTTGTTTTAAGCGAGTTTGATATTTAGGTTCTTCGAGTTGAGGAAAGTGAGTTTTGAGGTTGGTTCCGATTATTTCTTTTTTGAGCAGCTTTGTCCACTGCTCTAGTGTGCGGTTCCAAAACAAAACGGTAAAATCGCGAGCGATCACGCACAATCCGATGGGGACTCGATCGAGGACGTTGAATCTTTGTTGCGCTTGTTCTATTTGTTCTAGCATTTTCTGTAGGGTGAAAAAGTGACGAAATTTATGTATACTTCAGAAGTTGTAAAAAATTTTGCTCGGAGGTGACATAGATATAGTATACTTATGAGGTAAAGTTGGCAATTATCTAGCCGATCGCCAGATCGAAAGTAATGCTGGCTCGGGCGCACTACAGTTTTGAACTATTCGATAATTTATTTTAATCCAGCGTCAAACCGATGAACAAGGAACGGGATCGATGGAAATTGATGAAGATGTAAAGGAATTTCTGATTGAAGGCTACGAATACCTGAACCAAATTGAGGAGGATTTAGTAGCTTTAGAAAAAAACGATTCCGATACAGAGGTGATGAATCGGATTTACCGCGGCTTGCACACGATTAAAGGCAATAGCGGTTTTTTGGGGGTGGAAAAACTGGAGTCTGTAGCGCACGCGGGAGAAAATTTGCTCAGCCTCTTGCGCGATCGCACTTTGACGATGACTCCCGATATTACTAGCGCTTTGCTCTCGACAATCGACGCGGTACGATCGCACATGGAAGCCCTGGAAACAACCGGCGAAGAAAGCCCGCTCGCGCATACCGAATTGCTCGATCGACTTTTGCAACTCCAAGAATCCGGCGGTACTGCATCTGAATTGTCGCCGAGTGCGATCGCTATTGAATCCACCGCCACCACTCCAGAAGTTGCGATCGAGGAACCAGAAAAATCAGAGTTGACACGAGAGCATTTGTATGCAGATGCTTTATTGTCGATCGAGCAATTGGTAATTCCCTCTGCTACCAATAGTACCAACCAACAGGTAAATGCTGCGGATACCGAGGGCGACAAATTCAAAATTTCCGACACTGCAATCCGAGTAGATGTCGGCTTGCTGGACAAACTAATGAACTTAGTAGGCGAACTCGTTTTGTGCCGCAACCAAATCTTAGAATTTGCCAATACCCAAACAGCAAACACCCAAAATGACGATACATTAAAATCAGTATCGGGCCGCTTAAACTTAGTTACTTCCGAACTGCAAGAAGGAGTAATGAAGACCAGAATGCAGCCAATTCGCACTATTTGGAACAAATTCCCCCGGGTAGTGCGCGACACAGCATTCAGCCTGGGAAAACAAGTACAGTTAGAAATGGAAGGCGAAGAAACAGAATTAGACAAAACCTTAATCGAGGCGATCGCCAATCCGCTAACTCACTTAGTCCGCAACTGCCTCGATCACGGCATTGAAACATCAGAAGTGCGAGCCGCCAAAGGCAAGCCCGCCTTCGGTAAACTGCTGCTGCGAGCCTATCACGAAAGCGGTCAAGTAAATATTGAAATCTCCGATGACGGCGGGGGAATCGATCCAGAGCGCATTAAAAGTAAGGCGGTGCAAAAAGGAATGTTTTCTGCTGTTGACGCAGCGAAAATGAGCGATCGCGAAGCCCTTAATTTAATTTTTCTGCCCAGTTTCTCAACCGCCGAAAAAATCACCAATATCTCCGGTAGGGGAGTGGGGATGGACGTGGTGCAGACGCATATAGAAAAAATTAGCGGCACGATCGACGTTCAAAGTCAAGTAGGTAAAGGCACAACTTTTAAGTTAAAAATTCCTTTAACTCTGGCGATTATTCCGACATTAATTATTACTACAGGAGGATCTCGCTACGCAATTCCTCAAGTCAATTTGCTGGAGCTGATGCGTTTGGAAGGAGAACAAATTAAAAAAATCGAAATGTTTCACGGAACTCCAGTATATCGGTTGCGAGGGCGACTGCTGCCGCTGATTTATTTGAACCGAGAATTGCAGTTAGAAACAGGAATTGTAGAAAACGGCAAAAAATCTCAATTCGACACAGATGAGGCTTTGAATATTGTAGTAGTGCAAGCGACAGACAAACCTTTTGGATTGGTGGTAGATGCCATCAACGACACGCAAGAAATTGTGGTTAAGCCTTTAGGAAAACAACTAAAATCTCTAGCTTGTTTTGCGGGAGCAACTATCATGGGCGATGGTAAAGTTGCTTTGATTTTGGACGTGCACGGGATAGCTCAGAAAACCCACATGACGGAGGCTCAGGAAAAGGCGATTTTAGCTGACGAAAACAGCCGCCGGGAATCTTCAGAACCTCCGCAACAGTTGCTAGTATTTCAAGGCCCAGACTGTCGGCGGATGGCGATTCATCTATCGCGAGTGTGCCGCTTGGAAGAGTTTCCCCGCCATCTTTTGGAACGTGTCGGGAAGCAGAATGTGGTGCAGTATCGCAACCAAATTATGCCGGTGATTTATTTGTCGGCGGTGTTTGGTGGCGGCGCAGATGCGCGTAATTCCGAGTTGAACGGTCTTGACGGGCGATCGCGCGCAGGAGATGATAAACTGCCGTTAGTCGTGGTATCGATCGGCGAGCAGCATCAAGTCGGTCTGGTAGTCGATCGCATCCTGGATATTGTAGAACAGGCGATCGACATTAAAGGTGCAGCTACTCAAGCAGGAATTTCATATTGTGCTGTGATTCAGGGTCAAGTTACTGAAATCCTCGATGTCGATGCAGTAATTAACAACAATTTATTCGGAATCGAGCAGATGTTGGCAAGCGCAAGATAATGCCCTTAAAGGAATAGTTGAAAATGCCTGAAGAAACTCTACTTTGTACCTTTTTCGTTGACAGCCTATTTTTTGGCATAGAAGTTGAGAAAGTGCAAGAAATCATCCGCTATCAGGAGATGACGCGAGTGCCGCTAGCGCCCGCAGTAGTCGGTGGATTGATAAACTTGAGGGGACAAATTGTCACCGCGATCGATTTGCGGAGGCGGTTGGATTTGTGCGATCGGCCTGTGGAACAATTGCCATTAAATGTAATAGTGAGAACCGGGGATGAAACAGTCAGTTGGTTAGTAGACGATATTGGAGATGTCCTAGAAGTATCTCAAGCTGATTTTGAAACTCCTCCAGATACTTTTACCAGCAAAATACGCCCGCTAATTCGAGGAGCGTACAAGCTACAAGGGCAGTTACTGCTATTTTTAGATGTTGATAAAGTTGTAGATTTTAGCAGTCATTAGTCAACAGTCATTAGTCATTAGTCATTAGTCATCAGTCATTAGTCACAGATGCAGAAATAACTATTTTTATTTCTTTTCTCTTCCCTTGAACCTGAGCGTCCATCCCTTAAATCCATCCGTTACATCCGTTAAAAAATCCGTTGCCGAACTTCCTTCAACTACCATGCCGATAAATATTGCAGATTTTGATTACATCCGAAAACTTGTATACGATCGCACAGGTGTATTCCTATCCGAAGAGAAAATGTACCTCGTTGAATCGCGTTTAGGGATGGTAGCTAAAGAAGCCGGAGCAAACTCCATCAGCGGATTAGTTGCAGAGTTAAAACAAATCAAACAACAGCGTTTTAACCAACTTTACGAATCGACTGTCGAAGCAATGATGACAAACGAGACATTTTTTTTCCGAGATATCAACCCCTTTGAGATATTAAAAATATCAGTATTACCGGAATTGTTAAAACAGATCCAGGGCGAGGGTAATTTGAATATTTGGTGTGCTGCTTGTTCCAGCGGCCAAGAACCCTACAGTATTGCGATGCTGCTGCGCGAATACTTTCCGCAGTTAGCGAGAAATCAAGTGCAGATACTTGGTAGCGATATTTCTACAGCCATGCTGAAGCGAGCAACTTCTGGATGCTACGCCCAGCACGAAGTAGTGCGCGGCTTACCAACAGCATTATTACACAAATACTTCCAGCCGTGCGGCAAGGAATGGCAGATTAAAGAAGACCTCCGCAAGGCGATCGAATTTCGCCAAATTAACTTGACAGAACCCTTTGGATCGATGCCTCAAATGGATATTATTTTTCTGCGAAATGTCTTAATATATTTTGATGTTCAGACAAAGCAATCGATTTTAGCAAGAGCGCGGCGGGTGTTGCGTCCCAAGGGCTACTTATTCCTAGGCGGAGGAGAAACAACTGTAAATCTTGACCCTGCTTTTGAATTGGTGCAATTTGACAAAGGTATATGTTATCGATTGAGATGATCTGCGATCGATCGACCATAAAAAAATAGGTTAGTAGTGAGGACTTCAGTCCTCTCTTGATTAATAGACTTGAATTGCCAAAGTCTTTTTAATCAAAATTTAGGACGCTGCTCAAAGCCCATCCTAATTATTTTTGCAATTCAAGTCTAATCTTTAGGAATTAAGAAGGACTAAAGTCCTCACTACGAACCTAATTATAGGTTTGTAGTGAGGACTTCAGTCCTCTCTTTGGGCCGCGCCCTCAGACCAAACAGGCAATTGATTAATCTTATTCAGCGTGATATCTACATACTTTTGACCGTTCTCCGCCACATTTTCCCCAAAATATCCATCATCGCCGTCGTGCTTGTGAGGGCCGCTGACAGCTTCTGCATAGCGGCCTTGCGAACGCGCTTGATTGAAAGGTGAAGTCGCGTACCAGTACCAGCGAGTGGGAAAAACTATGCCGCCAATATCCTCAATTGCATCGCGAGTCCCGCGAAGATGAAAAATGCGATCGGCTTCTCCAAAACCATTTTCTCCCGAAAACACGCCCCCAACTGAAACAACAGTAACTTCTGCATTCAGCCATTCCTTAAGATAGCGAGTAGCACCCAAAGCAACTTGAGCGCCGCCGCTAGTGCCAATTAAAATAACTTTCACAGGTTTTTGAGGATTAGCTGAAATGGGAGATTTAGCATTCATGCGATCGATAATTGCATTAGCAATTCCCTGATTGTATGCAAAACCGTAGCGATAATCTAGAGAAATTGCAAACCTCCAGAGATTGCGAATTTTGATGAATATGTCTCCCGCAATTGGCCCGAATTTTTCCTGTTCTGCAAACCGCCAAAAAGGAGCTAGCAACCGCTCTCCTCCCAAACTTTTGTTAGAAGCTGAATAAGGAAAAATATCGCCCACTGCTACGCACTGCGGGTGAAATTTAACTAAACGCTTGAGAAAAAACTCTTCTCCCGGCGTTAATTCGTCCCCCGAAAAATCGCCAACTCCCGGTAAAAAAATGATATAACAATTGAGCTGCGAAGACTTGCGCGCTTCTAGATTGCCGTTGTTTGAGGGCAATATCTCCGGCGGATTTTTCTTGATACCCAAAGTTTCGGCACTTTGACCCAGCCACCAGATCACAGTTCCCACCGGCGAAAGAATGCCCCAAATTATCAGGATTACACCTGCGATGCTCAACAAATTTAAACTTCCCCCGCGCAGCCACGCAAGTACCTGCAAAATCAATCTTAGCATTTAATAAAATCTGGTAGAATGCCTGTTATACCAATTTAATGGGGCGTTGCACATATTCCGATCCCCCTCGCATCCCCCTTAATAAGGGGACTTTGATAGGAATCTTGTCCCCCCCCTTATTAAGGGGGGTATCAGGGAGATCAGATTCGGGAGCAGCCTCATAAAAAATTGATATTAATTACCTAATTACGTAGAAATATTTCGGTGATTGTGCTGTATTAGAGCTTATTTTGTTAAAGTTGTCAACTATCTAGAGGAGCAGGGATTAAAGGTGAAAGGAGAAGATTCAATTACAGGTTTGCGGGCAACGCTTTGGAACGCACTTTCTTTGAACGCAAATTTTTACGAAAAAACTCCCTACACTCGCAGAACTAAGCGGATAGCTTTAACGATCGTAATTTTAGCAGCGGTGTCCCGGGTTTTGGGCAATGCCGTTATTTTGTTAATCAATCGAACTGAACTATCGGTGTTGTTTTTAGCACTTTGGATAGATGCTTTGGCAATCGTGGGGGGTTATTATTTTTGGACTTTTACTATCTTTAAAATCGGGGAGTGGCTGAAACCGGGTCACGTCACTTATGGGGAGTTGCTGGTGCCGATCGGATTTGCCTACGCTCCCCAAGTGCTGAACTTCTTAACGTTAATTCCGTTGCTGGGAGAAGGAATAGAGCGGATATTAGCTGTGTGGAGTTTGCTGGCTGTAATTGTGGCGGTTCGCCAAGGTTTGGATATTCAAACTCGCTGGGCGGTGTTAATTTGTTTTGTGGGTTGGCCGCTGATTCAAATTGCGATCGGCTTCGTGAAAGTTATTGAACAGTTGCTGGCACAATGGCTTTCATTCAGTTGACAGTTGACAGATGAGTGCGACTTCTACCTATAAGGAAGAGGATTGGAGTAATGAATAGTCGAATTTTAATTTCTCCCGATCGGGGTTCCGGCTTTAAACCAATTCTTTATGGTAAAATGAGGTAAATTGTCATAATCTAAAAGGCAAAATCGCCGCAAAAAATGCTGAGTCTCAAGCCATCCTAATTAATTCTGGAAGTAGGCGACTAATAGGAATTAAAAAACGCTGCCGATTTGGCAATTGCGATCGCACGTCCGCAGCAGTCCCTTAACCAGTTAAAATAAAATTGCTTTGGGGTGAAATACTTTTCCCCAAAGCGCGTCATTTCCAACAAAAGCATTCCCGGCTTATCCTTAAGGCACTTTTGCTTGCTTTCTTTGAGAAAATGCTTGACAGGGTGGCAGCCGCCAAGTAGAGTGAGGTACAACATTCTTAGCCTTAATTTGCATTGCCACTTGTAGCTCGTATTGTAGAGCGTACTGCGAGACGGCAACCACACCCCTGCTATTCGGCTCTCCCCACTGTCCGCCCCCCAATTACTAGCGATACATTGTTAAAGAAGGAAATACACAAAAATTTACATATATAATTTGTGTAGTGTTCCAAATCGCTCCTCACCAGCAGCGATACAGCCCTCGCCAAGACAGTAGGAAGGAAAAAATATGTTTGAACGCTTTACAGAACAAGCCATTAAAGCAATCATGCTAGCCCAAGAGGAAGCGCGGCGCCTCGGTCACAATTTTGTAGGCACCGAGCAAATCCTTCTGGGACTCGTGGGCGAAGGTACTGGCATCGCTGCAAAAGTATTACTGGATATGGGCCTCAATTTGAAAGAGGCGCGCAATGAAATCGAAAATATCATCGGTAGAGGTTCCGGGTTTCTCCCGCCAGAAATTCCGTTTACACCCCGCGTCAAGCGCATTTTTGAGACGGCGCTGAATGAAGCGCGGCAGTTGGGTCACAATTACATCGGCACCGAGCACATTCTGCTTGGCTTGATTCAAGACGATGAAGGTGTGGCGGCGAAGGTGCTGCAAAACCTGGGAATCGATCGCCAGAGAGTTCGCACGCAGGTAATTCGTGCCGTGGGAGAAGTGGCGGCAGTACCCGGAGGCCGAGGAGATAGCGGTGGCGATCGCAAAATCCCGACTTTAGAAGAATTCGGCACTAACTTAACCAAGCTAGCAGCCGCCGGCAAACTCGATCCAGTCGTGGGCCGCGAAAATGAAATCGAGCGCGTGATCCAAGTGCTGGGGCGCCGCACGAAGAACAATCCAGTGTTAGTAGGCGAACCGGGAGTAGGCAAAACAGCCCTCGCCGAAGGCCTCGCTCAGCGAATTATTAACAGAAACGTCCCGGAAATTTTAGAAGACAAACAAGTAATCAGCCTCGATATGGGTTCGCTGATTGCCGGTACAAAATTCCGCGGCGAATTTGAGGAACGGCTGACGAAAATCATGGCAGAAATTCGCGCAGCAGGCAACATCATTCTGGTAATTGATGAAATTCACACCTTAGTCGGTGCAGGCGCGATTCAAGGCAGCATGGATGCTTCCAATATGCTCAAACCAGCCCTCGCCCGAGGCGAATTGCAGTGTGTCGGCGCGACGACTTTGGACGAATACCGCAAGCACATCGAGCGCGATGCAGCCCTAGAACGCCGTTTCCAACCGATTAAAGTTGGCGAACCGAGTGTGGCTGAAACAATAGAAATATTGTACGGTTTGCGATCGGCCTACGAACAGCACCACCGACTGACAATTTCCGATGCAGCTTTAGAAGCAGCGGCTACACTGTCAGACAGGTACATTAACGATCGATTTTTGCCAGACAAGGCGATCGACTTAATTGACGAAGCAGGTTCCCGCGTCCGCGTGATGAACTCGCAAACCCCGCCCGAAGTTAAAGAGCTCAAGAAACAACTGCCGGCTGTTACCAAAGAAAAAGATGCAGCAGTGCGCGAGCAAGACTTCGACAAAGCTGGAAAATTGCGCGATCGCGAATTAGAAATCGAAGCCGAAATCGCGGAAGCAACGATCAACAAAAGCCAAGTCAAAGCCTCTCCTATTGTCACCGAAGAAGACATCGCCCACATCGTGGCAAATTGGACGGGAGTACCTGTTAGCAAGCTGACAGAATCGGAATCGGAATTGCTGCTGCACATGGAAGATACCTTGCACCAGCGCTTGATCGGCCAGGAAGAAGCTGTCAGCGCAGTTTCTCGGGCGATCCGCCGCGCGCGGGTAGGCTTGAAAAATCCCGATCGCCCGATCGCCAGCTTCATCTTTTCCGGCCCCACAGGCGTCGGCAAAACAGAACTGACAAAAGCCTTAGCAACATATTTCTTCGGTTCTGAAGAAGCGATGATTCGGTTAGATATGTCCGAGTTTATGGAACGCCACACTGTTTCTAAACTCATCGGTTCGCCTCCGGGTTACGTCGGCTACGACGAAGGCGGCCAACTAACAGAAGCAGTCCGGCGCCGTCCTTACACAGTAGTCTTGTTCGACGAAATCGAAAAAGCTCACCCGGATGTCTTCAACATGATGCTGCAAATCTTGGAAGACGGCCGTTTGACCGATGCCAAAGGTCGGACAGTAGACTTTAAGAATACACTGCTGATCATGACATCAAACATCGGTTCGCGAGTGATAGAAAAAGGCGGCGGCGGTTTAGGCTTCGAGTTTGCCGAAAGTGCCGCAGACGGGCAGTACAACCGCGTTCGCAGCTTGGTAAACGAAGAATTGAAACAGTTCTTCCGTCCCGAATTTATCAACCGCTTGGATGAGATTATCGTCTTCCGCCAGTTGAACAAGCCAGAAGTGAAGCAGATTGCAGACATCATGTTGCAGCAAGTCTTCGGCCGCTTAACCGAACAGGGTATTACTTTGTCGGTGACAGACAAGTTCAAGGATTTGTTAGTTACAGAAGGCTACAATCCCAGCTACGGTGCCAGGCCTTTGCGCCGCGCCATCATGCGGTTGTTGGAGGATGTACTGGCTGAGGAAATGCTATCTGGGAAGCTGAAAGAAGGCCAAAGTGCGATCGTAGATGTGGATGAAAACGGTCAGGTTAAGGTATTGCCAGGTGGCGAATCTGAACCGAGATTACCCGAATTCGCATTCAGCCATTAAGTGCGATGACACGCGGATAAATAACGTCTGATTAAAAACCCGGTTTCTTGGAGGAACCGGGTTTTTAATTATTAAAAAATACCAGTTTGTCGGGTGCGCAATGCGCACCTTACCTAAAAAATACCAGTTTGTCGGGTGCGCAATGCGCACCTTACCTAAAAAATGCCAGTTTATAGGGTGCGCATTGCGCACCTTACGTAAAAAATGCCAGTTTGTCGAGTGCGCAATGCGCACCCTACCTAAAAAATACCAGTTTGTAGGGTGCGCAATGCGCACCTTACCTAAAAAATGCCAGTAAATGTAAGGTGCGCAATGCGCACCCTACCTAAAAAATACCAGTTTGTAGGGTGCGCAATGCGCACCTTACCTAAAAAATGCCAGTAAATGTAGCGACGCACCTGATTCTTTTCAATAAGTGAGCAAACAAATCCAACATTTGATGCCAATTTATAAAAAAGCTTACTATCAGAAACATATTGGGCTTCCTGATAGATTCATTGAACCTCCCAGGTGCGTCGCCATTTAAATTATCCGTCTTTCTTAAAAATGGTGGATAGCGACACACCCTACGGAAGCCTGCTGCATGAGTGTTGTAAATTGGCATTTACATCATATTAAATGAACAAACTAGGCGACACTTTAAAATAATCGCCGAGTGCCTTAGCTTGTGCTTTGCTAATTGCCCGCTTGCCATTGACAACCTCAGACACTACGCCACTCGATCCAATGATGCCAACTAAGTCAGCTTGACGGGTGCCGCTGGCTTCCATGATGTGTTGCAAAATCTCGTGAGGTTCGGATTTGTCGATCGCATAATTTTCGGCCTCGTACACTTCAATGAGCGTTACCAGTAACTTGTGTAAAGCTTTTTCTTCGGGAGTGCGGTTGTTGGCGAACGTCAGCCCCTCTGCGACTGCTAGGAGGCGATCGTATTCTGCCTCGGTTTCGATCGCCCGTGGAGCGACTTCTGCCAGCAAATTGCTATAATTAGCTCGATCAAAAATAAGGGTCATTTTTCCATTTGTCTTTATCGTATTCAGCGTGGGTTAGGAAATATTTGTAATAAACAGTTTGGGTTTCGTAGTCTATGCCGACAATCAGGCGATATTCGTTACCTTTGATATTAAAGACAGTGAAATTTCCCACTGCTTCGGCATCCCGGTAAATCTTGCGAACATCCTCCAAGTTCTGCCATTCTACTTTCTTGACAGTCGCATACCAGCTATCAATTTGTTTTTGGACATCGGGATACATGGCAGCGTCGTCACGGAGAGTGCAAATTGAAATTAGGTGCATGGATTTTTAATATTTTTTGTTGAATTTTTATCATCGATTTGCGTCCATTTGTTTTGCGTATGTCTTTATTCTCTCATTTTGAGAGGTAGATGTCAAGAGCCGATCGCCCGCAATCTTACAAATTCTCAATAAAGGAGGCAATTCAGGGTTTTTGCAGAAGTCCTGCACATGACGACAACTCCGACAGGGATTTCGATGCCCATCGGATGCAGTCAGAGGAAAAATAACTCAAAAGCTTAGCTAATTCTTGTTCATTTAGACTCTCAAGTCGCGCCACAAAAAAAATAGTATAAGTCCAGCTTTTTATCCCAATACATCAACTACAGCAATTTCTATATCTGGAAAAGCTAGAATAGATAAAGTCTGACCCCGCTGGAATCTTTGAATATTTTGGTATCCCGAGGGAGCAGGTTCGCGATAAACTACGACACATTGCTCGTTAATATCTACCAGCCAAACTTCTGCAATACCAGCTTCGGCATAAAGAGGAATTTTGATATTTCTGTCAGTTTCAGCGGTTGTATCCGCTACTTCCACAATTAGTAAAATATCCTCCGACTGAGGATGTCCCAATTCATAAAAATCATCGCGCCGCCGCAGTAAGGAAATATCCGGTTCAGGTTCGGAGCGATCGTCCAATTCTACCGGATCTTGGACTCCAATGGTTGCTCTTGATAATAAGCGGATATAGAATAACTCTGTCAGACGCTTGACATGGGATGTGTGCCTTCTACCGACGGCGGCCGTTTGAACAATTTCTCCTCGAATCAATTCAACTCGGTCATCTTTGGTAAAGATGCCAGATTCAATCATCAGATGATATTCTTTTACTGTGAACAGGCGCTTGATTAACTGAGTTGTCATCATTTATTTTGCGCTCCTTTTAGTTGCCCTTTTTCTGTTCCATCGCTTTTGCTGCTTTCACAATCTCAAATCGCGGCGCAAAAAAAGGAATTTTTACCTATTGATTTTGGTTGAGTTTTAAGGTATATTTTAGATAATGGGAGTGGTAGCTTTAATTTGAAAATTGCCACCACTCCCATTATCATATAATACCTTTTTAAGCCGGGCCTGTCAAGCTTTTGACCCGAAAAAAAAGGGCGTTTTTTTTAGATGTTATCACAAAAAAATATTGTTTTGGTAAACCGGGCTTCCGCGTGCGATAGGATTTGATGGAGAAAATTCAATCCCACGATTGCAATTGTACAACCCAATGCTGGACAAATGCCGAAATGCGATCGCGCCGCGTCTCAAAAGTAGCAGCAACCCAGATAAACACAATCCCAAAAGCCAAGCCGATCGCCCATTTAATCAGGGGATAGTCAAAAATCAGCACCACCAACTGATAGAAAACATTGATTAAGAAAATTCCTGTCCCCACAAACAAAAACGCCCGCACTCGCAGCCCCAAACCCGCTGCTATCGCCACTAAGCTAAAAAATCCTGCAACTAAACCGTGGTTGTGCTGAGTCAAAAGAGGTATGCCGCAAATCATCGCTGTGGCTAGCATTCGCAGATTGTGGCGCAGGGTTTTTTGGGCTGGTAGTTGCAAAGCGCGATCGCACTGAGCAACGTAAAGGAAAGAAAGCCCTAAAGGAGTAAAATACCATTCGGGTTGAGTCAATCCGATTTGTCCAAACCAGCGCAGCAAGATCCAGTCAATTATGGCCACACTCGCGTAGGTAAAACGGACTTCGCGCTTTTCCCAAGCTAGGAAAACATAGAAGGCGGCAGCTATCAGCAAGCTAATCGGATAAAACTTAGCGGGAGATTCCACAATAGCGATGATTGGAATCAGGGAAGCGATTATCTGCCAAGGTTTTTTTGACCAACCCCAGTTATCCCAAGGTAAGATGTAAATGAAATAGGCAAATAGAGAAGCAAAGGCAACTTTCCACGGCGCCAGCGGCCCGGAAATGTACTTGACTAAAGGCGTATTTATCCAGTAAAGCCGGACGCCAAAGGCTTCTAGCCATCCTAAGTAAATCCAAATTTGCGCCCATTGGCGATCGAGATTGTTTCGCCCTTGCAAGACAGCGTATTGCACTAATAGAGCACCAGTGACTAATCCTAAATTTAGCCCGGATTTAATCTCGTGGGTAGAAGCTGAAATCAGGAGTACGCTGCTTAAAACCCAGTGCAGGTGAGCAAATATTTTTACTTCGGCATTGGTTAAATGTAAATAGCTGCTCAGCCAAGGAGATAGAATGCGATAGATGTATGTTAAAGTTGTGCCGAGAGTTGCTAGCACAATTAAGCCGTCGCCAAAAGCTCCTCTTGGTGTTTGAGAAAGTTGATATAGTAGCGATTCGTAAGCGGATGCTGACACGCCGATTAATCCTAAATAAACCAAAGGTTTAAATTCTTGCTGCCGCCTACCAATGCCGATCGCAATTAAAGACGCACCCAACGAGATTAAACCGGTGCTGTTGGTAAAAGTGTGCGATCGCAACATCAAACCCAACAACCCGTAAATCAAAGGTATAACGTGAATGCTGGGTAAAATTTGGCGATAATCGGGGTTGCGCCGCCGCCACCAATCGCCCAACAATTGCGTAAATAAGCCCAAGGCAATATTCGCCACTGCTAAATTAATCGTATTGCGTCCAATAAAGCTCAAACCGACTGCTGTCAGCAACTCCAAACTCCAAGCCAAGGCATAAATTGCCAGAGGGGAAAGTTGGCCCAAACTTCGGAAAACGATCGCAGCCGCGATTACCAAAGTAGCAGCCAATACTTGAGTAGAGGCTGGTAAACTAAAGGTACTTCCTGCATCGTAGAGTTGAAAGGAATAAAGAGTGATGTTTGTCAACAGCAAGCTGGTGACTAAGATAGCCCAACCATCCAAAGCTCGATCGTAAATTTGAGCTAAGGTCGAAGGTTCAGGCAACGTGCTAGAATAACGAACTATCGTGCTGCGAAGCAACCAGAGACACAAAAGTGCGATCGCCCCAGCAATTGCCCAAGCCCAACCAGACACAAAACCTAATTTTAGAAGAGATGCGGCAGTGAAACTTAAGCCAAACCCGACTCCAATTGCAGCCGCTGGTAGTTCAATTAAATAGTAAGTATTGACTAACATCAACAGCGCCGCCAAACCCAAACCCATCAACCTATATACAGGAAAGTCAAAAATCAGAAATTGTGCGACTATTAGGGCGATCGAACTTAAGGTACTAGCAAGTTGTTTGTACGAAGTTTCACTATATTTAGCAACAGCAGTTAAAGCCAAAGGCGCCGCCAGCCACATCAAACCCCACGGAGAGTGCAGATTACTGTACAGCAAGATAAAGCTCAATCCTGCCAACACCAATCCTAAATACCATCCACTTTGCCAGCCCGAAGGATGCCAGCGAAAAAATGCAGAATTTTCTCGGGCGTTGGCTGCCTTCATCCAGACAAAAAATCCCCATTCAGCCACCATGAAGATTAATAAAATTGCCGCCCAAATATTTGCTGTCTGGTTTGGCAAAAACAAGTCAATTCCCGAAGAGATCGCGCACAAACCAATAATGTGAGTGAGGGAAACCCAAAATGCCGGATTTGGATGCGGATCGACAGCAGAAGCAGGTGTCACAACTTGCCGGGAGTTATCGGGAATTAGGTATTTCCAAGTAATCCAACCTAAAGTTACAGTAGAAATTAATAAATTGACCGATCGCCAAAACGGATTGACTGCACTAATAACAGTTAAAACACTGCCCAAGCCGAGAGCAAGATTTTCGCCAAAATGGGCAAGTTGAAACTTTCGCGATCGGTAGAGCCACTGCGCCCCACTTACGGTTAAAATTAAATAAGGCAACAGCAAAACACCCCAAAAAGCCCAAGGAGTTTCCTGAGAGTTGGTAAGTTGAGTTAAAAATGCCACAAATTGTGCTTGAATCTCTAGAGGAAGCACTCGCCAAACCAGCCAAATGCTTTGAAGTCCCACGGCGAAAAGCATTAGCAAATCAAGCTTTTGCCAAAACCGCACTAAGCGGTTATAAAAAAACCAAACAGCCAAGGCGCTAATTGCGATCGCCTGTAGGGGAATTTCGCGAAAACAAACCAGCCATCCCAAACCCAACAAAGCCCCTCCGGCTAATTGCCAGTTAAAAAAGTTTCCGGGATTTTGCTCGTTCGATATATTCGATATATTGTTTCTAATAGTTCCAGATGCGAGGGGTTGCTGCCAATCCAGCCACGCTAAAAGCACGCCGCAAATTCCCAAGGCTAAACCCATTTCATGGATGTTTACATCCTTGACAAATATTGCCCGACCCAGTAAAATTCCTAAAGAATAAGCTACTAAAGCAGCTTTTTTGTAAGTCAGAAAATGTCGGCTGGAACTGAAATCAGCGGGAAAAGTTTCAGTGTTTCCCCCGCGTGTGATAGATTTTAGGCGTTGTTGCTGAACTTGATAAACTGTAGCAGCAGTAGTTCCCACGGTACCCAAATAAACCGCTGCTAGGGAAAAGCCGGGAAATACCCAACCCCAGTGTAAATAACTCAATCCCAAGTGATTTAGGGCGATCGCGCAAGTTACATTTTTTCCCGACAAAGTTTGATACTGATATTTGATAATCCCGCCAGTTATCCAAGTCAAAATAAATGCGGCGACGATGGCAACTGCCCAATCCCAAGGATATCGCCACAATCCAAAAGTATCCATCGCCCAAAAATTTATCGGCACTAGCAACAGGGTAACTTCTTGCAAAGTTTGAGCAGTCAATTGCAAATTAGCCTGTTTTTTTGCCCAACTGCCGATCGCCCAAAATGTTAAAGTATAAGCTAACAAAACTCCATATTGTCCGGCAGCCGGAAATTTTTCCCACTGACTGGCAGCTAAGACTCCTGAGGAGACAACTACCATGAACACTCCTAAAAATAGCAGCCACACGACGCTTATTTCGGCGATGAGCGACTGCAAAATCTGAGAGGCAAAAGTTGGGGTTTGAGGGGTTTCTGCGCGCTTGGGAACGTTTTTTGTGGTGCTGGGTAATGCTTTTTGTGTTGCTAGAGCAGGTACTTTGGGTTCGGGAATAGGAGCGAGGGGGCGATCGTCAATTTCAGAAACGGCTACAGCGCGATCGGGCAGCGGGCAGACTAAATGCTGGCTGCACAATTGCTCAACCTCAGCGGGCGAAATCAAACCCAGGCGCAGCCACGCATCCAAACCTGTCAGCAACTCAGGATGCGAGGCTAAGATGCTGAATTCTATTTTGCTCGATCGACCTTTAGGAGACGACATCGGCTTAAACTGCTACTAGCTACATTCCAGCTATAGCCTAGATTTCTGCCGATCGAACATCCGAGTATTCCGCCCTGAAAATTGGCACAATAAGTATCGATCGCAAAACCCAAAAATAACCGCGTACATCTGCGTGTATCTGCGGTTAAAAACTCCAAATTAGGAGACAGCATTGGAGCCAGAATTGCCGTGTTCTTACTTATTGATAGATTTCAGCAAAGTTTCCACACTAGCATTGTGGTCTATGAACGAAAACAAATGTTTAAATAGGAGTTTGCCCTCTGCATCCAAAACAAACTGAGCCGGCAAAGGAGCACCCAAAGCCTGACCGGTTTTATAGGCCCGAAACACTCTTACGGTTGGATCGGACAGCAGAGGCATTTTCAAGCCTAAATCTCTCACAACTATTTGGCTTTGCCTGTCGTCGGTGCTGGTTACCATCAATAATTCTATATTGCGATCGGCAAACTGTTCCCACTTTTCATTCAAAGCTTTAATGTGAGGAAAACAGAAAGGGCAATATTGCTTTTCAGTAAAAATCCGCGTAAAAGCCAGAACTACCGGCTTATCGCCCCGATAATTCGACAGCCGCACTAATTTGCCATTATTAATATCCGGCAATTCAAAATCTGGTGTCCTCTGTCCCAGCTTCAGAACATTAGTCGCGGGAACAGGCAATAAATTTTGGAAAAACCGCTGATTTAACAAGCCGCTAAAATCAGTAGAAGTCAGCATATTTGCTAATTTGGGAATGGGGAATTGAGCATTGGGCAATGGGCGAAGCGAAGCGGAGGGATTGGGCATTGCACCGAAAGTTTCGAGGGCGGGCACTCACAGGCGCCGCCCTACAACTCAAAACGATCGAGTTAGACAGCAGCAAAGAATACTTTCGACTTAACTGGATCGGGTGTCATGGTTTTGTCACCGGGCTGCCAGCCAGCGGGACAAACTTCATCGGGGTGAGACTGAACGTGTTGGATAGCTTGCAGAGTGCGGAGAGTTTCGTCTACGTTGCGGCCGAAGGCAAGGTTGTTGATAGTAGAGTGTTGGATGATGCCTTCTTTGTCGATGATGAACAGACCTCTGAGGGCAATACCTGCTTCTGGGTCGAGGACGTTGTAGTCGGAACTGATGGTTTTTTTGAGGTCAGCAACTAAAGGATAGTTGAGGTCGCCGACACCGCCGGATTTGCGGTCTGATTGTATCCAAGCAAGGTGAGAGAATTCGCTGTCAACGGAGACGCCGAGGATTTCGGTATCGATTTTTTTGAAGTCCTCATGGCGATCGCTAAATGCTGTAATCTCTGTGGGGCACACAAAGGTGAAGTCCAAGGGGTAGAAGAACAGGACTACATACTTTTTGCCTTTATAGTCTGACAGTTTAACTGTCTTGAATTCCTGATCCACTACGGCTGTTGCTGCGAAATCGGGTGCAGCTTGACCAACCCGGAGGCATTCACTTGTCATAGATTTTGTTTCCTTTTTTACGAACTGTTACAAATATATCATACTCATAACGACTACAAGTATGTTCTCGGCAAGTCTAAAAAATCACGCTCTCAAAATAGATAGCGTGATTTTTTCTATTAAATCATGGCTCAGGCGGGATTTGAACCTGCGACCTTGGGCTTATGAGTCCCCTGCGCTAACCACTGCGCCACTGAGCCAAACTTACTTCACGATTTACCATCGTAGCACGGTAGGTGGAAGTATGTCTGTATTCCCAACAACCGAATTTCTAATACCTTCCGATCTAAGTTATGAGTTTTGGTAATGATTCAAAACCCATAACTTCAGACCAGTCGTTATCGAGAAGCGCTGGAGGTATCGTTAGGCAGAAAAGCCATTGGATTGACAGCACCCTGTCCAGCGGGATGGATTTCAAAGTGCAAGTGCGGCCCGGTACTGAAGCCGGTGCTGCCCATTTCTGAAATCTGTTCGCCGCGATCGACCTGCTGACCCTTTTTAACCAAAATTCGGTTGTTGTGGGCGTAGATCGTTTCTGATCCGTCTGGATGGGTAATTTCCACCAGATAGCCGTACCCTCCGTCATTCCAATCTGCATAGGTAACCACCCCGCTGTCGGCGGCCACAATTGGCGTGCCGATCGGCCCTGCAATATCAATTCCCTTGTGCATCCGTCCCCAGCGCCAGCCGTAGCCAGAAGTGAGAACGCCCTTAGCCGGCCAAATCAATCCGTTAGCCGACTGCTGTTTGCCGCCGCCGTTAGGCAGATAAGTATCAGCGCCCGAAAGTGGAGGCAGTTCTGGAGAAACCATGCGTCCCAAAGACGGGTTGCTCAGGGGGTCATAACCCTCGGAACCCAAAGGAGCAGTTGCCACCACTGGCCGTTCCTGAGTAGAGGTAGGCGTTAGGTTGATCGGTTGCAGTTCGGCTGCACGAGCGGGATCGAAACGCTCTTGCTGCTGTTTCTGAACTTCCTGGGACCACCCTCTCGACGGCGGTCTGCTGATTTCATTCTGCACCGCCCCAGCGTATTCGGGGGTGTAGAGGTCGGGATTGACGCTTGGGAGTTCTTCAGACGGGTTGGAGGCGAGTTGCGCTTCTGGGCCCTCAGTTGGAGCGAGGGAAACGGCATTTGCCCCGATCGAATTGCGCTCGGCGCGATATTCCTCTCGCAGTCTGACAACTTCTGCTCTCAAGCGTTCTGAATAAGGGTTGAGAGCGGTAGCGGTGGGTAGATCCTCCGCATTCGACTCAAGTACAGCGTTCGTGGGAGCAGCATTTAAACCCTGGGCGCTAACATTTTGCAAGCCGATCGGCTGCGGGTATGCAGCAGCGAGGTTGGTAGCTGTTGCACTTGCTGGCTGGGGCAGGGCGCTGGTATCAACGGCACCTGTAAATGTTGGTTCGCCTTGAAGTTCCAGCTTTCTGGTGTCGCTAATGGTTTGAGAAACTTGAGTTAGCGGAATGCTGTTAATTTTAGGAACCATCGGCGCTGAAATATTGTTCAGACCTTCCAAGTTCGCCAAGGGAGAGACAACGGCCACTTTTGGGGCGGGTGCTGCAACGCCAGCACTGGTTATTTCCGAGGTAGACGAACTGGGGTTCAAAGATGCGGGAACCGAAGTCGCCGACCAGACAGATGTAGAGTTAGAGGCAGAATCTGATGCTGCCGCCTGCACCGCTGGATTATTTGACCGAACGTTGGGAATTTTCAGCCGTTGATTGACATTCAGCAAGTTGGGATTGCCCAGCTTGTTGACGGCGATCAGCTCTTTGGGCGATACCCGGTAATTAGAGGCGATCGCATCTAACGTATCTCCCGGGCGCACGTTGTAGAGCCCCTGGGCTGGCCCTGCGCTACTGCCTGCTGGGGACACTACCACAGCGGAGGGCAAACTAGGTGTTGCGAGAGACTGTTCAATGGACTCCAACGATCGATCGGGCGATGCTGCTTGACCCACCGAGGCATTGGGAATTACAGGTGTGGCCCTGAGGTCAGGAATTGCTGGCGAGGTGGCATATTCCGGGGATGCCAGCGTCGGTACAGCAGGTGTAGATGAATTTGCTCCCACCTCAGAGTCCAACAGGGGCCGACCTGATGCTGTAGTGCGGTTTTCCTGTTTTTTCAAACTGTCGATCGCCCCGTCTGCGTTCGGGCTGTCGATCGAGCTTTGTGCCGGTACCGTCGCCGCCATCTCTGGCGTTGCCGTTGGCTGCCCGTACAGGGCTGCACTATCCAACGACTCGGAGCCAGTTAGATTTAATTTTTGTTCGGGATTGACTGCGGCAGTATTGCCAGGGTTCTCTTGTGGCGCAGCTTCTAGAGCCTGCGGAATTCTGAGTTCTTGGCCGGCTCCGAGTGCGGTATCGGGTTGGATGCCGTTGGCAGTTGCTAGTGCCTTCGGTTCAATTTCATAGTCCCGAGACTGCTCCCAAAGGGTTTGTCCCTGCTGAACCTTAACCCCTGCCTGTTCGGCTGGGGAACCATCAACTTGTGCGGTGGTAGCCGCTCCGGTGGTCGATACTGGCTGTACTTCAGCGGTCGATTCTGCTGTCGGTGTGAGTTCAGACGCGCGAGCGCTGTCTCCGTTTCTCGGCAGCAGGATGCCAGAAGCACCTACGGATATTGCCAGCCCGAGCGTGGCGAGAGAGCGAAAGGAGCCTGTGCTGAGCGTTGTCTGCTTGGACGGTTCCGCAGAACCGTCTCTGTCGATTTCACTAGCCTGAACAGGCTGATTTTTTTGGGGATATGTTCGTTTCAAAAAAACGACCTCCTACTGAGAAGCGCTAACTGTCCTTGGAAACACTCAAGGGATTGCATGACACTGAATTTAAATCAACAACCAAAAATATTCTGATTGTTGACAGCGATCGTGCTTAGGCAAGATTACCTTGCTTTTTTAATTTAGACAAGCTCGAACCGTAATATTTTTTTTAATTCTCGGTCAAACCCGCTGCAATTACACCCCACAAGCCTTACACCGCAATAGGTGGAACGAATACATAAAATATCCGTTCCCCCACGGGCTAAGACTCTCACCTATTGTCCGACTCTATGCTAATTTCCGGACAACCTACAACCGTATATTTACTAGATATCAATAGCCTTCAGGCACAATCAGGCGATCCCTGACGCCTTAAATCGCTGAAATCCTCTGTTTTTGTGGCTGCATCATCGCAGCGACTAATTTGGTATTTTTGGTATTACTGATAACAATCTGTTTTTGGATGAATAAAATATATTAATCTCCGCTATCTAGATTTTCACCGCTTTGATACAAATTTCTTATATTTAAAGCGAGATTTGGCTGTACCCGACAGCTATTAAATATCTATATGTGTATGTATCTGTCGATCGCCATTTATCCGAGTTCGCCCAACTGTCGTTTAGCCTCAAATAAACCTACAGCGGCGCTGACAGAGAGATTCAAACTCCTGACTCCAGGCTGGCTCATGGGAATAAAAACAGTGGCATCGCAGGCATCCAAGACCAATTTAGGAATGCCGACAGTTTCCGAGCCAAACATCAACCAGTCGCTGGGCTGAAATTGGAATTGGGTATAACTGCATCGCCCGCCAGTGCTGAATCCGATCCTTCGCCCTCCTCGCTCCTGCTGACATATCTCAAAAGCCGCTAAGTCTTCGTGACAGTGGAGATTGACATAGGGCCAATAATCTAAGCCTGCCCGTTTCAGGTAGCGATCGCTAATTTCAAACCCCAGCGGGCCGACTAAATGGAGTTCCGTGCCTGTGGCAGCGCAAGTGCGGGCGATATTGCCAGTATTCGGGGGAATTTGCGGGTGAATTAAGACAAGTTGGGGCATGAAGCTAAGATAAAAACTTAAAATACAGCCATTGGGCCATGTACAAATCTACCGAAAGGTAGATACAACTTATAGCTTTTATTTATAACGCTTGTCTAGTTCCATTGATTAAATATTCTGATTTGTTTTTGGGGCCGCTTTTCCACTTTTCCGCGAGAAGTTGGGGCTATGGGGAGCATTGGCTGAGTACGCACGCGCCAGGGGGCTGCGGAAAGCCCCCGCGAGGAGAATGGCGAGTAGTTTAGGCAACTAACTGGGCGCACAAGTTATCTTCGAGCTCAAATTCTTGGTGAACCATGCCATCAATCCCTTGGAGAATAATACTGCGGGTGTCCAAACCGCGATCGTGAAGTTTCAACCACTGCTGGGCGGTGTTGCCTTCCCGCAGAATCTTTTTGAGCGGCGAGAGAAAGCAACTAAAGCCGCGTTTTTTAGCAAAAGGCCAGACTTCCTGGTAAATTTCCTCAATCCAATCTCGCGCCAAAATCTTTCGGCCATCTTGCCAGTGCGTTAGTTCGGCATCCAAACTGTGCCGGGATGCAGAAATTTCGTTGGCGTCGGTGAGGGCAACTAAGTCTTGGTTGCGGGTGGCTGCGGGCAGGGTACTGAGTTCTAAAGGGTCTAAGCTGGGGTCTTCCATCATCTGCCAAATGCGAGCTTCTAGCAAGGCAGTGATGGCCAACAAAGCCAGAGGATTGACTTCGAGATCGCAAATTCTCAGTTCTAGGCGGTTGAGACAGTAGGGGCGACGATCGCCGTTGGGGCGCACGGCAGACCACAAATGGCGCACATTTTGCATGGTGCCGAGTTCTAGCTGTTCTTCAGTCCACTGGATGTAATGTCTGTGACTTTCAAACAGGGGCACGACGGCGGGAGTTTTGGGAAACAAGCCCCAGCGAGTCGAATGATAGCCGGTGGCTTTGCCGTCAAGGAACGGGGAAGAGGCGCTCAATGCCAGGTAAAGCGGTGCTTCGACGCGGGCGAGGCGGATGGCGCGCATCAGCATTTCTGGTTGGGAAATGCCGATGTTGATGTGAATGCTGGCGGTGACGACTTTGGTGCCGTAGGTTTGCTCGATGTAGGTGTGGTAGGGGTTGTTGGGATCCGATCGGTAAAATCGATCGCTCCCCCCGAGAGACAGGGTACTTCCCGGCAGCAAGGTATAGTCGCCCAATTGTTTGAGATACTCGCGCAGCCGGACTCGCGGCTTGACTAAGGCGCACAGCAGGCGATCGTAGCTGCACAGCGGGGCGGTCGTGTACTCCACATTGCGGCTATCAGGCTCCCGCACAAATCCCTCTAGATCGGCGACTATGCGATCGGAGAGACCGACAACCTCACCTTCGGGCGTGCCGGTATACATTTCTACTTCAAAGCCTTTTGATAGCAGCACGTTTGTTCCTCAGCTAAGTTGAGTGCTAGTTTCTAGTATCCCAAAAATTGAGCTGTTCGTACTATCTGCCACAAGGCAGAGTTGAAATTTTTCGATCCAGGGCACTGAAACCGGATTTTTGGGCGCCAGCTTGTTTGAGCGTTTGCGTGTTAGTTGCGGCTGAAGCGGCGGCTTATGCACCGCACCGCAAAGAGTTTCCGAGGCGGTTTTTGAGTCCCAAAGGCTGTTTGTGCGATCGCGTTTGCGTGTTTGATTCGGGATTCGCGGCGCGATCGTACTTATGGTGAAAAGAACCCACCCTTGCCCCAGACAGCAGTGAGAAAGAACTGTTTTCATCTTTCTCCCCCTGTGGCTTCATCCTTATTTTTACCCGAAAGGCTTCGCCGAAGAGATCCTTCTTCCTTCTATCCACTATACAATCCGTTGCCGAACTTCCTTCTATCCGTTACATCCGTTACGCAATCCGTTGCCGAACTTCCCTCTTCCTTCTCCCATCTATTTTCTGCCTTGAGGGGGATAGCCGCAGATATATCTTAGGTGCGATGCTCAAATAAGAAAAAGCCATATTTTTGAGCAATTATTAATCCCTGGAAACTCCTGTGAAAGAGCAAGAAAGAAACCCTCCCAATTTTTGGAATATGCTAAGCAATTTAGCCTTAGTCAGGTTTTTGCTTTTATTTGCTTCAGGTTGGGCTGGAGTGCAACTTTTAGCTTACTTTGAAACCGCCGTCGCAGTTTTCACAATTGCTGCACTCGTAGCTTTTTTGCTCAACTATCCAGTGCGAACTCTCCAGCGAGTGTTACCCAGAAGTTTAGCTGTCGCCTTAGTTGTCTTGCTCACCATTTTAGTTTTTGGCGGACTCACCGTCACCGTAGGCGTCACTCTTTTATCTCAAGGACAGCAATTAATTGACAGCATGACTGAATTTGTGAATGCTCTAGCGCCTCTGTCAGAGCGCCTCGAAGCATTCCTGCGAGCAAGAAACCTGCAAGTCAACCTGCGAGTTATTGAGGAACAACTGCGAAATCAAGCTTTAGCTGGAGTTGTTTCGAGTATTGCTTTTTTACAAGTATTTCTAACCAATCTATTGAATTTAATATTAATTATGGTGGTGGCTTCTTTCATGTTACTTGATGGAGAGAGGCTGTGGCTGTTAGTTCTCAAATTTATACCCCGACACCTGCACAGGCGTTTAAGTTTAACAATAGAGCGAAACTTTTTAGGATTTTTCCAGGCACAATTTCTGTTAATGTTATTTTTGACCACAGCAAGTTTTGTCGTTTTCGTGCTGCTAGGTGTGAGATTTCCTTTAATTTTAGCATTTATAATCGGATTGTTTGATTTAGTTCCGGGGATAGGAGCGACCCTGGGAATTAGCTTAGTTTGTTTTATTGTATTGTCTCAAAATGTGTGGCTAGCTTTAAAAGTATTAGCAGCTTGCATTGTTTTGCAGCAAATTCAAGACAACTTTATTCATCCGAGACTCATGCAAAATTCGCTTAACCTCAATCCGGTAGTCGTATTTTTTGCACTGTTAGTAGGCGCGAGAGCAGCAGGACTTTTAGGAATATTTCTGGCTATTCCGCTAGCGGGAGTGATAGTTAGCTAGTTTGAAATTGAAGAAATGCAAGCGGAAAGTTAATTGATACAGCCCTCCTATTTTATATCAAATCCGGCTTAAAAACCCGGTTTTAACCTGCCGGTTAGAAGCCCGATGCTTCAAAAACTCTCCAGGCCGCAACGCGCAACTAAAAGTAATATCAATTCCGTCAGCATCGGAATTATTCATCTCTCTCTTCTCTCCCTCTGCGTCCTCTGCGTTCTCTGCGGTTACATCATTCCGATACAATCGGAATTGATATAAAGAGAAAAAAAGCAACCTAGGGTGTACCGCTCCGCGCACACCTGACGGCCTAGAGTCAATTAATAAATTGCAAGTCAGTAGGAAATCTTGCTTCTTCTGGTTCGGGATCGTAAATGTAATCGCAGTCAAAGCGCATAGCTTGAGAGTGGCGGCTGATGGAAAATCCGCAGTGAGTCACCATTTCTGTAGTAAAAGTAGCCATGACTAACTCGATGAGTTTTCTGTAAGAAACGTTAGGCTGTTGAACGTAATAAGCGCGTCTGGCAAAAAAGATTCTCTCATCTTTGGGTACAATTATGGCATTAATTTTGTGTGCGTGTTGAATCGGCTTGATATAGCTTTCAATAAACTGCGACTGATTTTGTTGCAGTCTGGCTAATCTTTCGTGTTGCAACCAGCTCATTTGAAACACAATTTTAATAAATTCAAAACCCAAAATGTAGTTAAAAACATTATTGCGTTCTTCTGTACTCAAGACGAAGCGGAGCGCCGATTCTAAATATTGGTCAGTTTCCCGTCGGGCTTGTTGAGCTGAGTGGATATAAAATTGTTTGATGTAGCTTCTTAAATCAGATTCGTTTAATTCTTTTTTGACTCGGAATCTGATTAAATACTCTTTGACTCGGTGTAGAGTGTCTACATCTTCAAACATTTTTGAGACTAGGCCGTCGGCGGTGTAGTCATCTAAAAATTCTGCTTGCAACTCGGGAGTAGAGGCGCACAATATGTAGGAGAGGGACAAGACGTAGCGCCGCTGGTTCCAAGGCAAGCTTTCGGCCCACTCCTTAACTTCTACAGGGAGTTTTTCCAGCACGGTATCTGTGTGGGGGCGTTGAGAAAGGTCGGCATATTTATATTTTTGTTTAATCATTGCCTGAAACCTTGTATTAGTTAATTGAGCGGGTAATATATCCCAGGGAAGTACGGTAAAGTAGAGGCCGGCATTTACCACTTATATAATCTTTTTATATACCTCTAAGGATACAGCAGTTAGCGGGTAAAGGCGGTGATCTGTCTCACACTTTTGCGGACTTGCCATCACAACTATGAACTTTATATATCACATTTTGGGGCCGCAAGTGTCACAGGAAATAATTATTCACGTCACTGGGGTAACGGTGGGTTTGGTTGATGATGTAATCAGGGTAATTTATAACTTTTTGTTACTCAGGATTACTGAGGTCAATTATGAACTCGACTACAAGTATTTTTTCTAAAAATCGGTGTCAATACTTAAGTTTTCGCGATCGCCTCGTTCAACCAGTGCAACAGTGGCTCTTGGGCCATTGCAGTGGGCGATCGACAGATAGCTAGGTGGTTGTGCCAGCTTATACCAGCACGGTGTTCTTTTGAGAGAGATATCCAGTTATTCGGGCACCATTTTTTCCACATACCGCCGATGTGCAAGCTAAATCCTGTATATGAAGAATTAGTGGGGTTGCGTTTTCGCTCGCTCTCGTTTTTGGGCGGGGTCAGCCAAAAACGGATACTTGCTTTCCGACAGGAGTCGTGAGCCGCCCAAAATTTTAGACTCTAGTTCGGGTTCGGGTGATTCAATGCAGCAAGTAAATCTAAAATCTAAAATCTAAAATCTAAAATCGACTGATGTATGCGGGGAAGATGTAACGCCGTACTGCTGATTGAGGGGTCTCATACCGCGATCGCCCATTGAGATCAATTATTTATGGGGTGCGTCAACCTGCTAGTTGTGCGATCGCCCATTTAGGCCGCGATCGTTGATAATATCAGTGGATGCCTCTAGATAGGAGCGGGCATCCATCCGGGCGGTCAAGTCAAAAATAAGATCAAACGGTAACAGCAAAAACAATAACTATAAAAATAATTTAATAAGCTACTTTTGCTCATGGAAGTGAATATGTTTAACGCAACTGAACTGCTAATTAACGATTTTGTAAATCGGCTAATTGAAGGCTACCGCCACACCTACGGTGGCTTCAAATCTGACTATGGCGAAATTATTGCTTGGGTAGCCGATATGGCTTTGGAAAATATTGCTAATAGCGATGCTCTTTACCACAATGTGGAACACACTATTTTAGTGACATTGGTGGGACAAGAAATTCTGCGCGGGAAGCACATCCGCGAGGGCGGTGTTTCCTGCGAACATTGGCTGCATTTTCACATTGCTTTGCTGTGTCACGATATCGGGTATGTCAAGGGCGTTTGCCGCCAAGATAGAACAGATTTAGGAGTGTATGCGACGGGAATAGGTGACATGAAATTAACGCTACCTAGGGGGGCGACTGATGCGAGTTTGACCCCTTATCATGTCGATCGGGGAAAGATGTTTGTTGAGGAGCGCTTTGGGGGTCACAGACTGATTGATGCGGACTTGGTTAAGCAGAATATTGAGTTAACTCGTTTCCCGGTTCCTCGGGATGAAGACTATCAAGATACTGTGAATTATCCGGGTTTGGTGCGGGCGGCGGATTTAATCGGTCAGTTGAGCGATCCGCGATATTTGCAAAAGGTGACTGGGCTGTTTTATGAGTTTGAAGAGACTGGTCAAAATCAGATTTTGGGGTATCGCAATCCGGCGGATTTGCGGGAGGGGTATCCTAAGTTTTATTGGAATGTGGTTTATCGGTATGTCAAGGATGCGATCGGCTATTTGGAACTGACGCAGCAGGGGAAACAAATTGTTGCTAATTTAAGTGCAAATGTGTTTCGGGTGGAGCATTCTGAGGCGGGAGTTGAGGAGGTGGCTGCTGTTCGTTAGGGTTTAGTTTCTTTCCCAGGCGGGGCACCAGAAACCGGGTTTTTTAGTCAACTATCCCATCACAACTTTTAATCTCAGCAAAAAACCCGGTTTCTTTCCCAGGCGGGGCACCAGAAACCGGGTTTTTTAGTCAACTATCCCATCACAACTTTTAATCTCAGCAAAAAACCCGGTTTCTTTCCTAGGCGGGCGACGATAAATTCTTGATAAAATTCAGCAATCCTGTTGATATTGAAGCGCTAAATCTTCGATGAGTTCAACCATTGCGCGAACCATAGGCATTTTAGTGAGAATTTCGATCCAATACCACTGTCCGTTGGGATTGAGTTCGATAAAATAAAGCGTATCGTCAGCGTCGCGAATGATGTCGAATGCACCAAAATTTAAGCCTAACTCGTCAAGCATTTGATGGAGTTTGTTGAGGTAATCTATCGGCAGTCTATCTGGAACATGAACGAGTTTGTCTGGTTCGGTAACGCGCCAATCTAAGGTCACGTCTGCATCGTTGGTATGTTCGGCATCAATGCGGCAAACAAAATGATGCTTACCGATTAATGTAACGCGATATTCTGCTTTCTTTTGAATGCGTTTTTGAATGAAAACAGGTGCCAGTCGAATGCTCTCTCGAAATGCTTCAAGTGTTTCAACATCAATGGGACGAGTATAGCAAGCGTACTGCTTGTCATCATGTAGGAATCCCGAGTATCGCATCGGTTTGACAATGCACTTTCCCTGTTGTGTCACAAAGTTGCAAGCAGCGTCGTAGGAATTTGTGACGAGTGTGGGAGGGATAGTAATTCCCAGTTTTTGAGCAATGGGGATTTGGTTGATGCGATGGGATGGCAATCTAATCTTGTAGTAGTTATTAACCCACCTCGCTTTGGGATATAAGCCAGACAGAGAGTACATTAAAGATTCTGTTTCTTCTTGACAATACTTGATTGCCCAAGCATCATCAACTTCCGGAAATACTTGATAATTTTGTGGTTTTCGCCACCAAATCACGCCAATATCTTGAGCTTCTTTCAAGGAGTCTTCAAAAAACAAAAAACTTTGACTGGGATTGCCAGAAGCTTGCCACGAGTAAGCATATTTGCTTTTTTGAATAAAATTTTCGGAATTCAATCTAATTGCTCGAATATTTGATTTTTGCAATTCGTTGATAACGATATCTGCATGAATGTCTGTCTCGGAAGTCACGATTAAAAGGTCAGTCATAACTAAATTAATTGAAGTAATGTTGACAATGAAAGACCTGTCATGCAAAAATTCAGACAGGTCTTTCAAGAAAAGAAAGAGCGATCGAATTATTTGTTAGTAATTCAAAATTCTAGTCGTCCTCTTGCTGGTCGTCATCAGTAGGAGGTCTGAAAATAATATCTCCAGTGGAGCTACTGCGAGCACACCAGGAGCCACTCATGGAGGAGATGTTGGAAGTCTGGGTGGTGGGATCGTAGCTAGACTGCTCTTGGGAGATGCCGTACTTGGGCGAGATGCTCAGGTGCATCATCAAAGGATGCGCTTTTTTGTCAAGAGCGAGTTGGGTAGTCGTCATACATTAGTTTTTTTGAGTTATGGTTTTACATTTTTGTGAAACTGGTATCGCAATCAAACTAATTGAAATAATGTTGATAGTGAAAGACCTGTCATGCAAAAATTCATACAGGTCTTTCAAGAACATAAAGGGCGATCGAATTATTTCTTAGTAATTCAAAATTCTAGTCGTCCTCTTGCTGGTCGTCATCACTAGGTTCAAACTGAAAAATACTGGAGCCAGCACGAGTAGACCAGGAGCCACTCATGGAGGTGATGTTGGAGGTCTGGGTGCTGGGATCGTAGCTAGCTTGCTCTTGCGAGATGCTGTACTTGGGCAAGATGCTCAGGTGCATCATCAAAGGATTTGCTTTTTTGTCGAGAGCGAGTTGGGTAGTCGTCATAAGTTAGTTTCTTTGAGCGATCGTTTTACATTCACAATGCTACAGCTTGCCAATTAATTTGTATAGTCGAAAAAGGTCGGATAAAGTCGTATAATATAAAAAGTTTTGATAAAGCTTTAATCGTTTTTGTATTCAAGGCGAAAATAGTCGGATCTAGACGGTTTTAGTTCGATCGTTGCGCTCTGGTGGGGAAATCTGATGAACGTTAAGGAAGCACTGGCTTTTGCTGATGAAGTGGTCTTTGCGAAAACTGGCAAGCATTTAGATGATATGCAAGTTGGTGTGATTGAGGGCGTTTTGAAGCGGCAAAAGTACGGCGATATTGCTCAAACGCTGAATTGTACTGAGGGTTATGCTAAAGATGTGGGCTACGAGCTATGGCCGTTGTTCTCTGATTCTTTTGGAGAAGAGGTTAATAAGTTAAATTTGCGATCGGCACTGATTCGCAAGTCGATGATTAGCAATGTTACTGGCGGCGTCATTAGTGGGAATCATGTCGCTCGCGGTCATGTAATTGGCTCTTTAAATATCTGCACGTCACAGGAAGAGTCGCCTGAGTTTTTGCGGGGAAAGCAGCAGGCGAAAATTGAGGCGATCGATCGCTTGCAAGCAATAGGATTGAGCGACGAGCAAATCGCGCAATGTTTGGATCTGACGCTAGAAGAGATTCGACAAGTCGATTTGACCGAATAGAAGTAGTCATGTTAACAGTGCTTGTAGTGAGGACTTTAGTCCTCAGACTATGAGGACTAAAGTCCTCACTACAAACCAATTTTATGTGGTGCTGCATTGTTAGGGTATAAGTTATAATTTTAATTATTCAAGACATCTTGATGTTCAGCGATCGCCATATAGTAAAATATAGCTATACCCACAGCCGCCAGCAAATTTTAAAATGTTTTGATTGTCATTGCTCGATAGATTGAGTCGTCAAATCCCTAAAAGAGAGTGGAAACCAACAATGAGATTCATTAACCCCAAAACCGATTTTGCCTTCAAAAAAATCTTCGGCGGGAACGAAAGCAAACCAATCTTAATCAGCTTTCTCAATGCCATGATTTATGATGGCAATCCCACCATCACCGACTTAGAAATTATCGATCCGTATTTAGCATCGAGAGTCCCGTATCTCAAAGACTCTTACCTGGATGTCAAAGCCAGACTTGCAGGAGGCGCAACTGTAATTATCGAGATGCAAGTTTTAAATGTAGAATCTTTTGCGAAACGGGTGGTTTACAATACTGCGAAAACTTACTCGACACAACTGATTCGCGGTGAAGGTTATTTTAAGTTAAAACCTGTAATTGCTTTGACAATTACAGATTTTGAAATGTTTGACAATGACCGAGAAGTAATTTCTCACTTTTTGTTCAAGGAGAAAGAACGTTTATTTGAGTATCCAGATCCAGGGATGGAAATGATATTTATTGAATTGCCCAAATTCAACAAACAATTGGATCAGTTGGAAACTTTGACTGATAAGTGGGTTTATTTTATGAAAAATGCCCCCAGTTTGGAAGTGGTACCGTCAACAATGGAAAATGTCTCGGAAATACAACAAGCTTTTGCGATTGCTAATGAAACTAACTTGAATCCTGAAGAGTTGAAAGATTTAGAAGATCGCGAGAGGTATATTATGGATCAGCAGGGAATCTTGCGAAAGGGAATTGAAGAAGGACTCGCACAAGGACGAGAACAAGGGCGAGAAGAAGGGCGAGAAGAAGGCAGAGAAGAAGGACTCGCGCTAGGAATGAGAGAAAAGGCTCTGGAAATTGCTAGGCAACTTCTCAATGTTCTTGACAATCAAACTATTAGTCAAACTACTGGTTTGAGTGTGGAAGATGTCCAAAATTTGCGGGAGGAATAGAAAGGAAGGACTGAAGTCCTCACTACAAACCACAATCAAATTGGTTTGTAGTGAGGACTTCAGTCCTCTCTCATTGGATGAGGACTGAAGTCCTCACTACGAACCTATAGAGGAGTTCGCCATCTGTCTAAAGGAAGATTTTATTAAAGGAGTAAATTACGTATTATGCTGTAAAAGTCAGTCAGAGGGAAAAGCTATCTCCGACTCTCACTCCCCATAACTGACCAATCTTACAGTAAAAATAAATAAATCTCATGACACCAGTCACTCCCAATCAAACTTTCTCTCAATACGAAACTACCAAACCTGAAGAAAAAATTGAGTCTCTGGTAGAAGAAGTTAGGCCAGAAAGCGAACTCGATTTAGAATTCCTCTACACCAGAGACATTGAATTCCGACAAGAAACAATTTATTTCATTGTAGTCGATCGCTTTTACGACGGCGACTCCACAAACAACGAAGGCCCAAACCCTGAACTTTACGATCCTGAAGGCAAAAATTGGGGCAAATATTGGGGCGGCGACTTGCAGGGAGTTATCGACAAACTCGATTACTTAAAAGATATGGGTGTTACCGCATTATGGTTGACTCCGCTTTTTGAGCAAGTAGAGGCATTATTTGTCGAACAAGCTGCGATTCACGGCTACTGGACAAAAGATTTTAAGCGACTAAATCCCCGGTTTATTGCTAAAGGTGACAATCCTTCGATCAACCAAACACAAGAAACGAAAGATACTGTATTTGACAAATTGGTAGACGAGTTGCACCAGCGCAAAATGAAACTCGTGCTAGATATTGTCTGCAATCACAGCAACCCGGATTTTAGCGGCAAAAAAGGGGAACTCTACGATGATGGCGTGAAAATAGCTGACTTTAACGACGATAAAAATAACTGGTATCACCACTACGGGGAAGTTACAAACTGGGAAGATGAATGGCAAGTCCAAAACTGCGAACTGTCTGGTTTGGCGACTTTCAACGAAAATAATACTGAATACCGCCGTTACATTAAATCAGCAATTAAACAGTGGCTGGACAGAGGCGTTGATGCTTTGCGGGTTGATACTGTTAAGCATATGCCGATCTGGTTTTGGCAGGAATTTAATGCTGACATTTTAACGCACAGACCTGATGTTTTCATTTTTGGTGAATGGATTTACAGCGACCCGAGAAATGACCTTTCTGTCGAGTTTGCTAATGAGTCGGGGATGACTATTTTAGATTTTGGTCTGTGCGTGGCTGTTCGAGAAGCTTTGGGATTTTGTGCGGAGGCGGGATTTAAGTTAGTCCAAGATGTTCTGGATTTGGATAGCCGCTACTACGGGGCGACGGAGTTGATTACTTTTATTGACAATCACGATATGCCCAGGTTTCAGTCGTTGAATGCCGATCGACAAATGCTGCGGTTGGCGATATGTTTGATGATGACTACTCGCGGCATTCCTTGCCTTTATTACGGTACCGAACAGTACCTGCACGATGATACTGAAGGAGGAAATGACCCTTACAACCGCCCGATGATGGAAAAGTGGGATACTGATTCGCCGATTTACCGAGATGTGCGCTTGCTGTCTGGGTTGCGGCGGCTGAATCCTGCTATTTCGATGGGGAGTCAGTGGCAAAAATATCTAACTGCTGATGTTTATTGTTACGTGCGCCGCTATCGCGATTCTGTGGTGTTTGTGGCGATGAATCGGGGCGATTCTGTGACTGTTGAAGCGGTTGATACGGAGTTGCCGGATGGAGAGCATACGGAGGTTTTATCGCGCCGCAAGTTTGAAGTTAAAGACGGGATGCTGTATAATTTGGAGTTGGATGCGCGACAAGTAATGATTTTTAGCCGCGTGGGAGAGCGAGTTAAGGGGAAAACTATTGTGCGGGCGCAGCTTAACAGTGTGAAAAGTCAGCCTGGGGAAAGAATTGTGGTGGTTGGAGATTGTCCTGAGTTGGGGAATTGGGATATTAGTAAGGCTTACCCGCTGGAGTATATCAATACTAATACTTGGTTTGGGGAAATTCCTTTTAATGAAAGTGCGGGGAAGTTGATTTCTTACAAGTATGCGCTGCTGCGGGATGGAATGTCGCCGCTGCGAGAAAATTTGGTTTGTCGGCGCTGGGTTTTGGCTTCGGAAGGGACTGTGAAATGGCGGGATAAGTGGGCGAGCGGACGGGAGTCTTAGTTGGGATTTTTGATTTTTGTGTGAGACGGTTAAACAATTTTAGTTAAACAATTGTAGGGTGCGCATTGCGCACCTTACGGATGATTTGTGTGTCAGATTTATGGTGGGGATTGCGTACTCGGAGGATGTGATTTATGGTGCGCACTGCCCACCAGACGGCAATAGGCTTGGGAGAAAAAGACCGGATGGTTGAAACCGCTGTCCGATCTTGGGCTGGGAAACCGGGTTTTAAGGACAGCAGGGCGCCAATCCTGTAGGAATTAAAAACAGCGATAAGGGTCGATCGCTCGATTCCAAGGACTTAAGCTTTTATGCTGTGTTAGTTGAAGCATTTATGTTTAACCTGATGTATATTTCTCCAGAGCAAGACCAAAAAATTCGCTACATCATCCGAGAGTGCGGTCAAGAAGCCCACAAGCTTGCAGCGGAACCTTTTGAAGTTTCCGAGAAAGGCCCGGACGACTACGTGACGAGTATCGATCGCTACTTAGACCGACAACTATCAGCAGCATTTAGCGCTTTGTTTCCTGAAGATGGCAGGATCACGGAGGAAAACACGTCGTCTAGAGCAGCTTACCAGGCAAATTACCAGCGCCTCTGGTGCATCGATCCCCTCGACGGGACGGAGGGATTTATTCAGGGAAAACAGCACTACGCTGTGATGGTGGGGCTGCTGGTGGACGGGGAGCCGGTGGCCGGCTGGATCTACGCTCCGGCTTTTGACCAAATGTATTTTGGCGGCAAAGATTGGGGATTGTTCCAAACTGTGGGAACCTCTTCGCCGCAGCCGATCGCTATGAGCAAACCCTCCGCTCCGACACCGTTGAATTGTAAAATTATTCTCGGCGACAGAGACCAGAAAAACTATGCCGGGGCGATCGCCCAAAGCATCCCGGGAGCCGAATTTTACTCGCTGGGAAGCTTTGGCTTAAAAGTTATGGAAATCATACAAGGCCGAGCCGGTTTGTACCTGTATTTCAACGGTAGAGTTAAAGTGTGGGATACCGCCGGCCCTCTGGCCCTAGCAAAGGCCGCCGGATTGGTTTGTTGCGACTTGCAAGGTCAACCGCTGAGGTGGACGCCAGATGCGATCGAGCCGGAGTCTTTGGCCCACACGCAGTCGATCGCGATCGGCTGGCCGGATTACATAGAAGCTCTGTTGGGCAAAGTTCAACAGGCAGTGGGACGCTTGTAAACCCGTTTAAGATTAAAGAATCTGCCAATTTTAGGTGAAGCGCGCCCCTGTACCCTTATCATCAATTACAGGAGCTATAAGAAGTAAGTTTCCCCTGTGTCTGAGATGTCCGTCTCGTTCGCTTTGTGTCAATCTTATGTAGCAGCAACAGATTGTTTGTTTTCTCAAACATCGATCGTTCCCTAGCTGTTGGGTGTCGCCTAATCTAATTTCCCACCTCCGCGAGTTTGCATGAAGACAGAAGCTTTCAGTGAGCTGTTCCCTCTATTTAAGGGTGCTAACCCAGAAACCTTGGGAGGGCTGCTATCAAATGCCGTTAAGCATGAGTATCCCCCAGGCCGAGCTGTGCTGATGGAGGATTCTTGGGGTAACGCGATTTATTTTGTTGTGTCCGGCTGGGTCAAAGTCCGGCACCTGTCAAACGATCGAGCTGTATCAATGGCTATTTTAGGACGGGGAGCTTTCTTCGGCGAAATGGCCATTCTTGATGAATCTCCCCGATCGAATGACGTACTTGCTCTATCGCCCGTGCGGCTGATCAGCGTTACGGCTCAGCGATTTATCCAAACCCTGTTTAAAGATCCGCAATTGCACCACCGGATGCTCCAACTGATGGTGCGGCGGCTGCGCCAAACCAATCTCCGCTCTCAACTGCAGAACCGCCAGCCAGCGGTTAAACTAGCAAATACTTTAGTCGAGCTGGGAGAAAACTACGGTCAGAAAACTGCTGAGGGCAGAGATATCTTCAATATCCCTTATGAAGATTTAGCTGACGTGACAGGTATCGCCCTAGATGAAACCAGCAAAATTATGGAAAAACTAGATAGTAAAGGCTGGATCAAAATCGATCCAGAGCACCAAACTATCCATTTGATCAACCTCAAGCACTTGATGAATTTGGCAAGTCAATGACCGATGTCACTTATGAGGATACCTCGCCCGCGAACGGCGGCGCGATCGGACAACTAACAGCACCGACCATTCACTATTCGGTGGCGATGCCCAATCCTGAATCCCACCTGTTTGAAGTGACTTTGCGCGTGCAAGGTTGGTCGGAGCCGGTGCTGGATTTAAAAATGCCTGTTTGGACTCCCGGTTCTTACTTGGTTCGAGAGTACGCCCGCCACTTGCAAGATTTTAGCTCGCGATCGGGCGATCGAGCTTTATCTTGGCGCAAGATTAGCAAAAATCACTGGCAAATCGACACAAATTCAGTGTCAGATGTCACGGTTTTTTACCGGATTTTTGCCAACGAACTGACAGTGCGAACCAATCATTTAGACTCGACTCACGGTTATTTTAATCCAGCAGCTCTGTGCTTTTTCTTGCCCGGTTTTGAGCGCAACTGCTATAGGGTGACAGTGGTGCCACCGCAGCCCCAATGGCGCACCGTGACTACTTTGCCACCTGTTTCCGGCGATAATCTTACTTTCGCTGCTGCGGATTTTGACACCCTTGTCGATAGTCCTTTTGAGATTGGCTCTCACGAGTCCTACGATTTTGAAGTGATGGGAAAACTCCATCAGCTTGTAGTTTGGGGACAAGGCAATTTAGAACCAGAACGGGCAATTAAAGATATCAAGAAAGTCATTGAGGTTGAAGCAGAAATGTTCGGCGGTTTGCCTTACGACCGCTATGTATTTTTGCTGCATTTGTCTGGCTCTGGTTTTGGCGGTTTGGAACACAAGGATAGTTGTACTCTTAACTATTCGCGTTTTGGTTTTCGGGCCAAGGAAAAGTACGAACGGTTCATTCAATTGGTGGCTCACGAATTTTTTCACCTCTGGAATGTCAAGCGCATTCGACCGAAAGCTCTTGAAGTATTTGACTACGAACAAGAGAATTATACTCCTTCTTTATGGTTCTCTGAAGGCACGACCAGTTATTACGATTTGCTAATTCCTTTTCGAGCCGGTATCTACGGCGTCAAAGGTTATTTCCAAAATCTTGCCAAAGAAATCACTCGCTTGCAGACGACTCCGGGGCGGAACGTGCAGCCGGCTAGCGAGTCGAGTTGGGATGCTTGGATTAAACTTTATCGCAGAGATGCTAATAGCGACAATTCGCAGATTTCCTATTATTTGAAAGGGGAACTTGTTTCGTTTTTGCTCGATTTGTTGATTCGAGCTAAACACGGCAACGCCCGATCGCTCGACGATGTGATGCGTTTGATGTGGCGGCAGTTTGGCGGTTGTTCTGCTGAAAATGAAGATTTTGACCAGAAGTCGGGAACAGAGGCCAAGCAGGCGCATCTGACATCAAATGGCAAGTTAAATGCTCGATCGCTCCGGGCAGAAATAGGCTTTACTCCCGAAGAGTTGCAAAGTGCGATCGAGTCTGTAGCTGACATGGACTTGAGCGACTTTTTTGCGCGCTATGTAGACGGTACAGAAGAGTTGCCTTACAACCAATATCTGGAACCTTTCGGGCTGCAAATTTTGGTAGATGAAACTGACCAAACGCCTCGGATTGGTTGGATGCTGGGGGCGGAAAACGGGCGGCAAACGGTTAAATTTGTGGAAGCAGGATCTCCCGCACAATTGGCCGGAATTGACGCTGGGGACGAGTTGCTGGCGATCGCAGGTTTTCGAGTAAATGCCGAACAAGCTGCCGAGAGGCTCAAAGACTATCAGCCTGGGGACACGGTAGAGGTGACAGTGTTTCACCAAGACGAACTGCGGACTTGTTCTGTTACTCTCGCCCCCGCGCGCCCGGGCCGTTATTCGATCGTACCAGTCGATCGGCCGAGCACTATTCAGAAACAAAACTTTACTGGATGGCTGGGTGTTCCCCTCTCGAATTTGTGAGATAAATAAAGGGAAAGGGAAAGGAGAACGGGGAACACAAAAAAGAATCACACTCAATTACCAATTCCCCATTCCCAAAGCCGTGTCAACACTCACCTAAAACCCAGAGAAATCTCGCTTGTAGCGCCGTCTCGATCCCCCTCGCATCCCCCGAAAGCAAGGGGGACTTTGAGATATTCCGGTTCCCCCCTTTTTAAGGGGGGCTAGGGGGGATCGAAGCCTTAATCGTCAAACAGCAGACTGGTACTGCATAAGATATTCAGTTGACACTAATTCCCCATTCCCCATTACCAATTTTCAATTCCCAATTAGCAATTACCAATTTTAAATTATGCAAACCCCACCTCCTCCATCAATTACGCCCCGCCAGATGAACCTGCTGAGAATCGTTTCCTCTATGGCCTGGGCTGATGGCGAACTCGCGATAGAAGAAGTTAATTTAATGCTCGATCGCTTTTGCAGTTTGTTTGCTACAGATGACGACGCACAACAAATGCAACAGGAACTGCGGGATTACATCATGCAAAATATACCCCTTGATGAGTTGATCCACCAACTAGAAACTCAAGAGGAAAAAGAATTAGTCTTGCAACTCGGCTATGAAGTGATTGCATCTAGTTCTCGAACTCCCGACGA
Organism: Oscillatoriales cyanobacterium; assembly: GCA_004293365.1. Classification (GTDB taxonomy): domain Bacteria; phylum Cyanobacteriota; class Cyanobacteriia; order Cyanobacteriales; family Microcoleaceae; genus Microcoleus. Next base: position 28,095 of record RDYN01000024.1, on the reverse strand, counting down.
ACCAAACATTAACTCTGATGAAGCCGCAGCTTATCAAAAATTAGTGCAGTTGCTGAATCTTCCAGAAGATGCAGTCAAGCGTATAGAAGGAGAAGCATCGGCGACACATACTTCGGAGGGAATTATAGAGAAGATAGCTCACAAATTAGAACAGTTCATCAAACGCTAGTTTGGGACTGGCGCGCGGCTGATTCCTGGTTGATTCCTGTATTTCTCGTTACTAAACCTGAAATTTTTAAGAGAAACCGGGAATAATATAGCCTTTCAAGCTCTCATATTCGCGGACGACAGGGCATAGGCCTGCGCCGGGCATAGGGCATAGGGACATAGGCCTCCGTGGTCTCCGCGGGCATACCTCACTTTTTTGAGAACCGCTATACCAATTTAATGTGAAGTTGCACATACATATCTAGATCCCCCTCGCATCTCCCTGATTGTTGGGGGACGAAAGAGAAGAATCTTGTCCCCCCCCCTTATACCAAATCCGGGTTTACTACCCTCTTTATTTATAATCTGTAGGGTGCGTCGCCACTCAAGGGTTCTGGCTCTAGACAACGATTTAGTAGCGACGCACCCTACCATCTACTCCAATCCTCTTCCTTCTTCGTCGAGGTCAACTGCTGTCAACTGTCACAGGTCAACTGTCAATTGAATGAAGGAGGGTTGTTGATTCTCCCGGAGGTGTAAGGTGCGTCTTTACTCGAAAAGTCTATTAAATTGAGGGATTGAAAGAGAGACACACACCTACAAAGACAGTTGCATTATTTTACAAAAATGGTATTATTATCTTCAGGTAAAGATAGACATGATGATTCTACATCGCATCCTAAAATAAGTGATTAATGACCAACGACCACAGACCAATGACTAATGACTAATAACTCTTTAAAATTATTGTTCCTATCAACTTCTGTCGGTCAACTCGGTTCGGGGTTGGGCGGCGGAGTCGAACTTACAGTGCTCAACACTGCTAAAGAATTGCAGCGTCGAGGGCATAAAATCACAGTTGTAGCACCGACAGGTTCAGTCTTAGAGTCAATTCCAGTCATCGAAATTGCGGGGGATTTGCAAGTAACTGCCCTATCACAAGATTACCACGATCCGATTGTGATGCCTGCCGATTCTGTGCTGGCGAATATGTGGGAATACGCTCGCCAAGTTCAGGATGATTGGGATCTGATTGTTAATTTTGCCTACGATTGGCTGCCGTTTTATTTGACGCCATTTTTTAGGACTCCGATCGCACATTTTATCAGTATGGGTTCCCTTTCCCAATCCTTCGATCGCATCGCCGGACAAATCGCCACTAAATTTCCCGGTACGCTGGGAGTTTGCACCCTTACTCAAGCCCAAACCTTTGCCTTTGCTAGCGAGTGTGAGTTGGTGGGAAGTGGCGGCATCGATTTATCGCTGTACGAATTTTGCAGCCAACCGGAACCAAAATTAGCTTGGCTAGGCCGCATCGCCCCGGAAAAAGGCTTAGAAGATGCTGTGGCGGCAGCAAAAATTACAGGCATTCCCCTGAAAATTATGGGCAAAATGCAGGATGAGGATTATTGGCAAAAAATTTGTGCAGATTACCCGGATGCTCCGGTAGAATATTTAGGGTTTCTGACCACAACCAAAATGCAAGAGCAAGTCCGCAAGTGCCGAGCATTGTTGATGACGCCGCGCTGCGTGGAAGCTTTCGGAAATGTGGCGATCGAGGCTTTAGCGTGCGGTGTACCTGTGATTGCCTACGAACGCGGGGGGCCTGCGGAAATTGTTCGAGACGGGCACACGGGCTTTTTAGTTGAGCCTGACAGTGTAAATGGGCTGGTAAGTGCGATCGGGCGTTTAGACGAAATTGACCGCAGCGCTTGCCGGCGACAAGCAGAGGTAGAATACAATTTAGGAGCTGCGGGCGATCTTTTTGAACGCTGGTTCAAATCTATTCTAAAATTGAGTTAAATAAACTCTTAATTAACCCCAACAAAAGACCACAAAAAAAACTATGGCAACTGAACGTTTAGTGCTTTTATCGAGCAGAGAAATCGAAAAAATGCGTCAAGCCGGCCGCTTAGCAGCTCAGCTTCTTCTGCATCTTGAACCAATGATTAAACCGGGTGTCAGCACTCTGGCAATTAACGACGAAGCGGAACGCTGGACTTTAGCCCGCGGCGCAAAAAGTGCTCCGCTAGGTTATAAAGGATTTCCGAAATCTCTGTGCGCTAGTGTCAATGAAGTTGTCTGTCACGGAATTCCGAATGCGAAACAAATTCTCAGAAAAGGTGACATTGTGAACATTGATGTAACGCCTTTAGTTGATGGCTATCACGGCGATACTTCTAAAACTTTTTTTGTTGGGGAACCTTCACCTGTAGCTAAAAGGTTAGTTGAAGTAACTGAGGAATGTCTCAGAAGAGGAATTGCGGAAGTCAAGCCCGGTGCTCGCACTGGTGACATCGGTGCGGCAATTCAAGAATATGCTGAAGCCCAGGGTTTTTCGGTAGTGCGAAATTTTGCGGGACACGGCGTGCACCGCGTTTTTCATACGGAACCGGAAATTTTGCATTACGGTAAGCGGGGGACGGGAAAGAAGCTCAGACAAGGCATGGTTTTTACGATCGAGCCGATGATTAATGAGGGTACTTGGGATGTGGAAATTTTGGCAGACGGTTGGACTGCGATCACTAAGGATGGTAAGCTTTCGGCTCAGTTTGAACACACTCTGGCTGTGACTGATTCTGGGGTGGAAATTCTGACTTTACCTTAAAGTATTTCGTAATTAGTATTCGTAGTATTCCTAGGGTGCGTCGCCACGAAAAATATCTAAATTCAATCGACAATCTCATGGCGACGCACCTTGCACAGTTAAGGAAATAAACTCAATAATTATTGTATACTAATAGTTTTTATAAATGGTATCACATCAAATCTCAGAAGCCCCAAAAAATGCCTTATTCATCGCAGAATTCCCCAAAACTGCTTGCTAATCAGAGTTTGTAGGTTGGGTGGGGGCGAGTTTATAATACTCTGGATGTGAATTACGGATTGTTGGTGAACTCGCCCCTACAGTATTGCTTCAAATTAATGAAAATTGATAGGACACGATTTTGAGGAAGTTTGGCTAAAGAGAAGTGTTGGATTTTTTGGTCTGGTGCGTCGCTATGAGATTGTTGGTATTTAGTTAGGGATTTTTGATGTATCCACACGCTACAACTAATATGTCATTGTTCCGCGAAACAATCGCAGAGACTGGTGCGTCGCTATGAGATTGTTGATTTTTAGTTAGGGATTTTCTGTGGCGACACACCCTACAACTATTGTTACTTCTTCCTTCGATAATGACTAATATGAAATGGCTGCAACCGGGAGATTTGCTGCGGGTAATTGCACCTAGCGGCGCGCTGCGAGAATTGACTAATTTTGAACGCGGTTTGGCAATTTGGAAATCCCGCGGCTATCGAGTTGAATTAACACCGGGTTTTGCCGATCGCGCTGGCTACTTGGCCGGTTCCGACGAAAACCGCGTCCGACAGCTCGCAGATGCCCTCAGTGACCCGGATTGTCGCGGGATTCTGTGCGTTCGAGGCGGTTTCGGCAGCACTCGACTTTTGGAAAAAGGCAAGGTGGGAAATGGGGCTAATTCCGGTTTTCCGACTCCCGATTCCCATGCGCCGAAATGGTTGATCGGCTTTTCCGACATTACGGCTTTGCTGTGGAATGACGCTAAATTGGGGATTTGGGGCGTTCACGGGCCCCTGCTGACAACTTTGGCGGCTGAACCGGGTTGGTCTGTCGATCGACTTTTTGACTGCGTAGAAGGCCGCCCGTTACAATCTTTGCAAGGTAAGGGCTGGGCTGGTGGACAAGCCACAGGGCGGTTGTTTCCGGCGAATCTGACGGTGGCTACTCATTTGCTCTCCACCCCTTATCAACCGGATTTAACTGGTGCTATTCTCGCATTTGAGGATGTTTCGGAGGCTCCTTACAGGGTCGATCGAATGTTAACTCAATGGCGGATGGCGGGGGCTTTTGCGGGGGTGCGGGGGATTGCTTTGGGGCGCTTCAGCCGCTGCGAGGTTGGCCCGGATATTCCTAGTTTTACTATAGAAGAGGTTTTGCGCGATCGGCTCTTTGACTTGAATATTCCCATTGTCTCAGATTTGCCCTTCGGCCACGAGGGGGTTAACGCTGCTTTACCGATGGGAATTGAGGCGAGTCTCGATGCTGAATCGGGATTGCTGATTTGTGGGGATACATCGTCAAAAGTTGGTTCGTAGTAAGGACTTCAGTCCTTTCTTGCTGGGTTTGTAGTGAGGACTTCAGTCCTTTCTTACTCAACAGGCTACGAAGGACTAAAGTCCTCACTACGAACCCATTTTGTAGTCGGGATTTCAGTCCTTTCTTGCTGGGTTTGTAGTGAGGACTTCAGTCCTTTCTTACTCAACAGGCTATGAAGGACTAAAGTCCTCACTACGAACCTATTTTGTAGTGAGGACTTCAGTCCTTTCTTACTCAACAGGCTATGAAGGACTAAAGTCCTCACGAAGGACTAAAGTCCTCACTACGAACCTATTTTGTAGTCAGGATTTCAGTCCTTTGTTGCTCAACAGGCTATGAAGGACTAAAGTCCTCACTACGAACCCAGTTCGACTAGGTAAATAGTCCAGTTGGGTGAGGTTAACACGGTTGGCAGAAATTAGATTTAAAATAGAGTGTGTATGCAAATGTCGGCGCCAACAAGGCAAAAAGATTTTCAAATTTTTGAGAGGTTGATATGAAAACACACAACTTGTTAAACAGTATTGCTGCCGCTGTGCTAGTTGCCGGATTGGCACTTACCGCAATTCCGTCAAGTGCAATTGCTGAACAGATACAAAATAACGATCGCATAGATGGAGTAATCCGCCGCACTTCCCCGATTTACCGTTTCCGAAATATGTGGACGCCCGGTACTCCCACGGAAGAATTGCGCGGTCAAGAATATACTTTCAGCGCTCGGGAAGGCGATAACATTCAAGTGTTTTTAGATACGGATAGAAGTCGCGGTTTTACTCCCGTCATGGTACTGTTTTACGGGAACAACAAGCAAGTCGCTTTTACCCAAGACCGTTCTTTTAATTATCAAATTCCCCGCAGCGGCGATTACAAGCTTTTGGTGTTAGCGAAAGATGCTGCGAGGGGCGGTAGCTACACGGTGGAAGTTTCGGGAATTGATGGCGACAGACGGGCTAGCAATAGGTGGGATGACAGAAGCGACAGGGGCCGAGACAGCCGCAGCTACGACGGTGAACGGATTTTGCGAGATGATTTTGGCTTGCGGCCTGTTGATTGTCGCGATCGACGCTCTATAGTAAGAGTAAGATTTGACGATGCCGGCAGGGACGGGACTTATTGCGCTGTACCGACTAGGGCTGTTCCGGCGGGCGATTATTATTACAATTCGCGGACTAGGGATTTAGATTCGGCGAGGCTGGATGATGGTAGATTCGATCGATCTAATGATAATAGCAGGTTCGATCCAAGTCGAGATCAATGCCGCGTATCTGTAGGCGGAGTGTGCGTGACAAGGTAATTTCGTTTGTTTCGTTGGGGCGGGTTTTACAAACCATCAATGAGTCAAACCAACCATCTCAAAAACCCGCCCCAAACACTAACCATGCGTTCAGGATTATTGGTATATTAATAATATTAATGATGTAGCAAAATCTATGAGTGTTAAAGAACTTGAAACAGCAATTATGAACTTGTCAATTAAGGAACTATCCGAACTAACTGCTTGGCTGATAGAGTATCGCCAACAGGTTTGGGATAGACAAATTGAAGACGATTTGGAGGATGGGCGGTTAGATGCGCTACTTGATGAAGTTGATGCAGAGTATGAAGCGGGATTGGCTAAAGTGTTATGAAGCATCTGACTTTACCGCGTTTTTGGAACTGCTATCACCAGCTACCTCAAGAAATACAAGCTTTAGCCGATAAAAATTACGAATTACTCAAAGTCGATCCCTGTCACCCTTCGCTGCATTTTAAAAAAGTTGGCAGGCGAAAGCAATTGCAATCGGTGCGAGTAGGCGATAGTTACCGGGCCCTAGGAGTTGAGAAACCTGAAGGTATTGTCTGGTTTTGGATAGGGACTCATGGTGATTATGATGCAATATTAGCTCAGAAATAGAGTCCTCGATAGACTGCCATGATTATTGTTATTGCGAAGACTGTTTCTTGTCCGAAGAGAGGAACGAAGCAATCGCAGGATTTGTGGTTCATCGCTTCTATATCTTGGACTGTAGCGCGGGTTCAGAAACCCGGTTTCTTGGTAGAAACCGAATTTCTTTGTAGAAACCGGGTTTCTTGGCGTCGCGAGTTTCCATTCAATTAGTTTCCAAGCGCGAGTGGGGAGATAGTTGAATTTGTTCAACAGTCAGTTGCTGCTTACCAGCTAAAATTTGTGAGGCAATTAATTCAGTTTCAAAAATAATGGATACTATTGATATTTAAGGCTTCCGTTTTCATTGTATTCAAGTTCATGATACTTGCCACCTAAACCTAAATCATGTAAGCACCTCTGGTAGTTTTTCGGGCCCATATCAAAAGCATTAGTCTGATTCAATCTTGCCCATTCAGCTACTTTTAGCTGGCTAGTTACCCCTGAAGCATCAACTACGGTTTTGACAATCCAATCAAACATCTTTATTTACTCTTTAAGTTCGTATAATTTAATTATATTCCTATTGATTTTTTTGGGTCAAGTTTCCATTCAATTATTTTCCCCAGCGAGTGGGGAGATTTGCAAGGGCTCCCAAAATTATCCGTCAAAACTCCTTCAACCCAGTACCAAAAATCGCTTAAAGCCTTGCCCAGCAATGCTGCGAGGGTTAGAACGAAACAGCGTATTTTCAAATTAATTGAGTCCAGAAAACAGAAGCGCTGAAAAAACAGATGCGGAGATTGCTTCGTTCCTCGCAATGACAGATAGTGCCTCGCAATGATAGATAGTATGGAATTTACCCATCAAACCCAAAGAAACCGGGTTTTTTTGCGAATCTGCCGACTGCGACGAAGAATTATCGCCCAAAACCCGGTTTCTGAGCCCCGCGTCAGTCCGAATACACATACAGACATCAGACAATAGCTGCTGCGGGCCGATCGCCGAATTTTCGATCGAAAAGGACGATCGCACAGTGGTAAGCTACCAAAGACATTAAAAGATCTAAATTCGAGAAAAGTTAAGATGTCATCATTAAATGAAGTTCCCTTGCTGTTGCGGGCAGCCCGCGGCGAAACCCTAGACCGCCCGCCCGTGTGGATGATGCGCCAAGCCGGTCGCTACATGAAAGCCTATCGAGATTTGCGAGAAAAGTATCCCTCCTTTCGCGAACGTTCCGAAATTCCCGAAGTTGCGATCGAAGTTTCGCTTCAGCCGTGGCGCGCGTTTCAACCCGACGGCGTAATTTTATTTTCCGATATTGTCACCCCAATGCCCGGTTTGGGCATCGACATGGACATCGCCGAAGGTAAAGGCCCGATTATCCACGCACCCATCCGCACTCAGCAGCAAATCGACGCTTTGCAACCGCTGAACCCGGAAGAAAGTTTGCCTTTTATCAAAACAATCCTCAAATCCCTGCGCGCGGAAGTTGGCAACAAATCCACCGTGCTCGGTTTTGTCGGCGCGCCCTGGACTTTAGCAGCCTACGCCGTTGAGGGCAAAGGTTCCAAGGATTATGCCGTCATCAAAAACATGGCGTTTTCCGATCCAACTTTACTGCATCAGTTGCTGTCGAAATTCGCCGATGCGATCGCAGTTTACGTGCGCTATCAAATCGACTGCGGCGCCCAAGTAGTGCAAATGTTCGATTCCTGGGCCGGCCAACTGTCCCCGCAGGACTACGACACCTTCGCTCTACCATACCAAAAACAAGTATTCGAGCAAGTCAAAAAAACCCATCCCGACACCCCGCTAATTTTATTAGTCACAGGTAGCGCGGGCCTCCTCGAACGCATGACAACATCCGGCGCAGATATCGTCAGCGTCGATTGGACGGTTGATATGGCCGACGCGCGCAAGCGTTTGGGCCCGAATATGAACGTTCAGGGAAATCTCGATCCCGGCGTATTGTTTGGTTCTCAACCGTTTATTCGCGATCGAATTCTTGATACAATTCGCAAAGCGGGCGATCGGGGACACATCCTCAATTTAGGACACGGCGTATTGCCGGGAACTCCCGAAGATAACGTGCGTTTCTTCTTTGAAACCGCGAAACAAGCCGACAAATTGCTCGCAGTTACTGCTTAAATCCCACAATCCGACAGGGGTTGAAACCCCTGTCTCATAGCTAAAGTCCTCTTAAGAGGACTAAAGATTAATATTTCAGTCGGTTTTAACTCACCGAAGAGCACCTTTGCGAATAAAGCATCCCGTAGGGGCGGGTTCACTCTTGAGCCTTAAAAAGTGCAAACAGGCTAAATAAACCCGCCCCCACCCACAAAAAAGCCCTTTATTAACAATGGTGCTCTTCAGTCGGTTTCAACCGACTTTTGCTATTAGCCAGGGGTTTCAACCCCTGGCGGATTGCAGGAGAATGAAACAGCTCAATTCTCTCCTTTCTCTCTCCCATCTTCCGCTGCGGCAAAATGAACGCCAAAAAAATTTTCATAACGGGTGCAAGTGGCTGTATCGGTCACTACATGGCCGAAACCTTGATTCAACAGACAAACCACGAACTCTACCTATTAGTTCGCAACCCCGACAAGCTAAAATTTGACTGGAAAGCGCGATCGGGCATCAATATCATACAAGGCGACATGAAAGATATCGAGCAATTTGCCGAACTCCTGCAAACAATAGACGTAGCAATTTTAGCAGCCACAGCTTGGGGAGGAACCCAAGAAGTTTTCGATGTCAACGTCACCAAAACCCTGCGCCTAATCCAACTACTTTCGCCCCAGACTTGCCAACAAGTAATATACTTTTCAACCGCCAGCATTCTCGGTAGAGACAACAATTTGCTCAAAGAAGCCGGAGAACTGGGAACAGATTATATCCGCTCGAAATACGATTGCATGACGCAATTATCTACCTTAACAAACGTGCCTCCAATTACCGCACTTTACCCAACCTTAGTATTAGGAGGAGATGCCGAAAAACCAGTTTCTCACCTATCATCCGGTTTGCCGCTTGTCGCCAAATGGATTGGTTTGATTCGCTGGCTGAAAGCAGATGGCAGTTTTCACTTCATCCACGGTGCAGACATTGCCACAGTAGTTAATTACTTAGTCGAACATCCGCCGATTTCTGAGGAACCGCGACATTTTGTACTAGGAAATCCGGCGATTACAGCTAACGAAGTTGTCGAACAAGCTTGCCAGTATTTGCATAAAAAGATATTTTTTCGGATTACTTTATCACCTTGGCTGGCCGATTTCTTTATTTGGTTGTTCCGAATTCAGGTGGCTGCTTGGGATAGATTTTGCATCAGCTACCGCCATTTTACCTATCAAAATCTGGTCAATCCCGAAAGCATCGGATTGCCCAGTTACTGCGGCACAGTTGCTGATATGTTAAGGACTAGCGGGATTCCCGATAAAAATGTAAAGTAGGGTGATATTTTGTGCGATCGATTAACCGCAATAAACAAGGAACGCACGTGCGGACTTTAGTCCGCTGGTTTAGTTGCGGACTAAAGTCCGCACTACGAACCAATCGGGCAAGGAACGCACGTGCGGACTTTAGTCCGCTGGTTTAGTTGCGGACTAAAGTCCGCACTACGAACCAATCGGGCTTCTAGCCCGTCCCTAATTCTTTATCCTATTAAACTCTACTATTTCCAATTCTTTTTTGCCTGATTCCTACACTTTTCAAATCGGATTACCGCCAATCAAGGGTCAAATACGATAAGATATCAGCATTTGCCAACTTTAACAGGGAACTGCAAGCTAAAAATTGCGCCCATTATCTTTGTGTTAGGGGGTGTCGCCCCTCCCTCGATAGTCGATCGCGCGCAAGATCGTAATTTTAGCCTTAACATTAAGTCTTGAGAGTCGATCGAACTCTCACGTCCCGCCAGCCCGATCGCAAGTTATTTACTGATGTGAGGTTTAACATAATATGCGAGTGCTTCTAGTTTACCCCCTGTTCCCGAAAACATTTTGGTCTTACGAGAAAATCCTAGAATTAGTCGATCGCAAAGTGCTGCTTCCACCGCTGGGTTTGGTAACAGTAGCAGCTATTCTACCCCAAGAATGGGAATTCAAGTTAGTCGATCGCAACATCCGACAAATCACCGAAGCAGAATGGGAATGGGCAGAGCTCGTTATTCTGTCAGCGATGATTGTCCAAAAAGAAGACTTGCTAGACATCATCCGCGAAGCCAAACGGCGCGGTAAATCAGTAGCCTGCGGCGGCCCTTACCCGACTTCCGTACCCGAAGAACCCCAAGCAGCGGGCATAGATTACCTGATTCTCGACGAAGGCGAAATCACCCTACCGATGTTTGTCGAAGCGGTACTGCGGGGCGAAAAAAGTGGAATCTATCGATCGGACGGCGTAAAACCCGATGTTACCACAACCCCAGTTCCCCGCTTCGACCTGCTCGAATTAGACGCCTACGACTCAATGTCGATTCAATTTTCGCGAGGCTGTCCCTTCCAGTGCGAATTCTGCGACATCATCGTCCTCTACGGGCGCAAACCCCGCACCAAAACTCCCCAACAATTAATAGCAGAACTAGACTGTCTCTACAACCTAGGTTGGCGGCGCGGCGTCTTCATGGTAGACGACAACTTCATCGGCAACAAACGCAGCGTCAAACTGTTGCTAAAAGAATTAGAAGTTTGGCAAATAGAGCACAAATTCCCCTTCAACTTCAACACAGAAGCATCCATCGATTTAGCCCAAGACCAAGAATTGATGGACATGATGGTGAAGTGTCATTTCAACGCAGTATTCCTAGGAATTGAAACCCCCGACGAAGACAGCTTGCAAATGACCAAGAAATTCCAAAACACCCGCAATTCTCTGATCGAATCAGTAGAACTAATTGCGAAATCCGGTTTGCGAGTAATGGCCGGATTCATCATCGGATTCGACGGCGAAAAACCCGGTGCAGGCCAGCGCATCGTCAACTTCGCCGAAGCAGCAGCAATTCCCAGTACAACCTTTGGAATGCTCCAAGCTTTACCGCACACTGCATTGTCGCACCGACTAGCAAAAGAAGGCAGATTGCGCGACAAATCGGGGAACTTGAATCAGACTACATTGATGAACTTTATTCCGACGCGGCCGCTAGAAGACATCGCCAGGGAATATGTCCAAGCATTTTCTGACGTGTACGATGCTGAGAAATACTTAGACCGCACCTACCGCCACTTCTTGATGTTAGGTGCACCTACAGCAAATATACCATCAAGAATCCCCAGTTGGATCGACTTGCGAGCGCTGCTAACCGTAGTTTGGCGCCAAGGAGTCAAGCGCAAAACTCGCTGGAAGTTCTGGCATCATTTATTTAGCATTCTCAAACGGAATCCCGCAGTTTGGGATCACTATTTAACAGTATGCGCCCACAACGAGCATTTCCTGGAATACCGCCAAATTGTGCGCGATGAAATCGAAGCTCAATTAGCCGAGTTTTTAGCTGACGAAGCTCAACAGCAGCAGCAAAAAGCCCTGATTGCTTCCCTTGCCGAAAAACAAGTGCAAGTAGTTTAAGATTTACACTCATCTGGAGGGGTAATCAGAAACCGGGTTTTTTACGAATATCTTTCGTCGGAGTCGAGAGATTAGCTAAAAACCCGGTTTCTTTGCAATGTGAGTCCGAAACCGGGTTTTTTACGAATATCCTTCGTCGGAGTCGAGAGATTAGGTAAAAACCCGGTTTCTTTGCGTGCTATCAGTGCATTAATCTTGTTTCCAGGCAGAGCCTGGAAATGTGATATATTGCGACTCTGCTGCCTCTTGAGAGCAGGTAATCTAGTTTAATATAGTAGATAATTATGATATGATAGAATACAAAACATATTGACTCAAGTTATATGACCACAATAACTACAGTAACAACAGCCTCCCAACTAGCAGATTACTACATTTGGTTTGCCAATGACGTAGGCTCCTACCTCAGCAACCACAAGCTCCAAAAACTTTTGTACTACGCCCAAGCATGGTATCTAGCCTTTGAAGATACACCGCTTTTTGATGAGGATTTTGAAGCCTGGGTGCACGGGCCGACTATCCCGACTTTATTTTACGAATACAAAGAAGAATTTGGGTTTAAGCCAATTCTCAAGGAAGTCGAAAAACCAGAGTTTCCCGAAGATGTACAAGAGTTTTTAGACGAATTATCCGATGAGTATTTTTTTTGCGATGCTTACGAGCTGGAATTGATGGTACGACGCGAAGACCCCTGGATTAAGGCTAGAGGTAACTTGCCAAAAGATGAACCTTCTCATGCTATTATTACCAAGGAATTAATGAAAGAATTTTACAAAACCCGTGTCATCGAAGAAACCTAAAAAGGCAGATATACGCCGCCAGCCATCCTTATCTAGTATCAAGCGTCAAGATGTAAAAATACCCGAAGGAGTGAGTTTTTCTTTCAGGTACTATCAGGATGACAAAGATAAATTTTCACTAGCAGGCCGAGATTCTAGATATCTAGCATCTCTCTTGAGAAGGCTGCGGGATTTATCACAATTGAATTCTCAAGAAATCATCAATAATCAGAGTAAAAGCCTGCGCTGTCATGGCATAGCATGGCAAGATACAACAGAGCCTAATGGTTTCGGAATTCCCAATGAAGATGAGCTAGTCAATATTCCCTACCAGTTTCAAATATCTGCTAATGAATACGGTAGGGTGCATGGATTTTTTAGTGAAAATATTTTTTATATTGTTTGGCTAGACCCCGACCACAATCTTTATAGTTGAAACATCGTAATTTGGTAGCAGTTAACCAATATTAGATCGTATAATAAAAAACTTATTGAGTCAATATTTTTATGGGTATTTCGGAGATTCGAGCGGACGAGAGAGTTAAACACATTCATTTTACCGAAGAAACAATTAGTGTTGATTTAATGGATGGACGAACCATTACCGTGCCTTTAATTTGGTATCCAAGATTGTTTAATGCAACTCCCGAGCAAAGGGCACAATGGGAAGTATGTGGAGGAGGTTATGGCATTCACTGGGAAGAAATCGATGAAGACCTCAGTACAGAAGGAATGTTGCGGGGGGGGGCACCTGCTCCGAAGCCCCGGTAGGGTGCGGCTCCATCAAAAATCCCCCAAAAAATTGTACATCTGATATATCCGCACTACACAATAGTTAGGTACGCCGCCTCACAAATCCCCCATTATCCATCAAAAAACAGACATATCCGCACCTACGAAATAGCTCAACAGCCGCCGCAAAAAGGGCTGATGGCTGCGATTCGATCGCAAACAAGCAGACTGTGTAAAAACAGACTGTAGGGTGCTTGTGGGTACACCTTACATCAGTTTAATTAAGTATGGCGATCGCACTCAAACCCCATTTTTCTTTCTTTTTGTCAAATTTTTTCACAACAGCAACATTAACTTTTTGATCGTTCTGCAACTGACACGCTAATTCAGAAGGAACATAAACATCATCTACAAACCCAAAATCACGACCTTGACACAAGCGAAACTGACCAGTTTTATGAGACACACTATCAAAGAGCTTACCTGATTCACGTTTCTCAACCGCAACAACTGTTAGGCGATCGCCACTGTCATCAACAGTCACCGTCACCGGATCGCCCAGTCTCAGATTTAAGTTCTTCAGCATTCCTCGCTCAGGACTAACAAGTTTTTCAGATACACCATTATACAGCCGTCCAAATTCGACCATTCTTGTTCCAGATTTTGCCACAAAGGTTTCCAGATAGTTAGCATGAGATCGCGGGCAATTTTGCCAAATCACCTTTTCTGCATCAGCAGCTATATTTGCTAACACTTCCTCCGCGTTAGACAAATTTCCTGCACGATTGTACCAACTAGCAGTCAAGAGATTGCGGAGGGATTGGGGGACTTTCCATCCGTTATTGTTACGAATAGTAAAAGCTCGATCGGCAGCCCATTTAGCAACTTTCTCTTGTCCTCTATTTGCTGCGAGTCGGCTGAGATCCTCAAAAACACTAACACCAAAATTTTCATCCCTGCAAGTCAAACACGCTTTTGCACAAAGTGCTAACGCTAGTTGAGGATCGGAAGTTTCCACGACTTTAGCTAATGCGTGCCACGCCCAGTAATCGCTACGCTTCTGCTTGACAAAAGAAACCAGAAGTTTTTGAGCTTCGGGCGATCGCCCCAAACGATTTAGCAATAAAGCCTTGCGATAATTTAGCCATTCCGGTTTTTGAACTTTGGCGCGATCGAGTGCAACATCGATCAGTTTAACTGCAAAATTTTGTAATTCTCGTTGATCGGGATACTCTTGGGCTGTCAATTCGCAAGCAATCTTTCCCACTTCTCTTGCTGTTTTTTCAACCAATGACTCAAAAACTGTACCATCCTTACCAGTAGAAACCTGAAAATCTTCCGCTCGAAAACTGTCAATACCAGCCCATTTTATGAACTTGGGTAAAAACTTGAGTTCCTGTGGAAATCGAAGGGTTTGCGATAGTAAAAGACTAAAAAGTAAATCAGGTCGTCGCAGCAGCTTGAGTTTGTAATACTCTCCCAATATTTCCCTGAGTTGGCTGACAGACATATTTGTCTCTATCGATTGAGATTGCTTAGCAGCCTCTACATTTCTTTTTACTTTTTCATAGAGAACCCAACCAATACTGTTAGCAAGCCTTTCGTCGTTTGGATGCTCTTTCAGTAGTTCGTATCCTCTGAAGTAGGCTCGATCTATCTGTCCAGCTTTTCTCAAATTAGTAATTTCTTCGCTTAAATTCGACATTATTCTAACTCCAGTGCTTTGCGAACTAATTTTTCGATTTCTAAATTTGTGTACCCAATTGGGATAACTCTTGTAACAAAACCATCTCCAGCGTAGAAAACTTGCATTTTGAGCGAGCCAATTTCTGAGTAGAGATAGTAAATTTCGTGAAAATCATGGTGTTCAATTCCCTGAATCGCTATTTGGTGTCGCTCCATTTTTGGTTTAATTAAAGCGTGAACTGTTTCTTGAAATTCATTATCAAATCGCACATTTGATGATGTAATAGCATTACGAACTATGTCGGAAAACTCAATAGGATCAGAACTCACAGTTTTAATTCCAGTCACATGAAATTTGCCATTATAATGCAAACGCATAGAACAGCTTTTTTTACCGTCTTCCGACCCAAAATCGTAAACTTCTATCCACTTATGATGATTGCATGAATTTACTTTTATACGGTGAGTCCGGAGACTTTGCACGATATTAAAGTAAAGATTTCTTAAAGGTTTTGACGGTATATCGAAAGGTGAAATAGTTGTATCTTCTTTCAAGTCTGAATCAGGATCGAATGCAATGAGATTCTTACAAACAACAGAATCTAGCTTTCCTTGATTGCCGTCCCAAGTTGCCTTGGAAAATGGTGTAATTGAGGGGAAGTTCACGAGTAGAAGTCGGTTTGTTACTACAGAAAATAAGGTATAAACCCATCGAAAATAAGTGGCATTTGTTTGTCCTTGCTCAGTCTCCATATTAGCGATCGCAGTTTGAAACTGATTTCCTTGTGCGCGATGCAGGGTAAGTGCGTACCCAAACCTCAGATGGGCTGCATTGAAGTATGGATCGTTGCGTAGAAACTTGGCTAATTCGCTAGATTTATCCGATTCTTCTGATTCTGTCCCCTGTTTCCACTGTTGATTAAATCTGTTTGTTGCCGAAACACGCAAAGCTAAAAGTGTGTCCTTTGACACTTCCGGCTTATCCGCATACAAATAATCGTTTAAGCATAAAAACTTGACCTCTTTACCGTTGTGAAGTAGCCGCACTCGAATACGCAAAAAGTCTATCCTAATTGGATGTTCGCGTCCTTTAAGCGGTTGTATTAATGATGAAATATTTGTGTCAACTTCTATGACTTCAGCAAAAGAGTTACTTGATATGTAAGTTCGCTCTAACTTTTGTTCATCTACTTCGACAGGACTATTATGTATATGTACAATATCACCAGCAACGAGGTCTTTCCCTCGATAAAAAAACTTTTTCCTAACATGATTATTGATGCGGTTAACCGATTCGTTGGAGAAAACTATAAACTTGGTAAATTTGGAATTCTCAAGAAATGCAGCTTTCGATACCTCTTGTTGATCGCAGCTATCGACTATTTGGATGCAATGCGAGGAATCGGCTATGGCTGCGAGGTGATTAAATCTGCCACAACTTATACTTTTAGCCAGTTGTTGACAATTTCTTACAAACAAATTTTGCTCTTCGCCTGGAAGTATAAAATCAAGATTGATTAACTCTATCTCACCACCGATAGCAGCCTGCAAGCGTTCATAACATAGTGCTGATTCATCAGTTTTACCTCTGCTTATCTGAAATGGATCGCCCATAAAAATTACCTGTCTTTTGCTCTCTTTGATATCGGTATATTCCAGAAAATCCGTGAGAACTTGCCCGCTACCATAACGAAAAACATCAGTCTGAAACAGTGAATCCGATATCAGGTGGGCATCACCGACGATGTAAACTTGTTTGTCTGTATCCTCATTTTTTTTCAATCCATAGACAACCAGATCCTTCTCTAATTTAGAGTTTATTGAAAAAATATGTGAGTAAATACTTTGTGATTCAACTGGATAAAGAGACGCAATTTTACTGTTAGGGGCAAGCACCGAGCAATTTCGACCTAACGATCTGGATATATCTCCAATAGCTTTTTGCAGAATATTTAAACCTGTTCCAATCATTCCAGTAACGATTAAAATCTTCTTTGAGGAAGCTAAAAATTGCTCAATGCGATAAACGACAGATTCTAGACACTCAGGCAACTCAAGTTTAGTCGTGTTAACTGCTGATAAAGTAGCAGGAATCGCTCTGACACCCAATTCTACAGGTACATACTCAGGAATGGCAATATCCGTGACAATGTATTCCAAATCTTGATTAGAAAGATTAATCTCTCGGCTAGTAATTTGAGATAACCGTTCTATAGCGCGATCGAAATCAACTACATGAAACCACCTGTCAATCTTGGGTGGTATCTGTATATCGTTAAAATTTATCGGTTTGTGAAAAAGCACTAACCCAGAGATATGTCCTAATTTTTGTTGTCTGTATGACGGAAAATTAATTTCGTTTAATCTGTTGATTAGCGCAAACTTGTTATCTTTAACTTGAATAAATGGATTGAGCTTGCTGCCACCTTTAACCTCGACATCACCTGCAAACCACGGCCCATTTTCTGAAAAACTAATATGTCCGCCGTAGTCTTTGAACTCGATGATGATAATGCTGTTTTTCTTCAGAATTGCTGCATCAATTTCGCTGCCGTGGCAGTAGAAGTTTCCTAGCAGAATTATCAAATCTTCTGCATCGCCCCACGCCCGTGCCAATTCCTTTCGCAAGGCATCGAATAAACGATTCTCATGGGTGGTCTCGTAAGGCTGTGTTCTATATACCCGAACAGTCATAGCTTAGCGACAATTAACTTTATTCGCCCAATAATCTCACAGGTTGAGTACCACTAGCAATAGTTTTTAGGCAAAATTTACTTATATCAGTGATACAGTAACCCGCTTGACTTCTTTGTAGCCTGTGTTACTGCGGAACACGGGATGGCGCGTTGCTCTCAGGAGTAAAGACACCTCTATCATAGTAATGAGGCGAGCGATATCACCTCGGAACGCCACGTCTGTTGGTACGGTAGTCACTTAAGTATAGTAAGTTATTTTTAATACTAAATACCTCTATAGCGGCTGAACTCACCCGCACCAGATAATTCTGATAAGAATTCGAGCATTTTTGCGATCGCCCCGGATGCAGCGACATATTCGATCGTAGGGCTGAAATCATAAAAAAATCAAAAATTACTCGCTTAATTTGCAATAAAAAAACGCAGATGATTTACACTAATCTGCGTTCATCTGCGTTCATCTGCGGTTAAATCAAACCCTTTTAAACAACCGCCGAAACCTTATCTACAGGCTTTACTTGAGTCAGGAAGTCGTGCAGTTTTTCACCTTCAATTACCTCAGTTTCCAACAGTTGCGACGTAATAGTTTCCAACAACTCTCGATTTTCCTTGAGAATATCCAAGGCTTGCTGGTGCGCTGTTTCGACAATTTCCTTCACTTCTTGGTCGATCGCCTCAGCAGTTTGGGCACTCACCGCACGGCGCGCATTTCCCATACCATCGCCGAGGAAAGATTGTTGAGCGCGATCGTAAGCTAGAGGCCCCAAAACCTTGCTCATACCGTAAGTTGTGACCATTCTTTCAGCTAAATCAGTCGCCCTTTGCAAGTCGTTGGAGGCGCCGGTGGTGATGCTACCGAAGACGACTTCCTCAGCCGATCGCCCGCCCAACAGTGTAGCAATCTGACCGCGCAACTCCGCCTCATCCAACAAGAAACGGTCTTCAGTCGGAACCTGCAACGTGTAACCCAATGCAGCCATACCGCGCGGCACGATCGAGATTTTCGCGACTTCGCCGCCGCCAGTCATCGCAGCCCCAACCATCGCGTGCCCGACTTCGTGGTAAGCCACAATCTTTTTCTCCTTCTCGTTGAGCACCCGGCTCTTCTTTTCCAAGCCAGCTACAACGCGCTCAAATGCCTCATAAAAGTCTTCCTGCGCTATGGCGAGGCGCTTGTTGCGCGCAGCCAGCAAGGCAGCTTCATTGACCAAATTTGCCAAATCTGCGCCCGAAAAACCGGGGGTACGAGTGGCGATCGCCTTCAAGTCAATATCCGGGCCCAACTTGACTTTTTGAGAGTGAATATTCAAAATTGCTTCGCGGCCAGATAAATCCGGGCGATCGACCAAAACTTGGCGATCGAAACGGCCCGGGCGCAACAAAGCAGCATCCAAACTTTCCGGGCGGTTAGTTGCAGCCAGCACAATTACCGTAGTATTACCCACAGCAAAACCGTCCATTTCAGTTAACAGTTGATTGAGAGTTTGTTCGCGTTCGTCATTCCCACCAAATGCAGCATTAGTGCTGCGAGATTTGCCGATCGCATCCAATTCATCAATGAAAACAATACAAGGAGCCTGTTTTTTTGCTTGCTCGAATAAATCCCTGACTCTCGCAGAACCGACACCCACGAACAACTCTACAAACTCCGAACCGGAGATGCTAAAAAACGGTACGCCAGCTTCACCAGCCACAGCCTTTGCTAACAGAGTTTTGCCAGTTCCCGGAGGCCCGACTAACAGCACGCCCTTCGGAATGCGCGCGCCAATTGCGGTAAATTTGTCGGGAGTTTTCAGGAATTCCACAACTTCGACTAATTCAGTTTTAGCCTCTTCAACTCCGGCTACGTCAGCAAAAGTGATTTTCGCAGATTCGCCTTCTACGTAGACCTTAGCTTTGCTTTTGCCGATCGACAGCGCACCCTGAGGCCCGCCACCGCCCCGGTTCGCGAAAAATTGAAAAATCGCCACAAAAATCAGCGGCGGAACCACCCAGCTTAAAACACTGCCGATCCAGCCATTTTTGGAAGGCGGAGTTGCCGCAAATTCAACGCCTTTTTCTTGCAAAAGTTTAGGCAGATCCAGGTCAAAAATTGGCGTAGTTGACAGCACTTGACCGGGCTTGTCGCCTTCGCCTTTAAGTTGGTAGCGAATTTCATTTTGGCCTACCGAAGCTCGCGCCACATCTTGTTCTTGAACTTGGTGGACGAACAAGCTGTAAGGAACTTGCGGAATTTGCGGTCCGAACAAATTGGGCAAAAAGATGTTTGCTAGCAGAAACAAGCTTGATAGCAATAATACAATATTGCTAATTTGCCTAAAACGAGGGGGTTGGGGCTGGTCTTTAATTGCCATTGATAACTGTCATCCTTTAATTTTAAGCAGTTTAATTCATTTATTTTGTCATCAAATGACGACGCCGTGTCAAGCGGATTTCCTCACTCGATTGGTTCGGTTAGCTGGGCTGCACCTATTTGGTATTAAGAACGAACCGCGAAGACGCGAAGAAGCGAAGGAAGAGAAGAGAAGAGAAGAGCGTTATATTTATGAATATTTGGTTAAGAGTTACTTAATGGTTATTATTTCCGAATCGTTTCAAGATTCTCTCGCTTTTTTATTCCTTCGCGTTCTTTGCGTCTTCGCGGTTGGTTATATTTATGCAGCTTCTGGGTTTAACTGAATCATTTCCCAAGTAGTATAAGTGCCGATCGCACCCCAAATCGCGTAAGGTAAGAGTAACAAAGCCGCAGTTTGAGAAATCGGCCAAACAGCCAGCAGCAGCACAACTCCCAAAATCTCGCCAGCCCCTCCCAAAATAGTCCCTACTTTCAGGCTTTTCGCTCGGAGAGTCGCGGGAATATAAGCAACTGTGACAATTTCTAAAAGCAAGTACCAAGCCATCAGCAGCCAAGTTGTGAGACTTCCCGGATCGCGTTCCCACACGAGGGTAGCACTCCCGGCCCCCATCGCAAAAATCACAGTCCAAATTAACGGAATCGCCGGCTCAAAAAACATCCAATCCGGTCTTTGAAGTTTGACCGCCCAGTTAATATCGCGGAGTTTGAAAAACAGAGTCCCGAAGGCGACTGAGAAAGTCGCGCCGCCGATAATCATCCAAGATTGCATCATGGTTCTCAACTTTCAAATTGGTCGATCGCTCAATTAGTCGATCGTGCCAACTCACACCCGAACCTCCATCCGCCTTTAGCAATAAATTTTGTAAATCCAGACGCAACAATAGCTAACCGCCCGAGACATTCTTAGCAAACTCTTCGCGTCCAGAAACTAAATTAGCTGGAACACCGTTAGGGAAATTTTGCGCGATTAAAGCTTGCAACTTTTCAACTCGATTTTCAGGATTTGGGTGAGAGCTCAAAAACTCCGGCGGCGCTTCGCCCGATCTTGCAGCACCGAGAATTTTCATCACTTCAACAATACCTCTAGGATCGTAACCCGCCTCGGTCATAAACCTAAAACCGAGGCGATCGCTCTCAAGTTCATCCGCTCTACCGTAGCGCAAACCGACAACTTGATTGACAGCTTGAGCAATTAATGCTGCTTGTTGTCCGCCACCGCGATCGTCAGTAGTCGCCACCCCAACCGCCGTTACCAAAGCCCTACCCAACTGCTGTTTGGCCAAGTGTTCCGCGCCGTGGCGCCCCACAACGTGACCGGCCTCGTGCCCCAGTACAGCGGCCAACTGAGCCTCGGAATTCAGCCGCCGCATGAGTCCGGCGGTAATGAAAACTTGTCCCCCGGGGAGAGCAAAAGCATTGACAGTTTTGGAGTCTCGCAGCAGGTGAAATTCAAACGGATAACCCGCTTTTTTCGCCTCTGAACCGTTGACAACACGTTCTCCTACTCGATCGACATATTGCTGAATACTCTGGCTGGGATAAAGCCCGCCGTATTGAGCGGCCATTTTGTCTCGCGCCTGCAATCCCAAAACAACCTCTTGGCGGGGAGAAAGCTGCACCCGCTGTTTCTCTCCAGTTACGGGATTTTGTACGCTGCTGGTAAAATAGGTGATTGCTCCAAAAAATGCCATTAATAAGCCGATCGCGAATCGGAATAAAAATCTATTCACAGGCGTTTACCTAAAAAGTTTAGCCTGTACGCTACCAGACCGACAGCTACCTCCACATCTATCTGAAGTATCAACAATGAAAACTGGTTCGTAGTGAGGACTTTAGTCCGCATTTTCCCGAGGACTAAAGTCCTCACTACCAACCGTTTTGAAAATTGGTTCGTAGTGAGGACTTTAGTCCGCATTTTCCCGAGGACTAAAGTCCTCACTACCAACTGTTTTGAAAATTGGTTCGTAGTGAGGACTTTAGTCCGCATTTTCCCGAGGACTAAAGTCCTCACTACGAACTGTTTTGAAAATTGGTTCGTAGTGAGGACTTTAGTCCGCATATATTAGAAGGACTAAAGTCCTCACTACGAACCGTTTTGAGTGCGGGTAATTAACCAGACACAATATTACCAATTACCAATTACCAATTACCAAATTTCCCATGTTTCAAGCTACTCGCCGCCGCCTTGCTATTTGGTACACTGCTGTTACTGCCGTCTTGTTACTTTTATTTGCCACGGGTTTCTATTTCTACGTCCGCAATACTTTGATCGATCGCATTGACGACACTCTCAATCACGTGGTAGAAATAGTAGAGCGCACTCTCGTAATTGAACCGCTCACTTCCCCTAAAACCGGATCTAAAACTAAGTTGAAAGTTAATATTCAAGCGAGTTTTCGAGACAGCAGCGATGCGGTAGAAGACGACCACATTGATTTAGAATGGTTCAGTCCTACGGGGGAGTTACTGTGGTCTACTTTGTCGGAACCGCTGAATGTTCCGATTCACGCTAACCGCACGGGCGAAACGGTTTGGGTAATTAACAATAAGTTGCAGTCGGATCAAAACTATTCTCTCAGACAAGTTACGCAGCGTGTGGAAATCGGCCGGCAAGTTTTGGGATATTTGCGAGTCAGCCATCCTTGGTTTGAGGTGACAAAACCGATCCGACAATTAATTTTTGATTTGATTTTGGGCGCGGGTTTAACTTTAATTTCCGTGGCGGCTATTGGCTGGTTGCTTTCGGGATTGGCGATCGCACCTGTGCGAGAATCTTACAGTCGTCTCAAACAGTTTACCGCCGATGCTTCCCACGAACTCAGAAATCCGATCGCCACCATTCAAACAAACGTCCAAGTAGCTTTGGCGGAACCAGATATCGAACCGCAGCAACACCAACAGCTACAGGTTATCGAACGCCTGACGCGCCGTTTGGGGCGGTTGGTTGACGATTTGCTGTTTTTGGCCAGACAAGACAGCGGAATCGTGCAGCAGCAGTGGGTTGATGTTCCTCTGGATGCTTTGTTGATGGAGGTGATTGAAGAACAACTGGCGATCGCCCTTACCCAAAATCTCTCTCTTTCCCTCGAAATCATCGATTCGCCCGACACTGAAAATAACTTTACAGTTTTAGGCGACTGGGATCAACTAGCGCGACTGTTTACCAATCTTGTCAGCAACGCCGTGCAGTACACGCCCTCTGGCGGCGAAATTGAAGTAGAATTGCAGTTGCCAGCTAAAAACAAAAGAAATTCCTCGGCGATCAATTCTGCACTGCAAATCAAAGTAACAGACACCGGCATCGGGATTTCCCCGGAAGCGCTACCGCATTTGTTCGATCGATTCTACCGCGCCGATCCCGCCCGCACCCACCGCAGCGCCGCCGGTTCCGGCTTAGGATTAGCCATCGCCAAAGCCATTGTCGAAAATCACCGCGGCCAAATCCGCATTGACAGCCAAGTCGATCGGGGAACCGCTGTTACCGTCACCATCCCCGCCCACAAATCAGCAGAAATCCGCCTCTAAACCTCTCTTCCTCTGCGCCCTCTGCGCCCTCTGCGGTTAATAAAAAAAATCTATCCCTCAAACCCCGATGTTTCTACCTTGCGCCCAAACTCAGCTATTAAAATTCAATTCGGGCATAGATTAACATAAACTTTGTTGGAAATCTCGATCGAACTTGTGAGGAGTTATTTATGTTTCGCCACAATCTACCGTTGAACAAAATCAGCTTGCTAGCAGCCACCTGCGGCGGCTTACTCGTCAGTCTGGCCACACTTTCCCAAGCAGGCGGCCCCCCGCCCCAACAAGGAAAACCGGTTTCCCAACCGAGTCCCGAAGCCACTCCGGGAAGAGGAAAGCCCGTTTCCGAACCGAGTCCCGCTGTCAGCCCCAGCCCCAACGGGATGCCCTCAAAACCCGCAACAACAGACGCGCCTCCCCGCTTCCCGATGCCGAGTGCGCGAGTTGCGCCGGCATCCGGCACGGTAGTAATTAAACTGGTGAATACTACCAATGCCCTCATCAATTATCAAGTCGTAGGCGTTACCCCACCGCGAACTCTGGGCGAACAATCGGAAATTGTGCTCACAAACATCAAAGTGCCAATCACCCTTACTTACCAGCGCCCAGACGGCGGATTGATGCTGGTTCGGCCGCAAGCCACGGCGACGCCGGGAATGTTGCAAGTGAGTTTTGGCGCGACAACTGATTTGGGCGCTGATACTAAATCGCTGGAAATTCAAGAAGATGGGAGAGTATTTTTGAATTAAATTAAAAGGTTCGTAGTGAGGACTTTAGTCCTTCTTCACTCTATCAAGAGAGGACTGAAGTCCTCACTACAAACACGGACTAATCTTAGGTTTGCAGTTAGGAATGCAAGTCCTTCTTCACTCTCTCAAGAGAGGACTGAAGTCCTCACTACAAACACGGACTAATCTTAGGTTCGCAGTCAGGAATGCAACAAGTTTTTCTTCATTCTATCAAGAGAGGACTGAAGTCCTCACTACAAACACGGACTAATCCGAAGAATCATCCTGATTGAAAGGCAAATTCTGATTGACTAAATCAATTTCCTCCTGTTCCCTTTCATTGATTTGACCGATATAAGACTTAAGAATTTGCGCCAGACGGTTGTTGTAAAATCTGTGCAGACTGTAGTTCGGCATCGCAGGAAAACCGCGCCGTTTTTTGTGCCGCCCGCCCGCACCAGGATCGAAGGTTTGGATGCCGCGATCGATCGCCCATTCGATCGGCGTATAATAACAAGCATCGAAGTGCAAGCAGTCGATTTCCTGCAAACTACCCCAATAACGCCCGTAAAGTCGATCGCCCTTATACAAACAAAACGACATACCCACAGGCTGTCTGTCATCTTCCTTATCATAGGCGGCGACAAACAAAACGCGATCGCGATAATTGTGATGCAACTGTTCAAAAAACCGCTTAGTCAAATACTTGCTTCCCCACCAGCCGAATTTATCGCAAGTATTCTCATAAAAAGCATACATTTGACCAAACATCGGTTGGGGAATTTCATCGCCCGTCAGCGTTTTTAGCAACAAACCCGCTTTGTCAACAGCCTTGCGTTCACGTTTGATATTGCGGCGCTGGTTGGCATTAAAAGCGCCTAAATAACCGTCAAAATTTTGATAGCCTTGATTTTGCCAAATATAGCTGTGGTGCAGCCAAGTGCTGAAACCGTGTTTTTCCATGCGCTGCCGCCATGCCGGATCGACATACAGGAAGTTGCAGCCGGAGATGTTGTGGCGATCGCAAAAATGGTCGATCGCGCTTACCATTACTCCCGTTAACTCATCCTCATCTTCCCCCGGCGCAATCAAAAATCGATAGCCTTCAGCCGGAGTAAACGGCGTCATTCCCATCAACTTTGGATAGTATTGTACACCCAAACGCTGAGCTAAATCGGCCCACTGATTGTCAAACACAAATTCGCCGTAGCTGTGGCTTTTGACATAAAGCGGCGCGCAAGCAATCAACTGTTTGTCTCGCCACACAGTCAAGTGATGCGGTAGCCAACCGGTTTTACCTGACGCGCTACCCGAGATTTCGAGATTGTTCAGCCAATCCCATTCGAGAAATGGAGTTTTTAGCGGCATCGCCAAGGCATCCCACGAGGCTTGCGGGATTTCGCCTATTTTGCTAATCCAGGCTACAGAATATTGAGTTTTTGGCTGTTCCAGCATAGGGAGATTTGTGCGTAGAGCGATCGAACTTCACTCTAACAACTAAACAAAAGTTGTGGGTTGCCCTTCCGGACGGGATTGCGGCTATTTTTCCAAATGAAAATTAGATTTTAGATTGAACAAGCTCGCGCACTAGCTCCCTGAACAGTAACTTAACTGCCTTAGCCGCCACGCGCGATCGCACTAAACGCACCGGCCGCTTATTTAATTTTTCAGCATCAATAATTGCCCCCAACCGATCGCCAATATCATTTTTAAGACGGCAGCGCTGCGGCTCAATCCGGGTAAAAATCCACTGCCAAAGAGCACGCCGACACAAATCGCTACCGCCGCTAACCTTAGATTTTTGCAAATCACCACTGGACTCTTGAGACGGCGCATAACCAAGCGCTTTCATAAACCGGCGCAGAGATAAATGCCGCTTAGTGGGCTTGCCAAACTTGCGACCCTTACAAATCCTCACCTCAGGTTTACCATCAACACCAAGGTAATTCTCAAAAGGATAAATCTGAGAAAGCAGCAGCGCCTCAACTCTGCGACCAAAGCCAAATCGAGCAAAAACTTTGCGGTACAGCAGAAACTGCGGCTCGCTCACTAGCTTGGAAAGTTCAAATTCTAAAGCCATCTCCTCTCGCTGGAGGTCACAAATACGAGCAGCGTGACGGCGAAGTTCATCAGTCAAACCCAAGCCGATCGACTTTTCAAGCATCAAATCATACTTTACAGACTGACGCTCGCCGCACAACCAACCCCACAACAGCGGTACCTTTTCCCCCAGCCGCACCGATCGCACTAACGCCACTTCTGGGAATTGCCATGCTAAATCCTGACGGGCCCGATTGATAATCGGTGACTGCACGCGGTTGAGATGAGCAAGTCGCAAAACTAAGCGGCGAATCTCCACAACAGTTTGCGATCGTACTTGCACGAACCGACGGGGAACATCAAAATAATCCCACCCATAAATCGCCAGCGCCAAAGCATCCGCATCATCATCTTTATCTGGAAGCCCGAGGTGGTGCTCTCGAAACGATCGCAATTCCTTGTGACCGACAAGCCGAACCTCTACACCGGCCCGGGCAAGCTGAGTTCCCCAAAGCCGAGAATAATTAACACCCGTGGGCTCCATCACTGCAACTGTGGGAATATCACCAATCAATGAAAGCAATCCAGCAATTCCAAAAACTGTAGCATCAAACTTATGAAAATCACAGTCATAATAAAATTGTCGGGGTTCAGTTGGTTTCTCTGTTAACAAGCAAGCAGAAACCGAGGCCTTGCTAATGTCAAGTCCAATAATTTGCATCAATTTTTCCAGGTGATAATTTTTCCAACTCCCCATAACAAAGCTTATGAATCACCCAAAGGCCGCACGAGCCTAATTCACTCTTAAAGCTATAAATCGCAGGGGAAAATTACAATCAATCAAATAATAACCGAGCTTATGAAGTACGAAAAGCCACAAAAGCTTGTTTCATTTATAAAGCCCTGAGTTAAAATCGATTGATTGACGGTTGATTTAGACTCAAACCGCGACTCCCCCTTTTTAAGGAGAGTTTCAATCGCCAAGTCACAAGCGATATCATCAGGCGTTAAAATTTAAAAAATGTTAACCTTCAAATGAATCTGACTCAAAACAATCACCATCATCACCATCATCACCATCATCGAAGAGGAAAAGTAATTAACCAAATTACTCCATTTACTTGTTGCAACTTCCAAATCAAGCTTGACTTCTTCCAACTTGCGAACTAAAACAGACAGTTCGCACTTGGCGTCAAAAACCTTGGAACGCAAATCAAGATACTCCTGAGGAAAACCTGCCTCAGCAGCAACCCGAGTGCGAAGGAAGTCTAAAGCCAAAGTACAATCTTCGCCAGGCTCTAAGTCTGCTTCAATGTAAATGCGAAAATTTTCATAATTGCCAAGATTCTTAGTAACACCAAACCCAACCTTTGTAGTTTTCATAGCTTATCCAGAAAGACAATGATTCCAAATCTCAAAAGAATTCTGAGCCTGAGACAAGATGTCATCAGAAACTAAATCGCCGTAGACATCAATTCTAAACCCATCCCAAAACTGGGTCAAAACAGGAACAATTTTTTTGAGAGGGCATTTAGAAACTAAATAATCCCCCAACAAATCTTCTAAATTCCAATCCTCCAAACAAAGAATATCCCAAATCTGAACCAGCGTTTTGAACTTGCGAACTCTTGAGCCCATGCTAAGGAGCCAACCGCCGCCAGGAGCTTTAGACAAATCGAGGAGAGCAGCCCGGGCAAGAGCCTTCACCCTAAAAAAACTCGGGCGAGAAAAAGGCGTAATATCCTTGGCTCTATTAATTGTCTCGGACTGACTGCGAATGCGATCGCGCATCTCGTCATTAGCCTGTTGAAGTTCTTCAATTTGAGCGCGAGCTGCAGCTAGCTGGGCCCGAAGTTCGTCAAGT
>RDYN01000159.1 GCA_004293365.1 Oscillatoriales cyanobacterium | reverse complement strand
GAAATTAGAGGACTAAAGTCCTTACAAAAAGGTTCGTAGTGAGGACTTTAGTCCGCATCCTTTCTTAGAGGACTAAAGTCCTTACTACGAACCAATTGGATAGGGATTTAAGATTACTTAGCTTCCGACAATCTCGCCCTGGATTTCACCAAATTCGATTTTAGTTCCCAAGGCTAAAGTTAGGGTACTTTCCGGTTCAACCATTTTCATGTCGCCTTGACTGTCTGTGGCCCACCAAGAACGATCGCCCAAATTGGTCAATCCCAAGGATAGCTCGTTTGGCGATCGAGAATTCACCACCGCTACCGCACCGTTAGACGCCGCAGCAGTCAAACTCGGGATGTCAGAGGTGAATAGCTGAGTGCCCGCAGTCAGAGGGATAACTCGACTTCCCAATTTCAGCAAAAATGGGGATGCTTGTGATAAAATAGTCGGCGTAACCCGAGCAGAATTAGGAGCGGGCAAATCAGAGTTTCCCACTGTAACTGTACAGTTGCCGATTCTCTTTTGATCGCCCGATCGCAAATAACTCACCGCCCCGCTATCAAAATTCTCGCAAACAATTTGACCCGCTTCCAATTGAAACCGCATCGCTAAAGGCGAAACATGAGGAATGTAGATAATAGACTTATTTTCATCGCTACCAAAAGTTATCGGTTCCGCCCCAATAGTCAGAGTGCGATTGGTGCCGGTATCGTAACTAATTACCAGCCAAGCTTTGTTAAACAAAGTTTCGGCCACAACTAGCATAATTCCAATCCAAAAGCCGATCGCAGCACAGCCAGCTAAACGGCCCGCCGTACCCGACAAAGTATAAGCAAACAGAATAAATAAACAACCGCCCAAAACGCCTCCCACACCGCCGCCACCCGCGCCGCGCAGCATTCCTAAATTGGGAATTCGTTTAGAAAGTCCAAGTCCTAACAAACCGCCAGCTATTCCCCAGCAAATCACTGGCAATATTTCGTTTTCGCCGTCGCCAATCCCGCTAAAAATACCTTCAGCGATTGCTCCAGAAATTGCCCCCGAGATGACACCAAACAATCCGCCATTTTTAAAAGATTGTTTGATTTGTGGCTTGCCTTTGATATAGTAATAATAGCCGAACATAATAGCAGTAGCAATGCCGCCGCCTACCAATCCAAACCAGCGACTTGTGGACAATACACTGTCAAAAACAGATGTTGAATCGTTGAGATGGTGCATGAAAGGTTCAGTGATGAGATTGCCGGCGAAACCGCCGACAGCACCGCTAATCCCAAACTGCAAAGCTTTTTTTAGGGCTGATAGATTTCTTTTCACGGCGCACCTGGTTACAAAGTGAGAGTCGATCGATTTTGGATTTGGGATTTTAGATTTTAGATTGATTCCACAGATGAGTCTGGAAAATAGCACCTCGATCTAAAATTTTGGTCGCTCGGCGTCCGAGTGTGGGAAACTTTTATCCGTTGTTGGACGAGAGTCAAATTTAGCTACAAGCTTAAAAGTCCCCATTTCCGATCCGCACCTGTCTCTCCCCTGTCTCCCGCACCTCTGTTTGACAGAGAAGTTTTTTAGCCTCGCGCCGTCGCCCTAGGGACACAGATCTGAAAACTCGATGGCTGTAACGTTTGCTGGTATAGACTTTGAGCGATTTTTTAACCTTGAATTTTTAACAAATTAGACGCCGCGGAGGGCCCAAAAATGAAAAGGAATGTTACAAACTATTACGGTAACACTCAGAATGTGAACATAATGCCTCAAAATACTTGCGAGAGGTAGTTGCATCAGAGAAGCAATATTCTGACCAACTGCCGGAGGGTCACTCGATCGCCACTCAAGGATCTGCTGCAATCTCGATCGTAGATTAAAGATCGCATCAATCATTTGTGGTATTCTAAGCGACAGGCTCAGTGCGGCCACAAAAAAACGCACCGGCGTAAAGAACGAGCGCCGTCAAACAGCGAAGGCAGACACCCGGTAACAACTTCAACAGTTGCAGGCTGTGGAAAGTCCACCCTTCCCCGTCAAAGCTCCAGCCACCAGCGAAGCGAAAGGTACGGGATGAAAGCGCCCGCCGTCGCTAGTTCAACGCGGAGCAGTTCGCAATTGCAAAATATCCAGCGGGTACACACAAGATGAGT
Source organism: Oscillatoriales cyanobacterium (assembly GCA_004293365.1). Lineage (GTDB taxonomy): Bacteria > Cyanobacteriota > Cyanobacteriia > Cyanobacteriales > Microcoleaceae > Microcoleus. The sequence continues at coordinate 6,302 of RDYN01000159.1, read as the reverse complement.
ATCGTCACCAAATCAATCGTCAACGCAGACGCTGAAGCTCGTTACCTGAGCCCAGGCGAATTAGACCGGATCAAGAGCTTCGTCACCTCTGGTGAACGCCGCGTCCGCATCGCCCAAATTTTGAGCGAATCCCGCGAACGCATCGTCAAGACAGCAGGCGACCAACTTTTCCAAAAGCGCCCTGATGTTGTTTCTCCCGGCGGCAACGCTTACGGCGAAGAAATGACCGCAACTTGCTTGCGCGACTTGGACTACTACCTGCGTTTGATCACCTACGGAATCGTAGCTGGCGACATTACTCCGATCGAAGAAATCGGTATTGTCGGCGTCCGCGAAATGTACAACTCTCTCGGAACCCCGATTGCAGCCGTCGCCGAAGGTGTGCGCGCTATGAAGAATGCAGCTTCTGCGCTGCTGTCTGGAGAAGATGCTTCCGAAGCTTCCTCTTACTTCGACTACGTTATCGGTGCGATGCAGTAAAGAATTTAGGTTTTTGATTATAGATTTTTGATTGCACGATCGAGGGTTACTGATAAGGAGCCAAAAGCTTTTGCAGATAATCAACTACTTGTAAATCTCAAATCCCCAATCCCAAATCTAAAATTCTAGCTCCAAAATTGGACTGACTCAGCCACTTTCAAGGAAACAAGACAACCATGCAAGACGCAATTACCGCCGTAATCAATACCTCTGACGTTCAAGGTAAGTACCTGGACAGCAGCGCATTAGACAAGCTCAAGAACTACTTCGCTTCTGGTGAACTGCGCGTCCGCGCCGCTACCTCCATCAGCGCCAATGCAGCCACAATCGTCAAAGAAGCAGTTGCTAAGTCTCTGTTGTACTCTGACGTAACTCGTCCCGGCGGCAATATGTACACCACTCGTCGTTATGCAGCTTGCATCCGCGACTTGGACTACTACCTCCGCTACGCCACCTACGCCATGCTGGCTGGCGACCCTTCCATCCTTGACGAGCGCGTGCTCAACGGTTTGAAAGAAACCTACAACTCCTTGGGCGTGCCCATCGGTTCTACCGTACAAGCAATCCAAGCAATGAAAGAAGTCACCGCCGGTTTGGTCGGTTCTGACGCTGGTAAAGAAATGGGCGTCTATTTCGACTACATCTGCTCTGGCTTGAGCTAAATCTAAGGAAGAAGGAAGTTCGGCAACGGATTCTGTAACGGATGTAACGGATGTAACGGATGTAAGGGATTTCACTCCGATGGAAGTCGGAAGAAGGAAGTTCGGCAACGGATTCTGTAACGGATGTAACGGATTTCAGTCCGATAGAAGTCGGAAGAAAGAAGAAGGAAGAAGGAAAAAGATTTATTTCTTGCCTCTTTTAACTTTTAACTTTTAACTTTGGACTTGTTACCTTTAGCTTTGAAAGAAGTCAGGGAAGTTGAGAGTGATTGCTAGACCGTCAAAGGCCAGTCGAGAAAGCCCGACGAGTTTTAACGAGCTAGTTTTGACTCCTAACTCCCTGACTTCAATCTTTTTAAAATCCATCTAAAAATCTGTAAACCTACTCAGGAGTTTGTTTCCCATGAGAATGTTTAAAGTGACTGCTTGCGTCCCCAGCCAAACTCGCATCCGCACTCAGCGCGAATTGCAAAATACCTATTTTACTAAGCTGGTTCCCTATGACAACTGGTTCCGGGAACAGCAAAGAATTATGAAAATGGGCGGCAGAATTATTAAAGTGCAACTGGCTACGGGTAAGCCCGGAGCTAATACTGGCTTACTTTAAAATCCGAGAATGGATTGATAGAGGGCAAGAGGTCGATCGCGACCTCTTTTTTTGTTTGCTATGATTGTATAGCCGAAGGAAGTTCGGCAACGGATTTTTTAACGGATTTAACGGATGTCACGGATTAAGGCAAGTTCGGCAACGGATTCGCTTGCGCGAGATGTCTGTAATTCTTAAACTAATGACTGATGACTGATGACTGATGACTAATGACTAATGACTAATGACTAATGACTAATGACTAATGACTAATGACTAATGACCTTCGACGCTTTATTCCATTTTTTGACCCCAGCGCTTCGCAATGGGCCGCTGAGGCCCGGTGGCTCAGGTGGTTGACTTTTTTGTGGCTGTTTGTAGGGCTGACAGCTTTGTTTTCGGCTTCCTATCCCATTGCCAATTCTGAATTGGGAGACGGCCTTTACTATTTTAAGCGGCAACTAATCGCAGTGGCGATCGGGCTGGCGGGCTTTAACTTAATGGTTTACTCCCCCCTGCGTTACCTGATGAAAACAGCTCAGTTGGGAATTCTGGTGCTGCTGGGAGTGCTCTGGTTGACCTTAATTCCGGGAGTGGGAACCACTGTCAACGGCGCAACTCGCTGGATATCTTTGGGCCCGGTGCCGATTATTCAACCTTCTGAGTTGATTAAACCGTTTTTCGTTCTGCAAAGCGCCCGCATTTTTGGCAACTGGCCTCGATTGACGAATAAAGTTCGGTTTACTTGGCTGTTAATTTTCGGTGCGATGCTGTTGGGCATTTTGTTGCAGCCGAATTTGAGTACCACGGCTTTGTGCGGGATGACTTTGTGGTTGGTGGCTTTGGCGGCGGGCTTGCCTTATTTGCAGTTGGGTGCAACGGCTATGGGGGGAATGCTGTTGGCGGTTTTAAGTATTAGTTTTAAGGAATATCAGCGCCGCCGGATTATGTCTTTTCTCAATCCTTGGGCTGATGCGATGCAGGATGGTTATCAGTTGGTTCAAAGTCTGCTGGCTGTGGGTTCTGGCGGGATTTGGGGCGTTGGTTTGGGGATGTCTCAGCAAAAGTTATTTTATTTGCCGATTCAGTACAGCGATTTTATTTTTGCTGTGTTTGCTGAGGAGTTTGGTTTGGTGGGTGGTTTCTCGCTGTTGCTGATGTTGGCGGCTTACGCTACGGTGGCTTTGAGGGTGGCGATGCGGGCCCGGAATGCTGAGTCTCAGTTGGTGGCGATTGGGGTGATGGTGGTGATGGTGGGACAGTCGCTGCTGAATATTGGGGTGGCGACGGGGGTTTTGCCGACTACGGGTTTGCCGCTGCCGTTTTTTAGTTATGGCGGTTCTTCGATGGTGGCGAGTTTGTTGTTGTCGGGGTTGCTGATTCGGGTGGCTAGGGAGAGTTCTGAGGCTGAGGTGGTTTCTCTGGATGGACGCCGGGGACAGCCGGGAAAGCCTAATGCGCGATCGACCAACGGGAATACACAAACCGAGTAATTTGTCAAGTTATTTCCGCTAAAACAAGCCCATGAATAAGACGGTATAGACGCGGTTTCAACCGCCGTTTTATCTATTGCCGCCCATCACCCTTATTTGGCGGTTCTTCTGGTTGTTCTTGAGGCTTAGCTGTGATGTCAATTAATTCTTTTTTTTCTGGTTGGGGTGTTTCTGAAGTTGAGTTAGCCATGGAGTTTTCCCCTAAATAGATGCACCGCTTAATTATATCTTTCTAAATGCTAAAGGTATTCCTGTAGATAGGGGAATGAAAATTAAGATTGACAATTCTCATGCAGTGGGATTTGAGCTTTAATATTAGACAGGGTTATGTAGATGCAAATTCCTGTCGGTTCTAGACTGCTTGAGGGTTGCAGCCAAACAAGTCGGAGGTGGAGGCAAAAACATCTTTTTTAAGTATTAAATGCCGATCGCCCTCTCGACTGATTAACCCTTGCTGCTGCAATTTTCCCAACATTCGCGTAACAGTAACGCGAGTCGTGCATATAGTGTTAGCAATATCTTGATGCGTCAAACGGATGCTCAAACGAGTTCCTTCAACCACAGGCTGACCGAAGTCCTGTTGCAATAATAGCAGAAGTTGATACAAACGGTCTTCTACTCGGCGCTGTCCGGCGATCGCCAAAATTGATTCCATTTGCCGCAGCCGCCGCACCATTTGAGGCAGCAACTCGTGAGCCAATTGAGGAGAAGCTTCGATTTCCACCATAGAATACCACATCAAATATACGTCTGATGTCGCCGTAGCTCGGTAAGTCTGCAAGGAAGTCAACCACAAACCGAAACACATCGAAGGCCCCACCCAACCCAAAAGTCCTTCTTCTCCGGTGGGATAAAGGGTACTCAGTTGTGCTAAACCTTGACAGACGCGCCAAAGGCCTTGGGACATTAAAGGAATGGTTTCGCCCTTTGCATAAAAATGCAAGTTTCGAGTTGCTCCTGTGTTATGCTGTACTTCCGCTAAAAGTGCTTTCGATGTTGGTGGCATATCCGTTATTTCCAGGTAAAAAACATTAGTGTGAGACCTAGCGATCTCACTCTAACCGACCCAGGTAAAGGTTAGGCGATGGTTAGGTTAGCCGGAGTATAAGCTTTATCTACATTCAAATTCTGTATCAACAATTACTCAAGCTATGAGTGTGACATTGCTCGGAGTATCGTCGGAATATGTAATTTAAATGTTCAATAGCTTAAATTTTAAACATCAGTTAAATGCGGAATTTGTCTCACATACTCTTAAACTTTTAAAGTGATTCATTGAGGGATTTATTTCAATACAGTTGACTTAATAACAATCTGACTGGCCAAAAATGCCTGTATTGCCTATAAAATTGTGAGATGAAATTGGTCAAAAAGCGTTAAGTCAACCGTATTGCATTACTCACAAGTTAAGCTAAAAGCACTGTTTTCAATGAGTAATCTTACTCATTTCTTTTACAGAGATACCAATTAAAATATGACTCCATTTGTTCCTTTATTATTGAAAAAAAATTGTTCGGGACTTCTTTGAGTTCCAGGGAAAGGAGAAATAATTAGCCTGATCTGAGGTTTTCGTTGTCGCTTAACAATCCCTAAATCTTGATTTTTATCGTCAGCAAAATACTTAACTTTCGTCAGAAGCTAATCCTTTTTGATAGGCAACAGAAAAATGATAGATTCCCCGATAAATCATTTCTAATGAAACACGTTCAATTGGCACTCCTAATTCATCTGCAACGGCATCCCCTAAGTCTACCAACACCGCATAAAATAGCCAGGTAGCCCAGATTTGGATCTGAATTCCGTTGACAGAACCTGTCCATAAATAACTTAAATTTAGGAGTCTATTTACTATACAAAAAGCCTTTCAATTCGCCAGCGTCTTTGATATAAATATGCCACTACATAGGGGGGCAATATTTCGGGCTATCGGACACTCGTCAGATAAGAACGCCAGCTATTTTTCGAGAAAATTTGTACTAATATTATAGTCAAACTTGGTGTCTTTTTTGTCCCTGCACCTATCTGAATTATCTGGTATTTAATATCATAAGTATTGGTTAATACCCGCTTTAATTGATAAGATGCACCTTTCTTAATTCGAGTAATAAATCAAATTTTTTGCTCAATTAATTTTGACCAAAAAGCGAAGTGATAGAAGCCTCTATCGAGTAACAGTCAAGTTTTTGGCTTGACTGTTTGTAGTAAATTTTTCTCGCAATGAGTATCTGCTTGTTTCGGATTTGTCCAAAACCAAATTTCTTCGGGAAGATGAGTTACTAGGTCTATAATTACTCCGATTTTTCCGGATAATTGACCGATTGGAACATCTGATAAACTTTCTAGTTTACGAAATAATGCTTCTAATGTTGAGCCATCTGCTATCCAGATATTTTCAAATCTTTTTAAGGCAAATTGTACGCTATCTGGTAATGGTCTCGATTTTCTCATCAACCATTTTTCTCGAAAATGAGGTAGTAATTCTTTAAATACTTTTTCAAACAAAATAGCTCGAAAAGTTAAAAATCTCAGTGATAATGCCTTAGAGGCTAATTTCTTGTGGCTGACACCATAAAAAGCCTTCTCTCTTTAATAATCTGGTTAATTCTGTTACTCCTGCTACGTCTCGCCATAATAAACTTAATACGGAGGCCATCATTAACGGTAGTGTTAGAATTCTATCTCTTAAATTTAGTTGGCGATAAAAAGTTTTTTGGGCCGCCATTGCTGGAATTAATAAATCTTCCAGGTAATTCGCTACCGCTTCGTTTTCTACTTGAGGACGATTTTTTTTCTTTGCACGATCTCGGTTGATTCGTTTTTTGCTACTCATAAACTGGTTCAATTATGGCTCAACTGCTTGCCCGGTCAAGGTTTCATCCTATTTTACCTCTGGCAAGTCTACCCCCTTGACAATTTGCACTTTTTCTTAACTTGTCACAAATGACCGTATTGGGATTTATTCAGTAGACATCTCCAAAAACCGTTAAAGCCTTTGTGTAACGCCGGCTGTAGGACGTAAATGCAATCATCATAATTTAGCGACTCTGTACGCTCTAATAAGGCTTTGAGATATTTATTGTT
>RDYN01000158.1 GCA_004293365.1 Oscillatoriales cyanobacterium | reverse complement strand
TTTAGGACTAAAGTCCTCACTACGAACCTGGTTTGTAGTAGGGACTTTAGTCCTTTTCTTAGATTTTTTTAGGACTGAAGTCCTCACTACGAACCTGGTAGATTAATCTTGGAACACCATAATGCTGCCCGAATAACAAGCCACCCAAACCTGATTAGTTTCAGGATCGTAAGTAATCCCGATCGGACTTGAATTAACATTCACTGTTTGCAGCACTTTGAGATCGCTAGTCCTCACCTTGCTAACAGTATTTGATGAATAGTTAACCACATAAATCAGTTTACCGTCACCAGAAATTGTCATGCTGCGAGGTGCATTTCCCGTGGAAACTTTATCTACCACTTCACCAGTTTTTAGGTCAATTTTTGCCACATTCCCTTCACCGTTCAAAGTGGCATACATATACTTGCCATTGGGATCTATCGTTAAATGACGCGGCGCATTGCCAATATTTCTCAACCATTCTACCGAAAAGTCTATCAGATTCACTTTCGCAATATCGGAAGAACCCATCACAGCAACATAGGCATTTTTTGAGTCGGGAGTAACCACAATACCCCGAGGATATGCACCCAGTTTTACCCGCTCGACTTCGCGGTTTTTATTGATGTCAACTACGCTCAAATCCCAACTGCACCAATTGCTAGCAAGTACGAAACGATTGTTAGGCGAAACAGCATTAAATTTCGGAACCGCACCTACAGGAATTATCTTTTCTATTTTCAACGTTTGGGTGTTGATACGGTACATGAAACTTTGGTCGTGTTTGGCCGATGGAGAACACCTGTCGCTACCGGGATTGTCAAACCCAGAACCGTACATTTGATAGTTCGATACATAGCCATATTTACCATCTGTTGAAAAGGCGGCTTCTACGGGAGAACCTTTGTAATTGCCTTTGAATTTAGAAAAGCCAAATTTTGACAAGTTTACTGTATCGGAAATAGTCTTGACTAATTTAAATTTCCTATTGTAAACGGTGATGCTGTGGCTGTACATCATGTTTTGAGCAAAAAATAAACCATCTCCCGAATAAACTATTGATTTCGGCGATATTTTGCCGTAAATAGTTTTTTTCAAAGTCATTTTTTCTTCGGTGTTTGCAAGCCTTTTGCCGGGTAATTCATTTTCTTTTTTGTCGGAGGTTGGCGCAGCAGTTTCTGTTTTAAATGGTGGTAAAAATGGTTCTTCAAAAAGAGGCTGTTTGGGCTGATTTTTAGTTGGATATTCGAGTTGGTTGCTGTTTTCTGTGGGGGTAGGAGATGGCGAAGGTCGATCGACCTTTGATGCTGTTTTTTGGGCAGATTCCTTGTCAGCGCTGGCGGCTGGCGACTTGCCTTTGAGGGCTGACAAGGTTTGAGGGCCGACAATTCCGTCAACTTTTAGGTTGTTCTCTGCTTGGAACTTTTTCACCGCAGCCTGGGTGACGGAACCGTAAAATCCTGTAGCCCTACCGCCAAAATGTCCTGATGCTTGCAGAGTTTTCTGTAGTTCGACAACTTCCGGGCCCCTATCGCCTTTTGTCATTTTGATGGCGAGGGCGGGATAGACTAAATTAAAAATTGTGAGACATATTGTAAAGAAGAGTAAAGGAGTTGCAGCTAAATTTAGGTGCTGTTTCGAGTTGGGCGATCGAGTTTGAGCTGGGGGCGTTTCCCAAGTTTCAGCTAAATGCAGGTAAGCCAATCCGTCCATAGTTTTTACGGGTATTTTTGATGCTATGATACACCAGCCAATACCATTTTAGATTTTAGATTTTGGATTTTGGATTTAAGATTTGGCAACCGCTGATTATATAACGGTTTGGCTCTGGTCTAGGGTTTCAGGATTTTTGTTAACCGGTATAACACATTGATTAAAAGGAAAATTTTATTATAATTACACCGAGGGTGCAATCTCCGAGCAGTTTTTAATGGTGCAAGCAAGTAGGAGCGATCGACAATGTTGAGTGAGGAACAAACAACCGCAGCATCAACAACCCAAAAATCCCGCCAGACGGTGCTGTGGGACGGTGACGGCGGACTTTGCCAGCGGGCTTGGGTAGAAATAGATTTAGCAGCTTTAACTCACAATGTAAAACAGCTTAAGCATCTATTATCTCCCAACACAGAACTGATGGCAGTTGTGAAAGCGGATGCTTACGGACACGGTGCGATCGCAGTCAGTCAAACAGCATTGCAAGCAGGTGCTAGTTGGCTGGGAGTCGCGACAATTCCCGAAGGCATAGAATTGCGGGAAGCTGGGATAGAAGCGCCGATTTTGCTGTTGGGGGCAACCAATACACCGGCACAGGTAAAGGCGATCGCCCAATGGCACTTGCAGCCCACTATTTGTACTGCCAAACAAGCCCTAATTTTTTCCGAAGTTCTCGTCAGTCTCGATCGATCTTTGCCCGTTCACGCTAAGTTAGACACGGGAATGTCTCGTTTGGGTACGCCTTGGCAAGACGCAACAGAATTTGTGCAATTAGTCAACAGTTTGCCAAATTTAAAATTAGCCAGCATTTACTCTCACTTGGCGACAGCCGACAGTCCCGATCCAACCGTGATGAGAGAGCAACAGCAACGGTTCAAAAAGGCGATCGCCCAAATCCAAACAGCAGGAATTAACCCCTGTCGCCTGCACTTGGCAAACTCTGCTGCCGCTCTCACAGACCCCGATTTGCACTACGATTTAGTGCGAGTCGGTTTGGCTACCTACGGTCTTTATCCTGCCCCTCACTTGCAGGCGATCGCTTCTTTGCAGCCCGCAATGCAGGTAAAAGCCCGAGTAACGCAGGTGAAAACAATTGCAGCAGGCACCGGCGTCAGTTATGGCTATAAATTTATTGCTGGGCGCGAGACACAGATTGCGGTAGTTGGTATCGGTTATGCAGATGGGATTCCGCGCAATCTTTCTACTAAAATGCAGGTTTTAGTTAGAGGTAAATTTGTGCCGCAAGTCGGGGCCGTGACGATGGATCAATTAATGCTGGATGTGACCGATATTCCCGATTTAGAAGTCGGTGAAGTGGTGACGTTGTTGGGGAATGATGGAGAAAATCAAATTACTGCTGACGATTGGGCCCAAATTTTAGGAACTATTTCTTGGGAAATTCTCTGCGGTTTTAAACACCGATTGCCTCGCGTAGCGGTAAACTCTTAACAGTAGCAGTAGTCCGGCTGGGGTTTAAACCCCAGCCTCATAGCAAAAGTCGGTTAAAACCGACTCAAGATTTTGCAGGATAAAATTATTTAATTTAGTCCTCTTTTAGAGGACTTTAGCTATGAGACAGGGGTTTTTAACCCCTGTCGGACTCTCGGAATAAGCGATAAGACTAAGACTGCGTTTACCAATGCCCAATCCCTCCGCTTCGCTCCGCCCAATGCCCAATGCCCAATTTCCAATTCCCAATTACCAATTGACATGACAGCCAACACATTTCTACAAATAGCTCAAAGTCTGCCGCTAAATGCAGAAAGAATACAGGCGATGCAAGTAGCCCAAGAATTAACGAAAAAATTCGTAGAATTGGGATTTAAAATTGTACCTCAAATGCTGTGGGCGATCGGCATTTTGTTAATTACGCGATTTGCGATCGGGTTGGCGGGTAACGTGACTCGTCGAACTCTGAGTCGTACTGAGCCCACGCTACGCAAATTTTTAGTTCAAGCTGCGGAAATTGTGATTTTGGTTGTCGGCGTAGTTGCGGCTTTGAATCAGTTGGGAATTCAAACTACTAGCGTGGTGGCGGTAGTCGGCGCGGCGGGTTTGGCGATTGGTTTGGCGTGGCAAAATACTCTATCCCACTTTGCTGCTGGGGTAATGTTGATTAGTTTACGGCCTTTTGAAGTCGGAGATGCGATCGAAGCTGGGGATGTTAAGGGAGTTGTCGATAGCATCGGGATTTTTTCGACAACCGTCGTGACGGACGATCGCATAAAAATTATTGTTCCGAATAATAATTTATTTAACGGTACACTGAAAAATACCACAACGATGGGTACGAGGCGAGTAGACTTAAAAATTGATATTGGCGATCGCCCGATCCGTCCAACTATAGCCGACTTACTGGAAATTGCCCACTCTCACCCGCTGGTGTTGGAAAATCCGCCCCCGACTTGTTTGGTAATCGAGATAACTCCAGATACAACTATTCTATCTCTCCGACCCTGGTGCGCGTCGGTGGCCTACGAACAAGTGCGATCGCAAATTCAAGAACACGTCAAAGAAACCATGAATGCCCACAAAAATCAACAACAATAAATAACATTTTTCAAATAAACGCAGCACAAAAAACGATTTTCTTAAGGCGGTGTCCGTGCCCGCCCTCCCATGTTTCTGATATGTACCCCATCGAGCTGGCATCTTCTGTATTAATCCAAAATCCAAAATCTAAAATCCAAAATCTAAAATGAGCAAGTTATATCCCCAGCAAATTTTACAAGAACCGGGCATCAGGATGTCCGCCACCGAGAAAGAAACTATTCTTAAAAAGTTTCCGCCTCCCGACGAAAAAAAACAAATCTATGCCGACGCCATTTTTGAAGGAGGTGGCGTGCGCGGGCTTGCCTTTTTAGGAGCACTCAGATGCTGCCACGATTTGGGCCTTCGCTGGCGAAAATTGGCCGGTACTTCTGCGGGTGCAATTACTGCCGCAGTATTGGCAACAGACTTGTCAATGGATGACTTAGAAGAGTTGTTAGGAGATCTCGATTATAGCATATTTTTAAGTCAAAAAAATAGTCCTCTAATTTTAAACGGCGACCCCGCCGACGACTTGCAATCTCCAGCTTGGACGCTACTTTTTCTCACAATTAGCCGCCAGATGGGAGAATATTCTGCCCAACCTTTCCGGCAGTGGTTGGAAGCAACACTTGGTAAAGGTCACTTGCACACTTTTGCCGATGTCAAAGAACTGACAAAAGACCGGGAATTAAAAGTAGTAATATCCAACCTGACTCGCGGTGAAATGTTAGTGATTCCCGACGACTTGCGGCGGCAAGACTCAGCAGATTCCGATCCTTTGTACCAGCAGTTGGGTCTCCAAAATCCCGAAGATTTTAGCGTAGCTGAAGCGGTGCGGCTGTCGATGAGCATTCCGCTATTTTTTGAGCCTGGAAAACTCGGCAACGACTTAATTGTCGATGGCGGAATTCTGAGCAATTTCCCGCTGTGGATTTATGACAAACAATCTGTCGGTTCGACTCCGGTTGTGCCGCGTTGGTTTACCTTTGGGTTTCGATTGGTAGATACAGGAATTGAAAATCAAGTCAAGATTGACACTCCGCTGTCGATGCTGGCGGGGATGTTCCGAACGATGATGAAAGCAAGAGACCGCTATCACCAGCGGGAAATGGATAAAGGGCGAGTTATTAATATTGATGTGACTGAAGCTGGGGTGACGACGACGGATTTTAATCTAGATGGCGATCGCAAGGCTAAACTGTATCGATTGGGGTATTTGTCTACTAAGAGGTTCTTTTTGAGTTCCAATTTTAGCTGGGAAAAGCACTTGAAGGCTAGGGGCTTTGGGGAATAGTCTTGATTGTAGGAGACGGGGAGAGGGTTCGACGGGAAGAATTTTTATGCCTTCCAACGGACAACGGACAACGGAATTTCATACAGGGTAAGGGTTTCAGGAATTTTTGATTTAGGGGTTGGCAACAGCCAGATGTGTGTGCTATAGTAAGTTGCTGTCATCTGGAGAGGTGGCTGAGTGGTCGAAAGCGGCAGATTGCTAATCTGTTAAGGGTGTTATCATCCTTCGGGGGTTCGAATCCCCCCCTCTCCGTTCTAAAACTTCTAGGAAAACATTCTTTTTAATAAATTTGGGGGACAGGCTAGAAGCCCATCCCACAGAATTTTATTATGGGATGGGCTTTGAGCATCGTCCCAATTTTTTTTTGCAATTCAAGTCTTGTCTAGCAGCAACCATCAGCTACTAAATTTAATCAAGTGCCTTCATTGCTTGGACAAACTGCCGCGAGATAAAAGGCAAAATCTCTTCATTCTTGCTATTCTCTTTCCCCTCGGTAAATACAACTAACAAATACGGCCGCAAACCAGGTATTTCAATATAAGCAGCATCGTGACGAACTTGACTTGTCAGCCCCGCTTTTGACCACAATTTTGCATCTTCTGGTAATCCGCCGCCTAAAAAACCTGTAACTTGATTTTCGGGATCTGCTTCTAATTCTGCTGGTGCTAAACTGCGTTTCATTAAACCCATCATATCTTGCGATGCTTTTGGAGAAACAGCTACGCCACCGATGATACTGTGCAGCAAACGCGCCGCTGCATTTGTAGTTAGCATATTTCTATTTTCCATTAATTCTCCCAGAAATGCTCGCTCGCGACCGTAGGGGCCGTCGCACCAAGTTTTTTGATTGGCGTTAATGTTTTGTAATTCCGGCCAATCTAATGATTGAAAGTAACGGTTGATGAGGTTTCGCTGCTGTTTCCAAGTTTCAAAGGGGCCTGGTGACAATTCTGGGCCGCTGGTGGTGCCGGTGAGGGCGTCTACTACTAAGCTGGTGGCGTCGTTGCTGGAATCAACTATCATATCTCGGACGGCGCGTTCTAATTCTGGCGATGTTTGAATCATGCCTTTTTGTGCCCATTCCCAGATGGCAACAAGGTAGAATAGTTTGACGACGCTGGCGGGATAAATTCGATCGGATTCTCTGGCGCTAAAGCCTCGCGGTTGATATTTCCAAAATTCTTGTACGCTGAGGGCGCCGCCTGTGTTGACTCGGACTGGCGGATCGTAGACGATCCAGGTGATGGCCAATCGATCGCCCTTCAATCCTGTAAATTCTGCCTGGACTGCATCTATAATGCTACTGCCGAGGGTTTCTAATTGTTCGTCTTTGTGGAAAAATGTCATGGTTAATGGCTGACTGCTGACGGTTAACGGTTAACGGCGGTTGGCTAATGGCAATAAATCGTTAAGTGCGAACAATTAACAGCAAACAATTAGCAATTAGCAATGGTCAATTATCAATTATCTAATGGTGTGGAGTATCGGGCGATCTCGCACATAAATATTTACGATTCCCCAAAGTGCGATCGATTGGCCACTCAAGCAGCCTTGGGGCGGCATTTGCTCGTTTTTGCCCCCCCCCAGCCAGGGCGGGCACGCACCATCCACCGCCCCTACAAGAGGGGGAGAGATGGCATAGATTCCCTTGTGCAGGGGGATACAACGGCTGTGATGGTGCGGCTGTGCGAAGACGATTATCCGGGATGGCTGGATATTCGAGATCTTGAATTGCTCGAAGTCACAGAAACAGTGTATCATCCTCTGGTGGTTTCTCAGGATGAAATTAAGGAAAAATTGGCGATCGCAATTACCTTTACTCGCGAGGCGATGCAGGAATCCAATTATTACCTTTGGGGCGGTACAGTCGGGCCCAATTATGATTGTTCGGGATTGATGCAAGCTGCTTTTGTGGCGGCGGGCATCTGGTTGCCGAGGGATGCTTACCAGCAAGAAGCTTTTACGACATCTATTATTAGTGTTAGCGATGTAGAACCGGGTGATTTAGTATTTTTTGGGACGCCGGAAAAAGCCACTCATGTAGGATTGTATATCGGAGAAAATCGCTACATTCACAGTTCTGGAAAAACTCAAGGTCGCGATGGTATTGGTATCGATGTTTTGTCGGATGATGGGGATGCAGTCAGTCGGGCTTATTACCAGCAATTGCGCGGATATGGTAAAGTTGTGGCAAGTTATCAACCTAGTTAGTTTAGGGCTTGTGTACTATGAACAAAGAAACCGGGTTTTTACCGGCATTGAGGGTTGGAACAAATGATTTTTGCAAAAAACCCGGTTTCTGGCCACTGGCGATCGCACTACGAACTAAGAAACCGGGTTTTTCACCTAAATTGATGGTTTTAACGAAGTATTTTCGTAAAAAACCCGGTTTCTGTTGTGGTGATAAACAAACCGCATATCCTTGCTCAAACGGCATCACAGAATCGCCAATAGTTGTCTCTGATACCGTATCCACCGTAAACCCAGGAGAGCCGTTCTGTAGTTGTTCATCAATGACCAGTGACTAATGACTAATGACTGCTGACTAATGACTGCTGAGTATATACTGTTTGTTGGTGTGAGTTACTGATGTTATCTAACAAAACAATGGACGCTGCATTATTTTTGGAAAAATTGGCCGCACAGCAGGCTGCAAATGAGGTTATTCTCGACGTTTCGGTGGTGGTGCCGGTGTATAATGAGGTAGAAAGTTTGCCTCATCTGATTGAGGCGATCGCCTCTGCAATTCAACCATCTGGACTCAGCTATCAAATTATTTGTGTAGACGACGGTTCTAAAGATGGTTCTGCTGACCTTCTCAAACAGCTAGCCGATAGTCGCGATGACCTTTGTGCTGTGCTTTTGCGCCGCAACTACGGACAAACTGCTGCGATGTCGGCAGGTTTCGATCGCGCGACAGGCCGTGCTATTGTTACCCTAGACGGCGATTTGCAAAATGACCCTGCGGATATTCCGATGTTGCTGGAAAAGTTAAATGAAGGCTACGATTTAGTTAGCGGTTGGCGCAAAAATAGGCAAGACAATACTATCAGCCGCCTGATTCCTTCTAAAATTGCTAACTGGTTAATTGGTCGCGTTACGGGCGTAACTTTGCACGACTACGGCTGTTCTTTGAAAGCTTATAAATCTGAATTAGTTGCAGACTTAAATCTCTACGGGGAGTTGCACAGATTTTTGCCGGCTTTGGCGTTTATTGAAGGCGCGAGAATTGCAGAAATTCCGGTGCGACATCATGCGCGGCGTTTCGGTCAAAGCAAGTACGGCATTTGGCGGACTTTTCGGGTGTTGATGGATTTGCTAACTATTTCTTTTATGAAGAAGTTCCTGACTCGACCGATGCACGTTTTTGGACTTTTGGGACTGAGTTCTATGGCGTTGGGAACGGTTTTAGGAATTTATTTGACAGTCTTAAAATTGGGTTTTGGTCAAATTATTGGGAATCGTCCTTTGCTGATTTTGGCTGTGGTTTTGCTGTTGACTGGCGTGCAGTTATTTTGTTTCGGTTTGCTGGCGGAAGTGATGATGCGGACTTATCACGAGTCTCAGGGAAAGCCGATTTATCGGGTGCGCGAGGTGTTTGGTTCTAAATAAGACAATGATTTGTATTGAATAAAATTTAGTCTTGTAAATAACACGCAATCTAAAGGTTCGTAGTGAGGACTTCAGTCCGCAAAAAATACAGGACTGAAGTCCTCACTACGAACCGAAATCAAGAGGTTTGTAGTGAGGACTTCAGTCCGCAAAAAATA
>RDYN01000157.1 GCA_004293365.1 Oscillatoriales cyanobacterium | reverse complement strand
TCAAGCCTATGGATTTGTTAATTTCGACAATTTTCGAGATCGACTATTAGCTTGCTTTTCTAATTAGCTTTTCTTATCACCGCAAACCCAGAAGACCCTTTGCTTTTTTGTACTCTATCTAAGGACAGAGGTAAATTTTACACCTGTGGAGCGATGTAGCGGATTCCTCAATTTTATATGTTTGATATAAGGCTTGTTAGATAGAAAGCACCAACTAAAATTTAGTGTTGCTTAATCTACTTCAACGAAGTCTGGCTCATCAAAAGCTTACCCGGAGGGTATTAACATATTATGAACAAACTAACACCAATTATCATCAGCGGCCTCTTATTATTTGGAGCTGCTGCTTGCAGCGAGGGGGCTAAAACTAGCGCTGATGCTCCTAATTCTCCCACAGAAAATGTCAACAGCCCGCCCCCAGCCGAGACAGTTCAAAAAACTCAGTCCGACGCCACTAGCGATATTCGCAGAGCCCAAGCAAATTCTGATATCAGGGCCAGAGAACAGCGCAACAACGTGACGGGCGGCGATACCATCAGAGCCGATGGCGATCTGCAAAGTCAAGTTCGTTCTAAGTTGGAAGTGAACATTACTAAAGGTCAGCTCACTGTGGACGCAAAAGACGGGGCTGTCACCGTAGGTGGCACAGTTCCCAATCAAACTGATTTAGCTAAAATAGAGCCGCTAGCTAAAGAGATTAAGGGTGTAAAAAGCGTGAATGTTACGGCTGTTGTCGCCCCCGCTTCACCCGCCGCATCGCCTAGCAAGTAATAAATTAGAAGGAAGAAGGAAGTTCGGCAACGGATTGTGTAACGGATGTAACGGATTTAAGGAAGAGGAAGTAGCAAAGTTTTGCTGTTTTAAAATTGCCTTGAAAGCGGATTCCAACGCTTATGTAACTCTTCTGAATAGTGGGTTTAAGTTAAAGAGTTTAAGAGGGTTTAAAATTGAGAAACTCAAAAATTAGAACTCAAAACTAGCTTGCTACGTGCAATTGTCCGATTTCCAATTTTCCGATTGCCAATTCCTGAGAATTAGTGGAAAACCGGCCTGAAGAGAGAGATGCAGGTTATTCCCAGCGACCGATGAAAAATGTTGGGAAAAAATGACTAAATGTGATTGATGGCAGCAAGCAGAGCAGAAATTCTGTTGTTGTGTAAAAACAGTATATTTTGAAGGAGAAAAGAAATGGCTTTAGGTCAACACAAACGGGCTGTAGGAGCGTTTTCTAATTACCGCGATACGGAACTAGCCTTGATGGAACTGCAAAGTACCGGCTTTCCGATGAATAAGGTTTCGGTAGTTGGGGAAAATCTCCATGGGAGCTCCATTGCTGGTGCTACAACTGCTAAGAGTACCGACGAGAAAGTGGGCGGCGGCGCGAAAGCTGGCGCGACTGCGGGAGTGGTGACGGGCGGTTTGATCGGGTTGCTGGGCAGCCTTGGGGCGCTGGCGATTCCGGGAGTTGGCCCGGTGATGGCGGGGGGCGCGATCGCCACTCTGCTGGCTGATACTGTAGTCGGAGGCGCGATCGGGGCTGCTGCGGGCGGTTTGGTCGGCGGTTTGGTCGGTTTGGGTGTTCCCGAAGCCAAAGCTAAAGCTTATAGCGATCGCATCTCGCGCGGAGAATATTTGGTCTTCGTCGAAGGAACAGATGCTGAGTTGGCCACCGCCGAAGGAATTATGAGCGTGCGGGGCATTCAGGATTGGGGCATTTATGATGTGCCGGCAGACACCGGCCGCAGATCGATGGCCCGCGACAAGCGCGCTGTGGGCGTGTTTTCCACCCGCCGCGAAACCGAACACGCGCTGGGAGAACTGAGAACAGCGGGTTTCGATATGGATCGGGTTTCGGTCATCGCTAAGGATGCCGACTCTAAAGGGGATATCGCAGGGATTGACGTGCAGGGAAGCGCGGAAAACAAGGCCGATGAAGGGGCGACTAAGGGCGCGCTCACTGGCGGCACGCTGGGCGGTTTGACTGGCTTGTTGGTAGGTCTCGGCGCGCTGGCAATTCCGGGTATCGGGCCGATTATGATGGCTGGAGCTGCGGCTACGACGATCGCCACTACACTCGCCGGTACTGCTTTGGGTGCGGCTGCTGGCAGCTTGATCGGAGCTTTGGTAGGTTTGGGAATTCCTGAAGAGGAAGCTAGAGCATACAACGATCGAGTCGCGAGGGGAGATTACTTGGTGCTGCTTGACGGTAGCGAAGCAGAAGTCGCTAAGGCTGAAGCAGTTATGAGCCGCGGAGGTGTTCAGCATTGGAACACCTACGACTATCCCAGCGTGGATACCGCTCGGGCTGATTACGGCGCTCCGGGCACTCCCGGCGTTGATACTACGGCTGGTATTTACGACCCCAATCAGGGCGTGACCGGCCACCGTCGGGTTTGATACTTCAGACTTTGTTTGGGTATTAGACCTCTCCAAAAAAGCAAGTCTGGAACAGGCATCCTGCCTGTTCCACAATAATTATTGGAGATGTCTATTGTTTCTACGGACGGCAGGGACGATCGCACCAGCGCGCTCGGATTGTTTAGGGCTTAGGCGTTTAGCCGAATGCGGGTAAATTTATCTCAAAAGTCGGCTTTTTCTGTGAAAGCCGGCTTTTGTTTTGTTCGGGAAACTTAAAAAAAGCGACCAGGCAAAAGTTTAATGTTGAGAGTGCGAGCTGGGCTTTGGGTCGGCTGCTCGATCGGCTCTATAAATTTTTACCGACTAAATCCGCAGCGATTTTTGAGTCTGTAACACTCACTACTGCTCGATCGCAAACCCTGGAGTATTATCAAATTCGCATGACTTAAATTGCAGCAGAGATTGCCCCGTTAGTCAAAGAACGACTATCTTTAATTATGGGGCGGCTAATTTCAGCAAATTATATTAGGTGAAGTAGCCAGTCCCGCGCGCCGAGTACAGCCTGCGGTGGTCGGCAACTATTAGAATAATATTGTCGTCGCCTTGGGGCAAGACTTAGGCTGGTCATTGGTTGTCTGTAGCAGCCCAATTGCCTTTGGCAAGACCGGCTAAAGGAATATAGTTTTTCTGGGAATGCCTCAGCGAAGCATTTTTCAAGCCCAGGAACAGCTTTTATGTCCGGGAGCGCGTCTGGTGTCGGGCGTTCTGTTAATTAGAAGCGCAAGCGCTCATGGATCGAGTAAACATTAACAGCAAGCACAGCAGCGCGGGAGTACGGGAACGGCTCGCGGCGCTTTTTTTGGCGAAATCTCAGGCCTGTGGCAGCCTATTGCTGGTTTCGCCTGGGACTCGATCGGCCAGGCGAGCGAAACAGCCTTCCTGTTGGATTCACGCTGCATCGATCGCAGTGGGGGGAGGTGACACTAGCTGAGCTTACCGGGCGGAGGCTTTCATTGGCGATCGAAGAAACAAGGCAAAAAGTAAAAGATATTCGGGGTTGAAGCTTCGATCCCTTATTTCTTTCGGGAACTAATACATTTGCTCCCCTGTACCAGCAATTTTTGGGATCTGAATGCGGCGCGGGTGCCGCCAGCAATAACCCCAAAAATAGGCGATCGACAACTGATCGATTTATCGATATTTTGTAAATGGTTAGTAGTTAATAGTTAGTGATTAGCAGTTAGTATAAATACAACTAACAATTAACAACTAACATCAGCCGCAACTAACTCTTAGCAGCATAAGACTTACAGGCGGAAGCGAGAAACTCGGTTTCTTCATAAATGCCCCCTAGCCAAGCCCTACTTTTACGAAAAACCGGGTGGCTTTTCGTAAGTTCTACGTAAATTATCAGGGTGATGCTAGAAATCAACCAGTTTTGATAATTCTTACTGCGGTAGTATTGGTTTAAAAACTGACTAGGAAACACGAGCCTACCAAATTTCAGACAACATAGAACATCGAGAAATTAAGGAAACTCACTCAATTTTTTTATGAATTTCACTGAGCTTTTAAGTGCCGATGAACTTTTAACTAGACATAGAAACGGGGAACGAGATTTTCGAGGAGCCAACCTCATTGCCGCTCATTTGATTGAATCTAATCTCAGTCGAACTAATTTGAGCAGCACTAATTTGAAAGGCGCCAACTTAATTAGAAGTAAACTAATAGGAGCTAATTTAAACGGCGCCGACTTGAGCGGGGCTAATTTATCTAAGGCGAAATTAATTGAAGCTAACCTCGGCAGTTCTAGTTTAACGGGAACTGTGGCGATCGCAGCCGATTTTAGCGGAGCAAATCTCAGCGGAGCAATATTGTCTCGCGCTGACTTGAGCAAAGCTGTGATGACTGGAGCGAGTTTAGTCGGAGCTTGTTTGCTAAGCGGCTCGAAACTAACTGAGGCTAATTTGAGCGGGGCGACGCTGAGCCGAGCAATTATGAGCGGGGTTGATTTAAGCAGAGCAAATCTAACTAGAGCGATTCTTAGCGAAGTAGATTTGAACGGGGCCAACCTGAGCGGTGCAAATCTAATTCGGGCTTATCTCAATCGCGGAAATCTCAGCGGTGTCAATTTGGTTGGGGCGATTTTGAGCGAAGCAAGTCTGCGGGAGGCTTGTATTTGTGCTGCTAATTTGAGCGGCGCTGACTTGAGCGGTGCTGACTTGAGTAAAGCTAATTTAAATGGTTCTAATTTGAGCGGTGCACACTTGCAAGGGGCTAATTTGAGTAAAGCTAATTTGAATGGTTTGATTCTGCACAATGCTGATTTGAGGGCTGCGAATTTGAACAAAGCTTCTCTCCGGGGAGCTGATTTGAGCGGTGCGAATTTATCAGGTGCTAGCTTGCTGGAAGCTGATTTGCGGGGAGCGAATTTGAGTAACGCCAATTTGTCGGGTGCGGGTTTGCTGCTGAGTTCTTTGACAGGAGCAAATTTGACAGGAACTAATTTGTCTGAGGCTAATTTGATTGGGGCGAGCTTGAATGTTGCTAATTTGAATCAAGCGGCTTTGGGCGGGGCGATTTTGCCGAATGGAGCTACTCACAGCCGCGATTGATTCGATGTCTGGTAGCGGGGCGATTGTCAGTCAGGAGCGATCGCGCCTCAAGTCAAAAGCTTCAGTTACTTTTTTGTGCGCCCAAAAATATAGCGGCGATCGCCCGATTCGCTATATTTTGATTTCTTTTGGGTAATTTACTTGCAAAATTTCTGGAGTCCGTGCTATTGTCAAAAGGTTTGAGACATTGTGAGTTAGAGGTAAAACCCCGCAGAATGAAACAATTGGGAACCCATCTGGTCGCTGATGCTTGGGAGTCTCCTGGAGACCTCCTCAACGATCCTGAACGTATCCGCCGCGCCATACTCGATGCGATCGAAGCCGGAGGAGCTACTCTCATCGATTTGTGCGTACACCAGTTTAGTCCTCACGGAGTGACGGCTACTGCAACTTTGGCAGAGTCTCATATAGCAATCCATACTTGGCCTGAACACGGTTATTTTGCCGCAGACTTATTTTTCTGCGGAGCCGGCGACCCTCACCGAGCCATGAAGGTGCTACAGACAGCTTTGGAAGCTAAACAGGTAAAACTCACTGAGTTCACGCGCGGTTTCGAGCCCGGGGTGGGCATTCTAGGTTCTGCTTGTGAAGAGCAGTATGCACCTCGTTTAGTAGAAACGAGTGCAGCCAGAGGATGATAGCCAATTAGCGTAACTTTGAATATTTTATGCTAAGTTTTCGTTAAAATCCCACGGTTCGAGCCGTGGGATTCTTGTTGAAATTTACTTTCCCTTCAACAAAGGGCGAACAACTAAATAACCTGCACCAAAAGCAGCAATAACAATCAGAAAAATGGCAACGGCCAACCACAATCCACTTAAGTCTGAGGCTGTTTTTGCTTGAGTTCGCACCCGGTAAGGAGTTTCCGGCACAGTAGTAAATAATTTTTCTGGAAGTGTCTCGGGAACCGGGGGGACTTTAGGTTCCGGTAGAGGGAAGGGGAAGGCGACTGTTTGAGGTGGTTGAGGTACGTTAGAAGAGCTAGTCCTCGAGATGGGAGGTGCTGGAGGTTCCGGTTCAACGCTGAAATTGAATTTGACGGAGGGCATTTGAGGCATCCCTGTCTGGGTGACGTTCTGAGCCGAGTTGACTACTTGTTGTAGCTGCTGGGATACTTGAACTACTGTTTCTACTTCTCGCCGCAGTTGTTGATTTTGTTGAACTAATTGCTGGTTGTGGGTTTTGAGGGAGTCGAGCATCGCTTGGGCTGCTTGCAATTGGGTCGTGACTTCTCGATAGAGGGAAATCGGTACTGATGCAGAGTAACTATTTGAGTTTTCAGGAGAAGTATTGTCAGATAAGGTAGTATTTTGCATAATTGTAGATGGCGAGGGTGAACTTTTTTAAGTTTAGCCTGAGAGTATTTGCAATTAGATCGATCGCAACACAATTCATCAAGATAGCTGTTACAGATATTAATAGTAAATTTAATTAAATGTTACAATTTCTGAGTCGATCGCTATGAACAACCACCCAACCGTACAAAGTATGTCGCAAAAGTCAAGCACCGAGGAAATGAAATACGGCGAACGCGAGATTTTAGAGGGGCAGTTAATTACTTTTCCGAACCCGCGAGTCGGGCGGCGCTATACGATTAACATTACCTTGCCGGAGTTTACTTGCAAGTGCCCGTTTTCTGGCTATCCCGATTTTGCCGCGATTCACGTTACTTACGTGCCCGACGAGCGAGTGGTAGAGTTAAAGGCGCTGAAGCTCTACGTTAACAGTTATCGCGATCGCTACATTTCCCACGAAGAATCGATCAATCAAATTTTAGACGATTTTGTCGCAGCTTGCGCGCCGCTGGAAGTGACGGTGAAGGGGGATTTTCTGCCGCGGGGGAACGTGCACACGGTGGTTGAGGTGCGGCATCAGAAGTAGAAGGCTCAGCCTTTAAATGTGCGTTCTGTGGCAGTAGGGGCGGTGCTGGTGAGCATCCGCCTCCTTTCATGATGAATAGGGAATGTTAGAGTGCCAAGTGATAGGTATTTTGACCGCGATGCGGCAAAAAGATTAATTCTTGCTTGATAATATCTGGTTGCAAACCTAAACTTTCCAATGGAATCAAGCCGAGTAAGGGGTCTTCGCCTCCCGGCAATTCCATACAATTAAACTCTCCTTTCCGTTTCCCTACAGTCAGACTCAATCTCTTAAACAAACGTGCTTTTTGGATGCCTGCCGCTGTCTTGACCTCGACTTCTTCATCGAGTGTTAAACCCAATTGCTGGATAATTGGTGCGGGCAAACAGAGGCGAGTTGCACCTGTATCAACTATAACCTTTTCTAAGGTGACAGAACGCACTTCACTATCAGTGATAAATCCTCTTTCTTGCAAAATTTCATCGACTAGGTTGGTGACTGTGATTGTGGCGGTAACTAAACCCATCTTTTCAGTAATTTTGTGTGACATAATTACAACTGATTTTGAGGAGGGACTGCTTTAGCGGGCAGGCATTTCATCGGAGACAGATTCTAATGAGATGAATTGTTTGACATCTAATATTTCGATCAATACCAGTTCTCCGCTGCTAGAATAGTGCAGAATCATGTTTCCTTCATCTTCGGCATAGGCGATCGGGCGTTGGCGAAGCCCTCGAAGAGGATCGAAAATTTCGATCGGCATCGCATCTACATCAGGGCTATATCTAATCTTTTTCATCAGCAAAATTGGGTTTGAAACCCCGTCCTTTTAGGACGACTTTTTTACGGCGGTGAGGATCTCAAATCTTGACCTCTTACTAGGATAAGCAGTAATACCAAATCCGGGTTATTCATCCCCTTTATAATCTGTAGGGTGCGTCGCTCTAAAATCTTTGAATACCAGCGAAAGTTGTTCATGGCGATGCACCCTACATTCTAATCTTTTTCATATTTATGGATTGGTGTAAGGATCGCAAATTAAATAATTTACACATATTTGTGGGATGGGCGTCCCGCCCGTCCCTAAAGAACGGGCGGGACGCCCATCCCACAAGAATAATAAAGATTGTAAGTTATCTCAGTTTTGCAAGAAGCATTTTAAAGAGCGGACTGAAGTCCGCACTACGAACTTTTTTTTGAGCGGGGCAGCACTGTAAATGCAAAACTGAGATGCTTCCCTAAGGTGCGCCGCGGCGCACCCTACGGTTAGCTTTGACTAGCAACAGAAGTCGGGGCGATCGCACTTTTGGCCTCTGCCGTTTTCAATTCTGCCAACTTGTCCAAAATCTCCACAACCTCTCTTTCAAAAATCACCTGAGCGCGATTAGTGCGCCCGCCCACGTATAGCTTGCCATTTTTTTCCAAAGCCCAAATCTGCGAGTGAGACAGATAGCTCATCATCACGCTCAGCATCAGCAACCCAAAGCCAGTATAAACGAGCGGAATTCCTGGATCGGCTTTAATTTGCAATCCCGTGCTGCCAACAACTTCATCAATTGCCAGCATCACTCCGTTAACTTCAACTGCGGTACCTGCGCGAACAGTAGTTAACAATTTGCCATCCGTACCGTAGACTAACATAGTTCCTTGCAAGTCCTTTGCTAGCAGAGAAACTCCCGCACTCAAATCGGGTTTAGTCGGAATCCAAGCCCCCCAAATTCTGCCTTTACCTTGGGTGTCTAACTGAGCCATTGGTAGTTGCAAAACCGGGCTTTTGTTGAGGCGAACTCGCACGGCGGCTAGGCTCCAATCTGCTTGATAAAAGGTGACTCCTCGGTATCTGAGCGGCTCGTTAACGTGAATCGTTTTGCGATCGACCTCTCGGCCTGTTTTGTCCAAAACTGACAGATCCGAGTAAAATTGGTCGATCGCCCCGCTCGGACTATAATCGATCCAGAACCGATTCACGCGCACCGACCAATCCTTCGGTACTTGCGGCCCCGCCCAAGGCCCAGCATCAGTGATATTCTGCACCTGAAAAGTTTCACCGCTAGGAACCATTTCTTGAGCCATAAATCCCGTCATCGAGCCCCACATCGAGCCAGCTAAAATAATTAGCATACTCGCGTGAACAATAATCGGGCCGATTTTACCAATTATGCCCTTGCGAGCATAAACTTTTTCACCTTCTCGAAATATGCGGTAATTTTTTTGCTGCAAAAGTTGCTCCAACGAACTTAAATCAACTCTTTCTAATTCCGCACTGAGAGCTAATTTTTCAAACTGCTTCGGTTCTTCATAAAACTTCCAGCGGCGGGCGGCTTTTAGTGCCGGAAATTGTCGGGTAAAAGTGCAAGCTGTCAAGCTGCTGCCGAACAGAATTAGGATTGACAAAAACCACCAAGTGCGGTAGACGTGATCTAGTCCTGCAATTAGCACAACTTTCCAAGTTAGGAAGCCAAACAAAGCCGGGTGTTCTGGATAGTTGGATTGATAAAATTCTACTGATTGGCCTTGTTCGATGACGGTGCCAGAAATGCTGAAAAATGCGATCGCCAGCAGCAAGATAATTGCCAGCCGCAAATCTGCCAGCACTGGCAAAAGTTCTCGCTTGAAAAACTTTAGAGGCGCAGTCGCCCAGTCTGATAATTTAGATAGAAATACTTCTTTTGATATCATTGGTAATTGGTAATTGGTAATTGGTAATTGGTAATTGGTAATTGGTAATTGGTAATTGGTAATTGGTAATTGGGTAACACACTACCAATCACAATTAATTAATTCTCTGTATCCTTCAATTTTGTATTGTTTTCGGTAATTCTTAAAGGACTGAAGTCCTTACTACGAACCTTACTACGAATCTTACTGCGAATTTTAGGCCGGAAGAATGCGGGAAAGCAGAGAGAACACGCCAAATCCTACTAACAAAACGCCGCTAACAGGCGTAATCCAACTCGACCACCTGCGTAATTCTAACAACTTTTTAATGCTCGCGGTAAAAGTACCTGCTACAATCAGCGGAGCCACGTAGCCCGCAGCGTAAAACAGCAGCAACACACCGCCTAAAACTAGATCTCCAGTTTTGGAAACCCAAGCTAAAAGGGTAGCTAAAACCGGAGTGCTGCACGGAGAAGCTACTAAACCAAAAGTTAAGCCTAATAAGTACGATCGCACGCCTGCGGGCAAATCTTTCGGAACCCAGCCCACAGCATCGAAAGACGGCATTTGTAAAGGTAAAGCTTCGAGTAAATTCAGCCCCATTAAAATCGCAATTATGCTGACAACGATCGGCAAACCCAGACCAATTTTGCCGTAAACTTGACCCGCAAATGATGCGACAATGCCTAAACCCGCGAGGGTTGTCGCCAATCCCAAGGAAAACCAAGCCGATTGGGCGGCGGCTTGCAGGCGGCTTTTTGCTTCGTATCCGCCGATGTAGCCGATCGTGATCGGCAACATCGAAAGCATACAGGGCGTCAAGCTCGTTAGCAACCCTGCCAGAAAAATCACTCCGACACTGACTAAACTCAGGTGTGTCAGTTGGGTGTTTACTAAATTATTAGCAAATTGTGCGAGTTCGTAAAGTTGGGTTTGCAGGGTTTCCATCGGTCGATTTTAGATTTTAGATTTTAGAATTTTAGATTTTTAGATTGACTCTACAGATGAATCTGGGATGTTCAACTAAATATCTAATTTTTTGGGTTCTCCACGACTCCTGTCGCGGGCTTATATCCCTATGCAGGTGAGTTCCGGCGGGCGTGATGTTTTGGCTGTGTTGAAAATTGTAACAGATGCGGGTCGCTTCGGTTGAAGATTTGAGATGTGAGCGCGATCGACTGAGAGTGAGCCCGGGCGATCGCCCGCGTGCGATAATAGACTTCTTGCAAAAATAGCTAGGACGGGTTCGCCAGCCCATCCACAATTGTTTTTCTTGTGGGATGGACAGACGAACCCGTCCGAAAATTTGATTCAAAGGACTTTGGCAATTCCAGCCCCATAACTGCATAAATTCCTTTCCCGAAACTGTTAATTCCGGTGAAATCGGCAACCTACAACCTGCGGTGTAACGCAGCCGGACATACAGAGGCGAGATAATTGGGAAAATAGCGGCGTCTGAACGCCTGTCAATACATTAACAGAGCGAGCAATTCTTGTGTAATAGGAAAACCTGTCTGACGCTCAAAATGTACAAACATCGGACTAGGATTTGCCTCTAAAAATACATACTCGCCCGTTGGCTTAACGCGCCAATCAATCGCAGTCCACTCTAGCATAAATGCCTGGGATATTGCCAAACATTGTTTGCGAACAGCTTCGGGCAAATCTATGGGAATTAGCTCGGCCTCCAAATCTTCCCGAAAGTCCAACGCTGGACTCCTAATTTCGGCAGTATAGACTGATTCACCAATCATATAACTGCGAATGTTTGTCCCAGGAATATACTCTTGAATGGTGACTGGAGAAATACTCAAAGCCATGGTTAACCGATTAATTTCCAAATGCGCCTCTGTCACCAACTTGGTATGAGCGCCACCATAAACAGGCTTGAAAATTACTTTTTGGTGAACTTCGACAAATTTCCTAACTTCCTGTGGATCGTTACTGATTAAAGTTGCAGGAATCGTCACACCTATTTGTTTGGCCCTGCTCAGTTGTAGGGGTTTTTCTTTGTGAAATTGGTATGCCTGCCAGGAATTCACCCAGCGAGTCCCACAAGCTTGCATTAGCGATCGCACTGTACTCATTGAATCATTAAATGCAACCTGCTGTTGGTTGAAATCTTTTAAAGGTGGAACGGAAACACCCGAGAAATTGCGCCAAAATACACTGTGAATATCGTCGAGATTCAAGCGACGACCGGACGGTAGCGTCAAGCATCCTACCTGGGTGTCAGGTCGCCAAGACAGGCGTAACTGTTTGGGAAACAAGCTGGTATCCAAATAATCTACTGCTGCACCGGCTTGGGTGAGAGCATTCTTCATATGAGCAGCATGAGCATCTGAAGCATCACCTAAAATTAAAATGTTCATGGGAAACCTCTGAATTAAAGATGCGGTCAATCGACGAATAAAATTAGTTTGTAGTGAGGACTTTAGTCTTCATCTGAGGACTAAAGTCCTCACTACAAACGTTCTTGGTAATTTATGGGGATGATATTTTTACAATAAACCAGGTTTTTGTGAATTGATAAATATAAAAAGTGGCAGCACTTTTGGGGAGAGTGTTGCAACTTTGTGGATATTCAAAAAACAATCAAATGACCCGAAAACTTGGAAAGTCCCATGACAGAAACGCTCCCAATAGTGCAGGACTTCGGCAAAATCTCTCAAAGTGTCAGCACTAATGAGATTACCAATAAATGGGGCCTCCTCCACATTCAAACCAAGCCTTAGTGTAAGGGCCTCCACCTTCTTCACCGAGAGCCAGCGTGGTCATCGGAGGTTCAGTGGGAATAGGATGAGGAGATTCTCCTCCTTCACTTCCCGGACACGGAGCTGAGATACACACAATCCCGCCACCTTCTTCACCGAGAGCCAGCGTGGTGGCTTTAAGTCCACCGCCAACTTGCGCTGCTTGTTCATCAGTTAGCTGCTCTTCAAAATCCAAATCCATTGCTTCGAGGTCAGCAGCATCTAGATCAAAAGGATGA
This sequence comes from Oscillatoriales cyanobacterium, assembly GCA_004293365.1. Lineage (GTDB taxonomy): Bacteria > Cyanobacteriota > Cyanobacteriia > Cyanobacteriales > Microcoleaceae > Microcoleus. Next base: position 7,879 of record RDYN01000157.1, on the reverse strand, counting down.
TTCATAACATTCTCCTAAGTGATTGCAAGATTATTCACCTTTTCCAATAATCTAAATCATCAGGATAGAGTCATGTTGCCATTTTGGCAGGTTTCAAATTTAGCTGAGCGGACTCCAATAAGTTCTGGGTTTAAATCAGCCTGTAGATATCTGTATTAAATAAAGTGCGGTCTAAAAAATTTAAATAGATAAATACACTAAACGCCTCAGAAACCCGGTTTCTGCGAGAAATATTGGTGTGGAAGCGCAGTATTTAGGAAGAAACCGGGTTTCTCACCCACGTGTGTAAGTCCTAAAATATCAACAATTTGAGTCGGTAAATCAGCACCAACACCAAGATTCCTTGTCTTAGGCGCAATACGAAGCTAATACCATTTTTCTAAAATCGTGCAATACTCTTCGACCCCCCGGCGCCCCCCCGCTGCCTTGCGGGGGGAACAAGAATACTGTTGGATTCTTTTTTAAAATTGGTATAAGCAATCTCTTTGAGGCTGAGATTGCTTTTATCGCGCGGCTGGCCCAGGAGAGATTTTGGTTAAAATGCGTCCAGGATTGCCAATAGCAGTTAAGTGGACTCTAGGGGAGCCATTGTCAGCCCAGCACGGCTCAATTGCATATGATAAAGTTCTGCTTGCTCTTGCGGGCCAACCCAGACGGTGGCCTGGCCTTCGTGGTGGATTTGGTTGGCAAGTTTCCAGGCATGGTCGCTCGTCATCCCTGGAATGTATTTTGTCAGACATTCCACAACGTGCTGAAATGTGTTGAAATCGTCGTTGAGGACTATTACCCGATAATTTGGATAAGGTTTGCGGGTGACTTGACTCGATCGAACGGGTGCTATGGTTGGTGAAGAGGTCATCGCGCGAACAGCCACTGAAACTACAAAATTCGTAAAACAAGAGTTACCGATCGCACTATAACACAATTTGAGATTTCTTAACCGGGCTCGGCACTTATATCCCCTTCGCGGATATAGGATTTTAGATTTTCCATTTTTCGATTTGAGATTCGGGAATGACTTGCTGGATAAGGGTTTTATGATTTTCGATCGGGATTGGGATCTCTCTCGACAAAGAAACCGGGTTATCCGCAAACACTCCCACTGTTTGAGATTTCCTGTACGATAGCAACTGCATTCGCAATCCCATCTTCAGCTTGGATTTGCGCCGCCAGATTGGCGGCGCGTTGACGCATTGTTCGATCTGTCATAGCATGTTGAATCGCTTTTATCAAGAAATTGGGTTTAAAACCCCGTCCTTATAGGACGGCTTTAATTGTAAACCATTGTTACAAACCAACTATTTTGTGCCGACTAAGCTAGCATAAGGTAGGAGGTAAAGCGATGCTAATTTTTGAGTTCAAAGCTTACGGGAATAAAAGTCAGTTTTGTGCGGTAGACAAAGCGATTCGTACAGCTCAATTTGTCCGCAATAGTTGTTTGCGCTATTGGATGGACAACAAAAAGGTGAACAAGTACGACTTGAATAAATATTGCGCTGTGCTAGCTAAAGAATTCCCGTTTGCCGACGAACTTAATTCTCAAGCCAGACAAGCTAGTGCCGAGAGAGCATGGGCTGCTATTTCCCGATTTTACGACAACTGCAAAAAGGCAATTCCTGGTAAAAAGGGGTATCCACAGTTTCAAAAAGACTGTCGTTCTGTTGAGTATAAAACTAGCGGATGGCAGCTCGCTGAAGATCGGAAATCTATAACCTTTCGTGACAAAAAGGGATTGGGAAACTTAAATTAAAGGGAATACGCGACTTGCACTTCTACCAAATTAGCCAAATCAAACGGGTGAGATTGGTAAAACGAGCTACGGGCGTATACGTTCAGTTCTGTATTGACGTTGATAGAAAGGAGAATACCGAGCCAACAGGGAATACTGTCGGCTTAGATATGGGATTGAAGGAATATTACACCGACTCAAACGCGGTAGTAGTCCAAAACCCACGATTTCTGAGAACAGGCGAAAAAGTTCTCAAACGTTGCGGGCGTCGTGTATCCAGAAAAATCAAAGGTTCAAAAAACAGAGACAAAGCTAGGCAGACTTTAGGCAAGCGCCATCTCAAAAATATGGTGAAAAATCATTGCCTAGCTAAGTCAATTAACGACGCATCTTGGTATCAGTTTCGGATCTGGATTGAATACTTTGGAAAGGTATTTGAGCGAGTAACGGTTGCGGTAAATCCGCAATATACCAGCCAAGAATGCTCCCTTTGCGGTGAAGCTGTCAAGAAAACGCTATCTACAAGAACGCACGTTTGTAAGTGCGGTTGTATTCTTGACAGAGATTTTAATGCAGCTAGAAACATCCTTAGTCGAGGATTGGGTACGGCGGGGCACGTCGGAACCTTTGCATTAAATGCAAGCAACGCTTTGGGAGAATTGACCTCTACTTTGGTTGGAGAAATCCAATCGCAAGCAAGTTAGCTCGTAGATCGAAGAATCCCCGTGCGTTCACGCCGGAGAGTGTCAAAAGTCGTTCAACTCAACAGCCTAAAGTTTTGCTAAGGCTCGATCGATATGCCGTCTCATTTTTTCCGCCAAGAGAGGGACATTGGGTTCTTAGCGATCGCAAATGATTTGTAAATATCTTGCCCCCTCCCCTTAGTAAGGGGAGGGTTGGGGTGGGGTAAAAAATTTACAAATGATTTATGACTGCTATATATGTCTAATCCTCCAACCAACAGATCCTGCCACGTTTCCAAAGTGCTAAAGTGACTTTCATCCATCGCCCGGAACAAAACCGCCCTGCCTGGGTAAGGCTGGGGCTTGTAACTTTTGAAAGCGTGCTCCCGAAACTCTAATCGAGGATCTACCTTATCATTATTAACATTATTAATGTTAATGTCAGAATTCGATTTAGTCTGCGATTTTAGGATCTTTTGGAACAAATAGGAAAGCCCTTTTTGGCGCAGATTTTTGACATGAAAAGTCAGCTTCTGACTCAATGACAGTTGGTTTTTTCCTGGAATCGCACTATCCAAAAGACCCAGTAAAGCTACCTCCTCACCCTGTAAATGAAGTTGATGTGCCATTTCAAAGGCTACTAAACCACCTAATGACTCACCCGCTAGGAGGTAAGGCCCTTTAGGCTGATGTTTTTGGATTTCTTTGAGATAGCGAGTTGCCAGATCTGCAACACTCACTAAATCCGTTGGTGATTTGTCAAGTTTATCGTTTTGGAACATACTGACTTCCTCGTTGAGATAGACTCCATAACAGGTCTGCTCTTTGCCGAGGTGTCTTGACAAATCATAGTAAAGGAATATGCCGTAAATGAAGAATAAAGGTAGTTTGGAACTGCCTTCCTGAATCGTGACTAAAGCCTGTGCCGAAGACAAGCATCCTTGTGCGCGAAGGGTGTTAGCCAATTGCTGAATCGTTGGCGATTGGAAAAGGATAGCTAAAGATAGCTCTTGCTTGTAGGTTTCCTCTATTTCACGAATTAGCGATATCGCTAATAGGGAATGCCCTCCCAGCTCGAAGAAATTATCTGTCACGCTAATGGGTGAAGTATGCAATACTTTTTCCCAAATCTTGATGAGTTGAACTTCCAAATCATCCTGAGGAGCGGCCAATTCTCTTGGCTTTTCTTGCTTTGCTTGAGTTGTAGTCTTGGACGAATCAACAGGCTTTGGAGTGGCAGGTTCGACTGCTTTTGCTTCGCGAGATTGTTCAGGTACAGGTAGAGCTTTTCGATCGACCTTACCATTAGGTGTTAGGGGTAGAGCTTCCAAGAAAACAAAGATAGACGGCACCATATATTCTGGTACGTACTCCTTGAGCAGGCTTCGCAGTTCTTGGATGGTGGGGTTCTGATTGTTGAGGGCGACAATATAACCCACTAGACGCTTGTCGCCTGGAAAATCTTCCCTGACGATGACCACTGCCTGCTGCACCTTGGGATGTTTGACCAAAACAGACTCGATTTCACCGAGTTCGATCCGAAAACCGCGAATTTTGACTTGAAAATCTAGGCGACCCAAACACTCAATATTTCCATCGGGCAAATAACGCGCTAAGTCCCCTGTCTTGTAGATTCGTTCGGTTTCACGAAAGGGATTAGGAATAAATCTCTCAGTGGTTAAATCGGGACGCTGCAAATAGCCTCGGGCTAATCCTGAACCACCAATGTGTAATTCCCCAGCCACCCCAATGGGAACGGGTTGCAGGAGAGGATCTAAGATGTAGATATCGGTGTTGGCGATCGGCTTACCAATTAAAATTCGCTGTTCGGCATCTTTGACTTGATAAACTGTTGACCAAACTGTTGTTTCCGTCGGCCCGTACATATTCCAAAGTTCCGTACCTTTGGTTAACAATTGGGCAGCCAATTCTTTAGGCATGGCTTCCCCACCGGAGAGCATTTTCATTGGGGACTGACCTTCCCAACCCGATTCCAGCAATAATCGCCAAGTCGCTGGGGTCGCTTGCAGGATCGTAATCCCCAATTGGGCGATCGTCTTTAATAACTTTCTGCCATCCATGGCAGCTTCCCGACTCAGGATGACAACCTGCGCTCCCACAATCAGGGGCAAGAACAGTTCTAACACTGCAATATCAAACGAGAGAGTGGTGACAGACAGCAAAATATCCGCCGCACTGATTCCCGGTTGCTCCTGCATCGAACGTAAAAAATTGACTGCCCCGCGGTGGAGAACTTGTACGCCTTTGGGCTTACCCGTAGAACCAGACGTGTAAATGACGTAGGCCATATTTTCTGGCGTAACACTTGCGATCGGTGTTTCCTGACTCTCTTGGGCAATGAGAGACCAATCCGCATCCAAACAGATGACCAATGCTTCTTTGGCTGCTTTGGTAGGCAGGTTCTTGACCAGTTGCTGTTGTGTTAACAATAGTTTGGCTTCGGAATTCTCGATCGTGTATTCCACGCGATCGTCCGGGTAGTTGGGGTCTATGGGAACATAGGCTCCGCCCGCCTTCAGCACACCTAATAATCCCACCACCATTTCCAGAGAGCGATCGACACAAATGCCAACTAAATCATCGGGTTTTACCCCTTTTTTTTGTAAATAGTGGGCGAGTTGATTGGAGCGTTGATGCAGTTCTTGGTAAGTTAATGTTTGACCTTCAAAGGAAACCGCAATTTTCTCGGGAGTTGCTTCTGCTTGTTGAGCTATTAACTGGTGCAGGCATAGCTCTTGCGACTCATCTATTTGAGTCTGATTCCATTCCACAAGCAACAGATTTTTCTCTTTGTCAGGCAACAGCAGCAATGCAGAAATCGGTTGTTGTGCATCAGCCACAATCCCAGCCAACAAAATCTGGAAATGCTCGTTCATTCGTTCAATGGTTTCTGCATCAAACAAATCCGTGCTGTAAGACCAACTCCCCTCCAATCCTTCGCTGGTTGGTTTTAAGAACAAAGTTAAGTCAAACTTCCCTTCGTTATTTTCAATCACCCAAGGACTTGCTGTTAATTTTGACAGATCGATCGTTTGGAAGGGAATATTTTCCTCAAAGACAAAGGTCACTTGAAACAGAGGAGAATAGCTCAAATCGATCTCGGGACAAAATTGATCGACCAACAAACAATAGGGTACATCTTGATAGGCTTGCGCTAACAAAACGACTTTCCGCACTCGTCCCAGAAACTCTGGGAAAGTGGGATTGCCGGACATATCTGTACGGAGGGGGACGGCATTCACAAAATTTTCTGAATTCACACGGCTCACAAAGGGGGAGCCCACAATCACGTCTTCCGTACCTGTATAGCGAGCAAAATATTAAAGGCGGCTAACAGGGTTGTTGAGAGAGTGACCCCTTCGATCCCGCCCAATAGACCTAAGGCAGTCGTGATTTCCCCAGAAATGCCAAAAGACAGAGAAGCTTCCCGAAAGGATTGCTCTGGGGGGCGCGGTGTGTCAGTGGGTAGGGGTAATAAAGGAGGGGCTCCGGCAAGTTGTTTTTTCCAATAGGCTAAGGAGTCTTGAAGGGGGAGCTTTCGTACCTCTGACATCAGAGTTGCATAGGATGTTTCGTAGATTGCCCGATCGATACATTGCAATTTGCGATCGTAATACAAGATTAATCTCAGAATCCCCAAAGCTGCCACCCATTCTTTAGCTCGTATATATCTCTGGATTTCGTAAGGCAATCGATCGCCAAAAAGCTTAGTCCAGTGTTTTTTTCCTTCTTCATAGGCAACTAGATATTCTTCTTTTTTAGTTTGTTCAACGTAACTCCATTGCTGAGAATGATCTCGAATTGCATGGATCAGAAAGTAGGTCGATTTACTGGATATATTATTGCCAGTGTAGCGATATTGAGAAACGACTTCACCGTGGAAATAGACAGGAAAATTACGGGCAATTCGCAAACATAAATTGTAATCTTCGATCGCTAATACACTTGGATCAAATGCACCGATAGACTCAATGGCGACAGTATCGAGGGCAGCACGGCGAAACATAATACAACCGCATTGAATCCTATGCCGGATAGCTAAAATAGTTTCATAATTAGCAAATTCAGGCTGATTCTCATATTTCTCTTCTACTTTGTAGGAGCCATCAGGTTGAATGGAATAGAAGAAATAACGACCAAAGACAAAGCCCACCTCTGGCAGGGCGTTGATGTGCTTGACTCCAATCTCGATCGCTTCAGGTAACAGGCAATCATCACTATCGAGGAAAAGAATATACTCTCCCGTACTAACCCGCAAACCAGTATTGCGTGCAGCAGCAACACCTTGGTTATTTTGATAGACGTATGTTACTTTCGGGTAGCGATCGCAGACTTCTTTCGTATCATCAGTAGAGCCATCGTCTACTACGATCACCTCAAACGGAGGGTAGCTTTGTTCCAGAATGCTCTCAATTGCTTCCGGTAAAAATTGGGCGCAATTATAAGATGGAATCACTACCGATACATTTTTTGTCATTTTCTAGACTCCCAAAGTTATGTTAAAAGTTTCTGCACCCAATATTTAAAATATATCTCTCCAGACATCTATCTGTCCACACATTTATCTGTCCCCACATCTATCTGTTACAACAACATTGCGATAGAAAGGGGAAACGTGCCGATTTTGCGAGGGCGGGAGGTCTTTACTATCCCTTCCCTCGCACACATGGCTTTATCAATCTGCACAGGTTAAGATATCGTGCAAGGCAGTGGAAATTCCAAAATACCACACTTATTCTTACATCCACTTATTAAGTAAGTAGGCGAGATTAAACTTTATTATGTAACAATATGTAAACAAGGCTAACGAGTGCTGCGATCGTGCATTTTAATACTTTACAATCGTTTACATATTTGCGTTTTACAGCGCCGACCTACTTAGTGGTTTACAATTAATTAATGTTTTTCGCATTCTTAATCCTTGTATAGAAATGGTTACATCGAATTACATCATTACTTTTGCAGGACTAAGCGAACCTATTAAGTTATAGCGGTTCTCACAAAGATTCGCGGACGTTGTTGGGAAGAAGGCCCTCTTGATTTAAGCGTTTATGTAAGCTGTCAGCCATACCTCATCTTTTTGAGAAAGGCTATATACCATTTGTTAAAAATGATGCGACTGTATTTGCAGAGTGTGTCGCTCTCTTTCAATGCCAGGCATTGAATCGACTTTTCGACTGGCGATGCACCTTAGATATCGGGGAAAATCAACAAATCCAACAATTGTTATGTCGCACGATTTCTGAAAGATGGTATTAGGATAATCGGTAATCGATAGTTGGTAATCAGTAGTCGGAAATCAGAAAAAAGCTTTCAGGTTAAAAGCTTAAAAGCCCCTCACCAATTACGGCTCTTCTGGGTTTGCGGTGAAAACTGTATAATATAGGAACTTTACGCTAGAGGCTAAGCTTATGGATTTTCATCTTGACGGATTACTCAATTTGCC
>RDYN01000156.1 GCA_004293365.1 Oscillatoriales cyanobacterium | reverse complement strand
CCTGAATACAGGTTCGTAGTGAGGACTTTAGTCCGCAAAAAAAAGAGGAATCAACTCCTGAATACAGGTTCGTAGTGAGGACTTTAGTCCGCAAAAAAAGAGAGGACTTCAGTCCTTACTACGAACCAATTTTTAGAAAAGATAGGACAGGTTCGCAGTGAGGACTTTAGTCCGCAAAAAAAAGAAAGGACTGAAGTCCGAACGATCGAACCAAGTTTTGGAAAAGAAAGGACTGAAGTCCGAACGATCGAACCAAGTTTTGGAAAAAAGAGGACTGAAGTCCGAACGATCGAACCAATTTTTGATTACATAAATCCGTGTTCGGCTAAGAATTCGGGTGTAATTGTTCCTAAACTGTTGATGGCGGGGGTTTCTTCCCAAGGTTCGGGATGCTGTTCCCGGCCGCTGCGGAGAAATTTTGCTACGTATTTGCCGAGTATGTCTGCTTCTAAATTAACTAAACTTCCCGGCTGCAAATAGCTGAGGTTTGTCTCGGAAAAACTGTGGGGAATTACGGCTATTTCAAACCAATTTCCGTCTCCATCGCAATCTGCTACGGTGAGGCTGATGCCGTTGACGGCGATGCTACCTTTGGAAACGATGTATGGTGCGATTTGACGCTGCCATCCCGAATTGGCTGTTGGTGGGGCTGCAAATCTCATCTCCCATGCGTTGGCGGTTTGGGTGGATGTGGCTAAAGTGCCGATCGCATCTACGTGTCCCGTCACAAAATGTCCCCCCAATTTGCTACCGGCGCGCAGGGAACTTTCTAGGTTGACCCAAGCATCGGGGAATGCTCCCAAAGTAGTGCGGCGTAGGGTTTCCGGGGAAGCGATGGCGACAAAACCTTGGGGTAGAACTTCTACTACCGTCAAACAAACTCCATCCACTGCTACGCTATCGCCAATGGCTAAATCTTGTAAAATCTGATAGGAGTTGCTTGAGGTGCAGGAAATTTGGAAGTAATCGTTGCCTAGCGATTTCAGCTTTCCGAGAGATTGAATCAGTCCTGTAAACATAGTTATTTTTTCTTAGTCGATCGCTTATTTACATGAAACCACAGTCACAAACCAGACGCAGCAGCTTTGACTGTCGCCTCTCCTCCCGAGTCAATCTAAAATCTCAAATCTAAAATCGATCGAGGTATAGTTCCAAAAAACCCAGACAATTTTTGTAATACTGGATTCAGGTCATCTATATGTCCGAGTTCTCTACCGCTTTACGGTTTCTTAATTCTATGAGGCCGATCGAATGATTGAAATGAAAGTCGCTGGAATTGCCTTAGATGCAGCCACGCGCAGCCCTATTGTCCTATTGAGAGACGCTACTGAGCGACGCGCTTTGCCTATTTATATCGGTCAGGAGCAGGCAAAGGCTATTATTAGCGCTCTAGAAGGCCACAAGCCTCCTCGACCTTTAACTCACGATTTGATGGTCAATTTCCTAGAGGCCTGGAGTCTTACCTTGGAGCGCATAGTGATTCACTCGCTGCAAGATAACACGTTCTATGCCGTGCTGATTGTCCGTCAGGGTGAAGTGAAAAAAGAGATCGATGCCCGTCCCAGCGACGCGATCGCCATAGCTCTGCGGACGAATAGCCCCATCTGGGTGATGGAAGAAGTCGTCGCCGATGCTTCCATACCGGTCGATCGAGATGCTGATGAGGCCGAACGCCGGGCCTTTCGCGAATTTATCTCAAACCTCCGCCCGGAGGATTTGATCAAGAGAAGCGGCTTGGGCCAAGGCGAAACTTCGTCGTAACATTTATGCGCTATCGACGGTTTGGCAAAACGGAGTTGTACCTGTCCGTATTTTCCTTGGGAACTATGCGCTATTTGGCTTCTGAGGAAATTGCCTGCCAGACTGTACGGCAGGCTGTATCTCAGGGAATCAATCACCTGGAAACGGCGGCGGGTTACGGTTGCAGCGAGGAATATCTCGGCGCGGCCCTAGCGGGGTTGCCTGTCGGTCGATCGCGCTTCCACGTCACTACGAAAATCCCCCCAACGGACGATGCTGCTGCAATGGAACGCTCCATCGACTCGTCTCTCAAACGCCTGAATTTAGACTATATCGATTGTCTGGCAATTCACGGTTTGAATACTTGGGAACATTTGGCGATGGTGCGATCGCCCGCAGGCTGCAGGTCAGCTGTACGCAAAGCCTTGGCTGACGGCAGAATTCGGCACGTCGGTTTCTCGACTCACGGGCCTGTGGATCTGATTTTGGCAGCCATTAATACCGATTTATTTGAATTTGTCAATCTGCATTATTACTATTTTTTTCAGCGCAACGCCCCGGCAGTTGAACTCGCCAAGCACAAAGATATGGGCGTTTTCATCATTTCTCCGGCAGACAAAGGAGGGCAACTCTACACGCCCCCGGAAACTCTGACACAATTATGCTCGCCTTTCTCGCCCTTAGAGTTGAACTATCGGTTTTTACTGAGCGATACTAGAATTGGGACTCTGAGTGTGGGGCCTGCAAATCCGACAGAATTAGAGCAACCTCTAAAATATGCCGATCGCGACTTTCCCCTCACCCAGGCCGAAATCGCTGCGTTTGTCAGGCTAGAATCGGTGATTGCCGATCGTTTGAAAACCGACAAATGCAGCCAGTGCTATGCCTGTTTGCCTTGCCCGGAAAACATCAACATTCCCGAAGTATTGCGGCTGCGAAATCTCGCCGTCGGGTGCGACATGACTGAGTTTGGCAAATACCGCTATGCTATGTTGGAAAATGCCGGACATTGGTTTCCTGGAAGCAAAGGCAACCGCTGCACCGATTGCGGCGAATGTTTGCCCCGGTGTCCCGAAGAGTTGGACATCCCAACTTTGCTCAAAGATACTCACCAGCGACTGGCTGGCAAAGCCGGCAGGCGGTTGTGGGATTGAAACACCAGTTGACAGTTGACAGTTGACAGCAACCTCTTCCGGTCAGTCCGAGGATTGAAGTAATGAATCGTCTTCTTTTAATTTCTCCCTGGCTTCCGGCTTTAAACCAATTCTTTCTGGTAAAAAAACTAAATAACAAAATCTGGTTGAAGAGCCAGAAACTTTATTTCTATGACAATACCCCAGTTATTTTATTACTTTCTTCGAGCCAGCGAGAGCCAAGATTTTTCTGATGGGTGATTAACGGAACTCTCTCTAAAATCTCTACTTCCAAATCTCAACTTGATACTTCCAGATTAATATCCCGTGTCATCTACAAACGATTCAGCATCTACTACTATGGCTCAAACTCAGTTAAACGACAGCCAGCAAAATTGTTCGCAACCTACTAATTTTGCGACTTCCGAAACAAAATTGAAAGCAGTTTTCAGGCCTTCCACCTACAACTTGTCTGTCACCCGAAAACAATTAATTGGACTGCTGGCCTTACAAACTATCTTGCCAGTGGGATTAACGGGAGCAGGACTTTGGCTAACATCGACTGTTGGAAGCAGCGAACTGCAAAATCAAGCTAAATCTGAACTGAGCCTTAGTGAAAGTAACTACAATCTTCAACTCGATCGCGCTGCCGACCGTTTGCAAAACTCCTCTGATAGCAAAACGATCGCCCAAATAGCTTCAGCTTATAACAGCGGTAAAAATATATCAAATTTGCGACCTGTCAAGCAGATTTTGGAAAATCAAGTTAAAACAGGGGAAATAGACAGTGCTGCCTTAGTGGGAAAAAACGGGCAGATTGTGGTTAACGTCAACCCCAACCTCAAGGAAAAAAGTGTTAACCTGCAAAAAATAGTCGATCGAGTATTCGCAGCAAAAAAGCCAATAACCGCCAGCAAAATTATTGCCAAATCGGAACTTCAGAAACAATTGGTATCTTTGCCGCGCGCTGCGGGAGACGGTAGTGTCCTCGTCCGCTACACAGCAACTCCGGTAAACGATCCCAAAACTAAGACGGTGATTGGTGTCTTAGTGTTAGAAAAAATTTTGAGCCAAACGACGGCAGTTGCTAGCAGCGAAACCATCAATTTACAAAGTGGCGGATATCGCGCTATCTACTCCGTCCCAACTGACGGCAAATTTGTGTTGGCAAGTTCGCAAATATTTACCAAAAATCAAAAGTTGCCAGATTTGCTGGCAGACAAATCGCTGCTGAAATCGGCACTCGCAGCCGCCGGCAAACCAGTCGCCCAACAAATGCAAATAGGCAGTAAAACTTATACAGTAGCGGCTAAATCTCTGGACAATTTAGCTGGAAAACCCGCAGCAATTTTAGTGCGGGGAATGCCACAAACCGATCTCGCAACCTGGTGGGGCAATAATTGGCTGCTGGTACTGTCTGCTGCTGCTGTCGCCCCCGTCGCTTTGGCAGTTGCAGTCACCAGGCGGATTGCTAAACCCGCTAACTCAGATTTATCAACAGCAGACGGGAATTGGGCATCTAATTCGGGCCCGGAAGAGAAGCAATCGGAAAATTTAAATTTGGGCGATCGCCCCGGTTTATTCCCGAAAAAACCGAATTTAGAAAGTCAATTAGCGATGGATTTTGAGTATGGAAATTGTGCGGGCGATCGCGCGCCGATCGCAAATCCCGAAATCTCGCTAACTGTCCCAACCTTAGAAGTGGCTGCCAACTGGGGATCGAACCACCCACAGCCGACAAGTACAGAACTAGCAAAAAGCTCGATCGCCTTAAATCAAGTCCAAGAAGCTTGGCAAGACTTAAATCGCCTCCACTTGCAATTGCAGCGAGAAATACTCGAACGCCAAAATGCTCAAACAGCCCTGCGCCAGAGCGAAGAACTGCTGCAAGCGATTTTAGACAACTCCACAGCCATGATTCACATCAAAGATGTTGAGGGAAAATACCTGCTCACCAACAGGCATTTTGACAATTTGTTCCACATGGCAAAAGAGCAAATAACAGGCAAAACCGACGGCGATATTTTTCCAGAAGACAAAGCAGCAGCGTTGCGAGAAAACGACCTGAAAGTTATCGAAACCTGTTCGCCCCTAGGCATTGAAGAAGTCATCCCTCAAGACGACGGAGTACACACTTATCTGTCTCTCAAATTTCCCCTCTGCAATTCCGAAGGTAGAGCTTATGCAGTCGGTACAATTTCTACGGATGTGAGCGATCGCAAAAAAGCCGAACTCACCCTAGAAAAAGCCAAAGTAGAACTAGAAATAGAAGTCGAACAACGCACGGCATTCCTCAAACAAGCCAACCAACTCTTGCAGTTTGAACTCGCTGCAAAAATCCGCGGCGCCATCACCGTCAGACAAATGACGGCTCAAGTAGCCCGACACGCCAGAACCGTTGACGGAATTCTCGGCGCTTCCCTCGACCTAATTTTTCTAGTCGATCGATCGGGAAGGTACACTTACGTCAGCCGTACCGCCGCCCAAGCTGCCGGCATGAACCCCAGAGAAATGATTCGCAAAACCTGGCAGGAATTGGGCTGGCCCCCAAACATTATGCAGCGGGTTCATCAAGAGTGCGATCGCATATTTGTCACAGCCGAACCCGCCAAAGGCGAAGTAATCGTCCCCACCGCAGCCTGGGGAACCCGCGACTACGAATACATTCTCAGCCCGGTTTGCGCCACAGACGGCAGTGTGGAAGCAGTGGTGGCGACGCTGCGGGATATTACGGATCGCAAAGACGCCGAAGAAGCGTGGCAGTTAGCCAAAGAAGCTGCCGAGCTCGCCAACCGCGCCAAGAGTGCTTTTCTGGCAAACATGAGCCACGAGTTGCGAACTCCCCTGAACGCAATTATCGGCTACAGCGATATGCTGGTGGAAGATGCCGAGGAGTTGGGGAATTTAGAAGTAGTTTCGGATTTAGACAAAATTCGGACTGCTGGGAAACACTTGCTGCAACTGATTGACGACATTCTCGACATTTCCAAAATTGAAGCTGACAAGATGGAGATTTATCTCGAAAGCTTCGATGTTGGCGGCCTCATCGAGGAGGTGGCGACAACTGTCAAACCGCTAATGGAGAAAAACGGTAATACTTTGCAAGTATTGAGTGCCGAGAATATCGGCGCCATGCACGGCGATTTGATGAAAGTGCGGCAGGTAATTCTGAATTTGCTGAGCAATGCTGCTAAGTTTTCTGCTAATGGGGCGATCGTACTTACTGTCGAAAGAATTACTAGCGAAGAATTAAAAAATAAATATCAACCGCGAGTTGTTCAAATGTTAATTTTGGATGCTGAATATTTAGTTTTTCGAGTGACGGACACGGGGATCGGCATGACAAAAGAACAGCAAGAGCGACTTTTCCAACCTTTCACCCAAGCGGACAATTCTACTACTCGCAAGTACGGCGGCACGGGTTTGGGATTGACTATCAGCCAGCGTTTTTGTCAGATGATGGGCGGCGATATTGAAGTTAGCAGCGAGTTAGATTGCGGTTCTACTTTTACGGCTTTTCTGCCTGCTTCGTTGTTTAGGCGATCGGAATTTCAATAATTTTACAGGAAAATATGTAAGAAATGGTTTACTCCGCTATTGCTAGTGGTAAGGTGCGCAGTGCGCACCCTACATAGGTTGGTTATGCGTCCAGGACTGATTTACGGGAAATAGATAAGAAATCAAACAATCATGATGAAATACGATGTTGATAGCCGCAAGAATTGCATTTTGACAAAAAGTTTATTTTTGTTCCTAATTGCCAGTTCTGCGTGCATCAAAACCTTGCTGTGGGGACAATCTGCGGCGTTTTCCCAGCAGCCGGTTTGCCCGACTGGAGACGCTGCCAATTTCCCGGCGCCGCCGCTTTCGCAAGCCGAAAAGAGCACGCCGAGTCTGTGGTTGGCTCAAAAACAGTTTGGTGGCAAATTGCTCGATCGCTGGTTTGTCGATCGCAGCAACACATGGGTTATCGTCATCGTCAACCGCCAACTGTGGAGTTTGCTCGATTATATGGAGCGCTATCAGTTTGTCAACCGCTTCGGCGCAGCTTCTAGCGAGTACGGTTACAACCTGCGAGTTTGCAACCGTCAGGGGACGGCTTTGGCTGTTTATGCGTGCAAGGGCGATCGGCAAAGCTGTAAAATAGACTTAGAATCTCTGTCAAATCCCGGTCTTCGAGGCAAAATCAAAGGCTTTTAGTAGGGTGCGTCAGCAGCGAGAGATTTTTGGGATAATCGATAAATCAAGAGCTGACGCACCGTGCATTTTAGCTAATAAATGCGGTTTATAATTCGTATAAAAAAATGAAAACCCACCTTGAGCTTCCTGCTGAATTAGAACCTTTTCGCCAAGAAATTGAAAGTTCAGAAAAGCCTGTTATCAAAATCACTTACGAACGCAAGGTGACTGATTTGTGGTCAAGCAAATTTGGCGGAGTGCCTTACTTGCCGCAAGGTTACGATTTTCCCAAAGATAGTGATGGAAAATATATGCACCTTTTGGCACAACTCAATTTTGAAGAAATCTTTGCCCAAGTGCCATATTTAGCGCCTTTCCCCAAACAAGGAATTTTGCAGTTTTATATTAGTAACAACAATCTAGGTTCTTATGGAATGGATCTAGAGAAATTGGACAATCAAAAAGATTTCAAAGTATTGTACTTTTTAGAAATTGACAGAAATCATTGTCAAACAGATTTTGCTTTTTTGTTGGATATCAATGAGAGCTATTCAACTTTAAACAATCAAAAATTTAGTGCGTTGCAATTTGTTGACGAAAATAATTCTTCTCTTGATAATCCTTTGATCGATTGTATTTATGAACATTATTCTTCACCTTTAAAGCACCAAGATGTGAATAATTCTCAAGAATGTTTGGCTTTACAGTTTAGTCCTGACAATGAGTGGGTTTGCCCAGAAGACTATCAAATTAATAACATTTTTGAAGAACAAAAAGTTAAACAATTCTTTGAGGTAATGAGTGCAGATAATTACAAAGTATTTGATTGGTATTATGCTAATTTATACGAAATTCACCATAAAATAGGGGGATACGCCTACTTTACGCAAACTGACCCTCGTGAGTATACTCCGCAATACCAAGACCATAAAGTTGTACTCTTACACATGATTAGTGATGATGAATTTTGTTGGGGTGATGGTGGAGTAGGCAACTTTTTGATTCGTGCTGAGGACTTAGAAAAATTAGATTTTTCTCAGGTGATTTATAACCCACATTCCGCAGATATTCGATCGGATTTAATTTCAAAAGAATTCAGAATTCTCAAAACCTCAAATAATTGCTCTGCAATCATTTGAGGCT
>RDYN01000155.1 GCA_004293365.1 Oscillatoriales cyanobacterium | reverse complement strand
AGTCACTTGAATACCCCATTTCTCACCTCAATTTACTCAAATTCACCTACTCTGCCTTGATTCTACGCTATCGCCCAAAGATCTCAAATGGGTTCTATATGATTTATAAAAAGTCTGGTAAGAACAATTGTTCGGCTTGTTTATTCAAGGGTTGCGTAAGGTGCGTCGCTGTGAAATTGTGGCTGTTTCTTTAGGGATTGTCGGT
This sequence comes from Oscillatoriales cyanobacterium, assembly GCA_004293365.1. GTDB lineage: Bacteria > Cyanobacteriota > Cyanobacteriia > Cyanobacteriales > Microcoleaceae > Microcoleus. The sequence goes on along the minus strand of RDYN01000155.1, from coordinate 9,576 downwards.
GGCGACGCACCCTACGAATAATGTTGCAAGAGTTTTGAAAATTGGTATTACACCGGGCGCTCGGGGTGCGAAATGTACACTTTACGCTATTTTGAGGAAAAAGTAGATTTCTTTAGTGGAGTTTCTAAACTGTCTACTCGCGAGGAGTCTTCCTAGAGGCTCAAACCTATCTACAGCGTTCTAATTTTTAGTTGAAAGCCCGATCGCCCTGTGCGCTTCTATAAACTGTCCCTAGTCTTCCTGAATCCTCCGATCGCAATTCCTATTGTATAAGTTAATCCACCAAAAGATATATTTGACCTAGAGGCACTATGCAGAAACAAATCATACGTCAAAAAGATACTAATGCTTGGATTCTTCAGTGCTGGGTTTCTTTTATTGTTGCCATTGCCGCAACTACTGTAGGTGTCATTTATTTACAGGTCGATCCTTGGCAAAAAGCTTTTATGGGCATGGGTTTAACTTTTTCGGTGGGCTCGTCTTTCACTTTAGCAAAAACCCTTCGCGATAACAACGAGGCAACAACCTTAACTGCCCGAATTGACGAAGCTAGAGTTGAGAAAATTCTCGCGGAACACCATCCTCTCAAATAAATCTAATTATACAGTGTATATAAAAACAGCCCGGGCGGGCTGTTTTTGTTGGGCTTGAGGTGAAAACCTGGGGATTTTAATGACTGCTTTTGAACTTGCGATCGCCCTTGGCCTTTTGGCGCTGGCGAACACCCGCCTGAACCGTAGCCATATCCACGGGAAAACCAACTACAGGAATTACCTGATCCTTGCGTTCTTCTTCGAGATTCTTGAGCTCGGTGTAGTCAACCCAGTGAATGCAATTTACCGGACAAGTGTCGATCGCCTCTGCAATCAACTCTTCAGAATCACCGTCTTGTCGGACTACGCGCGATCGCCCGTAATCCGGTTCAATGTAGAAAGTATTGCGAGCAACATGAGCGCAGTGCTTGCAGCCGATGCAGGTAATCTCGTCAACATAGACGCCTTTTTGGCGCAACACGCCGCCTAACTCCGGTTCTAAACCAGTGCGATCGGGCGCATCTCGCAACACGCCGCCCAACTCCGGTTCTAAACCAGTGCGATCGTCGGTACTATCTATTTGGAATGGAGAAAGCTCAGACATTTACACCTCTTCCAATAATAAATAAGTCCGCCGGCGCGGACTTGAATGAGACCAAATTACAAAAATCGGTTTGTAGTAAGGACTTCAGTCCTTTCTTTCCCCAATCGCCAGCAAGGACTAAAGTCCTCACTACGAACCATTGGAAAGGACTAAAGTCCTCACTACGAACCATTGGAAAGGACTAAAGTCCTCACTACGAACCATTGGAAAGGACTAAAGTCCTCACTACGAACCCTTTGAAACCATTGGAAAGGACTAAAGTCCTTACTACGAACCATTGGAAAGGACTAAAGTCCTTACTACGAACCATTGGAAAGGACTAAAGTCCTTACTACGAACAAACTGTAAATTTTTAAGCGCACCAGCGCTGAACCACCAAGCGGATCGAACCGTCTTGATTTTGCTTTTGCTCAGAAACTTGGAAACCTTGCTTAGCGCTTTCATTCACCACAGTATGGTAAGCATAACGCTGAGTCACCTTATTCAGAAAACGATCGACAGACCAAGCTTGCTGCCAAAATTGCAGATCGGCCACCAATTCATACTCAGTCCCGTTCCAGCTAAAACCTACGTCATAGCCGTTTTCTTGCTCGATCGCCACCTCAGCAGTGCTCGTGAGGCCGCGATAGCCGCGCACCTCAGTCGGGCCAGACTTCCAGTCGATACCCAAGTCAGTTAAAGCAGCTTCCAAAGAATTCAAATTGCGGATCTGGGTCTTAATTTGGCTAAAATGTGACATGGTGGTTCCAAAAAAATTTAAGTGGACTGAACAAAAAAGATTACCAATCGCTAAAAGCCACTTGGGCCGTCGCTTCGGCTGACTGATGCAGCACTCGCGCAAAATATTCAGATGTTGACTCTTGATGAAGCACCACACCGAGCTGGGCTTCAATTGCAGCGGTTACTTCAGCGCAGGAAGCACCGACAATGCCGGTGACTGTTTCCTGTACGCGGCCATCTGGATAAATGACAAATTCTAGTGTTTCCATAATCCGGGCTGACTGAATAGGAATGATGAAATCAGACACCGACGCCAGCAAGCCGGCTGCGATGCCTCCTGAAGTCGCTTCTTGAGAGTTGGCTGACTAAAAAACCACTATATCAATTTTGACGAATTGATAGGTTTTGAGTCACAACTTAACAAAAGTTATTAATAGGTAGGAGCAATACATCAGTTGTATGTAAAGTTTCGCGTACATTGTGACATCAGTCAAGTTGATTTTAGATTTTAGATTTTGGATTTTAGATTTTAGATTTTGAAGTCAAAAGTATAAATTATCCCAATCTCCCACTTTCCCCTTTAATTCCTTCTGAGGTCTAAAACGTCTCGCAGGCCGTCGCCTAAAAGGTTTAAACCCAGAACTGTCAAGGTAATCAGCAAACCGGGAAACAAAATAGTCCAAGGAGACGAAAGAGCGTATCCGCCTTTGAAAGCATCCGACAGCATTGTCCCCAACTCTGGGGCTGGCGGCTGGGCGCCCAAACCGAGAAAACCTAAACCGGCAGCTTCTAGCGTGGCTGTACCTGTGGAAAGAGTTGCTTGTACGACTAACGGCGCGAGACTTCCCGGCAAAATGTGGCGAAAAATAATCCGCAAGTCGCTGGCGCCCAAGGCTTTGACTGCTAAGACAAATTGTTGTTCTCGCAGCGATAGCACCATGCTGCGAGTGAGGCGGATGTAAATCGGTATTTGCACGGCGCTGACGGCGATAATTACGCTTTGCAGGCTGGGCCCGGTGACGGTGACAATGGCGATCGCCAGTAAGATCGAAGGGAAAGCTAGCAAAATATCCGCCAAAATCCCGATCGCACCTTCAACCCACCCCCGAAAATACCCAGCCAAGAGCCCCAACAGCGATCCGACAATTAAACCCGCAGCCACAGAAACCAAGCTGACAATCAAAGATATCCCCAATCCGTGCCACACCCGCACTAACAAATCTCGCCCCAAACTGTCGGTTCCGAACCAATGTTTAGCGCTAGGAGCCACTAATCTGGCCAAATAATCGCGATCGACCGCAGCATCGTAGGGAGAAAGCAGGGGAGCTAACACTGCCACAATAATCAGGCCTACAGTCAAAATTAAGCCGATTTTCCCAGAGGTCGATCGGCCAAATCGCTGCCAAGCAGGCTGTGAAAATATTAAATTTTTATGCAATTTGGGATTTTCCATTGAGTGCTGTCACCAAAAAACTGAGGACTTTGCACAAATGATTAAAATAAATTAACGATCGCGCGAGGCGACGACGGAGCAGCCATCGCAGAAATCTTAACAGGACTTGCGCCTGGGAGTGAGGAAAAAACCCGGTTTCTCGCAGAATATTCGGTTTGGTAACGAGGAATCTAGGAAGAAACCGGGTTTTTAGCCATCAGGACTTGCGCCTGGGAATGAGGAAAAAACCCGGTTTCTCGCAGAATATTCGGTTTGGTAACGAGGAATCTAGGAAGAAACCGGGTTTTTAGCCATTTGGTGCGTCCAACAGTGAAAAACCAGAACGATCTCAGTTTTTATAGCGAATGGTAGATGCCAAATGTCCTATCCCTTCGTAAAAGACCCTTTAAGATATAGAGAAGAAGATAATTTTAAAAGCGCATGACATCAACCCTACTCAAAGCCTCCTCCCGATCGCCCCTGAACGCCCCAACAGTGCGCCATTTCCCCAACGGCCTCACGGTTATCGCCGAACACTTGCCGGTTGATGCGGTGAACCTCAGCGTGTGGATGAATTTAGGCTCAGCCGTCGAATCCGACGAAATCAACGGTATGGCGCACTTTTTAGAACATATGATTTTTAAGGGAACTCCCAGCATTCCCAGCGGAGAATTTGAGCGGGCGATCGAACAGCGCGGCGCTGTCACCAATGCAGCCACCAGCCAAGATTACACGAACTATTACATCACTACAGCTCCTAAAGATTTTGCCGAACTAGCTCCCCTGCAAGTCGATGTCTTGCTCAACGCCAGCATTCCCGACGACGCCTTCGATCGCGAACGGCTGGTAGTATTGGAAGAAATTAGACGATCCGAAGACAATCCGCGCCGCCGCACCTATCAGCGATCGATGCAATTAGCCTTTGAAGTTCTGCCCTACAAGCGACCCGTACTCGGCCCGACTTCCGTCATCGAAAATCTTACCGCCCAGCAAATGCGGGATTTCCACAGCAGCAGATACCAGCCAGGGGCGATGACAGCAGTCGCAGTAGGTAATTTGCCGGTCGATCGACTCATAGAAATTGTCGCAGAAAGTTTTGCGGCAAAAAGCACAGCACAAAACAGCACCATAAATCTGCCCGCTGTGAGCAAATTTGACCCAGAATCCGAAATTCTCAACTACGGCCAAGAATCGCCATTTACCGAAACAGTCCGCCGCGAATTTGTAGACTCAGCCCTCCAGCAAGCCCGACTGATCGTGATGTGGCGGGTGCCCGGTTTCGTGGAAATGTCGGAAACCTATGCCCTCGACGTTTTGGCGACAGTATTGGGTCACGGCCGCACAACTCGCTTAGTTAAGGATTTGCGCGAAGACAGAGGCCTAGTCTCGTCAATTTCGGTCAGCAACATGACTCAGCGGCTGGGCGGTGTATTCTCGATTTCCGCTCAACTAGCGACAGAAAATATAAAAGAAGTGGAAGCAGCCATCGTCGGACACATCCGCACCCTACAAACCGAACTGGTGACAGATGCCGAAATTTCCCGCATCCGCACCCAAGTAGCAAATAGGTTTATCTTCGGTAACGAAACTCCCAGCGATCGAGCAAGTTTGTACGGTTACTATCAGTCGATGGTAGGAGATATCGCTCCCGCCCTCAACTATGCCGCCTGCATCCAAGCTCAGACTGCGGAGGATCTTCGGGAAGCCGCCGTCAAATATCTGTCTCCCGACGCGATGGGTGTGGTGGTAATTCGCCCCGACGAAGCATAAAATACACTGCTTCCTTCCCAGGCGCAATCGTTTGCTTGTCAAGCTAGGGATCGCAAAGAAGGTAAATCATCACCTTCTGTGATTTGAGAATACTGTGTCATATCATGTCCCATCTACGATCGTAACAAAAAAAGGTTCGTAGTACGGACTTTAGTCCGCTCTTAAGTTGCGGACTAAAGTCCTTACTACGAACCAATCTCCGCAGCGATCGATCGGACAGGATATCAAGTTCGATCGCTCGCAGCCTTAAAGGTTTGTATCGAATCATGAATACAAAGCCTTTAAGGTACGGACGATCGGTAAAATTGCCGTAATTTTCTGAGAGTATAAACTTGGACTCGTCGATCTGGGTAGGCAAGGATGAAATTACAAAACTTTCTAAACTCAAAAATTAGGTACGATGCTAAGGCGATCGCGGCTGACGGAGAACTCAGCCGCCAAATTCAAAGCCGCCTCATTGACCTAGGTTTACTGAAACCTCCAGTAGACGGCATCTTTGGCCCCCTCTCTACAGCAGCCCTCCACCGATTTCAAACCCTCATGAAGTGCGGTGAACCGGGTTTTTTGGGAGCAATCACAGCCAAAAAGCTAATCGAAGCCAAACCGGGGGACATTCCCACACCTCGCCCGATCCTGAAAATCCTCAAAGACACCATTTTTAAATCAAAACCGCTGGCGTCTTCTCAACTTCAGGAATCGGAAAAACAAGTAATCCCAGCCGGAAAACAGTTTGAACTCCTAGCTTTTGCTCCGATTCGCGGTCACATTAGAGTTGCTCTCCGCAACGAGTCTTTCAAAGGTTCAGGGATTTGGTATGTTTACGGCCCCCACGCTCAAGTTACTCTAGACGGCGTTTTGCTTTATCCCAAACCGAATCCGCCGACTGTCAGACTTGGCATTCCTTACCGATCGCAAATGGATAACTTGTACAATCCTACAGGTTCTTGCAATGTCACTTCCATCGCGATGTGTCTGGACTTTTTGAGAGTGCCGCGGCGCACAAAAACCGGACAATATGAAGACGAACTCTACCAATATGCGATCGACAAAGGTTACAGTCGGTGGGAACCCAGGGATTTAGCAAAGATTGTTAGAGATTACGGAGCTCAAGATTACTTTACCGAGAATGCAACCATTGATGACGTTCAAGATTGGCTCGCCAGCGGAAATCCCGCTGTCATCCACGGATACTTCACGTCTTTCGGTCACATTATAGTTGCTGCCGGCTACGACAGCGAAGGATTCTTCGTTCACGATCCCTATGGCGAATGGTTCCCCACGGGTTATGACACAACTGTCAGCGGTTCTTACTTGCACTATTCCTATCGCTTAATCCGCAGCGTCTGTATGGCTGATGGGAATTTTTGGGTGCATTTTATCTCGAAGTAATAGTTAAGAGTCATTAGTCATCAGTCATTAGTCATTAGCTAAGAGATAAGATGCCTCTTGGATTATTCGGATCTTGAAATCGCTCAAGAGTCAAACTTTCGTCCAAGCAGAGGGGAACCAAAGAATAAATGGGCTATTCAAGGAGGATTTAGCATTAGCCATATTTTTTATCGCTAATGACCAATGACCAATGACTAATGACTCTTAATTTTCATGCTCAAATCGAGCCAAGTCGATCGCGTAATCGGAGCACTCGTAGAAATATAATCTACTCCCGTTTCCGCCACACTTCTAATAGTTTCTAAAGTAACATTCCCGGAAGCTTCAATTTTTACGCGATCGCTCTTTTCTCGAATTATTGCCACAGCCTGCCGCATTAGATCGCAAGACATATTATCCAACATAATAATATCAGCTTTGTGCTGCAATGCCGTTTCTACTTCAGCCAGAGATTCGGTTTCCACTTCGATTGTCAGCGGATAGGGAATCGAATTGCGGATTTGGGCGATCGCCTCTGCAATTCCCCCAGCCGCCGCGATATGATTGTCTTTAATCATCACCGCATCATCTAATCCCATGCGATGATTGCAAGCACCGCCGACTTGAGTCGCGTATTTTTCCAACAATCTCAATCCGGGAGTCGTCTTGCGGGTATCGACTAATTGCACTGGTAAATCGGCAATTTTGTCAACATATTTGCGAGTTAAAGTAGCAATTCCGCTCAAACGCATTGCCAAGTTTAATGCTACTCTTTCTCCCGTTAGCAGCGCGTCGAAATTGCCAGAAATCTCGGCAATTACTTCTCCTTTTTCGCACAGTTTCCCTTCCGGTACTTGCGGGATGAAGCTGAGGTGGCTGTCTAAAAGTTTAAAAGTGCGATGTGCGATCGGCAATCCGGCAATGACTCCAGCTTCTTTGACTATCCATTTAGCAGTACCCTGGATGCTGGCTGCGGGGAATAAGGCCGATGTCGTGCGATCGCCCCTACCGATATCTTCGAGTAGCCAGTTGTGCAATAGGGAGTCTAAAACTATCCAAGGTGGCAATATTGCTTTCATGTTTTCTTTGTTAGTCCTGCTATTAGGAACGATAGTCGATCGGGTAATTTTCGGCAAGTTGCAGAATGATTATGGTGTGAGTGCGATTTTGGGCGATCGGGCTAGATAATGGGCTATTCTGTTGCTGACATTGGGTTTTGGTGTTTTAATGGAGTAGATGGTGCGATCGCAAGTAAAAAGAATGATACAGCCAGTCATTTTAGAAAAACTAGAAGAACTCCCTGAGTCTCTTCAGACAGAAGTGCTTCATTACATTGAGTTTTTGATTGAAAAGCAGGCTAAAAACTTAAGTCAAGAAAAGCAGACAAAGCGAGGCGGACTTGGAATTTGGAAAGATAAAATCTGGCTCTCTGATGATTTTGATGGGCCTCTCGACGACTTCTAGAAAGTTTTCTATGAGCATCAGTCTCATTTCTGACCACCATCGAAAAATAAGTTATAATTTTTGTAGTACACTTTTTCAAAATCCTGTTTTATCTCTATGAATTGCTTTAAAGAGTTGCCTGGAAGAGCCTCGGAGTTAAAATTATGCTTTTATTGCTCCAATTCACTTCCGGCATCAAACCAAGAACACATATTTAATGCTTCTTTGGCGGGTTCCCATCAAACAGGACAACTAATTTGTAATGAGTGCAACCAAAGTTTTTCAGAAAGAGTTGATCGAGCATTTTTAATCTACACAAGTGCGATCATGAATGCTTGGTCATTTAAAGGCAAGCGTCGCAAGTCAATACCTACCATCGAATTAGAAGGGCCGTATTTCCTTGAGGCAGGGGCAAAACTAAGACTGAAGGAGCCGTTGGTTGAGAAAGAGACTCAAACTGATGGACAAATCAAGTTTAAAATTTCCTTTAATTCGCGGGGAGAAGCCAAACGCTGGTTAAAAGGTGATGCGGAGTCATATTTAGGAAGAGCTTTGAGCCAAGAAGAGCAAGACGAGATAATTAGGCAAGCAAAGTTTCGATCGGAAGACGCACAACCACAGAAGGCTTCAGCGAATCTTAATCTTCAAGAACAGTACCGTTCAGCCACACACACAATATTGAAGTGTTTAGCCTTTTTCATCCCTGATTTGGTTTGCCATGAGCAAACTAAGCAAGTTCGCGAATTTGCCCGCTATGATCGGGGTGATTGGCAGCTATTTGCAGTTGAAGCGGAACAGCATTTTTCTTTAGCTGATCAACCTGTGAGCTTATTAGGAGTTCATCACAATTCGGTAGAAATTTACTGGTGTTCCTATTTGAGAATGGTGATTGGAGTTGTGACAATTCTTAATCGTGTTAAAAGAGCAGTTGTAATAGCCAAAGACTATTCAGGTCCAGATAGGATTCTCTATGTTTTTGAAGACACACATGGTTCTGGAAAGCCTCCTCGTGCAATTTTAGCAGAAATAAATTCACAAGAATTCTCTCTGCCTATTATTGAAATTCAAGATTTTGCCTCCCAAACTAGGATTGATCAGGTTTTCGGCAACGAACTTTCATTCCTTACGAACATTAACTATCCCAGAGATGCCCTTACAGCCAAGCTCATAAAAAAGATTGAGGAAGTAAATCAAGTAAGTGTAGCAGTTGATGAGAAGATTGTCGAGAAATATCGAGAAGCTTTTCTAGATTTCTTCACTAATCTGGGTAAAATTTTAGGAAAATCGATAGACTTAGATAAAGTTTTATCAAAAATGTCAGATTATGAATTTGAAACTTTAACCCACAGATTTGCTGGTAGAAACTGCCGTGACATGGAGTTTAACTCCTCTGTAGTAGAAATTTTTAAAAATCTTCTGAATGAATTGGAGTGATTTAGGATAAATCAAAAAGCTTTACCTCTACCAGTATCCTGACGACCCATATAGCTGCGAGAAAGGGTGAAGATTCAAGTGAAAATCACCCCTATTTTGACTCTCAATTCAGGGAACACCTTATTTCTTCTCTGGTTTCCCAGATCCCAACTCTCCCTTTGCTCGTAAGACTCGGTATAGAACCCATTTGAGATCTTTTTAGGCGGCTAGTCGCTTGAGCATCAGCCGAATAAAGCATAGTTTGAGCTTGGCGTTGGAACGTTCGAGTGTGC